>DAMCXN010000049.1:14094-20995 GCA_032096995.1 Aminipila sp.
GGTGCTGAGGCGGCATTTTCACCAGTATGTTTTGCAGGTTTTGCAAATATGACAGCTTTATCAACAAGAACTGATAAAGATAGATGCTCAACTCCTTTCGATAAAGAAAGAGATGGATTTGTAATGGGCGAAGGTTCTGGATTCCTTGTTCTTGAGGAAATGGAACATGCTCTTGCAAGAGGAGCTAAGATTTATGGTGAAGTAGCAGGTTATGGTACAACTTGTGATGCTTATCATCTTACATCACCTTCTCCATCAGGAGATGGTGCAGCGGCTTCTATGAAGATGGCTATAGATGATGCTGGTATTAGTTCAGAGTCAATTGATTATATTAATGCTCATGGAACTGGTACTCCATATAATGATGATTTTGAGACTAAAGCTATTAAATTAGTATTTGGTAATGACACAAAGGTACCTGTAAGTTCAACTAAGAGTATGACAGGTCATCTTCTTGGTGCAGCAGGAGCTATTGAAGCTGTTATTTGTGCTAAAGCTCTTGGTGATGATTTTGTTCCACCGACTATTAATTATAAAGTTCCAGATGAACAGTTAGACCTTGACTATGTTCCAAATGTGGGCAGAGAGAAGGAACTTAACTATGTTATGTCAAATTCCCTTGGTTTTGGAGGGCATAATGGAACCATTTTATTTAAGAAGTTTGTAAAATAAATGGTGGCTATGGATTTGCTGGTGGTACCAAACTTAGTAGTTATAAACTTTAATTGGTTTTGAGGCTTTTGACCAATTTATGATTTTTGAATTTAGTATTAATAAAGTTTGTTAATATGCATTTTAATTCTCTGATTTTAAAGACCTTTTGATGAACCTATTTAATTAGGGCCAAGTCTAATTCTATACAACTATATGTGAAAAGCGGTAAAAAATATTGTTGTAGGGTTAGAGAAAATAGTAGTGCAACCTTGATTATAATAAATGGGCTTGTGATTAGCTTCTGAAAAATAAGCGTTTTGGCAAATTAACGGATTTTATGATACTATATAGTGTAGTGATATAAACATATATGTTTAAAATAAGGAACCACAAGCAAATCCAAGAAAGTAATTATAGGTTTCGGAAAGGAAACAAAATATGTTAATGAATAGAGAACAAATTATGGAAATAATTCCCCATAGAGATCCATTTCTTTTGATTGATGAAATTGAAGCAATGGAAGAGGGTAAAAGCGTTACAGCTATAAAGCATGTAAATGAAAAAGAATATTATTTTGAGGGTCATTTCCCACAGGAAAAGGTTATGCCAGGTGTATTGATTGTAGAGGCTTTGGCGCAGGCAGGTGCAGTTGCAATTTTGTCTATGCCTGAACATCGTGGCAAGATCGCATATTTTGGTGGTATTAAAGAGGCAAAATTCCGTCAAAAAGTTGTGCCAGGAGATACTCTTCGTTTACATGTTGAATTAGATCGCCTACGTAGCAGTTCTGGAAAAGGTATAGCCACTGCTTATTTAGGTGAAAAAGTAGCCTGTAAATGTGAAATAACTTTTGCTATGGGTTAAAGGACAAGGAGCAGAAGGTGGAGAGAGAGACTAAATTAAACGAAATATTAGTAAGTCTTATGAATAGTGTTTTAAAGGTTGAAGAACAAGCTTTAAAAGAATCAACTAATGTTGACCTTTCTATTACAGAAATTCATACCCTTGAAGCTATCGGAATTGGAAAACTAAAAACAATGACGCAGGTAGCGGGTTCCTTGAAAATTAGTGTAAGTACATTGACTGTAGCTATAAACAAACTAGTTAAAAAAGGATATGTTGAGAGACGCAGAATTCCTGAAGATAGAAGAATAGTGAAAATTGGGCTTACACAACAAGGTATAGATGTAGTTAAGGAACATCAAAATTTTCATAAAAACATGATTAAGGATATAACGGCAAATATGACTGAGACTGAAGTGGAGATGCTTCTAAAATCACTGGAAGGTCTAAGAGACTTTTTCAGAACTCAGCTTATAAAGCCTGTTAGAAGCGAGGGACCTATGGGGCTTAAACCGATGAATATGAATGGATTAGAAATACCAGTACCTATCTTTCAAGGAGGAATGGGTATAGGAGTTTCTATGTGGAAATTGGCTTCGTCAGTAGCAAAGTGCGGTGGAGTTGGAGTCATATCAGGAGCTCAGCCTGGATATTTAGAGGAAGATTTTTACACAGATCCTTTGGCAGCAAATGTCAGAGCTATAAGAAGACAAGTAGAACTTGCGGTAAATGAAGTTAAAGATGTTAAAGGAGCAGGGCCTATTGGCGTTAACATGATGTGTGTAGCAAGGAACTATGATGAAATAATAAAAGCTGCTATTGAGGCGGGAGCTAAAGTTATTGTTTCAGGAGCAGGCCTTCCTACTGCACTTCCAGGAATCGTAAAGAGCAAAGATATAAAACTTATACCAATTGTGTCTTCAGCTAGGGCAGCAGCACTGATTATAAGAAATTGGACTAAGAAACATAATAGAATGCCAGATGGTTTTGTATTTGAGGGACCTAATGCTGGTGGACATCTAGGATTTAAAGAAGAGCAACTAGAGATAGCTGATGAAAATTATTATAAAACTATTATGGAAATAAAAGCAGAAATATCAAATATTCCAGAGTGCAAGTTGATTGTAGGAGGAGGAATTTTTACAAAAGATGATATAGAAAAGGCTTTATCCTATGGCGCAGATGGCGTGCAAATTGGAACAAGATTTGTTGCTACAGAAGAATGTGATGCTCCAGAGGCTTTCAAACAGGCATATGTTAATTGTAAAAAGAAAGATATTGCAATTATAAAAAGTCCAGTAGGAATGCCTGGAAGAGCAATAAAAAATAAATTTGTGACTGAAGTAGCAGAGAGAGAAGAAAAACTTCCTATTAAACGTTGCAATGGATGTATGACAGCTTGTAACCCTAAGGTAGCACCTTATTGTATAACAGAGGCTTTAATAGCTGCGGCTAAAGGTGATGTTGAAAATGGACTTGTTTTCTGCGGTACTAATGCTTATCTTGTAGAAAAAATACAAAAAGTAAGTGATATATTTAAAGAATTAACAGGTAAATAATATGGACAAATTTGAAACCTGAGTGTGACTTTACAAAGTTTTCACTCAGGTTTTTTTGATATTAAGGGAGTTATATTTTTGTGGTTAAAATATAAAGTGTTTGATATACTTAATATATAAATTAGAAAAATAACTATGAAAAGGCAGAGATATTATGCTGAAAATATACTATGGCAGAGAAAACATTGATAAAGATAGATTTATATTTGATAATGTGAAAGGACGAACTTTATTGCTTGTCCCAGATCAATTTACCCTTCAAGCAGAGAGAAATGCTTTTAAATACTTAGAAGTAAAGGGTTTGATGGATTTGGAGGTTATAAGTCCTTCAAGGCTTGGTTTGCGTGTGCTTAAAGAAGTTGGAGGAGAAAAAATATCACGACTTGATAAGTATGGCAGACATATGCTTCTTTCAAAAATAATTAGTGAAAAAAACCAGACCTTAGGTGTTTTTAGAGGAATGGAAACCAAGACTTCATTTATAGAGTTAGTTAATAATCTTATCTCAGAGATGAAGCAGTATAATACTCCACCAGAAATGTTACCTGACATTTTAAAGAGTATTGATAAAGAGTCAATTTTATATAAAAAACTAGAAGATATAAAAGCTATTTACGAAGAATATGAGACTACAATTTCTGAAAAATATATAGATACAGAAGATTATCTTGAATATTGTATAGATAAAATAAAATACGCTAACCTTGTAAAAGAATGTGAAATATGGGTTTATGGATTTGATTACTTTACACCTAAAAATCTTGATTTAATTAGGGAACTTATAGATAATGCTATAAATGTAAATATAGTTATGACATATAGTGAACGATGCAGAGATAGTGAAATTTTTGCGTTAACAGGAAATATCATAGAAAAATTTGAGAAAATTTCAGAAGGATTATCAAAGTCCTATGATACTTTAGAGATAAATGAAAAGTATCGTATAAAAAAAGCAGAGGCTAAAGAACTCTCTGCTATAGAGTCCGAATTATTTTCAATTCCTATAAAAAAGTGGGAGCATGATGCTCCGTCTGTTAACCTGGTTAAGGCGGCAAATCCTTATGCTGAGGCAGAGACTGCAGCGGCATATATCTTGTGGCTTTTAAGAGAAAAAGGACTTAGATATAAAGACATTGCAGTTATTTGTAATGATTTAGATACAAGAGGCTCAATTATAAATCGTGTTTTCAAAGAATATGGTTTAAATCCTTTTATGGACAAGAAAAGAAGTATATTACATAACCCTGTTATAAGTCTAAATATTTATCTAATGCAGATTGCTAAAGGTAAGATGGATTTAGAAACTGTTATTGGTTTTATAAAAACAGGGCTTGTTGGATTATCTCAGCAGGATGTTGAACAACTTGAAAATTATGCATATAAGTTTAAAATTCGCGGCAATATGTGGAAGAAGGAATTCAAACGAGGAATTCATGATTACACCCCGGAAGAGCTTGAGGATATTAATCGGTCTCGTGAGTTTGTCATGCAAACAATCTTAGCTTTTAGCGAACCGCTTAAAGAGGCAAAAACTGTATCTGAAAAGGTAGCAGTATTATATTTTTTCTTAAAAGATCATCTACAACTTCCTCAAAGGATTGAAGACCTTATGGAGGAACAAAATAAAAAGGGTTATTATGAAATGGCATTTGAGATGTCCCAAATATGGAAAACCGCTATAGAAATTTATGACCAACTAGTAACCGTTATGGGAGATGAAGAATTAGAAATATCAGAATTAGAAATGATTTTAAAAGCAGGGTTTGAATCAGTAGAGATTGGATTGATTCCTGCAACAATAGATGAGATTATAGTAGGTACTATGCAGCGTACTAGAATAGGGCAAATTAAAGCGCTTGTTGTCCTGGGTGCAAATGATGGTATCTTACCTTCAACGGTTAGTGGAGATGGTATTTTAAATGATGATGAAAAACTGGTACTTTTCAATAAAAACGTAGAGATTTGCAAACTAGATGAACTTAGGGCCATGGAAGAAAAAATAGCTATGTATAGAACTTTATCAAAGCCTGAAAAATATCTGTTTATGAGTCATTCTATTTCTGATAATGAAGGTAAAGAATTAAAACCATCAGCTATTTTTAATAAAATAACTAATATTTTTCCTTATGTAAAGGTGCAAAAAGATATAATTAGTGAAGAAAATCCAATAAAATTATTTGAAGCAAGAGAAAATGGCATAAGGCATTTAACTGATGCTCTGAGAAAAAATATTGATGGAGAACCTTTAAATGAATGTTTTAAGCAGGCTCTAAATTGGTATAAGATGAACGAAAATAAAGCTTTAGCTAAAGTTCAGGAAGGGCTTTTCTTTAAAATAAAGGAGGAAGTTATTTCTGCAAAACAGATAGATAAACTATATAAGGTAGATGAAAAATACGATTTATCCATAAGTCCTTCCAGATTGGAGAAATTCGGTAGATGTCCATTTGCCCATTTTATTAATTATGGATTAAAGCCTGAGGAAAAAAGGGTATTTGAAATTGCTGGACGTGAAATAGGAGATATATATCATTTATGCTTAATGCGTCTTTCAGATTATTTAACCGAAAGAGGTATTCCCATTACAGCTGAAAATTCTCGTTGGATGAATATCACTTCTCAGGAATGCAGACAATTTGTAAATGATTTTATTGATAATGAAGGAGCTCAATACAGAGAGGGAATACTGTCAGGGGGCAATGAAGAGACTTATAAAGCTGGAAGAATGAAACGAGTTTGTAATGATGCTGCATTGATTTTAGTAGATCATGTGCAGCAAGGGAAAATACAAGATATCTATTTTGAAGCTGGATTTGGAAGAGACTCAAAGAAAGTATTTGCTCCTATAGAGGTTGAGACATCTAAGGGACAGGTTTTAATTGAAGGGAAAATAGACAGAGTAGACATACTACCTGAGGATTATGTAAAGATTATAGATTATAAATCTGGAAACGAAAAGTTTGACCTAGAGGAAGCTAAAGGTGGATGGAGACTTCAGTTACTTCTTTATTTAAAAGCAGCATTGGGGAAGGATAAAAAGATTCATCAAAATGATATAGAACCTAAGCCAGCAGGAATATTTTATTTTAAGTTAGATGAACCTATGATAAATGCTAGTGATTATGATAAAGAAAAGATAGAAAATAAAATAAAAGAAGAAGTAAGAAAAGCTTTTAAACTAGATGGTGTTTTATTAAACAATCCAGAGGTAATAGAGTGTATAGCGGGAGACTTTGCAGGAAGTTCTGATATAGTACCTATTCGTAGAAATAAAGATGGGATTATAGTTGGAACTAGTAAAGACAAGCTACTTACCAATGAAGAGTTTGTAGAACTTCAAGCTGCAGTAGATAATAAAATAAAAGAACTTTGTGAACAATTAGTTGATGGTAGCGTAGAGGTATCTCCCAAAAAAGTTGGGAATGAAACTGCATGTAAATATTGTATGTATCAAAGTATATGCAAGTTTGATTTAGCGTTTGATGGATGTTCATATAAAGTTATAAAATAGACAATTTAATGACTTATTATAAAAAAATGAGGCTGCCTCAATAACGATTATTAATCGTTATTTGAGATAGCCTCATTTTTATCAAACCATAGATTTAATATTAAGCCAATAGTTACAAAGATTCCGCCCAAAAGATTTCCTAGTGAAAATGTTTTACTAATTATGATATCAAGAACTATACCAGTGAAAACTTGACCTATAAACATTAGTAAAGTTACATAAAAGGAAGAAATCTTACTAACAACTATATTGGATATGCTAACTGCAAAGACCCCTAAAGCTCCACCAAGATAAATCCAAGAATAATTTAATTGAAAATAAAAAGGTGAATTAG
>DAMCXN010000050.1:0-208 GCA_032096995.1 Aminipila sp.
CAATATAAAAATTGTTGACATATACAAAAATATAGTGTAACATTAGTGCAAATAAAACAAAAATGAATTTAAAAGCGATGATAGGGTAAAGTAAATTACTGAAATTATCTACAGAGAGTCGGGATAGCTGGAAACCGATGATGATTCTTTAGTTGAAGTTCCCCCTTGAGCTGGTGTACTGAACAAGCTGAATTGACAGACAGTAGGT
>DAMCXN010000050.1:304-11069 GCA_032096995.1 Aminipila sp.
CACGGGTTCTCCCGTTACAGAGATAAGGATGTTTGTCCTGAGTGGCCTTAACAGGCAATAAGAGTGGTACCGCGGACTTTCCGTCTCTTAGGAGAAGGAGAGTCCTTTTTTTATTTAAAAATACAGTGGTAGTTACTTTCAGGATATAAGCAAAGTATAAAAATGAAAAGGAGATAGGAACAATGATATGGAATGAAACTGCAGAATGTATGGATATTGAACAAAGACGTGAAATGCAAAGCCGTAGGCTTAGAGATACGGTTGCAAGAGTTTACCAAAATGTTGAGTTTTATAGGAAAAAGATGCAGGAACTTGGTGTTGAACCCGGAGATATTAAAACAATTGATGATATAGTTAAACTCCCTTTTACTACAAAAAAGGACTTAAGGGATAACTATCCGTTTGGACTTTGTGCAGCACCTGAGAGTCAGTTTGTTAGAATGCATGCATCTTCAGGAACTACAGGGAAGCCAACTGCTGTTCCGTATACAAGAAAAGATTTAGAAAATTTTTCGGAATGTGTTGCAAGAGCCATATGCTGTGCAGGTGGAACTAATAAAGATGTAATTCAGATTGCATATGGATATGGACTATTTACTGGTGGGTTAGGATTGCATGATGGAGCAACTAAACTTGGAGCAGGGGTTATTCCAATCTCCGGGGGGAATACGAGGAATCAGCTTACTTTAATGAAAGATTTTAAATCTACAATACTTGCGTGTACACCTTCATATGCAATGTTTTTAGCAGAGTCTTTAGAAGAGGCAGGGATTAAACCTGAGGAATTATCCCTTAGAATAGGAATCTTTGGAGCAGAACCTTGGAGCGAAGAAATGAGAAAGAAAATTGAAGCTGGTCTTGGTATTACAGCCTATGATATATATGGACTTAGCGAAATAATGGGCCCGGGGGTTGCTATGAGCTGCAGTAAGCAGGATGGTTTACATATAGCAGAGGATCATTTTTATCCTGAGATATTAAACCCAGAGACTCTTAATCCAGTAGAAAATGGGCAGGTTGGGGAAGTTGTTTTTACTCACTTAACTAAAGAAGCTATGCCACTTCTAAGATATAGAACTAGAGACTTAAGTAGAATTACTCGTGAGATATGTGATTGTGGAAGAACTAATGCTAGAATGGGAAAAATTTTGGGTAGAAGCGATGACATGCTTATTGTAAGAGGGGTAAATATATTCCCATCGCAAGTGGAAAGTGTACTTTTTGAAGTCCCTGAAGTTTCTGCAAATTATGTAATTATAGTTGATCGAAAGGGTACTATGGATACAATAGAAGTAAAGGTAGAACTAAATGAAAAATATATTCCAGATGAAATGGGAGAATTAGAAAGAATTACTCAAAAAATAAAGCAGAAATTAAATAGTGTACTTCGTATAGGTGTAAAGGTAACTTTAGCTGAGCATAAAACTATAGAAAGAAGTGAAGGAAAAGCTAAAAGAGTAATTGATAGACGTCATATATAGGAAAGGAGAATAGGAGAATGAAAATAATTAAGCAGGTTACTGTGTTTTTACAAAATGAAGCAGGACGATTAGAAGAACTTACAGAAATAATAGGAGCCAATAATATTAATATCTCAGCACTTAGCATTGCAGAATCATCAGATTTTGGCATTGCAAGAATGATAGTTGATGATTTTAATAAAGCTGTTAAGGTTTTAAGAGAGAAAGAGCTAACTGTAAACTTAGTAGATGTTTTGTGTGTAGAGACACCAGATATTCCAGGAGCTTTATATGAAGTTTTGAAAAAATTGGCTTCGGCAGGCATAAATGTTTCCTATATGTATGGGTATTCTAATAATGGTATTGCTCCTATGATAATGAAAGTGAGTGAACCAAAAAGAGCACTGGAGCTTTTAGGTAGATAGAGACTTAAAATTAATAAAGGTCTTGCATTTACAGGGTTTTTATGTTACGATTATCTAAGTTGTTAATTTTAGACTTGTTTTTTAGAAGAGTGGGCTTTGTCCACTCTTCTACTTTTGTAGTTATAGAATTTAAAAATATATAAGAGAAGATATGAAAGGGAAGAGATGGCTAAGGTAAAAATAAAAGACTTAGTTGAGGATATTTTAAATCCGTTTTTGAGTGAAAATGGCCTAGAACTTTATAATGTAGAATTTATGAAAGAAGCAAAAGACTGGTTCTTAAGAGTTTATATTGATAAAGAAGAAGGATCTGAGGAAGAATATGTTAGTACCGATGATTGTGAAAAAGTAAGTAGATTTTTAAGTGGAAAACTGGATGAATCTGATCCTATTGAGCAGAATTATTATCTTGAAGTTTCATCACCTGGTATGGATAGAACATTAATTAAAGAAAAAGATTTTATTAGATATGCGGGTAAACAGGTAGATGTAAATTTATATCAAGCTATTGATGGAAAGAAAGCGTTTACAGGAGAACTAGTTGGAATTAGTAATGAAAATCTTGTAATTATAGACGAAAATAAAAAAGAAATAGAGATACCTATGAGTAAAGTAGCTAAAACAAAATTAGCAGTTATTTTTTAAAAGGAGGTTTAGCAGGGTAATGAACAGAGAGTTTATTAAGGCCATTGAAGAGCTTGAAAAAGAAAAAGAAATTTCAAAAGATGTGCTTATCGAAGCTATAGAGTCAGCATTAGTGTCGGCATACAAAAAAAATTATGGAACTTCTCAAAATGTAAGAGTAAATATAGATAGAGAAAATGGCGATATAGACGTATTTATGAAGAAAGATGTTGTAGATGAAGTTTGGGAAGATTTAATTGAAATTTCTTTGGAAGAGGCTCAAGAAATAGATCCAAGATATAATATTGGTGATGCAATAGAATATCAAGTTACACCAAAGGATTTTGGAAGAATCGCAGCTCAGACAGCTAAGCAAGTAGTGGTTCAAAGAATAAGAGAAGCAGAGCGTGGTATGATTTTCGATGACTATATAAATAGGCAAGGTGAAATTATTACAGGGCAGATTCATAGAATAAGCAATGATACAATTTTTGTGAATATAGGAAAAACAGAAGGGATTCTTGCAGCTACAGAACAGGTTCCAGGCGAAACTTATGAGATAAATGGAAGAATAAAAGTCTTTATTATGGATGTAAAAAAGACTACAAAGGGACCTCAAGTATACCTTTCAAGATCACATCCTGGATTAGTAAAAAGATTGTTTGAATTAGAAGTTCCAGAAATACAAGATGGTGTTGTTGAAATAAAGAGCATTTCAAGAGAATCTGGTTCTAGAACTAAGATGGCAGTTTATGCAATAGATGAGAACGTTGATCCAGTAGGAGCATGTGTAGGGCCTAGAGGTACTAGAGTTCAAGTTATAGTAGATGAATTGTTTGGTGAAAAGATTGACATCATTAATTGGAGTGATAGTCCTGAAGAACTAATCAGCAGCTCTTTAAGTCCAGCTAAGGTTGAAAATGTTATAGTTGCTGAAGAAGAAAAATCGGCAATTGCAATTGTGCCAGATTATCAATTATCTCTTGCAATTGGTAAAGAAGGCCAAAATGTAAGATTGGCAGCAAAACTTTGTGGATGGAAAATTGATATAAAGAGTCATTCACAATATTTTTCTGAGGATGTAGAAATTTTTGAATGTGAAGATACTGAAGAGTTTGAAGAGATTGAAAACACTGAACTTATTCAAGATGAATATGTAGAGGAAGAATAAAGAGTGAGGTGGATACTTTGAAAGTTAAAAAAATACCGATGAGACGATGTGTTGGATGTATGGAATCTAAGCCTAAAAATGACTTGATTAGAATTGCTGGATTTGAAGGGCAAATTTCAATTGATTTAACTGGAAAAGCAAAAGGTAGAGGTGTGTATCTATGTCCCAATACTCAGTGTTTTGAAAAGGCACAAAAAAGAAAAGCAATTGGTAGAAACTTAGAAATGGAAGTAAATACAGAACAATTAGAAAAGTTGTTTGAGGAATTAAAAAAATATGAGAAAAAAGATTGATAGCTATTTAGGTTTTGCTAAGCGATCAAGAAATTTATTGATGGGTTATAACACTTGCCTTTTAGCTATGAATAAAAAAAAGTTAAAACTTTTAATTTTAGCAAGTGATGTTTCGGAGAATACAATAAAAAAACTTGTTAAAACAGCAAAAGATAGAAATATAGAATATCGTATATATGGGAATTGTGAAGAATTATCACAAATATGTGGCACTACAGGAAGGGGAGTTTTTGGAATAACTGATCAAAATTTTGCACGTGTAATTTTAAAGGAGATTGATGAAGATCAATCAATATAGAAGGAGGTGTTCTAATGACAATTAAAATCCATGAACTAGCAAAAGAATTAAATATGAACAGTAAGGAATTACTGGGAAAAATTAATGCAATGGGGATTGAAGCAAAAAGTCATATGAGCGGACTATCTGAGATTGATGCAATTTCAGTAAGAAATACAATAAAGAGAAATAGAACAAATGCTGAAACGAAGATTGTTAAAGCCGCGCCTAAAAAGGTAGAAAAAGAGGCAGAAACACAAGAGCCAAAAGTGATTGTTAAAGCCGCTTCTAAGTTAACTGCCAGCCCTGCGACTAAAAATTCTAAGACACAGCATTCTAAGAATCACGAAAAACCGGCGACAGTACAGAAACCACCTGTAGGAAAACCAGTTCCTAAAGATAAAGATGTAGCAAAGGCAAAACCACCTGTAGGAAAACCGGTGGCTAATAAACCTTTTGAAGATAAAGATATTAAAAATACAGAGGATACAAAGAAGGAAAATTTAAAACATATGGATTCAAAAAAAGAGAAAAAACATGAAAAGGTTAATCCTGATCCAGTACCAGCTGCTCCTCAAAGGCTTAAGATAATTAAGAAATATGACCCAGAAGCTGAAAGAATAGAAAAAGAAAAGGCTGAAGAGAAGAGAAGACTTGAGGCTAGTAAGAATGATAATTCAAGAGATTATAGAAATAGAAACAATAATCAAAGAAATAATCAGAGTCGCGATAATAGAAACGATAGAAACGACAGAGGCCCTAGAACTGACAGAAACGACAATAGAGGAAATGACAACAGAGGAAATGACAACAGACCTTATAGAGACAAACCTCACTATAACAAAGATGGAGAAAAGAAACCTTATCAGAAAAATGATAGAACAAGGGATAAAGATAGAGACATTCCATCTCCTATGGTAACAAAACCTACCATAAAGAGAGATGAAAAAGATAAGGATAAGAATAAAAATAAAGAAAGAGATAAATTTTCTAAATTAGAGAAAAACGGAAAGACTAAACAGAATAACAAGGTGAGATCTCTTGAAAAAGCTCCAAAACCTAAAAAGCATCATCAGAAACCTAAAGTTGTAGAGGAGCCAGAAATAATGGAAGAACTTCCAGTAGGAACAAAAGTAATAAATGTTCCAATTACTGTAGCTGGATTCTGTGAGCAACTTGAAATATCAACTTCAGCTGTAATCATGAAGCTAATGAAGCTAGGCATTATGGCGAATATAAACCAAAATGTTGATGAAGATACAGTTTTAGTATTGGCAGAAGAACTTGGTGTAAACGTTGTTATTGGTAATGTTGAAAAAGAAGAGGTAGAAGAGGGTATTGAGACTTTTGAAGATAAGCCAGAAGAACTTAAATCAAGACCTCCAATTATTACTGTTATGGGCCACGTTGACCATGGTAAAACATCACTTCTTGATGCTATTAGAAAAACTAATGTTACAGCATCTGAATCAGGTGGCATCACACAGCATATAGGTGCATCAGAAGTTAGCATAAATGGACAGAAAATTGTATGCCTTGATACACCAGGACATGAGGCATTTACGGCAATGAGAGCTAGAGGAGCTCATGTTACTGATATAGCAATTTTAGTTGTAGCAGCTGATGATAGTGTTAAACCTCAGACTATTGAATCTATTAGTCATGCTAAAGCGGCTGGAGTACCAATTATAGTAGCAATTAATAAAATTGATAAGCCTGGAGCAAACCCTGACAGAGTTAAACAAGACTTGACTGAACATGGCATTCTTGTGGAAGATTGGGGTGGAGATACAATTGCAGTCCCTGTTTCAGCAAAAACAGGAGAAGGCATTGTAAGCCTACTTGAAATGGTATTACTTCAAGCAGAAGTTATGGAACTTAAAGCAAATCCAAATAGACTTGCTCTAGGTACTGTTGTAGAAGCTAGACTTGATAAGTCAAAGGGACCAGTTGCGACATTATTAGTTACAAACGGTACTCTTGAATCAGGTATGAGTGTAGTTGCAGGAACTAGCAGCGGTAGAATTAGACGTATGGCTAATTATAAAGGCGATACTATTAAAAAAGCAGGTCCAGCAACAGCTGTTGAAATCTTAGGATTAACTGATGTTCCTGAAGCCGGAGATACATTCAATGCTGTTAAAGAGGATAAAATTGCTAGAGAGATTGCAGAAACAAGAAAATCAAGATTAAGAGAAGAAGTTCTTGCTAGAAATGCTAGTACAACTCTTGAAGAATTATTCTCACAAATTCAAGAAGGTGAAACAAAAGAACTTAACCTAATTGTTAAGGGAGATGTTCAGGGTTCTGTTGGAGCTGTAGTATCATCACTTGAAAAATTGAAGAATGAGAATGTTAGAGTTAGAATTATTCACTCTGGAGTAGGTACTGTAACAGAATCAGATGTTATGTTAGCAGGTACTTCAGGAGCGGTAATTATTGGATTTAATGTAAGACCTAGTACTGCTGTTTCAACTATGGCAGACAGGGAAGGCATTCAAATCAGAACGTATAGAGTAATCTACAATATTATAGATGATGTTGAAGCTGCTATGAAGGGTATGCTTGAACCTGAATTTAAAGAAGAAGTTTTGGGTAAAGTAGAAGTAAGAACTACATTTAAGGTTCCTGGAGTAGGTACTATTGCTGGAGCTTATGTACTTGAAGGTAAAGTTATCAGAAATGCTGATATCCGTTTAGTAAGAGACGGTATAGTTTACCATGAAGGAAAGATTTCATCTCTTAAGAGATTTAAAGATGATGCTAAAGAAGTTCAACATGGTTATGAATGTGGTATTGGCTTCGAAAACTACAATGACCTTAAGGAAGGCGATATAATAGAATGCTTCCACATGGTTGAAGTAGAAAGAAAATAGGAAGGTAATTGATAGATGGGTAAAGGTTATAGACAAGGCCGTCTAGGAGAAGAAATCAAAAGACTTATTGGACAGTTGCTTCTTAGAGAAATTAAGGACCCAAGATTATCAGGATTAGTTAGTGTATCTGCTGTAGAGGTTACCTCTGACGGCAGTTACGCTACTGTTTATGTGACAGTGCTTAGTAGCAATAGCAAAGATGAAGAAGAAAATAAAAAAGAAAGAGACGATGTTATTGCTGCCTTTAAAAGTGCAAAGGGTTTAATTAAGAGAGAAATAGGAAGAAGCATTAAACTGAGACATGTTCCTGAGTTGATTTTTAAGATGGATACATCACTGGAATATGGTAGACATATTACAGAGGTAATTAAGAGTTTAGGTATTGAAAAATATAAAAGCGAAGAAGAACCGGATGAAGAAGATGAATAAAAAAAATAATGGTTTAAAAGAAATAGCAGAGATTTTATTGAATTCAAATAGCGTGTTGCTGTTTACACATATTAATATGGATGGCGACACTCTAGGCTCTTCTGTAGCACTCTGCATAGCTTTAAGAAAACTCGGCAAACAGGCGCATATTCTTATCGAAGATGATATTGCTGCCTTTTTGCAGTTTTTGGACAAAGATTATTGCACCTATGACAATAATATAATTGATAATCCTGATGTTTGTCTTTGTATTGATTGTGGCGATGTAGATCGATTTAAAAAGAGAAAAGAAAAGTATTCTCAGGGAAAAATAAAAGGTTGTATAGATCACCACGTTACTACCGAGCCTTTTGCGGATTTTAATTATATTGATTCCGGTGCAGCAGCTACAGGTGAAATTATATATGATTTATTAAAAGAGTTACCAGTAGAAATTGATAAGGAAATGGGTAATGCTATTTTTGCAGCAATTACTACAGACACTGGCAATTTTCAATATTCTAATACTACAAAAAAAACTCACCTAATTGTGGCTGAATTATATGATTGTGGTGTTGATTATAGTGAGGTTAGTGTTGAGTTATATCAGAATAATAGATTAGAAAAGCTTATGCTTCAGACAAGATCATTACAAGATATGAAGGTGTTTGCTGATGGTGGAGCTGCTATTTGTGGTGTTACTCAGAGTATGCTTGAAGAAACAAATGGAAAAATGGAAGAGACCGAAGGTTTAATTGAAACTTTGAGAAATATTTCAGGCATTGAAGTTGCTATTTTTGTTAAAGAAATTGAAATGAATTTATGCAAAGTTAGTATGCGCTCAAAAAAATATATAAATGTTGCAGAAATAAGCAAAAGCTTTAATGGTGGTGGCCATGCTAGGGCGGCTGGCTGTACAATAGCAAAGAATTACGAAGAAACAAAGAAAATTATGATGGACTTAGTTGAAGAATATCTGAAAGGTTAGCTGATGATTAAACAGGGCATTATTAATATTAATAAACCCAAAGGGTATACTTCTCATGATTGTGTTAATGTTATGAGAAGTTTAACAGGAATAAAGCGTATTGGACATACAGGTACTCTTGATCCTATGGCAGAAGGTGTTTTACCTATATGCATAGGAACTGCTGCGAGAATAACAGAATATCTTGATTTAGATTTTAAAAAATATAAATGTGAGATTCTATTGGGAATTGAAACGGATACTCTTGATATTTGGGGAGAGATAGTCGAAGATAACAGTGAACTTGCAGTGAAAATGATATCTGATGAAAGAATTTCAGAAGAAATTATAAGGAAAATTTTAAAAAAATTTACAGGGACTATAACCCAGATACCGCCTAAATATTCAGCTCTTAAGGTTAATGGTAGAAAACTTTATGAATATGCTAGAGCAGGAGAAGTAGTTGAAATTGCATCACGTCAGGTGTATATTAAAAATATAGAAATAATTGGATTTTTATTAGAAGAAAGAAAATTTGTTTTTGAAGTCACTTGCTCCAAGGGAACATATATAAGATCCTTATGTAAAGATATAGGTGAAGAATTAGGTTGTGGAGCAACAATGTCTGCTCTTATTAGAACAGCAAGCGGAAGATTTAGTATAGAAAATTCTATAGATATAGAAGAACTAAAAAAATTAAAGCAAGGTGAAGATATAAGAAACCCTAAAACTGGCAAGGTTGTAAAGTATGCTAGAGCATTACCAGAAGACATTAATAATCATATTTTAAACATTGATTTTCCTTTAGTTAATTTTGGGAAGATTATTTTAGATGATAATAGAGTTAAGTGGTTTTGCGATGGCGGATGTGTTAGAGTTGATCAGGTTACGATCCAAAGTGAGCCTAAATACAAAAATGTACAAGCGCATATAGACATAAGAAACGAATATAAAAATGCGTATAATGTATACATGTATAGAGGCCATGATGAAATTTTTCTCGGTGTAGCCTTTTTTAATGAAGAGTTTAAAGCAGACAAAGTTTTTAGCAGAGGGTAGAGAATGATTATTTTTAATAGCTTAGATGAGATTGAGAATATAGATAATACTGTTGTAGCTTTAGGAAATTTTGATGGAGTTCACAAGGGACATCAAGCATTAATTGCTAGAACTGTAAATACAGCTGAAGCAGCTGGTTTTAGAAGTGCAGTGTTTACTTTTTCTAATCATCCAAAGAATGTTAATTGTGGAGAATTAGTAGTAAAAAATATATTATATTTTGATGAAAAAGCAAAGATAATTGAAGATTTAGGTGTTGATTATCTATTTAATATACCTTTTGATGAATATATTCGTCAGATGAAACCTATTAGTTTTATAGACAATATTTTAATTGGTAAGTTTAAAATGAAACAGGCTTACTGTGGCTTTAACTATAGATTTGGATATAAGGCTGAAGGGACACCTGAGATTTTAATGCATGAAGGTATAGAAAAAGGTTTTGGAATCCACGTTTTAGAACCTTTTAAGATAGATGAGAATTTGGTAAGCAGTACTTTTATAAGAAATCTTATAGCAGAAGGTAAAATTGATCAATGCATAAAGTATATGGGAAGAAATTATTCCATAGGAGGCGAAGTTGTTGTTGGAAATAAGATAGGAAGAACTATAGGTTTTCCAACTTCAAATCTTATTATTGATGAAAATATGGTAACCCCTCCTAATGGTGTATATGTGACATATTGTACATATAATGGCATTAAATATCCAAGTGTTACTAATGTTGGTGTTAAACCTACAATTGGAGATTATAAAAAAAATGTGGAAACACATATTTTTAACTTTAATAAGGAATTATATGGTAAAATAATTAGAGTAGAATTTTTAGAAAAGATGAGGAATGAAAAGAAATTTGCTAATGTAGAAGGACTATCTAAGCAAATTACTAGCGATTGCATTATGGCAAAAGCTTATCATAGAAGAATAAAATAATGGTGAAGAAATATGACAAAAGCCAGTTTTAAAAAGACAATATCTTTTCTTGTTATGGTGATATTAGTTATCACTTTATTACCATGTGTCAATGCTTATGCAGATGACGAATTAAGCAGTAAACCTAAGATTATAAAGGTTGGATATTTTCAGGATTATGCTACTATACTTGAGCCTGTTGGTGAAGATAATATAGGATATGGGTATGATTATTTGCAGGAAATAGCTAAATATACTGGGTGGGAATATGAATTCGTAAAGTGTTCATGGAA
>DAMCXN010000050.1:11079-12601 GCA_032096995.1 Aminipila sp.
TAAAATAGATATATTTGGGCCCATGCAAAAAACTGAAGAGAGAATGAAAACCTTTGATTTCCCTAGCACTCAAATGGGGATGGAATATGGTGTTTTATTTGCCAATAAAGATAGAGGCATTTTGTATGAAGACTTGGACTTTTTCGATGGTATGAAAGTTGGAACGGAAACAGAGAACTATTATACTAAAGTAATGAATGACTATTGCATTGAAAAAGGTATTCAAGTTGAATATGTTTATACTGATGCGGTAGATATTGGTGAAGAATTAAAAGAAGGTTTATATGATACATATATAACGGGGGATTTACAAGCAATACCTAATACTACGGTAGTAGCACGTTTATCCTTTGAACCTTATTACTATGCTACTACAAAGGGAAATAAAGAGATACTTTCTGGTATTGAATCTGCTTTGAAGAAAATCTTAAGAAACGATAAATATTTTGAGCAGAAACTATATGAAAAATATTTTAGTAATAGGGAAATTAGTAAACCTTCTATTACTAAAGCTGAGATGGAACTTATAAAAAAGCATGGTAAGTTAACTGTAGGCTGTGATATAAATAATAGACCTTTACAATCTTTTGATGAAAAGACTGGTGAGCCTAATGGTATAAGCATGGATATACTTAATCAGGTAGCTGAAATATGTGGAGTTGACTTTGAGTTTGTTCCAGTTGAAAATTCTAATGGACAATTTATAAAAGAAAATCTTGATAAAATAGACCTATTTGCTTGTTATCATCAACATAAGTATTTTAAGAACATGGAAGATACAGATGTATATTTAAGTGCTCCCATGATGATTGTATCAGACGATTTACTTAATTTATCAGATGATTTAACTATAGCTGTTTATTCTTTTGATGAAAAAAATGAAAGACAGCTTCTAAAAGAGTATCCCAATTTTATTCTAAAAAAATATTTTACGGCGGAAGATACCTTAAAATCTCTAAAAAAAGGCAATGTTGATGCCATGTTTATTTCTGCTTATACATATGATGAAATTGAAAGATTAAATCAGAATGATACTTTTTATGTTAATACAACAGATATAAAAAGTAGAATGAATATAGCGGTATCAGAAAAGCTGCCCAAGGAGATAGTAAATATACTAAATAAAGGTATTGCAAGATTAGATAATGATATAATAAATACTATTATATATAAAAATACAGCTTCTAGTGTATATGATGCATCTATTTCAAAGCTTGTAAAAGACAATGCTTGGATGATGCTAGGTATTGTAACCTTCTTTTTCATTATATTATTAATAGTTATTGAGACTAGTAATAGAAGATTGAAGGCAGTTTTATATACGGATAATAGTACAGGAAAAGCCTCTTTGGCTAAGTTCCAAATGGAGGCAAACTCATTACTTGGCAGTGCAAATCCAAACGAATATATGTTGGTAAGTATTGACGTTAATAATTTTAAATATATTAATGACATATATGGATATGATATAGGTAATAAGATATTGAAAGTTCTTGCTGAACATATAGAAGCAATTTTACCG
>DAMCXN010000050.1:12611-18693 GCA_032096995.1 Aminipila sp.
GACAATTTTGTTTTTATCAGTGAAACTTTTCATAAGAAGCAGATAATAGAAGCACTATCCCATGATGAAAATTTAAAAGAAGATGTAAAATCCATATTAGGACCAGATTATGATATAACTTTAAGTATAGGGATTTATGTTATAAAGGAACCAACAAAGAGCATACCTGTTATGCTTGACTATGCTAATATAGCTAAGAAGACTGTAAAAGGAAGAGTTGGCAATCCAATAGCTGAATATACAGATGATATGAATCAAAAAATGGAAATTAAAAAGAAGATTACCATTGGTATGGAAGCGGCATTACAGCATGGAGAATTTATTACTTGTATGCAGCCAAAGTATTTTTTAGCTGATGGAAGGTTGATGGGAGCTGAGGTTCTAGCTAGATGGAAGCATCCTGAACTTGGTATGTTATCACCTCTGGTATTTATTCCACTGTTTGAGGAAAATGGATTTATTGAAAAATTAGATATGTACATATTTGAAGCAACTTGTAAAATGATGCAGAAATGGATAAATGAAGGCTTAGAAACTATACCTAGAATTTCTGTAAATATTTCAAGAGTAACGTTAAAAAGGAAAAACTTAGTTAAAGAACTACAGGAAATTGCTGAAAAATATGAGATAAAGACAAATTTATTAGAAATTGAAATCACAGAAGGTGTTTTAGAAAAAAATACTGAAAAAATTATAAGAATTATTAATGAAATGAAAAGTTTAGGCTTTTATGTATCTATAGATGATTTTGGAAGTGGATACTCTTCATTAAGTATCCTTAAAGATATGACAGCGGATATTATTAAAATTGATAAAGAATTTTTAACAGAGACTTTTGATAGTAGAAAAGGTAAAAAGATTATTAATAGTGTTATAAAGATGTCTAAGGAATTAAAGCTAGAGACTGTTGCAGAAGGAATTGAAACAAAAGAGCAGGCTAAAGCTTTAAGTAGCATGGGATGTGATATAGCACAAGGGTATTATTTTTCTAGACCTGTTACACCAGAGGACTTTGAAAATATTATATTTAAGGGCAATTAAAAGTGTATTTTCTTACTGCAATTACAGAAAAATAACTAGACAAGATTTATTGTATATGTTAGTATTAGTTGTCAATGTATATTTACCTTTTGCTTAGTTTCTCGAAACTCCGACGAAAACCCAGCAAAGGTGAACAAAGAAAAGGAGAATAGAAATGATAGATCAGACAAAAAAAGCAGAAATTATTAAAGATTACCAGTTAAAAGAAGGAGACACAGGTTCTCCAGAGGTTCAAGTTGCAGTTCTTACTTATAGAATTAATGACTTAAATGAACATTTAAAGATTCATAAAAAGGACCACCACTCAAGAAGAGGTCTTTTAAAAATGGTTGGACAGAGAAGAAACCTTCTTAATTACCTAAAGGATAAAGATATCGAAAGATATAGAGGTCTTATTGCACGTTTAGGATTAAGAAAGTAATTATGGAATACAAGCGGGGCACAAAGCTCCGCTTTTATTTATATATGCACAATAAGGTGCAGTTTGATAAAAAGCAAAGATTAACAGGAGGTAGTTGTTAATAATGGCGAGATTTGAAGATTATAGAACTTTTAGAACAGCAGTAGGTGGAAGACTATTGCAGGTTGAGATTGGTAAAGTTTGTGAGCAGGCTAATGGACAGGCTATGCTTAGATATGGAGATACAGTGGTAAATGTTACTTGCTGTGCTTCAAAAGAACCAAGACCAGACATCGACTTTTTCCCACTTAGTGTTGATTATGAAGAAAGAATGTATGCGGCAGGAAAGATTCCTGGCGGTTTTATTAAAAGAGAAGGAAGACCTAGTGAAAAAGCAATTTTAAGTTCAAGACTTATAGATAGACCTATCAGACCGCTTTTTCCAAAGGGATATTATAACGATGTAGTAGTTGTTGCAACAGTAATGTGTGTTGACCCTGATTGTTCCCCTGAAATAGTAGGAATGTTAGGTTCATCAATTGCACTTTCAGTGTCAGATATTCCTTGGGAAGGACCAACAGCGTCTGTCCTAATAGGTATGATTGATGGTGAATTCATTGTTAACCCTACTCTTGAACAGAGAGAAAAGTCAGAAATGCACCTAGTTGTATCTGGTACTAAGGATGCAATTATGATGGTTGAAGCTGGTGCTAAAGAAGTTCCAGAAGAAACTATGTTAGATGCTATTATGTTTGCTCATGAAGAAATCAAGAAATTAGTTGAATTTATAGAGGAAATTATCGCTGAGGTTGCTAAACCTAAGAAGGATGTAGAACTTTATAAGGTTTCAGAAGAAATAGACCAAGCTGTAAGAGCATTTGCAGTAGATAAAATGAAGGTAGCTATTAAAACTGTTGATAAACTAGAAAGACTTGACAACATGGACGCAGTTGAAGTTGAAACAAAAGAACATTTTGCAGAAATATATCCTGAAAATCAAAAAGACATTGCGACAGTTTTATATAACATTACAAAAGAATCTGTTCGTTCAATGATTTTAGATGAAGGTATTAGACCAGATAATAGAAAGACTACAGAAGTAAGACCAATTTGGTGCGAAACAGGTATCTTACCAAGAACACATGGTACAGGATTATTTAAGAGAGGTCAGACTCAAGTGCTTTCAGTTTGTACTCTAGCTCCATCATCAGAATCTCAGGTTATTGATGGTATTTCTGAAGATACAGAAAAGAGATATATGCATCATTATAATTTCCCAGCATTTTCTGTAGGTGAAGCTAGATCTCCAAGAAGTCCAGGAAGAAGAGAAATTGGACATGGAGCTTTGGCTGAAAGAGCGTTAATACCAGTACTTCCAAGTGTAGAAGAATTCCCTTATGCTATCAGAGTTGTGTCAGAAGTTTTATCTTCAAATGGTTCAACTTCTATGGGATCAACTTGTGGTTCATGCTTAGCTTTAATGGATGCAGGTGTTCCTCTTAAAAGACCAGTTTCTGGTATAGCAATGGGGCTTATAGAAAGAGTTGAAGAAGATGGAACTAGCAAGATTGCTATTCTTTCTGATATTCAAGGTATGGAAGATTTCCTTGGAGATATGGACTTTAAGGTAACAGGTACTGAAGTTGGTGTTACTGCTATTCAAATGGATATTAAAGTTCATGGACTTTCAAGACAGATTTTACAGGATGCTTTAAAACAGGCTCATGAAGGAAGAATGCATATCATGAATGAAATGCTTGAAGAAATTCCTACACCTAGAGAAGAAATGTCTGCTTTTGCTCCAAGAGCAATTACTTTAAATATTGATCCAGATAAGACTAGAATTGTAATTGGTCCTGGTGGAAAGACAATCAATAGGATTATAGATGAAACAGGTGTTAAGATTGATATTTCAGATGACAAACCTGGTCTAATCAGCATTTACAGCCCTAATATGGAAGGAGCAGAAGCTGCTAAGAAGCAGATTGAACTTCTAACTAAGGATGTTGAAGCTGGAGAAACTTATGAAGGTAAAGTTACTAGAATTATGAACTTTGGTGCTTTCATTGAGATATTACCTGGTAAGGAAGGTCTTCTTCACATTTCTAAGATGGCAAAGGAAAGAGTTGAAAAGGTTGAAGACGTTATGAATGTTGGAGACGTTGTAAAGGTTAAGGTTACTGAGATTGATAGCCAGAACAGAATTAATCTTTCAAGAAAAGAACTTCTTTAATATGAAAATTTAATTTAATTATTATATAAAAGGCAGGGAATATTAATATTCTCTGCCTTTTGACATATATTAACCATTGAAGTATAATTACCTTACTATTTTTTAGGAGAATATCATGGAATTAAGTTTAGATATAATTTGGCTAGTGATATGTGGGTGTTTTGTGTTTTTTATGCAAGCAGGACTAACATGTCTAGAAGTAGGTTTTATTCAAAGTAAAAATATAATATTTGTTTCTATAGAAAACTTATTAACTTTTATGATTACAACGATTTGTTATTGTTTAGTTGGATTTCCTCTTATGTTTGGTGAAAGCTTTTATGGAATTGTTGGTACAAGCTTATGGGGTCTTAAAGATATTCATACTTTAAATGACTTGGGGCTAGCTTTTGTTTTTATAGAATTAATGTTTGCAGCAGTAGCAGTAACAATTTTTGCTGGTTCAATGTCAGAAAGAACAAAGATTATTCCTTTGCAAATTGCTGCTTTTGTAGGCAGTATATTGATTTACCCTGTATATGGCCATTGGGTATGGGGTGGAAACTTCTTAAATCAAAGTACATGGTTACAGGACTTGGGATTTATTGACTGTGCTGGAGCCTCAGTAGTACATGTTACAGCAGGTTTTATAGCTTTAGCGGGGATAAGAGTAATAGGAAAGAGAAACAAGGCAACTTCGGGAAGATCTAACATACCTATAGCAACCTTAGGTGTATTTATATTATGGTTTGGTTGGATGGGTTTTAATGGAGGAAGTACTTTTAGATTTTCTGAAGAAGTAGGTATTGCTGTTTTAAATACAAATTTATCTGCGGCAACAGGCATGGCAGGAGCTCTTATGTTAAACTTTGTTATGAAAAGAAATGGTGGATATCTCGTTTCATTATTTAATGGAGTTCTTGGGGGGCTTGTGGCTATTACGGCGGCGGCTTTTTATTGTACCCCATTATCGGCTATGGCTATAGGGTTTATCACAGGTATAATAGTAGACCTTTGAAAATATTTACTTGAAAAGTGGAATTTAGATGATGCTGTAAATGCTATTCCTGTACATTTAGTGGGAGGAATAGCAGGTTGCTTACTTTTGCCTTTTTTTATTGAAGCACAATATTTAAACATGCCAGACAGGGTTAGTCAATTTGGAGTACAAGTTATAGGGATTTGTGCAAATTTTGTGTGGGTATTTGGCTTAGCATATATAATGTTTATAGTGTTAAATAAAACTATTGGCCTTAGAGTTACTAACGAGGAAGAAGAAAAGGGATTAAATATTGTAGAGTTTGAAGATTATTACTCATGGGAAAAATATATGGAAATATCAGGTTTTGAGGCTGAGATAAAAGATAAGAATAATTTACTTAGAAAGCAGGCAAGGCTTTTGGTAGTAACAGAAGAGCAAGAAAGAAAAAAGCTGGCTAGGGACTTACATGATGGTGTTGGTCAAAGTTTAGCTGCTTTAAAGCTTATGCTAGGATTAACAAAAAAACAAATTGAGGAAAAGGGAGAAGAAAAACTTTCTTCAAATATGGAAAAATCATTACAACTTGCAGAGACATCTATAGTAGAAATGCGTGAGGTTTTAAATAATTTAAGCCCTAAAATATTAGAAGAAAAAGGGCTATTTGAAGGAATAAAAGCTTTAGCTGAGAAAGTAGATGAACTAGATAATGTTTCGTGTAAGTTGAAATATGATAGAGAGTTGCCTTCTATGGATGAAACTATAGCTCTAAATATTTATAGGGTTTTACAGGAGGCATTAACAAACGTAATAAAGCATTCCAAAGCAAAGAATGTAGAGATAAATATTTTATACAATAAGGATAAAGAACTATGTGTTTTCAACGTTAGTGATGATGGAGTAGGGTTCCATATTAATAAAAATGAACTGGGTGTAGGAATTTTATCTATGGGAGACAGAGTAAAAATGTTAGGTGGCAAATTTAAGGTTACTAGTAAGATTGAAAGTGGAACAACGGTGATTATGGAGGTACCTGTTAATGGTGGGAAGTAATATTAAAATATTTTTAGCAGATGACCATAAGATGTTAAGAGAGTCTTTAGAAATCTTACTATCACAAGAAGATGATATAGAAGTTGTGGGACAGGCTAATGATGGGATAGAGACAGAAAATCTATGCATGAACAATGAGGCAGATATATTGCTTTTGGACATATCTATGCCAAAGAAAAGTGGTCTTGATGTATGCAAGAATTTAAAAACTGTTTGTCCAGACTTAAAGGTTATTTTCTTAACTATGCATAAGAATGAAGAGATGCTTGCAGAGGCTTTTAACTGTGGGGCTAAAGGCTATTTATTGAAAGAAAATGCATTTGAAGAATTGATTAATGCTGTGAGAAAGGTTAATAACGGGGAAATATATGTTTCGTCGGTGCTTGCTCCAATAATG
>DAMCXN010000050.1:18703-20838 GCA_032096995.1 Aminipila sp.
CTAAATGGATTTTTACAGAATGAAAAATCCAATAAAGATTTGTCTGGTAGAGAAAGAGAAGTACTAAAACTATTGGCGGAGGGCTTTAGCAATAGGGAAATTGCAGATTTACTAATGATATCTATAAAAACAGTGGAAACTCATAGAGCAAATATTATGCGAAAACATAATTTTAAAAATATAACAGAATTGGTTTTATATGCTGCCAGAAATCACATAATTGAAATTTAAAGGTTTTTCCTATTTAGATTAGGGGTTTTACTGTATTTATTCTGAATTATTATTTTTGTACACTTTACCTATGGAATTTATTTATGTTATTAAGAGAAGGGAAGTGTAAAAATGATAAATTCAGGTGATACAGCATTTATTATACTTTGTGCTGCTTTAGTTTGTCTAATGACACCAGGGCTAGCATTTTTTTATGGAGGACTTGTATCAAGGAAAAATGTTTTAACTATTATGATGCAGGGCTTTGTATCTATGGGAGTTGTTACTATTATTTGGTTTGTATTTGGATTTTCATTATTCTTTGGGCCGGATATTAAAGGATTAATAGGTGGATTACAATATGTTTGCCTAAATGGTGTAGGTATGAATCCAAATCCAGATTATGGTGCAACTATTCCTTTTTTAACATTTTTTAGTTATCAGCAGATGTTTGCTATAATTACGCCAGCACTTATTACAGGTGCTTTTGCAGACAGAGTTAATTTTAAGAGTTATTTAGTATTTTTAGTAGCTTGGAGTATTTTAATATATGTTCCATTGGCTCATTGGGTTTGGGGCGGAGGCTTCTTACAACAGATGGGAGTTGTGGATTTTGCAGGAGGTATTACTGTACATGCTAGTGCCGGCCTTGCTGCTTTAGCTTCAGTTTTCTTTGTTGGAAAAAGAAAAATTATAAATAAAGCTGATTTGGAACCTCACAATATCACTTATGTAGCTTTAGGAACAGCACTTCTTTGGTTCGGATGGTTTGGATTTAATGCTGGAGGAGGGCTAGCTGCCGATTCTTTAGCATCAACTGCTTTTATTAATACAGATATAAGTGCTTCAGTTGCAATGGTTGCGTGGCTTATTATTTCATGGATTAAAGAAAAAACTCCTAGCTTTGTTGGCGTTTTAACGGGTGCAGTAGCGGGGCTTGCTACTATTACTCCTGCAGCAGGATTTGTAGAACCTTGGGCGGCAGCAGTAATTGGTCTTTTGGCTAGTTTTGTATGTTACTATGCAGTTGAATTTAGAAAAAAAGTTGGTTGGGATGATGCTCTAGATGTATGGGGTGTACACGGTATTGGAGGTATACTTGGAAGCATTTTAGTTGGAGTATTTGCGGTGGAATCTGTAAATGGTGTAAATGGTCTAATACATGGGGATATACATCAATTTGGAGTTCAGATATTAGGAACACTTATTGCCTCTGTTTATGCTTTTATCGTAACTTATTTAATATTAAAAGTAGTGAATCGTTTTATACCTGTTCGTGTTTCTGAAGAAGAAGAGGAAAAAGGTCTTGATATCAGTATTCATAAAGAAGAAGCTTATCACATTTAATTTTAGCTTTGAATTTATAATATAGGCCGCTGAGCGGTCTATATTTTTTTTATTAATCAAATAAAATAATAATGTTTGAATAATAAAATTGGTGGCAAATTAAAATAGATCATAAATTTTTTTAATTTATAGGATTGACATTACATTAGCTGGAACCTTTATAATACTAAATATTGATAGGAGGAATATAATGAGTTTAAATATAATGGATTTAAGTTGGGTAGACATAGAAAGACTTAATAAAGAAAAAACTGTTATGGTTATAGGTGTTGCGCCAATAGAAGAACATGGTCGGCATTTACCGATAGGGGTTGATGTTTATGAGACTAAGCATTGGATTGAGCTAAGTATTAAGAAAATGCAAAAAGAACTTTTAGACTACACTTTTCTTACAATGCCTATAATAACTTATGGTCATGCCAATATGAGAGGCATGGTAGGGAATATTCATCTTTCACAAGAAATGATTTATAGTTTAATTTTAAACTCTTTAGAGGCTATTGCTGAATGGGGAATAAAAAATGGCTCTATGTCAAATGTTGGGGTGGGGTCCAATTGAATAAGATTTTATGCTGGGT
>DAMCXN010000051.1:0-20080 GCA_032096995.1 Aminipila sp.
AAAGACCGACCTCCCAATCGTTAGATTTTTGGTCTAACTTTTGGGGGTCGGTTCAATAATTACTCTTGGCTCTTTATTAACCCCTAACTGAGAAAGGAGTCTTTCAGCCACAGCTTTTCTATTTAATTCAGCCCATTTTAATGCATTATCATGTTCACTCATATATGATTTAAAGGATTGACTTTCAACTGAAATACCTTCCATACTACTAAACTCAGCAAATATTTCTTGACCATAATTCCTAGATCCTGTATGAACTAAAAGAAGAACTTCTTTTTTACCAATCCCAAGCTTATCAAAAGATTCTTTGTCATGAATCTCATTTAGCCCTTGGAATTCTGCAAAATGATTTCCACCTCCAATACTGCCAAGTCCTTTAATGCTTTCTAGCTGACTAAGTTTCTTAATCCATTTTTCCTGTTTATACTGTGCTATTAATACACCAGTATTAAATAACCCCATTCCGCAACCAATATCATTTCCTATAAGGTGAGGATAGACAATCCCTTCAGTTTCTATTACCGCTCCTACTGGGGTTCTCCCAGCATGTAAATCTGGAAGGCCTACAAGCTTCTTTACACCTTTAAGTTTTCCTATAGCTTCAAGCTGTTCCACAGCTTTACTTTCTATCCAAGTCTTATGATTTGAAATCAAAGTTATTTTACTATCTAATTTTTTGTTCAAAGTTTACTCCTTTTTCTTAACAAAACTAAATTTGTTTACCTGTACCACAGTAAAATATCTAAAAAAGGGCGCAAAAAAGCGTAGCACTAGAAATATGCTACGCTAAAAAACTTTATAAATATCCGTTCTCTAATTTAGTATTCCACTGTGGTTAAAATTGCCATTATTCTATTTATCTTTTCTTTTCTTAATTTTGACATTTCTACCACCTCTTTCTTTAAAATCTAAAAGAATTTTACAGTAATTAACTTTATAAATCAATGCCTTTTATTGATTTGTAATAATTATGACATATAATTGTTATATTATATAATTATTTTTTAATTACCTTTACCAAATTATCTACTTCGTTTTTAGTTAAATCTTTATTAAAATAGTCATACCTAAAATAAGCAAACCCTTTAATACCTTCTATTCCCTCCGCGAAACTAACCTGCCTAGCAATGATATCATTATATCTAAGCCATTCTGAAACATCATTTCTATCATAGATATTCTTACCTGCATTTGCCATGTTCAGTCCAATATATAGGTCAACATTACCTTTATTTGATGCATCCATCCATGCTTTTATATTATTTTCATAAGCATAAGAAGCAATATTTCCAGATGAATCTTTTACTTCAAATCCCCAGTAAAGCTGAGGCATTATATAATCTATGTATCCATCTTCTGATAGCCATTTATCAATATCTACAAAATGAGCACTATTTGAACGAAGGTTTTGTAGATTTCCTGCAGGGCTTATTCCAAATTGAACATCTGGATTTATAGCTTTAATAGCTTCATAAACTCCCTTAACTAGAAGATCTACATTTTCTCTACGCCAGTTTGCAATAGAAAGTAAGCTTCCTGACTTATCATATTCAGGTTTGTCAAACCATGAAGAAGGTTCACTGTCATTAAGTGATGGATAAAAATAATCATCAAAGTGTATTCCATCTACATTATAATTTGAAACAATTTCTTTTATTCCATCTATAACCAGATCTCTAACTTCTGGTACTGATGGATTTAAGTAATACTCATTTTTATGTAGAAGTGCCCATCTATCGTTAGTAGTATCCGCATCAGTCTGCCACACCTTAACAGGATGATTATCAGATGTTTGTTTCCAATACGTGCCATATCCTGTCACCCTATATGGATTTAACCATGCATGAAATTCAAGACCCCTGCTATGTGCGGCTTCTACCATATATTCTACTGGATCATAACCAGGATCAAGTCCTTGAGTTCCAGTTGGAAAAATAGACCAAGGATAATAATCTGAAGGATACATAGCATCACAATGTGAACGAACATGTACAAACACAGCATTCATTCCAAGTTCTTTACATCTATCAAACATATCATCTATAGCTTTTTTAAAACCTGACTCATTTTTAGGCATACTCATATATTCAAGGTAAGAAATCCACATACCATGTAGTTCTCCGTCTATATTAACGCCATTATCTTTCACATCACTTTCTTGGTTTTCAGTATTTGTATTGTTGAACTCTGCAACAGTACCATCAGAATTTATCACAACTGTTCTATTATTATTATCCCAAGCTACTCCAGCACCAAAAGCCTCTAAAACTACCCTAATAGGTAAATATGTACGTTCTTCTTTTATAATAGCAGTAGTATCATTTTCAACCATCTGTCCATCTACAAAAATATATTTCTGATCTATTGGAACTTGAACGATAGTTCCATCTTTTTCTACACTAGCAATCCTGTTTTCATTATCCCAATCAACAGTTCCCCCAAATTCTTCCATAACACCTCTTAAAGGAACCAAAGTTCTGCTATTTGTATCAATAAAAGGATTCCCTAGATTTTGGTCCAAAACAACAGTATCTCCATCAATCATAACTCCTATATCAGAATCTGCATTTACAGTTTCTGTAGATATCAGCAAACAAAAAGTCATGATAAGTGCCAATATCAGAAAAAAAATAGCACCTGCATTTTTTTCTAATAAATGTCTAAAATAAACGCCTTTCTCATTCATAATAAAAAATCCCCCATATTATGTCACTATAACTTCAATCCAGACATAATTATACCATAATATACAAGGCTTGCCACTTTAAATTTGGAACTTATTTACCAGCCAATATATGGATAACCATTATTATTATACGAAAAAGAGCTGCTTTCGCAGCTCTAACAAATTGTTCAATGACCCTTATGTTTTTCTTTTCTTTTTTGCTTTTTGATTTCAAACATTCTTTCTTTTTCTGCCAATTTTTGTTCTTTACTACGAATTTTTCTTGAAATTTTTCTTTCTTCATGTTGAATCTTCAAAGCCTGTTGTGCTTTTGTTCCTATACCTACATTATTTATCTGTTTTTTTATTTGCCGTTGCATACGTTTAGGATTAATCTTTTTTTTATTATTCCTATTAGATTCAATACTAGGACTAAAACTTAATTTCATCTGATTTTTTGTCATAAATTCATAAATCATATAATCCTTTGGTTCTGGTCCAAATATTACTTTGCAAACTTCGTATTTTGAGTTATATTCTTTTTCATAAATTCCAACCCAAAAGGGTTCCTCAAAAAATACAGTAAATTTAGATATAACATTACACATGTTTAATTCCTCCTTTAGATCTAAAGTTCACAAAGAAGGGACAACCAAAGGAGGCAGGTTACTGACAGCTTTTTCATACCGCGTCCGGACTACCAACCGGAACTGTGTTTTTATCTTTGCTATTATATTTTAACTTATTATAAATTCATGTCAAGGTTTCTTACTCGTCCTCAACCCTGTTTCTTCCATGTTTCTTTGCTCCATAAAGTGCTGTATCGGCTCTGTTTATCAAATTTTCTAGAGTATCATTTTCTTTAATAGTAGAAACACCAAAACTACAAGTTATATTACAACATAAATTAAAATCAAAGTTTTCAATAATTTTTCTTATTCTTTCAGCTAAATAATATGCAGCATCCGCATCAGTCTCAAGACAAATGATAAGAAATTCTTCTCCACCCCATCGTCCTACAATTTCACTTCTTCTAATATTATTTTTAAGAATCTGTCCTAAAGTAGATAGTACCTTATCCCCTGTATTATGACCAAAAGTGTCATTTATAGATTTGAAAAAATCTACATCCATTATAACTATAGAAATTTTTCTATTAAACAACTTACTTATATCATATTCTTTTTCCAAAATCTCATTTAGTTTTCTACGATTATAAATATTTGTTAATGCATCTATATTTGAAATATATCTAAGAACTTCATTTGTCTTCTCAATCTTATTTGTTTTTGCCTGCAATTCTACATTTTTATTGCATATAGTTTTTTGAGCTCTATAAACCTTAACATAACGCCCATAACTGATGATTGATGCAATCCATGCTATAAAGTTATTTGAAATAATATCTTGCTTATATGTAAAATTTAAAATCTCTGGCTGAAATACCGGTAATAATGCAATTATCAATGTACTTGTGCTGAAATATATAAAAAAAGTTGTAACTGGTGAAAAATAAAAAAACACTGCAAACCCATATAAAACAGCTATATATATAGTGGGTAATGCAAATATAAAATTTTTTATAGTTAACGCCCTAGCAATAGCAATAATAAATCCCAAAACTCCAAAGCTTATTTCATAAAACTTATGAAGATAAGTTATTTTTTTAACCCTATTGGTTTGAAAATACACGCTTAAAATACTATATAAAAACATAATTAAAGCTGTAACAAAGTATGTTCTTTGTAATATACTTTGTGGCTCAGCTGTAAAAACCCCATAAATCAATTGTTCTATAGTCAGATAAATAGATAAAGCCAATATGCATAAATTATTGTGCATAAACTTTTTTTCATTAAAGTCTTCGCTCTTTTCACTTAAAATTATTTTAGAAGAAAAATTGTATATATGGTTCATAATTCTAAATTCTACTACCTCTCATTATAATAGAAATACTATAAAATTATAGTATCTCTATTATTATATAACTAAATTAAAAAAATTCCCATATTTTCCTAAATAATTTCTTTTAGCATTTTTTCTGGATTTTCTGCGGCTTTTACTTTTCCAAAAGCTTTTTCTATAATTCCCTCTTCATTTATAATATAGGTGGTTCTAACAACCCCCATTGTCTTCTTTCCATAGTTGTTTTTTTCATGCCATACATCATAGGCCTGTATTGCCTTTAATTCAGGGTCAGAAAGCAGTATAAAAGGTAATTGATGTTTTTCAGCAAATTTAATATGAGAAGCCACTGAATCTTTACTAATTCCAATAACTTCTGCTCCCTTCTCTTGAAAATGAGGATAAAGTTCACTAAATCCACACGCCTGTTTTGTACACCCTGGTGTATTATCTCTTGGATAAAAATATAATACAATCTTTTTTCCCCTAAAATCTGATAGTGATACCTCATTGCTATCCTTGTCCAACAATTTAAAATCTGGAGCTTTAGTTCCAACTTCCAACATAATTATACTTCTCCTTTCATATATCAAATAGCTTGACCAGTTTTGCTATATCAAAACTAGCTAATATAAAATATCAATTTATAAAGACCATATAGCAGGCTTCCCAGCCTGCTATTTAATCTTTCTAATCTTATCTTACATTTCTGCACATCTTATAAGGATTGATTACGCAGTCATTGTATGGTATTAAGAATTTTCTTATTCCACTGGAATAAGGTGCTATATCATACTGTTGATAGTAAATAACTAAGCCTTTTTGTGTACAATAGAAACTCTGAGGATTAAAATTCTCATCAATAAGCTTTTCATAATCATCAAAATATATTATAGGTTCTTTCAATATTCCCTCTTTTACAATATTTAAAATATATTCCTTAGGGTTTAAATCACATTGAAAAAATTCATTTAGCTTAACTCTTCTATTTTGCCTTAAATTCCATGTATCAGAAGTCCTTTGGGTATTTCCATGTGCCCCTCCTGAATAAACATACTCATCATAAAAAAGGCTTATAATACAATCCATATTATACGTAATCTTATATTGTGCTACACCTTCATAAATCTTAATAGGTAGATTATTTTGCTTTGAATACTTATAATCTTCTACCGCTAATTTACAAAGTTCTTTTATGTAATATCTTTTTAAATTTAACGCTTTCTTTAGATAAAATTTATTAATAATATCCAATGATTTTTGATAATGTACTGAAATAAACTGAGGATAATCAATTCTATATTTTAAAACCACTTCCCCATTATATTTTAGTTCATCCTGAAATACTCTATTATTAACAATTACAATACTTCTCAAATGTCTTTTCATCTTAATCACCTCATAGTATACTATGAGTCTGTGACCATAAGTGACAATAACTTCTACAATTTAATTTTTTATGTCACTGAACAGATTGAATCATTTCCACTAAATCCATTTCAGATAATCCCGCATGTGTTTTTATAGAATATGAAAATCCATTATGTTTCCAAATAGCAAGATTGAATTTTTCATCTTGCCCTTTTATAGTAACTGTATAGTCTTCAAGTTGCAAACTCTTAACCTCTTCATACTCACTATAATCACCACTATTGTCTTCTCCACCTATAGACATCCTAAAACTAATTACATCATCTGAACCCACATATACTATTTCAGCTAATTCTTGCCAATATGAAATATATGTCACTTCATTTTCAGTAAACGGTAGCTCACCTATATCCAAAACCTTAAATCCAACATACTTTGAAAGTTCATCTAGAGAATTACATTCTATCATATTATTTTCTATCTGAACATTTGGGTTTGGAGCCTTATGTAGAAACTCTGGCAGAGCTAGTCCCCCAACTACAAGAAGAGCTATACAAGCAGCTATAGATATATAGTTCTTATAATTCATCTTAGATCTGCTTTTTTTTGACGGATCATCAAAATCTGTTTCACTAATTTTTTTCATAATCCTATCATGCATTTCCTTTGAAACTTCTATCTTCTCCATTATTTTTTGATACTTATTCTTCAAAGTCATACACCTCCTTCAAAGATTCTTTCAATTTAGCTCTTGCTCTATGCAACAATGAACGAACTGTTGCTTCATTTTTAGATAAAATCTTTGCTATTTCGGATGTAGTATAGTTTTCTTCATAAAAGAGATGAATAACTTCTCTATATTTAGATGGTAATTCTTTAACAGTTTCCCAAACAAAAGTTAAATCTTCTTTTTCTTCAGATACTAAGCTTTCCTGTAACTCATCCGTTTCACGAATTTTGTTATGTATAATCTTATTTTTGCTAATATTTATAGCTACTCGTAATAACCATGCTTTTTTATGCAATTCACTTTTAAACTCAGGTGCCTTACTTATAAATTGTATTAAAGTATCTTGCAAAACATCTTCTGCATCACTGATATTGTGCAAATATGAATAGGCTAAACGTAAAATATTATCACCGTATTCTAACAAAACCTTTTCAGCTTTCCTATTTACTTGTTCCTTATATTCAAGAGAGCTTAAATGAGTTAAATTCTGGTTCTTTAGTGCATGATGGTCAAAAAGTAATACACTAAAGCAAAAGTGCATAATTCTTTCTACTATACATGCAAATCTAAAAGCGATATTCTGGAATTCACATACAATTGTCATAAGTAACCTCCTTAATAGGGCAATAGGTGATACTCTTCTACAAGTATCACCCTTATCTTATTACTGCTGAATGTTGTTTATTATATCGACAACTATCTCAGTATAAATACCCTCTTTACCACTATTTATAACAATTGCATAGGAATACTCTCCATCTGACCATGTAGCAGCATTAATCTTACCATCATTTCCTCTTAGCTTTACGTCTAAATCTCCAACCTTTACTATTTTTTCTTTTTCGTATTCATTGTAATCACCACTAATATCTTCATTTCCTTTTCCTTTGCGGAAGTAAACAGTATTTTCTTCATCTTCAATAACTATTTCTATTAATTCATTTTTAATAACACGAATTGAGCTAACATAAAAACCTTTAGGAAGCTTTTTAGGTATTTTTATAGTAAATCCAGCAAGTTCTTCAGCCTCTTCAATGGTTTCACAATCTATAAAAGGGTTTGGCATTTGAGCAGAATTTTCTTCTAATGATATACTGGTTTCCTCACTCTTTTGTTCAACTTGTGAATCTTCATTATCCGAAGTTGTTTTTTCGCTGCAAGCAGCAAAAGAAAGTGTCATAATTACACAAAGTATAATCGCAATAAATTTTTTCATAGTATTTTGTCCTTTCCATTTCCATGTGTTTTATAATAACCATTTTTTGCGGTTCTATCTTATATACAAATGAAAAACAGAAAAAGTTGCAAAAAAATAAAAAAATTATAAAATTTTTCGTCCTTAATTCATTTTGTGTTGTATTATCTTTCAATTTTAATTCATTTCGTGTTATTTGTCAATATAATTGATTTTTTATAATTCATTTTGTGTCTTTTTGTCAATAATAAAATAAAATGCTTTAAAATGAAGCTATAAACGATTCTAATTTGCATTAATGAGGTTTTATGTTGTGAAAAAAAATAATTTTAAAGAAAACTTAAGAAAATACAGAGAAAATTTAAATCTATCTCAAAAGGAATTTGCAGAAAAATTGGATATTAACGCCACAACATATAGAAACTATGAGAATAGCTCTCGAGAGCCTGACTACGATACTCTAATTAAAATTGCCCATGCTTTAGATGTATCCATAGATACTCTCTTAGGAGTAAATTCCAATATAAAGGCATCAAACAATAATGGTATATTAAATCAATATGCCCCTATCTTTGAAGAATTATCAGATGAAAACAAATTGGCTGTAATAACTATGATTAAGTCACTCCATAATGCTGCCACTCTTACTAAAAGAAAAAACTCTTAATTTTTTAAATTAATAAGTATTTATAGTAAGCAGGGAACTCTCTTAAAAGTGAATAAACATCACGCAATTCATAGCTTTTTGAATGTGCTGTATATACATCATCCAAACCAACCTACTGTATTAAAATTCAGATGTTCCATAATCACTTTTGTATTTACCGCTGTCATATATGAGTTGTTTCCTATTTCATATAGGATAATGTTATCACTAGGTATTCCCTTTTCTATCAGATACTGTTTCTTCACTATTGCTTCACTAAAGCCTTCTTTTCCTAATCCTCCACTAACAATAATGTAATTAAAATATTCTTTATCATACAATAGTAATTATCAGTGTATGAGCTACAACCAAAATCAAAAATATTGAAGTTATAATTCATATTACTTTATTATGTCTTTTACGTAGAACATTTGTTCTCGATAAGCTCCGTCCTTTTAAAATTTACATTTACGTATTTTAGAACTAAGGTGTATGCCTTTATAATAACCCATTACGATATAAAGCCATAACCACATGCATTTGGCTGTTATATGATACTATATTACCTTTATGAACAATACTCCAAAGTTTTCTCTCATCAATTTCTTTAATATTATTTGTTTTTAAGTATTCTACTGCATTTCTAGCGTAGTCTGCGTTATTACTTTTATATTCGTTATCAAAAATTCCGATAAACGTGTTTCTAGGGCAACCTTTCTTTTGTGAAGGCCTACCTTTTTCAAACACTTCACAGCTTGCTTTCTCCCATGCTTCTCTTGGAAGAAGCCCTTCTTTAACATATTTCTCTGCAATAAGAGCAGTTTGTCCATATTTATTCATAGTCCACCTCTGATTGTTAAATTTTATTTATGTATGTTGTAAATGTAATTGTAAATTTTAGAATACCGTCAAGTATTTAAATCAATATTATTGGAATCGCCCTTATTTTTAAATAAATCTATCCATGATAAAGTAGTAGTAGAAATCAGCCTACCAGGTATTAATAACACCATAACAAAAACCAACAATCTATTTACATTCTATTTACATTGTCAGAAATCCTAAATGGGTTATTTAAAATTCCTCCTAACCACCCTACATTTGTTTAATCAGGTTTTGGTAAAATAAAATAACCTATAGAGCTATATACTACCATTGCCGCTATAAATAATATAATATCTTTAATGTGAAATGACACATTAAAATTTAAATAATAAATAATTGCAATAATAACTATTGATACTATGCTTTTTACAATTAGCAAGAACGTACGTTTTTCTTTTTTATTTTTGGTTATATCAACAGTCCCTATTTTACCAGGATTCATCAATTCACCAATTAGTTCCATTAATCCCATAATAATTAACCCCTAAATTAACTTATTATATGTTATATCTTCATAACCTAAAATTTATATTAGCAAAAAACCTTATCTATTAACCCACAACAAAAAGTCAATTTTCTTAGTATCTGTTATTTTAGTATAACTTGGTAATAATTTATCAAAAATTTCAATGCACTCTTTACAATTTTCCGTATGTAAATAGTTCTGATACCATTTTACAATTTCATCATATAAAACAATTGTATTATTTAATCTTTCCCTACTATTTTTTCCTTTTAATACAAACCCCAGATTTTTAAGAACATATTGATCCCAAATAGGCATATTATCATTAATGGTTGCTAACATTTTACTTGAAAATGATGGTTCAATATTTCCTGTCTTTTCAAATAAATATATAATTATATCTGAAAAGCAAATTTCCTTATTATACTTTTGCTCTTCAAAATACTTAAAATATATTTCCCTCCACTCACTATTTCTTCTTATTCTGTAAAAGTTATCATAGCAAGTCATAAATTCTTCATTTTCCGAAATATTCATGCTTAGCATATTATCCATAATATACATATATTTATTGATATTAAAAGCTTGTATAGCTGCCTTTTCAATTAGAATATCCGTTTTAATTAACATAATTAATTGCACCTCAAAAATTTGCTATATAATACTACATTTATTTACTCCGTAACTCTTCTAAACCTTTAAAAAATTTCCAACCATTTTCTGATAACCCAGTAATCAAATTAGCAGGAGCAGATGGTGACTTAAACGCCAAATTTACTTGGGTTATCAATTTTCCATCCACTTCTTTTACTTTTTCATTTTCTATGTAACTATCTATCATAGCATTGCCAGTTTTGTAATGATTTCTGTCCTTCCATTCTTTTGTTGATTCTGGTGGTCTTTTTATCTCACTTCCCACTGATAGAATAAATTTACCATCTTTTACAAATAACTTAGCATTATGCTTCGCTGGTGGGAAATAGTGTTTTATTTGTTCATTGGAATTTACTTCTTCATCAATAGCAATACCCTCTGCACTCAATAAGAATTCTATTTGATTAATAAACGATTCAAGATTTGGAATATCATATACACTAATATTGGGCTTATTAAGTCTTAAATCCTTATTGGTTAATACATAACTACTCTTCTTAAATTTTTGTATAAACTCATATTCCAAGTAATCTATTGATAACTTATCAAAACTATTATTATCAGTGACAAATAAAATAGCATATGACCAAAAATCTTTCCCTCTCACATGTTCATCAATTCTTTGTATGCCATTAACTGATTGCCCCACATAGACAAGATTTTCATTTTCACTATCGTTAAATAGAAAGTATATAGCATAATTAAAGGCGTATGGTAAATCATAAACTTGTTTATAACTTTCTCTTGTAAAGTAGAAAGCCTTAATTTGATTAGTACGATCTTGATACATTTTTAAATTTGCTGCATTACTTACATCTGAATATAGATATGTTATTGTCTTTTGCATAGTTCCTCCTAATTTAATATTTATGAGTTATAATCAAATCAAACTATATATTATTTTAATCCTAATTCTTCACAAATATCTTTTGTAAGTTTAGCTAATGGTCTTTTCCCTAAATCTTCTTCACAAATATAATTTGACACTACCATTTGCACAATTTCTTCTCTACTACTAAATAAATCTGGATATTGACTATACAGCTCATCAATTCTGCTTTCATTGTAAACAATCGCCTTTTTAATAAGCTCACTGACATAGTCTTTATGTGAATTATATAAATCTTCCAAGTGAAAAGTACTCTTTGCGTTTTCTATTTTTCTTCCTATTTCACTTTCAGGTTCTTCAACAGTTATTTGTAGTTTAAAATTATTTGAATTTCCCATTAGATAATTTATATCGTATCTATCTTCCTCTTCTAATTTTTCCTTACTTTCTTTTCTTTCTTTATCTTCATCACCATAAAATGCAGTCTTAAACTTAGCTATATCCCCAAACTCTTCTTTATACGGATAAAGGTGGGGCTCATCATGAAAGTTTTTTGCTGCCTTAAATCTGGAATTACATATTTGACAACTTGGAATAAAATTATATAAGGATAAAGCCAAGTAAGGATATTCCTTTTGGCTATAATAGTGATCTAAGTCCGCTGTAGTTTTAAGACAATCATTTTCTATATAAGCATTTACAAACTGTCTATTGCAATATGGGCAAACTGTTACGCCTAAACTAGCAATCAACTGATGTCTATTCCATATTACTTCATTATTATTTACTTTAATTTCCTCACAATTACAAAACTTTTTATAATCAAAAATTTTCTGTATTGTATCTGCAAGAGTATTCTTTTCCTTAAAATGTTTATTAAAACCATTTATATATTTTCGTATATTTACTTTATTAGTAAATTTAAAAGTATAACTATCTCCTGTAGTTATTGTTTTATTATAATTCTGTATTTTTATTTTTTCATTTTTAATGATTTCTACTAATTCATCCTTTTTTATCAAAATTTTTTCATTTTTATCTTTCTTCAAAATCCTCTCGATTTCAGTAACAACTCTATTCCATTCTTTAATCCTATTCTCTTCTTTTCCGTCACCATCATTAGCTAAATATTTTTTATAACCTTCAATTATACCTATACATTTTTCAAAAATATAACTGCCCGATTTTTTTTCATACTCTTTAATTGGTTTATCTAATATGTTTATAACCTCATCTAGCTTATCTTTTTCTCCAAAGCATATGTCTTCTAACAATTTTTCATTTATTTTTCCATTAACAAAAAAGAACTCTTTAACAAAGTCAACAATTTGCTGATTTTCTTTTTTATCTGATATATATTTTTCTAGTTTTTCTTTAACCACAGTATCAAAATATGCCTTATGTATTTTCTTTACTTTTTCAATATTACTGCATCTTATTAAAATCACTATTACACTCAGCTTTCTTTTTTAATTCATTAATTTTTATGTTTAACAATTCCAATACACTATCAATATCCTCTATTTCATTGTCTTTTATCAGTTTTTCTAATTTTGCTTTTTCTTGCTTTAATTTCATAATTTGAATTTCATACTCTTTATCATTGTAAAATATAGTTCTATATTTTTCTTCTAATTTTTTCTTAATTAGAGGCTCACCGATAATGCTAATTACATATTCAATTTTATTTTTTAAATCAGTTTCCAATTGTTTTTCATTAATTTCATGGTCATGCTCATAATTCATATATATATTAGCGGTTTCAGAAAAAGCTTCCTTAGTGATTTTTTTGTCTATGTATTTACTATATTTATCCATAATCATTAAAGTATTTTTAATTTTTTTATTAGCAAAATCTCCAATAGTGTTTTTTAGAAAAAATGAATTTTTAAACATAGTATGAATATTTGCTGCAAATGTATCATAATTTTCATTGCTAAACTGAAAGGCTCTTTTATCTGGCAAAGTATCATTATCATAATCTAATAATATAATATCTTTCTTATCTATATCTGATAACAAGAAAGGTGAATGTGTAGAAATAATCAATTGAACATTAATCTTCTTAATTTCTTGACTATATGTATCTATAGCAAGAAATAGCTTGTCCATTAATTCTTTTGCCCATTGAGGATGTAGAGAAGCATCAGGCTCATCTAATAAAATAATGTTTAAGTTATTTCCCTTGCCTTCTTCTAATGAAACAATTAATTTTGAAAAAAGTATAAATATTTTTCTTTCTCCCTCTGATAAATGTTGTACCCTTAATTTGAAATGGATAGATACATCGCAATATTCTTCTTTTTCATAAGCTACTAATGTCTCTAATAATTTATATACATTTTCTTTTGTTTGTTCTTTGCATGTCAAACAAATAGTATTATTTTTGCTAAAACATTCAGGTTCCAATTTCATCATTTTTTTTATAATTTGTTCAAATGACTCTTGGTATACCCCTTCCTTAATTACATCAAATTCTAAACTTAGTCTGGAAAGAACATAACGGCTTATCAATAATTTAAAATAGACCTTACGTTGAAAATCACTATTGATTTCATCAAATTCTTCTTTAGGGAAAATCTTTAATATATCGTCTTTGATGTCAATTTCTAAATCAGAAGCAGTTATTTTTTTTACAACTAAAATCATAAAAATAAACTCTTTATAAAAATCTATCTCTTTATTTTCCATAGAAAATGGCATATTTTTTAATAGCAATTGCTCATCAAAATTAATAAATTCTTCTATATTTAAATTAATTATTTGCAAGTCTTTCTCTATTTTTTTATTAAATTCTGTCTCATCTTTGTTCAATATACTTTCAATATGATTTTTGTCAAAACGCTGTTTTAGTAAATTTGTAAAGCTAGCTAAAATATAATCAATAATCCATTTTAAGATCGATTTTTCTTTGAGAATATCACATTTTTCATTATATAAATCTTTTTTCAATATATTAATTAATTTGTCGTAATTATTTTGTATTTTCTCTTTTTCACCATGATAACTAAAAGGTTCTATTATTTCTGTTTTACTAAAATCGTGAGAAAAAATGATTTCGGGGGAAAATGTAAACAATTTTTCTCTAAATTTCTTGTACTTTTCATCCTTTAATAAATCATAACCGCCTTTATAATCTAAATAAGGAGCCATTGTTAGCTTTCTATAGAAACGCCTCATTAAATATTCATCATCTTCTCTATCTCTATCCTTAGAAATCTTTGATTTCTCGATTTTAATTCTATCAGAATAATATTCAGCTAAATAAACATAATTACAGTCGTCACAGATTCTGTTAATGACTCTATCCCCTGGTTTAAGGCTATAAAGCAATTCCTTTGTATTTGGGTCTATATGATTAAAAAAATGATATGGAGTAGCACGGATTTCATTCTCCTCATATTGAAACACAAAACCAATAGGTATTTTATAAAACGTATCCTTATGCTCTTTCAGATTTTTAATAAAGCCCTTCCACTCCCCGCTTTCTTTATCTTCAAAAAAATCCCCTACTACCTCCATTCCAAATAAACATTTATCTAAGTCTTTATCATCTTTAATAAGATAAACCATAACGTATTCGTCTTTAAAATAGCTAATATCATCATTAGAATTATGCCCAAATTTAGGTTTATTTTTTGAAGTTTTATATTTTCTAACAAAGGATTCATCTATTCTATCACTTCTGTTCATTCCTAGAATATCAAGTATAGTGCTCTTACCTGAACCATTTTGTCCAACTATCATTTTAAGGTTTTTTATAGATTTACCATAAAAGTTGATAACTTTTTCTTCTGTTTTTTCTATATGTAGCTTTTGAGTCTTAATATCATATTTAAAATTAAATCTATCACTAAAATTTATTTCCTTATTCATAATAAATTGTGCATTAGCATCGTTGTCATCCTCTATTTTATGTCCAAAATTCTTTATATATAAATAGATAAGTTCCATACTTATTAAGTCTCCTTAAATTTCTTATACAGCAATTATTAATACATTTTTTAATACTGTGTTATTTATTTTTATACATCTAAAGTTTTTTCTTTAAGATGGCTATATGCAGTTCTAACGTACTCATTATCTTTCCAAATAGCTTTATCTCCTATAAAATACACTCTGTATTTTGCTCTTGTAACCGCAACATTCACATTATTTGAGTTTACCCACTTTGCTGCACTAAGAGATTTATGATCGCATCCTAGCATATAAATAACTTGTTCAGCCTCTTTTCCTTGAAAAGTATGTACAGTTCCACAACTTTTTTCAATCCACGCTTTCGTTTCTTCTGATTGCATTTCTTTATACTGCCCAAGATATGCTTTAAAACTCTTAACTACCGATTTAAAAGGAGAAATTATAAACAAATCAGGCAATAGCCCCGAATTTTTCTCCATACACTCTTTTATTATTTTATATACTATTTCTCCTTGTTTAGGCACAAAATGATTTTTTTCACCATTTATCTTGCCTATTTCATTGCCTTCACATTGTATCCATAAAGAAAAATCATTATAAAAGCTATTACACATTTTTTCTGAAGGTTGCGGTGTCTTGCTAACCATCATTTCACCATATGATATTTTATTTGAAATTTTAAACATAGGTTCGATACATCTACGATGAACTACTAAAGGACACCCTACCCATTCTTCTTTTAAATCATCTCCATTTTCAAATATTAGTTTTCCTGAATATTTATTAAGTTTATCTCCAAAAGCCTGTACTGATAAAGTTCTATTTATGTACTTGCTCAATATTTCTTTTCTTTCAAACATTTTTTTATAAATACAATCAGGAATAGTAACAACAGGCTCTATTTGCTTTGGATCTCCCACAATAATAGCTCTTTTACTTCTCCATAAGGCACCTATTGCCATCTGAGGAGTTGCTTGACCAGCTTCATCAACAACCATTAACCCTAAAGAATTTTCTTTAGGGACATCTTGTAAAAGTGTCTGAACAGATGCAAATGTAGAAGATAATACAGGAATTAGTAAAAATAAAGAGTTAAATAAAGCTGTAAACATTTTTTCTCGATCTTTTTTAGAAAATGAATAGTTTAAACCATTCTTATCTTTAGTATTCCCCCAGTATTTTAAAAGCATTTTCATATTATGATGCAAATAAGAAGACTCAATATAAAATGATTTATGTAACATAAGAGCATCATAAAATAATAGTTCTCTAGCTTTATCATATTCTTCATATGCAAACAATTGCTCACATTGACATTCGTTATAAGCTTCACTATCTTTTCTTATAAGTTCATCTAAAAATTTATCTGATAAGAATTTAATTCCCCTATTTTCTAATTCTTTCCGATTTTTTTGAAATTTTTCTTTTTCTTTTAAAAATATTTCTCGCTCTTTATCTTGTCTTTCTTGAAGACTTTTTATATCTTTTTTATTGTTATCTATTTTAAAAAGAGCCTCTTTTTCCTTTTGTATTAATAAATTACTATCATTAAAAAATTTGACTTTATTTTGTTTTTCGCTTTCTATATTTCTATTACATTTCTTTTTATTTTGTTTTTCACTTTGTATTAAGGTGACTCTTTCAGTATGAAATAATTTCGCTAAAAATCTTGTACAAAAATTAGTTGGTTCTGGGAAGAGTCTTTCAACAATATTTCTTTCGTCCTGCAATTTAATAAGACTTCGAGTAATTTCATAAAATTCTGATTCAAAACTAGCAATTAATCGATCACTTTCTTTGATTTTTAATTCTAATTCAATCGTCTCTTTTTTATACTCATCAGCTTGCCTTATTAATTCTAAGTTATCTTTACTTTTTTTCTCAATCTCTTTATTATTTTCATTAATAAAAACCTTGAATTTAATTTCTAATTTTTTTACTTTCCTTTCTTCATTAATAGAGTCACTCATTTCTTGTTTCATTTCTGATACAATATCATATTGTATCAGAAATGCTTCCTTGGCTTTTTCAAATGATTTCTTCCCACTATATTCATTGTCTTTTTTCCAACTATGAAAAATAATTTTAGACAATGCCTTGCAAAAATTGTTAATATTTGATTTTTTACCAAGAGGTGCAGAAATAAATCCCCATTTTTCACTCTTTTCATTAAGAGTCTCTGCTGGATATGAAAAATAGATCTCTTTTTTCTCAATTATTTCATCGTTATTCTTCCACCCTACTTGATGTTCACATTTTGATAAATCAAACCTCTGTGTTCTAGTCTTTTCATTTTTCATCTGTTCTGCTTCTGGTAAATCTATAGTAATGTTTTCTACTGCCCCGTTATTAGATGACAATACAAGTATTCCAAATTTAATTAAATCTGAGTCAGGAACATAAAATAAAGAAGTATCTTCATCATATAAATTTGTTAGTTTTTCTCTTTTAAAAGCATCATCAGGACTTTTATACTTTGTTATTAAATTTGCCCTTTCAACAATATTTGCCACAACAATCTCTTTTAATAATGTAGTCTTACCTGTTCCTGGTGGTCCGTTTACAGAAAACACCTTATCTACATCTGAATTCTCTAAACTTCCAATATTTATTGCTAATTGCTGCATAAATGTTGGATTATAACTAGAAGGCCATCTTCCATTAGGAAAATTTTTAGGCACAATCCATTTGGAAATTTCTTCTTTATCCACTCTCATATCAGATTTATATTCAACTTCATTGTTAAGAGCTAGGATATATTTTAAAATACTGGTATCATGACTTATATTATCTTTAATAAAATCAATATCTTTCAAAAAATAGCTCTGTTGCAAATCACTATATTTATTTTCACTTTGCATGTTATTTTTTGCTTTATCATTTTTATATTTATTAAATATAATTAATGTTTGATTACCTTTAACTATGTTATTAACATCTATATAAAATAGCAAATCTTTACATATGTTTTGATATAACTCTTGTATCTTATCAAACAAATTTGATTTATCTTCAAGCAAATATTCTTCAAAATTGTTCTGACAATATTCATTTGCTTCTTCTGGTCCCAAATTACATAAATCAAGATTCTTTTCTTTCGCTATAGTGCTACAGCATAGAATAAATGGCGATATTTGCATACTATTTTTAATATAATTTCCAAATAAATCTACTCTTAATGAAAACAGACAAATGCTTTCTGACGGATAATTTTCTGGTGCTTCTTCCTTAACACTATCAAAAATATACTCTATTATTGGCTTTATTTTTATTTTTCCAACACAAATTTGTATTTCATCATCTATACTCTTTAACCTATCTTTTTCAGTATCACTTAAAATATTTCCAATGCTTCTATATTTGTTCATTTCAAAACAATATGTATGAAAAAGATCTTTCTCTTTTGCCCTAAAATTTGCTTTACTTACTTCTAATTTTGGAAAGTCATTTGGCTGTAAATATTCAATAGCATACCAATAATCCAATATTTCTTTTGCTTGTTCTGTTATATTCATACTTTTTATTATCCTTTTTTTATTCATTCCTCTTAATATATTTCACTTACTTCTTATAACTCTTTAATCTATTCTAATCCTCTACCCCAATTTTTCATTGCCATCTACCTCTAAAGCTCAACCATTCTGCTTTTCACTTTCAATCTCCAAATAAAGTCCTATACCCTTATTAATTTTCAATTATTTACTTTTACCATGTCATATTTGCTGAACTAATCCAGGAGGCTACAAAAACTATAATCATAATTATAGGAATATCTAAAATGATTCCAGCTATAATGTAATTAAGAAGCGCCTTTGATGCAGAAAAGCCTTGAACCTCTCCCAAACATTTGCATTTTAATATCCAACTCCATATTGATACAACAAAATAAACAACGAAATAATTATGTATTATAAACGCCACCAAGTAAAGCAACTAATAAAACAATTTGCCACATAGAAAAATCGTCTCCTAAATTCTTAGATGCTGCCTTATTTAAAGTAGTTAATACACTATTTAAGGCAAACAATATTACTACATATTTAGTTGGTTGATTCTTAATTATGTATCTTATAGTTTTTCTTGGTTCTGTACATATACTTATCCAAAGATTAAACTTTTGGTTCTCTATATCCTCATAATACCTATTATAAATTTCATTAATATCTTGATTTTCACTAAACTCTTTGTTCCCCTTCATTATTGTTTTCTCTTTTTATCAATAGTCACACACTATATTGTCATTCGTTCTCAAATCTACATATTTCACAATTAGCAATACACTCTTACCAACCATATTGACTCTTTCCTTTAAACAATAAATTATACGCATTACCCTTTGCCGAACTCCCAATTCTAAACATGTGCCATTGTGTACCACACAATAAAGACAAGTCCAGCTACAGCTACAACTACAGCAAAAATAGGCAAAAGTATTATACCTGTTAATAAATAATTTAACACAGCCTTCCAAGCTGAAAAGCCTTGAACTTCTCCTAAACTTTTACACTGTAATACAAGCTCCCATATAAATGCTATAAAATATACATCTATAACAAAATACTCAATTATATTTATTGTCTCACCATCACTTATACTAATTTCAAATACTTCCCAACAGCTCAAAGTATACATTGGAAACAAAAAAACGGAAGCAAATATAAAAGGTAGACCACTCCAAGCCATTGATGCTCGTATTTGTTCCATTGTTCCTTTTCCTTTTAGCAGTTTCCCTGTCAACTTTATTATCCCTGACACAATGTATAATAAAGCTATACTGCCTAGCCCCCCTATAAAAACTGTGCTTAAAAAAGCTCCC
>DAMCXN010000052.1:0-1845 GCA_032096995.1 Aminipila sp.
AAAACCCAAATGCTAGATTTGGATTTGTAACAAAATATAATGATATAGAATCATTGCTTAACTTAGAACACAATGGCCATACAGAGATAAGATTTAGTATTAATACTTCTTTTGTGATAAATAAATATGAACATTTTACCGCTTCCAGTGACAAAAGAATAGAAGCAGCTATAAAGGTAGCTCAGTCAAGTTATCCTGTTGGTTTTTTAATTGCACCAATATTTATTTATCCAAGTTGGAAAGAAGACTATCATGATTTATTACTAGAGTTAAGTAGTAAGCTGCCAAATAACTTAAAATACCCAGTAACCTTTGAAATAATATCTCATAGGTATACAACAATAGCTAAAAATAGAATACTTAAGGTATTCCCTGAAAGTGAATTACCTATGAATGATGAAGAGCGTAAATTCAAATATGGACAATTTGGATATGGGAAGTATGTATATCAAAATGAAATTATAAGTGAAATAAAAGAGTTCTTCACAAAAAACATAGAAGAATTATTTAAGAATAAAAAGGTTAAATATATTATATGAGTATTACTAATATAATAAAACAATGATAATCTTATATGGTCTAATAAGATACCTGAAAAAAATGAAAATTAAAGAATGAAAATAATTCATCCTAGTGAAGCATATTCATGCCTTACTAGGATATTTTAATATTTTCTCCTTAACATGACAGGTATTGTCATGTTTATATTATATACTTATTGTACCATTAAGAAAAGGGTGAGATTATGAACGACAGAATTATATTAAAAGGAGCAAGAGAAAAAAATTTAAAGAATATTGACGTATATATTCCAAAGAAAGAAGTTACCATAGTGGTTGGACCATCTGGATCAGGTAAATCTGCACTAGTATTTGATACTATTGCAGCAGAGTCACAAAGACAAATGAATGAGAGTTACTCTAGTTTTATTAGAACAAGATTAGGAAAATTCCCACAGCCAAAATGTGATGAGATTAAAAGATTATCACCGTCAATTATTATAAATCAAAAAAAAATTGGTGATAATAGCAGGTCTACAGTTGGAACTGTAACTGATATATATTCAAAACTTAGGCTATTATTTTCTAGATTCGGAAAACCTTTTGTAGGATATTCAGATAGCTTCTCTTTTAATAATCCGAAAGGAATGTGTGAGACTTGCGAGGGAATTGGCAAGATTAGAGAAATTGATGCTGAAAAGATAATAGATAAAAATAAATCGCTAAACGAGGGAGCAATATTATTTCCTACATTTCGGGTAGGAGGGTTTAGATGGAGCAGGTATGTAGAGTCTGGGTTATTTGATAATGACAAAAAAATTTGTAACTATGATGAGAACGAGCTTTTTTTGCTACTATATGCAGATGGAATAAAGTTAAAAAATCCAAGCGATAAGTATCCAAAGTCTGCAATTTATGATGGAGTGATAGAAAGAATAAAAAAGGCTTTTATTAAAAAGGATAGCAAAGAGGGAAGAGTATATAAACGTGAAATAGATAAATATGCAACAGAAATTGTTTGTCCAAGTTGTGACGGAGCTCGGTTAAATAAAACTATTTTAAAATGTATCATAGATGGTAAAAATATTTATGATTATAGTCGAATGAGTATAGGTAATTTAATTATGGAATTTGAGAATTTAAGCATAAAAAATGCAGAAGAATTGATAGTCTCAATTTTAAAAGATTTATATAATTTCAAATTAGTCGGTCTCGATTATCTAAGTTTAAGTAGAAATACAGGGAGTCTTTCAGGAGGAGAATCTCAAAGAATTAAGATTATAAAACAACTTGGAAATAGTCTTGTAGATCTATTATATATATTAGATGAACCTAGCATAGGTCT
>DAMCXN010000052.1:1855-5286 GCA_032096995.1 Aminipila sp.
ACTAATAGACCTAAAAGAGAAAGGAAATACAATATTAATAGTTGAGCATGATATTGATATGATTAAAATTGCTGATAATGTAATAGAATTAGGACCTGGATCTGGTGAAATGGGAGGGGAATTAATTTATCTTGGTAAGTATGAAGATTTTTTGAACACAGAAACATTAACATCAAAAGAATTTAAAAAGAAGAATAAATTAAGTAACAAAACTAAGATTCTTAAGGAATGGATAGAAGTTAATAAAGCGGTGGCCAACAATTTAAAAAATATAGATATCAAGATACTAAAAAATGCAGTTAATGTATTAACTGGGGTCGCTGGATCCGGAAAATCTTCACTTATGAATAATGAATTCAGAATAAAATACCCCGAGGCTATTTTTATTGATCAAAAACGAATTTATACAAGTATAAGATCAACAGTCTCAAGTTATATAGGAGTATTTGACTATATTAAAAATATCTTTGCTAAAGAAAACAATGTACCAGTATCTCATTTTAGTTTCAATTCCAAAGGGGCTTGCCATGAATGTGGTGGTAAGGGTTATATAAAACTTGATTTAGCATTTATGGATGATGTAATTAGTGAATGTGAAGCGTGTAATGGGAAGAGGTACAATGATAAGACACTTAAATATAAGGTAAGTGGGCTGGATATAAGCCAAGTATTAGACTTATCAATTGAAAATGCTTTACATTATTTTAAAGAATATAAGATAAATATAGTATTACAATCATTGATTGAAGTAGGGATTGGGTATTTAACCTTAGGACAGAGTTTAGATACCTTATCTGGGGGAGAGCTTCAAAGATTAAAGTTAGCAAGCAATCTAAATTTTAATGGTAATATTTATGTTTTTGATGAGCCGACTACAGGACTACATGTAAAAGATATCCATAGATTGATAAATATATTTGAAAAATTATCAAAGAATAACACAATAATAATTATTGAACATAATTTAGATGTAATAATTGCTGCTGATTGGGTTATAGACTTAGGGCCACATGCGGGGGATAAAGGAGGATATTTATTATATCAAGGAAGAATTAATGGATTACTAGAATCTGAAAAATCAATTACGGGAAAACATTTAAGGAGATATTTAAAAGAATAACATTCCTTAGTAAAATCAATGTGATAGACTAGACTATTAATTAATCTATAGTATTGGATTGTGCCCGTTTTCAACGTTTACTTTGTGGAAAGAAAAATAGAATGGCTAATAGAAATTTACAGCATTTTCTAATAGTAATCAGCAATTGCGTCTTCAATATAAAAAGCTTGAAACAATGGTTGAAATCATGTATTATCAAAGAGTCAGAGGTAGAAGAAATAGTAGAAAGTCTCTGAAGAAAAGCAAGAGATTTTTTATTGTACAGAAATATATATAACTGAAAGATAGTAATATAAATGATGCCAAGCCCTTGGGTGCATGTATAAACATTCAAGGGTTTTCGCTTGTGGAAAGATATAAAGAGAGCAAAGCGTTTTGAGTAATATAGAGGAGGAACATTATGAAGATTTCAAAGAAAGATGCACTGACATGGTTTGAATTTTTTTCCATGTTGCCAGAGGATCAGGAAGTTATGATAAAGCAACAAGAAATCATTTATGCTACCTTTGCACAAATTGAGGCAGCAATAGATGATAGAAATGATAAGTTAATGTCGGAAATTAGAAGTTTGAAAACTTTGGATAATAGAACTTTTTTTGTGGGAAATGAAAGTAAATTCCCCAAAGGATGTCGTTCTTGTCTGTTGGGAACCGGTTTGAGTGCAATTAGAAAAACCAATAAATGTAACTTAGAGTGTAAGTTCTGCTATAATTATGGAGAACTAGATTATATCGAACCCATTGGAGAAGGTATGTGGGAAATTGGAGGTACAAAATTTTATGAGAAGGATATTGATTTACTTCTTTCTATCCAACAGAAACCCACTGGCATTTCTTACGTTTATTTAGAGCCATTTATGGAAATTGAAAAATACTATCCAGTTATAAAGAAATTCAGTGATGCTAAAATTCATCAACATCTATATACAAATGGTACTTTAGCTACTGAAGAGACATTGAAAGCATTAGGTGAAGCTGGTCTTGACGAGATACGTTTTAACTTAGGTGCTTCTAATTGTTCAGATAAAGTTATTGAAAATATTAAACTAGCGAAAAAATATATTAAAAATGTGGGTATTGAAACTCCAATGACTCCTGAGCTTTTCCAAGGATTTTTTAAGAAAAAGCAAGCAATATTAGATACAAAACTGGATTTTATAAATTGTGCAGAATTACATTTAAATGAGAATAACATAGATAATTATTATGGGGAAAACATGTATATTTCTAGGCAGGGCTATATTTCACCAATTTGGAGCAGAGAATTAACTTTGCAACTCATGAAAATAGCCGATGAAGAAAACTGGGATTTAGCAGTTCATGATTGCTCAAACCATACAAAATTTGCCAGGGACTTGAATTTAAGCAGCAAAGAAGGTAGATGGTTCGGAGCCAGCAATTATGGCTGTGAGTTTTCTAGGATACCCTACGAAGTGTTTTTACCAATACTACGTGACGACAATTTCAAATTTTTAAGTGAAGAAGAATTGCCCGAAGGCTATAAAGCAGGAGAACTGATTTTTTAGAGAGTCTTGTGAGTTTGTTTTTCTTTATAATTCTTTTGCAAAGTCTATAAATGGTGGAAAGCCTTATAGAGAGTAATGCAGTATAGTATCTTGTAATTGCTTGCAAATATTATCTATGATTTCCTGTGGTTTGATTACTTTTGCATTAGTACCTAACTGAAGAAAAAAAGTCGAAACAAAGTCAATCTCGCTCTTATCAATATTCATATCAACGTGGCCATGGTTTTCATCTATAACTTTAACATGGGGCTCCAGCCAGGGTTGGCTATTACAATTTCGTATGCCTTCTCTAGTCAATTCCGCATACAAATGAATAGGCTCATTGGGTTCTAGTGCTGTAAGATTCCCCAGCCAGCTATCAAGATTTATACCGGGGTTATGCTTTCTTTTTGTATTTTTCAAAGTTAAAATACGATCTAGTCGAAAAACTCGGATTTCATCATGGCTTAAGTCAAAAGCAGGCATATACCAGAACCCGTCATAGGCATATACACCGATAGGAGATATCTCTCTATTGGTGTTTTTGTGTTTTGATTGATACTGGATATCAAGTGTGTGATTTTCCAAAGCAGCTTCTATGATTTCCTTTAGAAATGGAGAAGGAATGCCTCTTTTTTTGTTCCAGAAGGACAAAACAGAATCAAGATTATCTATTTTGCTTCTTGTGTCAGATGGAAGATTTGTATATAATTTTCTGGAAACAGATTTCATATCAATTTCAAAAGGCAATGATTTATAATATTTAAGGGATTGAAAAGCAAAAAAGATGGCAAAGGCTTCATTTTC
>DAMCXN010000052.1:5358-10030 GCA_032096995.1 Aminipila sp.
AGGTTCAGTATACAGCGGAATGCCCATCTCACTTAATTCCATCAGATATCTGTGGGCTGTTCGTATTGAAACCTGAAATTCATGGGCTACATCCTCAGCAGTGAAATTACGCTTGGTATTAACGTATATAATCAAATCAAATAATAATTTTGTCTTAGACATTTTTTCACTCCTTTCTAAAACCATGACAAATATTGTCATGGTTTTAGTGTATACTATTACTTATAAATTAGCAAGAGGAGGAATATTAAATGAAAGCCGTAGTAATTGATAGATTTGGTGGACCTGATGAATTGGTGATGAGAGATATTCCGGTTCCCAGCATTGGAGATCATGATGTTCTTATTAAAGTTGAGTACGCAGGAGTTGGGCAGTGGGATATTTTTGAGAGAGAAGGTGGTTATGATGAAATGTTGGGATTGCATTGGAAATTTCCTTATATTTTAGGTTCTGAAGGTTCTGGTACTATTTATGGCAAGGGAAAGAATGTAGACAGTTTTGCTATAGGAGATAAAGTTTACGCTTCAGGCTTTCTTAATCCCAAAGGTGGTTTTTATGGAGAATTTGTTGCTATAGATTCAAAATATGTATCCCTCATTCCCCACTCTATAACAGTAAAAGAAGCCAGCGTTATCTCTGGAGTTGGATTAACTGCCCTGCGTGGACTTGAAGATGTATTAAGACTTAAGAAGGATGAATCAATTATGATTTTAGGTGCCAGTGGAGGAATTGGACACTTAGCTGTGCAGCTTGCACAAAATGTAGGTGCCAGGGTATTTGCCATAGCTTCAGGTGAAGATGGAGTTGCTATGCTAAGAAAGCTGAGCGTGGAAGCTGTAGTGGACGGACGTAAAGACGATGTGCTTTCACCTGCAAGAGAATTTGCACCAGCTCGTTTTGATACTGCGCTGCTTACTGTGGGAGGTGAACTTGCTAACTCTTTAGTTGAGTGCGTTTGTACCGGTGGACGAATAGCATATCCAAATGGTATATATCCTATTCCAGATACAAGAGCATATATTAGTTTAACGGGTTATAATGGTGAACCAGAACCGGAGATTATACAAAGATTAAATGATTGGATCAGTTCAGGTAAATTAAAAGTTCATATAGATGAAGTGTTCTTATTGAAAGATGCTTATAAAGCACATCTGGCTCTCAAGGATCATTATGTGGGTAAGCTTTGTTTTAAAGTTAATGATTAGAAAGTGCACTCACTTTTACCCCGCTTGGGATACTCGGACAACCACAAATGCTAGATTATTTTTAACATCAGATAAAGTATTCTTTATAACAGAACAGGCAATCCGGATATCGTGAGGACATGCCTTGTAAATATAGTGGATGTTGTTCCTTCAATCTGTGGTTGTTCAAAAAAACAGAATTAATTTTACAAAAAGATGTATTTTTAAGTGAATCAAAACAAATGATTCACCTTGAAGTGCATCTTTAATTTTGTTATAATATGGATAGAGGTGATGAAATGTTTTTCTTTTTTTTCTATGATAAATATGTTGCCATTATTGGTGATATTGTAGATTCTAAAAAATTAACTGATAGAAACGTTGTACAACAGAAGCTTAAGAAAGTGTTGGAAGATATCAATAATAAATACTCAGAAGATATTGCGTCAAAATTTACAATTACTTTAGGAGATGAATTTCAGGGCTTACTTAAAAATAGAAACAGTATTATGAAGATTGTTTTTGAAATTGAAATGGCTATGACACCAATACAAATACGCTTTGGTATTGGAATTGGTGATATTAGTACAGATATTAGTTTTAATAATTCATCAGAAATTGATGGCCCTGCATATCATCGAGCAAGAAAAATGATTAAAGAAATTAAAGAGAAAAAATCTCAATATGCTGAGAGTTACTCCAATGTTTTGATATGTTCAGAAGAGGATAATTTGGAAATTGATGAATTGTTAAATTCTATTTTATCTGTTTGTACTGCGCTAAAATCAAAGTGGACAGAACGACAAAAAGAAATTATTTATGCTTATATTACTAGCGATAAGAATCAATATAAAGCAGCTCATATTCTTAATATTGGTCAGCCTAGTGTAAACAAAGCACTAAGAAGTGCTCAATTTTATACTTATAAACATGCAATGGATACAGTTAACGCCTTTTTAAGCAAGGAAAGGGGGGGAGTTAATGACTAAGGATGTTTTATATTTATTTTTAATTGGTCATGTTCTGGGGGATTTCTATCTGCAGCCCTCTGAATTAGCAATAAACAAGAATGAATCCTTCAAGATATTGTTAAAGCATTCTTTAATTTATTTTCTTTCAATGATATGTGTATCTATTCCCATATTTAGTTTCACAATATTAAAATGGGTTTGTATCATTTCAGTAGCTCATTTTATTGTTGATTTACTTAAATATTTATTTAAAAAGAAAGTTACTATAGATGACAAAATAGAAGCTTTATTATATTGCAGCGATGAAATAATTCATATTTTACTAATTATTTGTACTGCTATAGCTATATACATTCTTTCTGAACCTGTACGCTACATTTCATGTATCCAATACCTTTTAAGTAAATTACAGATTAATGTTATTAATATTCTTTCTTGGATATTAATTTTACTTATTATAATACAACCATTTAGTATAACAATTAAGAAAGTTGTATATCGCTATAAGCCATCTACAAATGAAGAAGATGGAGGACTTCCTAATGCAGGAGCATTAATAGGAATGCTGGAGCGTTCTATAATTTTGTTAATGTTATCTGCAGGTCAGTATGCTGCCATTGGATTTGTTCTTACAGCAAAGTCAATAGCAAGATATAATAAAATTGCCGAAGAACCTAAATTTTCGGAGTACTACTTATTAGGAACACTATTAAGTACAACGTTGGTCATAGTAGCATATTTACTTATTTTTTAAAAATTTATTTCATAATGCATCTTTTCGTTATAAAATAGTCCTCATCTGATCACTAGATGGGGACTATTTTATGATATTATGCATACTTGGCGAAGACTATTATACTACGCTCAAATAAAAAAGTAGTACGCACTTTTTTGATAGGTACTATTGGAAAGGATAGTGTAAGTATGGGGATGGCTGAATATAAAGGTAAAGTTAAAAATATTCAAGATCACCTTTTACCCTATTTATGATATTTTCCTGTACATTCTACGATTTCAACCTCAATCACAGCGGTACCATTAATCATGTTATCTGGAAGCTCTTTTCCCACTAGTTGTGGCGTGTACTTCTCAACCAGCTTATTTAACACTTCACGTTTATAATCCAAGTCCTCAAGCAGCGAAGCGTTTCCAATAATTACAACACTATTGTACTCTGCCTCAGTATCACAGGCATTCTCGATATTGTCAGTCAAGAGACCAAATAATTCATCAACCTCAAAGCATACCTTGGAGTTTCGCTTCAGATTATCGATTTTTTGTCCCTTTGGAAGTCCGTGCATATAAATTTTGTTATTGAAGTAAACAAAGTGCATGGCAATGACATATGGATAACCATTCTCATTAATAGTTGCCAATCGTCCAGTATCTGCACGATGAAGTAGCCCGTCAATCTGCTCCAACGTTAATTGAAACTTCTTCATTCTGTATTGCATAATTTCATTATCCTCCTTATGGTTTGAACTTAAACATTATTCAAGATAAATATGTACTTGATGTACAATCAAACATAATATATCATATAAGTGTATCTGTGAAAAGGTACACTTATATGATATATTATAGGGTACACTTTGACATAAGGATGGTTATAATTCTATGATTTATATACAAGAAAATTCAAATGATCCAATATATCTTCAAATCTACCGTCAAGTGAAAAAAGATATTGAACAAGGAAATATTGTACATGGAGAACGGCTTCCAGGTATTCGCACACTAGCACAAACATTGGATATTGCGCGCAATACTGTCAGTCGGGCCTATGCACAGTTGGCTGTGGAGGGATATATTCAAGCAAGACATGGTTCAGGTTTTTTCGTTCTTGACACCTCAAATAAAGTTACGGAGGTGGATTATGCACCACAGGATATAAACTCTTTATCTGTGGAAATCTCAGAATTGAATCAACCTGTAAGTGCATATGATTTTCAGTATGGTGAGTTTTCTTATGAGCAATTTCCATTCAAGTTATGGCGAAAATATACCTCTCAAATTCTCCTATCGCCACAAAAAGGGATAGTTAATCAGTATCCTGATAAGCAGGGTGATCTATTGTTACGACAAGAGATAAAAAAACACCTGCACAGATCAAGAGGTATGGTTTGCTGCGAAGAACAAATTATCATTGGTTGTGGGCTACACCATTCGTTAGATATTTTGTGCAAGCTTTTGCGTAAAGAAAATAACACAATCGCTATGGAGGAACCCGGCTTTAGTGGAGCAAGGGATGTATTTATCAATAATAATTATAATCTTCATTCGCTCCCAGCTAGTAAAGATGGACTTATACTCTCATCGATTCACAGTTCTAGCGCATGTGCTGCTTATGTAACACCTTCACATCAATTTCCTTACGGAACTGTGATGCCAATTTTTCAGCGTAAGGAGCTCCTTAATTGGGCAAATGATAATGCTGCGTACATTATTGAGGATGATTATGACAGTGAACTCAGATATGATGCCAATCCAGTGCCGGCACTCCATTCCCTGGATACA
>DAMCXN010000052.1:10040-14117 GCA_032096995.1 Aminipila sp.
GCGGGTGAACTATATGGTACTGCCAGTACGGCTACTCACTACGTATTATAGTTTGTTCCATTCCTACAATTCTCCTGTATCATGGGTGACACAGCGTATTTTAGCCGCATATATGAGAGATGAAAACTATGAGCGCCATGTTCGTAAAATGTGTATCACCTACAAAAGACGACATGATGTGTTTATACAGGAAGCAACTGAAATGTTTGGCAGCAAAGTAATACTTCATGGTCGTGGAGCAGGGTTGCATTTCGTTTTGGAGTTTCCAGGTGGTGAAGAACAGTATTGGCTTATTAAACAGGCAGAGAAAGTCGGTGTTAAGGTATATCCTATGATTCCATTCTGGAATGACCGGAACGCTTGTCCTAAAAACTTATTGTTTACGGGATACAGCTTACTGAGCGAGCAACAGATACGAAAAGGTATTGCATTGCTGCGATCTGCATGGTTCGGCGCATTATCAAAATGAAAATTGAATAGTGAAATTACGGAAGACATACTTCGTAAAAGAAATATATACAAAAATCCAGGCAAAAAGTGCGTCTTTTGCCTGGGTTTTTAATGGAATTTTATAGATCACATCGGGTATTCTTGATGATGCTCAGGTTGTCCATTGTACCTTTGGTTTCAGGGATTAAGAAAATATCCTTCACCACTCCACTAATTAGCCAAAATCATAAGAAATCCATATCTGAGTCAACTAATTAATTTTATTTTTATAAGATAATTCATGAATTTTTTAAAGCAAATATTCCAGATGCTGGAGTAAGCAAGTGAAAATGAGAAAAAAATTAGAAAAGTTATAGCAGTTGATAGCGTAAGGGTTAATTCTACAAACGCTGGAATACCTACTACATAAGTTAAAAATATCATTCCAAGAGATAGTGCTATGCTTGAAAATAATATAGAAATTACTATTCCCTTCCTATAAAGTAATTTTCCCATAACTATACCTAGTAGCCCGGTGGTAAAAAGCAGGATTATTGCTTCCTGAGCGTTAACTATAACAAGAATTAATGCGGAAGAAAAAAATACAGTAATACCAAGAGAAATATTAGAAACAGCAGCTATGGCAATAGGTAGAGTACTTAATGGACTTAAGGCCAACCCAATGGCAGGTAAGAATACAGGTGCTGATTGGAATAGTACAGCTATTGTTGTTAATATTCCTCCAATACAAATAAACCTGCCTATATTCATTTTTTTCAATTTAAATGCCTCCTATCAGGTGATACTAATAAATTTCCATTTAATAAACTCTAGAAAGGGATTTATCTGGTATTAATTTGAATTTTATAGTTATGAATCATTGAATAATTTCAAAAATAGTGCCTTGATTAAAATCAGTCACATTTATAGAGCCATAAACCCCTAAATATAGTCTAGTTTGATTAAGATTCCCTCCCAAGGTAGTATAATAAGCTGATTGAGATCCAAAATTATAATCGGTTTCAATAACACTAAAATCATTTAGTTTACAATCTCTCCTTGGCCTAGTATAAGCTAAAATTCCTCTAGTGGGAGGTTGAGATCCTTCATTACGGGCAAAATCAGTAAACACGACGCTTCCAGTTAAACCGGGAATTCCATTCCCCATATACGATTGGACACCTGTAAGTGCAGTTGCTCCAAACTTATCGGTCCTGGGATCTTTATGAAAATAACTAATTATAGGCGGAATACGCAGCGTTGAAGTTTTTACTGCATCATTGTAATAAGCAATTGTTTCCTCATCCAAAGTTGGATTTGCAGAGCAGCTCCTTATAATGGAAGTAGGAAAAGCGCCTTCCCATCCTCGCCAGCCAAAGTTAATAAATCCTTCTTGGTCAGGTTCAGGGTTCATTAAAGAAGCTTGAATAAGCTGAGGGACTGGTATTGGTCTATAATTAACGAAGGAAAAAATCGACTCTACCAGATCCTGTCCCACAATTCCTACATACTTGATGTACTGGTTATAAAACCTTTGAAAGGAAATGCCAGGTATATTGCGAACCCCTTTGGCAATTACCGTAAGGGTTTCCTGAATAGGTACGGGAAGTTCATTAAAACGTGTGACTACTGGTGGATCATTGATAAATGTATTCTTAGTTACATCAATTTCAATTATTTTACCGGCAATTTCCATATCGTTCTGGGCTGAATTAAATGGATCATAGCCTGATCCGCCATCTCCAGTTGTTAAAACAAGCTTTCCTGTTTCAGGTGAAAAATTTAAGCTATTGACACCATTATGATTAAAAAAAGGTCTTCTTAAATTTAGTAATGTCCTCAACTTTTGAGGTTGACCATTGGATTGTAAAATCCATTCTTCAACTGTATCAATATGATCATATTGGGTTTCTCTATTTATCCACTTTTGATTTAAGGTTCTAGGGTCACAGGGGTTAGGCTTAAAAAATTCAGGGAGGCCTTGTCTTGAAACTTCTGAACTAGGAAGAGCGCCTGGACCTTGTGTTCCAGCTACTGAATAATGAATGTAAAACAGGCCATTATAAGTAAATCTTGGATGGAACGCTAGCCCTAGCAATCCTCGTTCATCATATTTACCGCCAGCAAATCCCAGCTTTATGATTCTTGAACGAATATCTAAAAAAGTTCTTATAGCACCATTCCCAACGTAAAAGATCTCGCCTACTTGGGTTGCAATAAATAATCTTTCCATTGAGTCACCGGGTAGTATAGCTGTTTTCAAAACAGTAGGCATATTTATGTTACCAGCAATGGGCCGTAAACTAACTTTAACTTTTATCAACTAACTTTACACTCCTTCATATTTTCTTCTTTTATAAGAATATGATCAGAGCTGTTCTATTAGTACTAAATAGAGGCCGGTAATTAGATGATGAATTGCACCATTTTCCATTCATATTATATTTAAAAATGCAGATTGTCTAATAATTGGTAATACAATTTTTAAAAGTATATATAAGATTTTGTTATATATATCATAATAAATATATATTTTACTTACTAAACATAAGTTGATAAACTGATTCCTGTAAAGGAGAGATGAATATGAAAGAAAATAGACTTTGGAAACTTTTTATTTCAACCTTCACTCTAAGTGCTTTCACATTTGGCGGAGGTTTTGTGATCGTTTCCCTCTATAAGAAGAAGTTTGTTGAAGAATTAAATTGGTTAGCTGAAGATGAAATGCTGGATATTTCTGCTATTGCACAATCAAGTCCAGGTCCTATTCCAGTGAATGCAAGTGTGATATTAGGGTATAGAATCCATGGCATTTTAGGAAGTATAGTTGCCATATTAGGTACAATAATTCCCCCTTTTGTTATCATTTCACTTATTTCAATTTTCTATAAAGAATTTAAGAATAGCCATATAATTTCAATTGCTTTACAGGTAATGAGAGCTGGAGTAGCTGCTGTAATTTTAGATGTGGTTGTTAATTTGGGGAAAAATGTAATTAAAACAAAGAATGTTCTTTACATAATTGTTATGATAGCTGCTTTTATAGGAACCTATTTCTTTAAGCTTAGTGCTATGTATATCATATTTTTCTGCATAGCAATTGGACTTATTACTGTATTTTTGAACTATAGAAAGGAGAAAAGCAATGGGACTTCTATGGACTCTGTTCATTAGTTTTATACAAGTAGGATTATTTAGTGTTGGCGGGGGATATGCAGCAATACCGCTTATACAAGAACAAGTGGTTAATAATCATAAATTACTAACTATGAGTGAATTTACAGATTTAATTACCATTGCTGAAATGACTCCAGGACCAATTTCAATCAATTCAGCTACCTTTGTTGGACAAAGGGTATATGGTCCTTTAGGGGCAGTAGTATGCACCCTTGGATGTATTCTTCCTGCATTTATCATTTGCTTAACCCTTGCTCATTTTTATTATAAATACAGGAATTTTTCCGGAGTTCAAACTGTACTAGGAGCTCTTAGGCCTGCTGTGGTAGCTTTAATTGGCAGCGCAGGTGCTTCAATTTTAGTCCTTGCATTATTTAATACCGATTTTAATAACATAGCACTTAGCCAATTTAGATGGCTGGAATTTTCTCTATTTATAGGTGGATTTATAATTCTTAGAAAGTTTAAAGT
>DAMCXN010000052.1:14127-19160 GCA_032096995.1 Aminipila sp.
GGTAAGTATTATTATAGGAACAGGTATCCTGGGTACTATACTGCAATTAATTATTAATACAATCTAAAATCTGAGATATAATTGGATCTTTACCATGATTTCTATTATAAATATATCTTATTGAACGTGGACAGCTATAGTCAGCAAAGTTTAATTGTTTTAAACTTTGCTTTTTTAATGCTTCTTCAGCAGCCATTTTAGAAATAATAGCAAAGCCATATTGATTTTCAACAGCTTGTATAATAGTTTCTAAATTTGTTGCTCTAAAAACTACCTGTGGATAAATTTTTCTTTCATTCATGTCAATTTCAAATTGATTTCTATTATGGCTGCCCTCTTCACGAGAAATCCATGGTAATAGTTCCAAATCTGATAAGTTTTTAATATTATTATCAAGAGGATAATCATAACTAATTACGGCTATTAACTCATCCTTTAAAATCTCAACTTGGGTTATATTTTTTGAATTAATTTTACCTTCAACAATAGCTATATCAATTCTATTGTTCAATATTAAACTTTCTATTTCTGCAGTATTGTTAATCACCACTTCAAACGTTATATTTTCCATGAAGGATTTTAACTTATTAAGATATCCGTTTAATAAGTACTGGCCAACGGTAACACTGCTGCCAATGCGAATTATCTTGTTTTCATTAAACATTGCTTCATTCATTTCTTTAAAATCAGCCATTACTTTTCGTGCATATTTTTCTAATCTTTGCCCTTCAGGAGTTAAATAGAGTCTCCTAGAAACACGATTAAATAATGTTGTGGAATAGTAATTTTCTAAATCCTTAATCATGAGTGAAATGTTGGGTTGTGTAGTGAAAAGTTTATTAGCTGCAGCAGACATGGTTTTATGATCCACAACAGCTAAAAAGGCTTCTAATAATTTTATATTCATGATTCAGCCTCCAAGCTCATTTCAGTGTCCTACCTATTTTATCATAACCCAATAAAAAATGTAATAAACTTAAGAACTATGCAGCATTGATTCTTTCAGGACAAACTATCAATAGGTAAGGTTTTATCACAAGCTTATGTGGTTTCATAGCAATTTGGGGGCAAAAAAATCTATTTTTTGCCTGTTAAAAATATGCTAAAATGTAGATAACATAGTGATAAATTCAAAGAAAGCAGTGGTGTAATATGTTTATTGCTAGGCAACCTATTTTTAATAAGTCCATGAAAATTTACGGATACGAGCTCTTGTTCAGATCAGATTCCAATGCTAAAGAATTTAGAAATACATCTTCCAGTTCTGCCACAGCTACGGTACTTGGAGGTCTTCTTGAACAAGGGATAAACCAGGTTGTAGGAAAAACAAAGGCGTTTGTAAACTTTGACTACGATTTTATCATGTCAGATACCATTGAATTAATTAATTCCGATACACTTGTTATTGAAGTGCTTGAAACTGTAAAAATAGATTATAATCTTATTGAAAGACTTAAATATCTAAGAAGAAAAGGATATAAAATAGCTCTGGATGATTTTGAAGAGAGTTTTAGTTCTTATCCTATTGTACCAATAGCTGATATCATTAAATATGATATTATGCTTACACCTCTTGATACTATTATAGATGATGTTAATAAAGCACTTTCACAAAATAAAATTATTCTAGCAGAAAAAATCGAAACCGATGAGCAATTTCAGAAGGCAGTAGAAATGGGATTCCATTTATTCCAAGGGTATTTTTTTAGCAGACCCAAGATTGTGGGAAGCTCAAATGCAAGAAAATCTTCGAAGGTTCAATATTCCAGAATTATCAATGAATTAAAAAAGGAAGAGCCTTCTTATAATACTATAACTAGCATAATTGAATCAGATGTAAATCTTGCATATAGCGTGATGCGGGTTATGAGTAATAAAAAAAGTGAAGATTCTTTTAATTCAATAAAAAAGGCTTTAATAAGAATGGGTTTTAAAGAACTGGAGAGATGGATAAATGTACTAATGCTTCAGGATATTTCTCAGGCTAAGCCTGTGGAACTGATGAAATTGTCTTTGGTTCGATCCAAATTCAGCGAGCATGTGGCGAGTAATAGTAAATTTAAAGAACACATAGAGGAAGTTTCAATGATGTGCTTGTTTAGCGTGCTAGACGCTATTTTAGATAAGCCAATGTCAGAAGCACTGGAGGGGATGCTATTATCAGAGAACGTTTTTAATGCTCTTGTATATAGAGAGGGAGATTTCAAACCAATCTGTAAATTGATTTTTGCATATGAACGGGGAGATTGGGCTGAAGTTCAGAAGTTCGCTGATATTATCGAAATAGATACAGCACTTCTTTCTAAGGGCTATTTAGAATCCATTCAATGGGCTGCGGAGGTTCTTCTGACTTTGGAATAGCTGCAAATAAGAAAATTAAGTCTAGTAATAAAAAGTATATTGATTTTAGGAGATGTTTAGGCGTAAGAAAAGATAAACTTGAGTATATGGAGAATTTATAAGGAAGGAGATTTCTTTATGGAAAAAAACAAAACTATAATTAATACCATTGATGAATACATTTTGCAATTTCCAAGCGAAGTTCAGGTTATTCTTCTTGAACTTAGGCAGGTGATAAAGGAAACTGCTCCAGAGGCTGAAGAAAAGATCAGCTATCAAATGCCTACATTTTATTTCCAGGGCAATCTGGTCCATTTTGCTAAACATAAGAACCATATAGGGTTCTACCCAACTCCTACAGGAATAGAGGCTTTCAAAAAAGAACTATCCGTTTATAAAGGAGCAAAAGGGTCGGTACAGTTTCCTATGGATAAACCATTGCCCCTTGAGCTGGTAAGGGAGATTGTTAAATACAGGGTTAATGAAAACCAGAGAAAAGCAGAAGTTAAATCAAAAAAGAAATAATATAAAACATTTAAAAGGGAGTGTTTATATAAACATACACCTATTAAGAGAATGGGTGAACTAGAAGAAATAGCAGAAAAAAAGGAGGTTAGTGGTTTATGTATAGGCTGATTTATAACCTTACCATGCTCAGAAGTAAAAAAAAGTTGATTGATAAATATGGTATTGATTTTTGGTTGAAGTTCAAAAAACAATCACGTGAATTCCTTGAAAAGATTCTGCAAAGGGTGCCAGATATAGGCAAGAGTATTTTTTTATTTAATTACAAGTTTTCTCCTTCATATATATCATGGTATAAGACCTTTTTGGAGCTTGGCCTTTCACAGGAGGAAACCATTCAAAATATTTGGATGATGAACGAAAAAATGGCAACCACTCTTCCAAAGCCTTTTCTTCACTTAATAGGAAAAACATATTTTAGTAGTTTCCGCAAAAAAGCAAAGAAACACCTTACCAGGCAGTATGAAAATAAGCTTCATCCTTACGATTGGCGAATTGAATATCGTAGCATTGATGCAAACAGCTTTGAAATTAACATAAAAAGTTGTGCGATGAAAAATCTCTCTCATGATCTTGCTGCAGATGGACTTTTGCCAGGTATTTGCAGAATGGATTACTTATTTGCAAACCTTATGGGAAATGGTTTTAAGCGTACCAAAACTCTAGGTGACGGTGATGAGTGCTGCAATTGCCATTATGAAATGAAAGGCAGCTGTGAGTGGTCTCCCGAAAAAGGCTTTGAACATAGAAAATGAGCTTAATTAAATTTTTACCATGATATTATTGGTATGAAAGTTAGATAAATATAAGTATACGGGGTTTACACTGGCAAAATAAGAGTAACCTTTATTTGAAAATTTAAAGTAAGAAATATCAGAGACATTAAGAAAGAAGCTTAATGTCTTTGTTTTCATATATGCCTAAAAACTTAATAAAACATCAGAATCATAAGATTTTGAATTATAATATAGTGCCAAGTGATCTCTCTATGATATTGTTTATATACAAAGTTTTAATTTATCAATATGTAGCAAAACAGGAACAGTTTCTTTTCAAATAGGTTGTTATAATAAAAATACAGTATTTAGGAAAGTCGTGTGGAGGTATACATTGAATTATAGGAAAGATATTGAGGAGTGTATTAAATTCATTGAAGATCATATAAAAGAAAATATTACTATTGAAGAAGTTGCTAATAAATCTGGGTACTCTCTTTATCATTTTTGCAGAGTCTTTAGTCTATGCAAGGGAGTTTCTGTTATGGAATACATTCGAGGACGCAGGTTGTCTTTAGCGGCCACAGAATTATTCAAAGGCAGAAAAATTATTGACATTGCTTTGGATTATGGATTCGAAACGCCTAGTGGCTTTACCAAGGCTTTTCGTAAAGCATATGGTTATAGTCCTAGACAGTATATTACACGCATGGCTGGATATGGTGATATAAAAACTATGTTTGAAATTGGAGGTTATATTATGAACCCTGTTATTGTAAAAAGACCTGGGTTTAAGGTGGCTGGCTATGGAATTAAAACAAATGTTGCTGGAGGCACATATACAAAGGATATTGCATCTTTCTGGAGCAATTATGATGGTGAAAATTTAGAAAACAAAATGTATAAAATTTTAAATCCTCCTAAACATGGTGAAGTGGGATTGTGTGTTCCATTATCTGAAGATGGAAATGCAATATATCTTTTAGGTGTAATTGTTGATGACTTTTCAAAGGTAGAGGGAAATATGATAACAGTAGAAGTCCCAGAAGCGAAGTATGCGGTTTTTACAACTACCCCTGTTGATACCAGCAATGACGAAGAACAAAAGGAGTTCGCAAAGATTATTGCAAGCACATGGAAATATATTTTTGAAGATTGGTTTAAAGATAGTGGATATATTTACGACGAAAGTAAACTTGATTTTGAATTTTACGATGAACGCTGTCACTATAGACAGGATACTGTAATGGATATTTATGTTCCTGTTAGAAAAGTAGAATAAAGATAGTAGCTTGTGATTAATAGAAAATTAAAGTTTATGATATAGATTATAATAATTATTTAGAATAAGTTAAGAAAGAAGGGTGCAAAGGATGTTAAATTATTATGGAAGATTGTCTTCAGAAGTATATGATATGGATAAGCCTATAGGGCATTCTTTTGGAGATGTAG
>DAMCXN010000053.1:0-17426 GCA_032096995.1 Aminipila sp.
ATTGTCAGCCTCTGTCCCTGAAGATGTGAAAAATATTTCTTTATTTTGAGCATTAACAAGTTTAGAAACTTGTCCTCTGGCATTTTCCATAGCTTCTCTAGAAGCGGAACCTATTGTATATAAGCTGGATGGGTTTCCAAACATTTCTGTGAAATATGGAATCATTGCTTTCATAACGTCTTCCCTTACAGGAGTCGTCGCTGCATAGTCTAGATATACTTGTCGCATAATTTGCTCCTTTTATTTACATAAAATTCAATTTACAATATAATATTATACCAACATTTCCAAAAATATAAACCCCTTTTTTAAATTTCCTAGTAAATAAATATGATATAAACCTATTTTTTCTCTAAATAACATCAAAACAGGACAACTTATATTGGTCATTGACCTTTTTCAAAACTACGTGGTATTTCCCCTCCGTAAAGTAGTCTTCACTTAGTCCACTCATCTCCCATATAATATCTACCCTATATGTCATATATTCTAACAAATTTTTTTCTTGCTCAACTTTCGTAAAGCTCATTTTCTTTACTACATCTAACTGGGTATCGTCCCATTGCCTTAATTGCTTTATATCCTCTGTTATTATAGGATATGTTTCTATTTTTTCCAATTCCTCCTCTGCTTTTTCTTTTGTAATTTGATTATAAAAAGCTTTTTGCATTACATTTGTTCTTTGTTCCAATATATCCTTTACAATGTCTTTTTCTACAGGATTACTAAATCCCGAAAAAATACTTATAATGATGACGATAATCGCAACAAATGTGAATAAATGATAGTATTTCTTCATAACTCATATACCTCCAGAAATACTATATAAATAAAACAGCGAGAAATTTGTTATTTCTCGCTGTTTGTCCATAAAAAAATTAATCCACTTTCTCTGCAATTTCGACTTCTTCTTCAACTTCGTCAACAATTTCTATTCTTTCAAGCTGACCTCTAAAGTTTTCTCTAAAATTTGCTAAATATTCTTTTCTTAAGATTTGTTGTTCTTCTTTCTCATCAGCCGTTAATCCGACAGATTTTGATTTCCTTGCCAGTTCATTAATTCTATCAATTTTCTCTTTTGAAAGCATTTTCTATTCCTTTCTTTAATAAAATATAAATTACTACTATTTTTTATTTTTTATACTTTTTTCGCTCTTATCAAAGTACTTTTGCTTATTCCTGTTTTTTCTTCTACAACTTTGTAACTATTTGTTTGCAACAAAATAAGAGCTTCTTGTATTTCTTCTTCGGTAAATTTTTTAGGTCTACCTTCCTTAAAGCCTTCCCTTGTCTTTGCAACAGCCTTTCCTACTTGTGTTCTTTCTACAATCATAGCTTTGTCAAATTCTGAAATAGCATTCATGATATTGACGATCATTCTTCCACTATGTGTTCCATCAATCATACCCATATTAATAATATTAACACGAATATTTTTACTTAATGCTCTTTCAATTAAATTAATACCCTCTTTTATAGTTCCACAAAGTCTATCTAATTTAGAAACTACTAGCGTATCTCCCCCATACATATTGTTAATGCATTCTTCCAAAATGGGTCTGTCTTTTGGGTTATCATATTTTTCAATTATCATTTCAGCACTAGGATATCTTTGTTTTATCAGTTTTTTCTGTTCTTCTATAGTATTTGACTCAAAATTACCTTTTACTGAAACACTCGCATATCCATAAATCATATATATCAACCTTTCCTTATTTTTGAACATAAGTTTTGGCACACAAACATGTTTTTTAATTATATAACAAAAGCTCAATTACTGTCAACAAATAAAAAATGGATATTTTTATAACTACATTTCAATTATTTATACAATACGAAAAGCAATAATTACTTTTTCTATTGTGTAAATATAAATAAATGGTGCTAATTCATCGAATAAGCACCATTAAATATTTCTTTATTAAAATACATTACAATATACATCTCATTAAGAAATTTTACGTTCTAATCTTAGTTTATCAGCTATAATTGCAATAAATTCTGAGTTAGTCGGTTTTCCCTTGTCATTATGTACAGTATATCCAAATAGATTATTTATAGTCTCAATCTTGCCTCTATTCCATGCAACTTCTATAGCATGCCTGATAGCTCTTTCTACTCGGCTTGGTGTCGTACTATTAATTTTTGCAATAGCAGGATACAATTCCTTTGTAACTGCACCAAGCAAATCCATATCTTCAACTACCATAGTAATTGCATCTCTTAAGTACTTATAGCCTTTAATATGTGCCGGCACTCCCACCTCGTGAATAATATTTGTTATATCAACTTCCAAATCATTACTAGTCTTTTCTGGGTTATTGTTCACCACAGTTTTTATGCTAGTTAACTTACCCGTATTTTCCTCAAGCTGCTCTCCGAAAAGCTGATTAATTCTTTTCGATAAGACGCCTAAATTAAAAGGCTTAACCAAATAATATTCAGCGCCTAATTTAGTTGCTTTCTGAGTAATCGATTCTTGTCCTACTGCCGAAAGCATTATGGTTTTTGGATATTTTGGTAAATCAATATTATTTATATTCTCCAAAACACCAAGACCGTCCAGATGTGGCATAATCATATCAAGAATCAAAACATCTGGTAAGAACTTTTTAACACAATCTACAGTCTGTATTCCATCATTTGCTACGAAAGTAATATCAATATTTTCTTGTTCTGTGAAATAATCGTTCAGAATCTCGCAAAATTCTTTATTGTCATCCGCAATTCCGATACTTATTTTTGTCATCACATGTCCCCCTTAATTTAATAACAATCATCATAGATTGTTATCTTTCTTAGCATTACTCCAGCATATATTAATTTATACTCTTTCTGTATTTTATGCAACAGTATTTTTCAGAAAATACACAAAAGTTCCGTCATTTTTCGCTATTTTTCGATATCTGCTCTTCCAGCATCCACTCAATATATATACCATAACCTTTCTCTGGATTATTTACAAATACATGGGTTACGGCCCCTATTAATCTTCCATTTTGTATGATTGGACTACCACTCATTCCTTGAACAATTCCACCACTTTTTTTCAAAAGTCTTTTATCTGTTACTTTTATTGTCATACTTTTTGTATCAGGTTTACTTTGTTTTGTCAACTTCTCAATTTCTATTTCAAAACATTCCACTTTATTATTATCTAAAGTAGTTAATATATATGCTGGTCCTATAGTAACAGATTCTTGATATGCAATTGGCAATGGCTCTTTATAATAAGTGTTTGGGATTCCTCCATATAGGTCACCAAAAATACCAAATTCCGTATTTTTTCGTAAACTTCCTAATGGTGCATCAGCTTCATAGAAAATGCCCCTTATTTCACCTGGTTCTCCTATTTTGCCTTGTTTTACGGATTCAACTTTGGAATTAACCAATTCACCCTCAGCTACTGGTAAAATTGCAGATGTTTCTGGATCTGTAATCGCATGACCCAATGCTCCGAAATAATCATTTTGCGGATCATAGTAAGTTAAAGTGCCAATTCCTGCTGTTTTATCCTTTACCCATATTCCTAGCTTATACATGTTGTCTGTTTTTGCTATTACGGGAGTTAGGCTTATCTCTATAATATCATTTTTTCGCTGAAGTTTCAGCAAAACTTCTCCTCTAATTTTATTTACGACTTTTTGTACTTCTGCCGCTCTGTAAACTTTTTGTCCATTTATCTCTAAAATTGTATCTCCAATTTGTAATCCAGATAGCAGACCTGGATTAACAACTTCTCCAGTAATGGTTTCAATTTCTTGAAGACCAACAATAAGAACTCCTTTTACATCCATCTTAACGCCAACAGACTGTCCGCCTGGCATTAAAACTTTCTCAGATAAAACGCTTATAGCTGCTGGTGTCGGTTCTTCATTATGTTTAATAAATAATGAAATACTTGTTATAACACCAATCAATAAAGCAAATACGCATAATGTCTTTACTATTCCATGTACTTTTATTCTTTCCATAAAGCAAATAACTCCTAGCTTTCAAAATCTTGTAATAATTCTAATAATTCTTCTTCTGTTTCTAATTTATATCCTTTTGAAAATAACTGTTGGTCATCTTCACTAAGAAGTGAATAGAGTATCTCTGTAGTTCTCAATAATTCTTCTTCACCTTCTTTGTCATATTTATAAACTTTTATCAACCCATCAGACTCCTTAACTAAATAATATTCACTTGATTGATTTTCTTGAACATTATTATTTGAATCTACTGCACTATTTTCAAAATCATCATAATTATTTTCAAAATCTGTATTATTTTCGCAATTATCTTGCTCTACTTTTTGTTTTGCATTTGTGCTAATATTTACTTTTTCATTATCAACATCAACTTGATTAACTTCCTCTGGTGCAGCTATCAAACTGCCAAGCATATACACAATACTCAGCATAGCTACTAAAGTTATATAAAATCCTTTTCGCTTAAATAAGCTTTTTTTTCTTGTAAACATAAAACCACCTCTCACAAGGTAGTTTTAACAACTTTGTATATTTTAAACAGTAATTTTGCTTTTAAATTTTTTAAAAGTTTTTTCTCCAATCCCACTAACATTCATTATGTCCTCAATTTTATCAAATTTTCCGTGCTCCCCCCTATACGAAATTATTTTTTCTGCAGTTGAGGGTCCTATACCTGTTATAGTTTGTAAGTCTTCAGATGTAGCTGTGTTAATATTAATTAAATTTTGTGAATTTATATTCATATCTCCTTGACTATCATTTTGGGACTGTACGATGGAACAAGTGGTATTTTTTGTTAATTCATTAACATTACCTTCTTCTATTTCATCATTAGTAAAAATAACTATTTTGTCCTCATCTTTTAAAACTTGAGCTAAATTAAGATTACTTACATCCGCATCATTCTTTAGTCCTCCCGCTAGCTCTATAGCCTCGTAAACTCTAGAACCTGACTGCATTTCATAAACATAAGGCTTTTCAACTGCTCCTGATATATCAACATATATTTTTTTGTTTTCTTTATCTTTATCAATTTCTTCTTCACTGTCATTGGATTTATTTGCTTTTTCTTTAGCAATAAAATTTTGATTATTTACCTCAATAGTTTCTTCATCTACATTATCAATTAATCTAAATTCGTTTCCTTCATTTTCATAATCACGAATACAAAAAACTAAAAAGGCAGTCACAAAAAGCATAAAGCCTGCAACTACCTTTATTATAGTTTTTTTATGATACCTAACAAAATTTTCAACATAATCCCTATTAAAAAAACTTTTCATAAAATACCCCCTGTAAATAAATATTAAATTAACAATATTATTAATTTCCTTTATTTTACATTGGTAAATTATGGATGTCAATTATAAGTTTTTCTTACATTGTAAATTTATTGCTAAACATAATTTTTTTCCTTAGAACTTCTATATCATATCTTGATATCTCCATGCCTAAAAATCTCACTAAAGCATCTATAAGAAGTTCAGGACTTAAGTTAGACTCACTTCCTGCATCTAATTTAGCCAAGATAATCATTTTGTCATTTACAATAGAAAATTCTAATTTTCTTATTTTATTTTTTATATCTACGTCCACTAATTCCTTAGATTTTTTCTTCTTTTTCTTTACAAATATGCTCTCTTGTGCAAGAAATTCTTCACAAATTTGTTCACAGTCCTTACCACCCAATGCTTCTTCTCCAAAGGGCATGCCTATAACATATTCTGCCGATTCAGCAAGTGCGGCTAAAGTTTTACCTTCTTCTTTATATTCAACACAATCAAGAATTTTTAACCCCATAGGCATTATACTATTGAGCTTATTTTTAAAATCTTCCTCTAAAAGATTTTCTGATGTTTCAAATTCTAATAATTCTCCAATGCTTGAATATCCCAAAGATAGAGGCTGAGCAAAAGCCATTTTAGGATGAGGATTAAAGCCTTGTGAATATTTTAACTTTATACCAGCACGTTTAAAACTTCTTTTAAAAAATCTTAGCAAATCCAAATGTGAGGTATATTTAAAATACCCTTCCTTGGAGAATTTTAATACATATTTAGCCATTAACACCCTCCATTTCACACTTAACATTTCTATTCATGCCACATCCAACACAACCGTTTCTACAATCTTGTGTTGTTTCCTCCTTCTTAGCCTTTTCATTTTCTCTAATAAAGAATTCTTCAGTTACACCACAATCGATAATATTCCAAGGAAGAATTTCTTCATACTCTCTTTCTCTACTAGCATAAAATCCTTTATTTACACCAGTCTCTTCAAAAGCTTGTAACCATAAATTATATTTAAAATGCTCCGTCCAACCATCAAATTTACAGCCTAATTGAAAAGCTCGAATTAAAGTTTTAGAAAGTCGTCTATCACCTCTAGCAAAAACAGCCTCTAAAACACTTGTATCTGTACCATGATAATTAAAAGTCACACCTTTTATAGGTCTTAGTTTATCTCTAAGATAATTATGCTTTTCAGTAAATTGTTCAGCGGAATTTTGTGCCATCCATTGGAATGGAGTGTTTGCCTTTGGAACGAAATTTGAAACACTTACCGTAACATTAAATCTACCCTTACCATTTATTTTTCTATTTATTTCAACAATATTGGATGCAATTTCCACAATTCCATCTAAGTCTTCAAAAGTCTCAGTAGGAAGGCCAACCATAAAATACAACTTTATATGCTTCCATCCCAATTCAAGAGCCTGCTCAACTGATCCATATATGTTTTCTTCTGTAATGCATTTATTTATAACATCTCTAAGCCTCTGACTTCCTGCTTCAGGAGCAAATGTCAAACCAGATTTTTTATATCCTTGTATTTCTTCTAATACTTTAAAAGAAAAAGAATCCAATCTAAGAGATGGTAAGGATAATGAAACATTATTATTCTTACATATATGCATTAAATTTGTAGCAAGGTCTTCAAATTTTGAATAATCACTTGTTGATAGGGACAATAATGACAATTCCTCATGTCCAGTATTTTCAAGCTGCTTTTTCGCCAAGTCTTCAATTAGTTCCATTTTTCTTTCTCTAACAGGTCTATAAATTATGCCCGCCTGACAAAAACGACAACCACGTGTACATCCTCTAAATGTCTCTATAACTGCTCTATCGTGCACAGTCTCAATGAAAGGAACTATTGGCTCTACAGGGAAATCTATTCCATTCAAATCTGGAATAATGCACCTTAAAACCTTATCTGGTGCTCCCTCATATAACTTGTCCACTTTAACAATTTGACCATTTTCACCATAGATTGGATTATAAAATTTAGGAATATATACTCCCTGAAATTTAACAATTCTTTTGTAAAAGGTTTCTCTATCCTCTCCAGCTTTCTTGGAAATCTGATATTCATCAAAGAGCTTAATTAAAAGCTCTTCACCATCGCCAATTAAAAAAACATCTACTATATCTGCTAAAGGCTCTGGGTTATAAGCACAAGGTCCCCCTGCAATAATAATAGGATAGTTTTCATTTCTTTCTTCACTCTTAAGTGGTATACCTGCAAGATCCATAATATTTAAAACATTAGTAAAAGAAAGTTCATATTGGAGAGTAAAACCTAAAAAGTCCATAGCATTTACTGGAGTTTTTGTCTCCAATGTGAAGATAGGAATATCTTCATCTCTTAGAATTTGTTCCATATCTAGTCCTGGTGAAAATACTCTTTCACAAAAAATATTTTCCTGTTTATTTAAAACATTATATAAAATTTGCATACCTAAATAAGACATACCTATTTCATATGTGTCGGGAAATGCAAAACAAAACCTAGTCATATCTTCCTTAAGTTCTTTATTAGCCGAATTCAGCTCTCCGCCAATATACCTAGCAGGTTTTTCAACCCTTTTAAGTATATTATCTAAATTAAAATTCGAGTTCATTAATATTACCTTTCCTTAGTCATTAATTCATCTATAGTAATACCAAGCCTGTCCTCTATTTTGGCTAGTAGTACTTCTGTTTCAGCCTGCTTTAACATTATTCTCGCTACAGCATTAGGCCTATCTTTAACCTTGTTTATAACATAGGTCATTCTTTCTGCCAATCCAACATATTTGTCTTCTTTAACAACTCTATCTCCAAAACAAACAAGATCAATCTCTTTAAGTTCATCTATTTCTTTTTTTAAGTCATAAGTCATATGAGCACCAATAATTTCTGCTTCATCATCATATCCAAGTGCTCTTATTATTTGTGCTCCTCTTTCCTCATGATGTTCTTCAACTCTTGCAATATCATGAATTAGAGCAGCCCCCCTTATTAAATCTATATCTAAATTACTACCATTTTCATTTAATGCTAATGCTAATTTAACTGCTGCATCAGCTACAGCTTTGCAATGTCTAACAACATGCGGTGGAGTATTATATTTTTTAAGTAAATCAAAACACTCTTCAACAGTTAAGCGTTTATGTAACATAATTACCAAACCTTTCAATACTATTCCATAATAAATATAGTTATACCTAACTAAATATTATATCACATCTTCTCTATATTTAGCCAGAGTTTCCTCTGTATACTCCATAGCCTTTTTCGTTCTATCTTTTAATTCTTTAACATTCTTTATGGTATTAATACAATTTTCTTTTATTTCTGAAACTGAATAATCTTTTAAAACAACAGTCTCTACTTCTTTGGTAACTTTTCCAATAGCCTTATTTTCCGAAGCTTGACAGGATATAAAAACTGCTCCAATAATTACACAAATAGCGGTTTGCTTTACAATTCCCATAGCTATTCCCCCTTCATATTTATTAATACGTAGGAGTTGTTCAAATAATACCATTATTCACAAATTAATAGGCAGTCCGTTTGAACTGCCTAAATTTATTTAATATTCTTCAAAATATTCAAATTCATAATCAAAGATTCTTATTGTGTCACCTTCTTCAAGACCTTTTTCCTTTAACTCTTCTAGTGCTCCCTTCTTCTCGATATATTTGTATAAATATCTCAAGGAACCACCGTCATTAAAGTTAGTGGAATCAAAAATCTTCTTTAGCTGTTTACCAGTTATAACGAAGGCCCCATCTGAAGCTACGGAAGTATAAACTTCTTTAAAGTCTTCCTCTATATCATCTTTTTCGAAATCAAAGATTTCATATTCATATTCTTCTTCTGGTGCTTCTAAAGCCAATTTATCTAACATCGTTGCTGCTTCAGCTAATAATTCATGAATTCCAATATTTATAGGCGCAGAAACAGGGAATACTTTTATTCCTTTAGATTCTACATATGCCTTAAATTCTAAATATTTAGGATCATCCTCATCTATCATGTCTATTTTATTAGCTGCTACAATTTGAGGCTTAGATGCAATCTTTTCATTATATAATTTAAGTTCATTATTAATTTTATCAAAATCTTCAATTGGATCTCTACCTTCAGATCCAGATATATCAACAACATGAATAAGAACCTTGGTTCTTTCAATATGCTTTAAAAATTTATGTCCTAAACCAGCCCCTTGGTGTGCACCTTCTATTATGCCGGCAATATCTGCCAAAACAAAACCATTATCAAAAATTTCTACCACACCTAAGTTAGGTTCAATTGTTGTAAAATGGTAATTTGCAATTTTAGGTTCTGAATTTGTTGAAACTGATAATATAGTTGATTTTCCTACATTAGGGAATCCTACCAAGCCAACATCTGCAATAAGCTTCATTTCCAGGATTACGTTTCTTTCTTTTGCAAATCCACCAGACTCAGCAAAATTCGGAGCTTGTCTTACTGAATTTTTAAAGTTTACGTTTCCCTTACCACCTTTGCCACCTCTAGCAGCAACAAAGCTATCTCCATGATTTATAAGATCCTTCATAACTAATTTAGTTTCTTCATCTATTACAACCGTTCCTGGTGGTACTTTTATAACAAGATCTTGACCTTTTTTCCCGAATCTTTTTTTCTTCATGCCGTTTTGTCCATTTTCAGCTTCATACTTTCTCTTATATCTAAAGTCCATAAGAGTTCTAAGATTCGAATCAGCCTCGAAAATAACGTCGCCGCCTTTACCGCCGTCTCCGCCATCTGGACCACCTTCAGGGACAAAGGGTTCTCTTCTAAAAGTTACTGCACCATTGCCACCCTTACCTGATTTAATTGTTATTCTGGCTCTATCAACAAACATACTCGAGCCTCTCCTTCCTATACAAAAAAATCCCATTAAACAAAATATTTTAAAAGCCCCTATAAATAGGGGCTTTTGAATCAATTTAAGCTTCTTTAGGATAAACGCTTACTTGCTTTCTTGTTTTGTCATATCTTTCGAACTTTACAGCTCCATCAACCTTAGCAAATAAAGTATCATCTCCACCAATACCTACGTTATTACCAGGGTGGAACTTAGTTCCTCTCTGTCTAACTAGGATACTACCAGCACTTACGTACTGACCGTCGCCTCTCTTAACGCCTAAACGTTTCGACTCACTATCACGACCGTTCTTGGAGCTTCCTACTCCCTTCTTACTTGCCATAGATTACACCTCCTTTTTTCTTGTGCTGTGTCACCAATTTCTTGGCTACTATGATAAGTTAGCCTATCAATGATAAGCTATTTTATTCTGCTTCTGCAGCCTCAATTTCCGCTTTTGTTCTTCTAGCTCTTCTTGCAGAAACCTTTTCAATTTTAATCATTGTATAAGGCTGTCTGTGTCCTTGTTTCTTTCTGTAATCTTTTTTAGCTTTGTACTTGAAGATAATAACCTTCTGACCTTTGCCATGTTCAACTACAGTTCCATTTACGTTACAAGCATCTACGTAAGGAGCTCCAACCTTAACTGTTTCTCCATCGCTGATTAAAAGTACTTTTTCAAAATTGATTTTTTCGCCAACTTCTAAATCTAGTTTTTCAACTGCGATTATATCTCCTTCTTGTACTCTATACTGCTTTCCACCTGTTTCAACTACTGCGTACATATCGTCTTTACCTCCTCTATCCAGTCTCGCCATCTAAGGGTAGCTTTTTCAATATGAAATCGCTTTATAAAAAACCCATTCTGAGCGGCTTACAATAATGTATAATATCATATCGGACATGTTGTGTCAAACCTTTTTTATGTATAATAAACATTATTTTTGTTTATTAATCCTATTCAATAACTACTCCGTCTTCATCTACTACTAAATCAGACTCTTGAGCCTCTTCTTTTTTAGGATTCATCGTTTCCATTAATAATGCTTCTATTTTATTTAGAATTTCAGGATTTTCACTTAAGTACCTTTTAACATTTTCTCGTCCTTGTCCAATCCTGTTTCCGTCAAAGCTATACCATGAACCAGCTTTCTCTACTATCTTAGCTTCAACACCACAATCAAGTACGTCACCTTCTCTGGAAATCCCAGTACCATACATAATATCAAATTCAGCCAGTTTAAATGGAGGTGCAACCTTGTTTTTCACAATTTTAACTCTAGTTCTATTTCCTAAAACGGCATCTCCAGATTTTATGCTCTCAATTCTTCTTACATCAAATCTCATAGTTGAATAGAATTTAAGTGCCCTACCTCCAGTGGTAGTTTCAGGGTTTCCAAACATAACACCAACCTTTTCACGAAGCTGATTTATAAAAACTACCGAAGTCTTTGATTTGTTAATACTTCCAGTTAATTTTCTAAGAGCTTGTGACATAAGTCTAGCTTGAAGACCTACATGACTATCTCCCATCTCTCCTTGAATTTCAGCTCTAGGTACTAAAGCAGCTACTGAGTCAACAACTACAACATCTAGTGCTCCACTTCTAACAAGCATCTCACAAATTTCAAGACCTTGTTCTCCTGTGTCAGGCTGTGACACAATTAGTTCATCTATATCAACGCCTAAATTTCTAGCATATTCAGGATCAAGGGCATGTTCTGCATCGATAAAAGCAGCTTTTCCTCCAGCTCTCTGAGCTTCCGCAATAATATGAAGAGTAAGAGTTGTTTTACCTGAAGATTCAGGTCCATAAATTTCAATAATTCTTCCTCTAGGAATTCCTCCTATACCAGTAGCAATATCAAGGCTTGAAGAGCCTGTAGATATTGACTCAATATTTAATTTAGCAGAATCATCTCCCAGCTTCATGATAGCCCCTTTTCCAAACTGCTTTTGGATATGAGCCATAGCTTCCTTTAAAGCTTTATCCTTTTCCGCTTTATTTATATTTACATTGACTTCTTTATTAGCTGCCATTTACCTATCCTCCTAAAACTATGAACATTTGTTCTTTATCCATAATAACTTATCAATAGCATTTGGTCAATACTTTTTTTGCTTTTCTAAAGCATAATGTAAAATATTGTTAATCAAATTATATTATCCATTATTTTCCAAGTCAAGTTATTTGTTATTTCTTATAATTATTTCTTTTATTTAACAAGTCCTTTTATTATATCATACATATTTAGCATAGACATAATCCTATTAGACTTTCTATCACCTTTAAGCCTTAATTCTCTGCATTCTCTTTTTTCATCAAATACGACGCAAACATAAACTAATCCAACTGGTTTTTCTGGAGTGCCTCCCCCAGGACCAGCTACTCCTGTAACAGAAACACCGATTCTTGTTTTAGCAACTTTTTGTATTCCTTCTGCCATTTCAATAGCAGTTTGCTTGCTAACTGCACCATAGTTTTTTAAAGTATCTTCCTTTACCCCTAATTCTTCCATTTTAGCCTTATTACTATAGGTCACAATACCTCTATCAAAGACACTTGAGATTCCAGGTATATCTGTTAAAGTTTGCGCAAACATGCCTCCTGTACATGATTCAGCACTAGAAATCGAAATATTTTTTTCTATTAATAATTGACCCACTAATGTTGGTAAACTATCATCTAATTCACAATTGACATTTTCTATTTTACTGTTCATAATACAACCTGCTTTCATTTTATAAATTTAAAATATGTTTATTATCATCTAACTAATAATAAAAAGGAACTGCTACAAAATACTAATTTTAATAAAAGCATTTTACAACAGCCCTAATATTTTAATTTCGACTTATATACGGCTTATAAATGTACCTTTTCTTTACATAGAAAAGACAGATTTATTTTTAAGTATATATTCAATGCCAGAATAAACTGTCATTATTAATGATGCCCATAAAAATCCATATGCAGCCATTGAAACCAATGATAATACTGAAGCTAATCCTTCCACATTTACTAACAATAAAAGTGGTACTGCTATCATTTGAAGGACAGTTTTAATTTTACCACTCATCCCTGCGGCTATCACAATACCCTCAGAAGCAGCAACAGTTCTCATGCCTGCTATTGCGAATTCTCGAGCAAGTATTATTATTAACATCCAGCCTGGAACCAAACCATTTTCTACCATAAGGCAAAATGCCGAATAAACTAATATCTTATCTGCCAATGGGTCCATAATTTTACCAAAATTAGTTACCAAATTATATTTTCTTGCAATCTTACCATCAAGCAAATCTGTAAATGATGCTACAATAAAAATTAAGAAAGCTATTAAATTATAACCCATCATATATAGCGCAACAAAAAATGGAACCGCAATTATTCTTCCTACGGTTAATTTATTAGGTAAATTCATATCTACACCTCCACACCTACTAAATCATAATCAAATGCATCAGTTATTTGAACCTTTACCATGTCTCCAGGTTCTAAAACCTTATCTGATTTAAATATGACAGAATTATCTATCTCAGGTGCATCATATTGTGTTCTGCCTACATAAGCACCATCTTGATCCTGTTCTTCAACAAGAACGTCCATAGTCTTACCAATCTTATTCTGATTAGATTCTAAAGAAATCTCTAACTGAAGCCTCATAATAGAATCTTTTCTTTTTTCTTTAACATCAGAACGTACTTGACCTTCCATAGTTGCCGCCGGTGTTCCTTCTTCCTTAGAATAAGCAAATACACCTAATCGTTCAAACTTCATTTCATCTACAAAATCATAAAGTTCATCAAATTCTTTTTTAGTTTCTCCTGGAAATCCTGTAATCAAAGTAGTTCTTATATTAATATCAGGCATGGCACTTTTAAGCTTATTTATTGTGGAAATAATGCTCTTATTAGTTGAACGTCTATTCATTAGCTTAAGAATTTTATCACTGCTATGTTGAATAGGTATATCAAGATAGTGACATACCTTTTCTTCACTTTTCATCACATCAATCAACTCGTCTGTAATTCTGTCTTCATAGCAATACATAAGTCTAATCCATTGAAGTTTTTCAATCTTACAAAGTTTTTTAACTAATTTAGCTAATCTAAATTCACCATATAAATCATAACCATAAGCTGTTACATCTTGAGCAATTAGAATAAGTTCTTTGCATCCAGATTCGGCTAACTGTTCAGCTTCTTGCAATATATTTTCTTCTTTTCTACTTCTAAAATGCCCTCTAATATGAGGAATAATGCAATAAGCACAAATATTATCACATCCTTCTGCAATTTTAATAGTAGCCGTATATGGTTTTTCTTGTATCTTTCTAGCTTTTATTTCAAGAAATTCTTTATTACATTCACAAACATGTATTTCTCTTTTCTTGTCATGTTCTTCTAGAATTTTAGGTAATTTATCATACTCATTAACTCCAATAAAGACATCTACTTCTGGCATTTCTTTAAATAAGTCTTCTGCATAACGTTTAGAAAGACAACCAGATACAATAAGTAAACGTTTTTTGTCTTCCAGCTCTTTAAATTCAGCCATCTCAAAAATCTTATCAATAGATTCTTTTTTTGCATCGTTAATAAACCCACAAGTGTTTACTATCATAACGTCACTTTCAACTGGACTATTTACCATTTTATGTCCACTTTGTTCTAAAAGTCCAGCTGCCATTTCAGAATCATTGCTGTTTTTGGGACAACCTAATGTTTCAAGATATATATTCATTCAAAACTTCCTTTTTCTTATATTTATTGATTACTATTTTAATATTTATATTTAATGCTTTTCAGGTTCTTCTTTATTTTCTAATACTTCTTCACCCTCTGATTTTATACCCATAAGTTCATCTAAAGTTATCAATACCTGCCTTGGCCTGCTTCCATCAGCAGGTCCTACTATACCTCTTGCTTCCATCATATCCATAATCCTTGCGGCTCTATTATATCCTATTCTAAATCTTCTTTGAAGCATAGATACAGAAGCTTGTTCTGCACGAACTACAGTTTCAATGGCATCAGATAAAAGTTCATCTCCATCATCAGATACTTCTGGTGTATTAGCTTTTTCAATAGTATGTATAACATCATTAGCATATTCTGTTTGAACACACTGCTTCTTTAAATGTTCAATAACATTGTGTACCTCTGGATCTGAAATAAAGTTGCCTTGAACTCTAACAGGCTTTCCTGAACCTAAAGGATTAAATAGCATGTCCCCTTTTCCTACAAGTTTTTCAGCACCGGCCATGTCTAATATAGTTCTTGAGTCAAACTGTGAAGATACAGCAAAAGCTATTCTGGAAGGAATATTAGCTTTAATTACACCAGTAATAATATCTACAGATGGTCTCTGGGTCGCTACGATTAAATGCATACCTGCTGCTCTAGCCATTTGAGCAAGTCTACAAATAGATTCTTCTACTTGTGAAGGTGCTGCCATCATCAAGTCAGCAAGCTCATCGATAATAATTACAATCTGAGGCATAACTCTGTCAGACTCACCTTTATCTCTAACATAATCATTAAATCCAGCTAAATCACGAACTCCCTCTTCTGCAAATTTTTTATATCTGTCAGTCATCTCAGCTACCGCCCAATTAAGAGCTGCAGCAGCTTTACTTGGTTCAGTTACTACAGGAATTAACATATGAGGAATACCATTGTAATTCCCAAGTTCAACAACCTTAGGGTCAATAAGAACAAATTTTACTTCATCAGGTTTAGCCTTATACAAAATACTAACAATTATACTGTTAATGCACACACTCTTACCTGAACCTGTAGAACCTGCTATAAGCATATGAGGCATTGTCTTAAGATCTGCCACAATTGCCTTTCCAGCAATATCTTTCCCTACTGCAAAAGTAATCTTTGATTTTGACGCTTTAAATTCTTTAGAATCAACAATCTCTCGAAGAGTAACCATATTAATTTTTTCATTTTCAACCTCGATACCTACTGCTGCTTTTCCTGGTATAGGAGCTTCAATCCTTATACTTTTAGCTTCTAAATTCAGGGCTATATCATCAGATAACCTTACTATACTGCTTACCTTAACGCCAGTATTTGGATGAATTTCATACCTAGTTACAGCTGGCCCTTGGGTAACTTGAACAACTTTAGCATCAACTTTGAAATCCTTTAAAGTTTTTTCAAGCTTAGCTGCTTTTACCTTTAAATTATTTGCTAAAGCTGCATCATTTTTATTACTCTTATTTTTATTCAAAAACTCAATAGATGGAAATTCATAATTTTCCATTGTATCGCTTGGTTTAGTTAAATTAAGCTCAGATGACTCTAGTTTAGCACTTGAAGCTTCTTTCTTGCTTAACTTCATTTGTACCTGTTGTCCACTTTCATTATCCTCTTTTTTTATAGAATCTCTAGTTACAAAAGTGTTTTCTTTCTTATTTTCTGTTTCTGAGAAGCCTTCGGTTTCACCTATTGGCTCTTCGTAACTCTTAATTTGAACACCAGATAAATCAATGTGTTTATCATTTATATCAGACTTAACAACAGGAGCAGATACAGGGGTAGAAATTGTAGTCTCATTGCTAAGTCCAAAACCCTCAGGTATAGGCATTGATTCTTCTAAACCATAACTTATCTTTATCTCTGGCTCGGACTCAATCTCTGTATCATTTTCTTTTTCTACTTGTACGTTGTCTACTTGTACACTTTCTGCTTGCACATTTTCTTCAGGCTCTTTCTTAAAAAGAAGCTCATCTTTCATGTATTCTAAAATATTTTTCTTTTTTTCATTAGATTTTGCTTTTATTGCAGATTGAGAATAATTTTGCTTTAAATCAAACTCAATTTGTTTCTGTCTTTCTGCATTTTCTTCTTCTTCTTCTTCAGCAACCTGTTCTGCAATTTCTTTTTTAACCTTTTTCTTGATTTTATAATTTTCAATAAACTGTGATATAGGAGTATTTATTATAAGCATCATACAAACAATGATTACAAGTGATGCGAAAATGTATAATCCCGTAGTGCCGACAGCAACAATCACAATCAGAGATAAAAACATCCCTATGGCTCCGCCATTTGCCATTTTTATTCCAGTTTTAAACCAACCTATGAAATCAATATATGCAAATGAAATCTTTTCGACTTCAATGTATCTAGCACTAAAAATAATTGAGAACATAAGAAATACAGTTAACAACAAAAGGGCTGAACGTGTATTTATATGGGCCGTCTTTTTTAGAAATAATAAAAGCCCATATAAAATTAAATAATACGGCAAAATAATTGCTACTTGACCGAAGC
>DAMCXN010000053.1:17436-19147 GCA_032096995.1 Aminipila sp.
GCAACCTAAAAAGAAATCTCTTATAACTACACCTAACTCACCTGCAGCTTTGGTCTGGATAGCTACTGCAAAAAATACACCAATAGCAATTATTATTATTGCCCAAATCTCATCCTTTACCCTGCTGCCTGTAGCATTATTATTCTGAACTGTCTTCTTAGTCTTAGATGCACTAGTGTTATTGGTTTTTCTAGTTTTTGTTGTCTTATTTTTAGAACCAGGCGGTCGTCCTCTTTTTCTTTTTTCTTCTGCCATACTTTAATACCTCGCTAAAATAATTTTTTATTATGCAATGAATATAGAATATATAATAACTGCAATTCCTAAAACCCATGTGTAATAAGAAAAATAACATAGCTTTTGTTTTGATACAAAGCTAATCATTGTTTTTATTGCAACTAGTCCTGATGCCGCAGCAACAACTACTCCTGCCAAAACTGGAACTAAAAGAGACATGCTCATTCCTTGTTCAAAGGCTGCTGGTGCTTCTAAAATAACGGATCCTAAAATAGAAGGTATCGAAATAAGAAAAGCAAACTTTACTGCAAGTTCTCTATTTAAACCTGAAATTAATCCACCAAATAAGGTTGATCCAGATCTTGATACCCCTGGAGTAATAGCTATACCTTGACATATTCCAACCAAAATTGCGCTGGAAAATCTCATTTCCCTTATTCCTGCTCTACTTGAGTTCAATCTTTCAGAAATCCATAAAATAGTTCCTGTAAATAATAAACCTATACCTACAGCAAGTAATGAAGAATAAAAACTAACGAATAAATCATTAAAGACAAGTCCTATTATAGCTGTTGGTATAGTCGCAACGATAATCATATACCCAAGTCTTCTTGTTTCGTTTTTCTTAGTTCCAAGTCCTCTACCAGTGAATATATCTGCTATCACAAAACAAAGTTCTATAAATAGTTCAACAATATCTTTCCAATATACAATAAACACAGAAATCAAAGTTCCCAAATGCAATAGAACTGCAAATACTAATACGCTTTCACCTTCTATTCCAAAGAAATGTTGTAGTAATGTAAGATGTCCTGAGCTACTTATTGGCAAAAACTCTGCCAAACCTTGTACTAATCCTAATATTATAGCTTCTAATAATGTCAATTTAATTTTCCCCTTTCAAATCACAAAAATTCACCCTATATTGTATCATAAAGAAAGAGGGTTTTCAAAGAAAACCCTCTCAAATTTAACCAATTATTTTATTTTTTTATTATATATTAAAGTTATTCAATAAAAATCTTATATTTTCTTATATTTTTATTTAGCTTTAATATATCCTTTAGCAGTAAGAGTTTCCGCACAAAGAACAGCACCCCCTGCTGCTCCACGAACAGTATTGTGTGAAAGGCCTACAAATACGTCCAATTGAAACTCCCATTCCTTTTTCATAATCAACATCGGCTTTAACCTGAGGTCTATCGTCATCTTCCATATATTGAATAAACTGTTTAGGTGCACTTGGCAGTTCCAGTTTCTGAGGAAGACCCACATAGTTTTTAAGTTTTTCAATAAGCTGTTCTTTTGTAGGATTTTTTCTAAATTTAACAAAAGCAGCAGCTGTATGTCCATTTAAAACAGGAACTCTTATACACTGACATGTAATAACTGGTTCAACCGCTTTACCTACGACACCATTTGAAACCTTACCCCATACACGAAGAGGTTCTTGTTCACTTTTTTCTTCTTCCCC
>DAMCXN010000054.1:0-19085 GCA_032096995.1 Aminipila sp.
CTTGTTCGAGAATACCATTATTTATTCTCTACGACAACTATTTTACCACCCAGGGAAAGCATGTGAACGGGTTCTCTGTTATACCACCGATCCATCCATACGAAACATCAGCGCCATACTTAAAAATGGACAGGATAAGGTTGCACCATCCGAACCAAGTATAGAATCAACTGCAAAACAAAGTGGTGGCATTTCACGTGGCCCAGCCTACTACAGAAGAGGAGGTGCTCACAATGATTAATGAACAGACTTGTGATACTCTCCGAAAAATGAAATTAAATGCAATGGCTGACGAGTTGACACATCAATTAGAAGATCAGACCGCGTACAGGTCACTTGGATTCGAAGAACGAGTAGGGTTAATGGTGGATGCTGAATGGAACCGGCGCCAATCCAACAAGCTTGCCAGATATATAAAAATCGCTGACTTTTCAGTTCCAAGAGCCACGATTGAGGGCATCGAATACCATGAAGACCGCAAGTTGGATAAATCGGAAATCCTTCGTTATGCAACTTGTAAGTACATCGAGGAAGGGCATCATATCATTATCAAAGGTGCCTCTGGAAATGGTAAAACATATCTCAGCAATGCACTGGGAAATTCGGCATGCCGAAAATTCAAATCCGTTCGATATATAAGAATGCCGGAGCTGTTGGATGAAATAAATGTTGCCAAAGGATGCGGAACATTAAAGAAACTCCTTAAAACTTACAAAAAAGTAGATCTTCTTATACTTGATGAATGGTTGATTCGTCCACTGACACCACAGGAATCGTATGATCTGCTTGAAATAATTGAAGCCCGCTGCATGGATGGATCCATTATCTTTTGTACACAGTATGAACCAGATGACTGGTATTCAAGGCTCAATCCGAATTCAGCGAATCCTGAAGGTGGCAGCGCAATCACAGATTCCATTATGGATCGAATTATACATAACTCATATGAAGTTCTAATCGATGGACGCGTATCAATGCGGGAACGACACGGGCTTAAGGCCAGCCAGAAAGGCGGTGCCCATGAATAATTATTGTGCATTTAGCAAAAATCATAACTGCCTGAAATGGACGGATTATGAAGTCACTCGCTTTGAGTTGGAAGAAGCAGATGCGCTCTGCCATGGCAACTGGATTGAAATCCAACATATGCAAGATAGAATAAATCAGCTAGAGGAGCGGCTCAGACAATCAGGGATAGATATTCCACCAGAGTATTAACAGTCAATTAATTACTGGGTAACCCCAGTGGTACAGTCTCCGTGAGGATGGTTCTCATCCTCTGTGAGACTGGTACTAAAACTCCGTGCAGATGGTTTTCATCTGTCGGAATATACACCGTTATACGCTATTATTAAGTCAGCATATTCATTGCTTGTAATTTTATATTTTTCATTATTATTCATATCATACCCTGAATAAATTTTATTACTATATTATATGCTTTTTAGATAATTATATTACTTACTAGACTTGTATAACTTCCCATACTTGCGAAATACAAAAGCTATAAAGAGAACTTTATAGTAAAATATTTTCGGTATGCATAAAGGAGGAACAACCTAATCATAAGTAGTATTGGAGAAGCTTTTAAAGAGTCATATAACTCAATACAGTAAAGCTATTATTAAGAGTTAATATCCGGTAGATAATAGAGCGGTTACGATGAAAGCATACTTATTGATAAAAAATGAGAAAAATCGAATCCAATGATAAAACAGTCGATACAGATAAATATGTTATGGAATAAAAAAGCTACCTTGGCAGTTCGGTTGGATTCAAACGGTGTTGAACAGGTAATTGTTGATTTAATAAGTATAAAGTATCACAAAGGGAGGCGATGAATATGATGGGTTACGGCAGTTATGGATATGGAATGATGGGTTACGGCTGGGGATGGCTTATGATGATAGGAATGTGTATTCTGGTGGTTCTAGGTATTATTGCCTTGATCCGATATCTTCGACAATCAGCTCGGCCAGACGATAGTCAGGCTGCGTCTAAAACAGCTCTTGATATATTGAATGAGATTTATGCAAAAGGCGAAATATCGGATGAGGAATACCAGAGAAAGAAATCTGAGATTAAAAAGTGAAAAAATAATAAAAAAGCAGTTAGGTAATTCACTAATTCAGTTCTGATTCAATTCCGCGGAATATATCAATCAAATTTGTTTTATGGTAAATAAATTTAATTGTTGTGATATTCTATGAAAGATGTTTAGAATTGGAAAATCAATCTGATAATGTAAGCTTCATATATTCCTTCTCGACAGAAAGATAAAAGTACTTTGGAATTTATGGATATATAGACGTATGGCAGATTTTATGTTAGTTTGGGATAGAAAATCCTTTACAGCTTTGGGAATGCTGAATCCCTGCGTATAAAAGAAATTGCCTTCAAACTGATATAATTTTCATCAATTTGAAGGCTATGGATACTATTCAAAAAAAATATATTATAATACTCTAACCAAATACTAAACTACTCACAATTTATCAGTGAAATTTTGCTCCTTTTTTTTCTGATAACAAACTAATCTATCCTTTCCAAATTCTTTCGCTCTATATAAAGCTATATCACTTGCTCTTAATAGATTAACAATAGACTCAGCATCATCAGGAGCAGAAGCTAATCCAGCAGAAACTGTAATTCCTGAATAAGGTGTATTATCACAATCCCTGATATTCTCTACAATTCTATTACCAATTTTCAAAGCTAATTCTTTTGAACACTCATCTAAAATAACTATCAATTCTTCACCGCCATATCGATATGCTTTATCAATGTTCCGAATGCTACCTTTAATTGTTTTTGCCACATTTTTTAATACGTTATCGCCTGCTTCATGTCCATAGGTGTTATTAAATTTACTAAAATCATCTATGTCCAAATAAATCACAGTGTAAGTTGAGCTGTTATTCAGACTCTTTATATCTTCTTCAAAAGCATATCTATTATATAATTCAGTTAATTTATCTATTCTTATTTCCTGTTCAAGTTTTTGTTTATCTACTTTTAGAATACTGTACCTATGTATAAAAAACAATGTAAATAACGAATTGATTAAACCATAAATAATTCCAGTTGAAACACAGTGTATTAATAAACATTCGCTAGTCGACATAAAAATCAAATAAAATGTATATCCGCAAACAGCGCCCAATAATATCATGGACAAAATAACTATAGCAGTGAATTTTTTATTCATATTCGCTCTCCTCGTTTGTTATCATCATTCAATAATTTTTCTATTACTAAAAAAGCGTCAACGATTCTAGCATCAAACTGTACATGTTTATTACGCAATATTTCATCGACTGCTACCTCATGTTGGAGTTTTTTTCGATAAGGTCTATTAGATGTCATCGCATCATATGTATCTGCCACTGATATTATCTTAGAACACAGCGGAATTCTTTCTCCACTAAGCTTATCCGGATATCCGTTGCCGATATATCTTTCGTGGTGATGCATGATTATGGGCAGAATATCATCTAGAAACTCTATAGATTTAAGTATATTTACCCCCATTTCAGGATGCTTTTGAATTATAGCGAACTCTTCGTCCGTAAGTTTACTGTTCTTTAACAGAATATGATCAGGAATTCCTATCTTACCTATATCGTGGAATAAAGCGGCGTATTCCAGTTTTTTCATCTCATCCGCTGACAAGCCAAGATTTTCACCTATAAGAAGAGATATTTTTGTTACTCTTTCCGAATGCCCAGCGGTATATGCGTCTCTGGCGTCGACTGCATTTGATAATGCTGATATAGTGTTCCTATATGAGTCTGAAAGCTGTTTATAAGCTGTTTTGATCTCTGCTTTTTGATTTATTAGTTCATTGTTTTGATTCCTTAATGTCTTTGATGCTGAATACAAGATTCTTATTAACAACAAAAAGAGTACCAGCAATCCACCAGACATAGTCAAAATTATTTCTTTTAAAAGCATATCCACATGTGATTTAATAACCACTTCCGGGATTTGAAGCATTAGTACTCCTGCAATGTTCTCTTTATATTTTATCGGAACATATAAGTTGAATACTCTTGTATTAATTACATCATTAATAGAATAAGCTTTGGAGATATAATATGTTACCTTACTTTCCAGTATCATATCAACACCACTAAGATCATTTGCAGTTATTGTCTCTGAGGACTGTCTGTTTGTTAATACTATTTTCTTCTTATTATTAAACATGGTATATGATTGGGGCATATACAGGCTCAATGATCTATTGATATTTTCTTCCAGAAGCATTTGCTTAGCGTTATCAATATTATTATCAAAATCAGATTCTACTAAAATACTTTCATTTATACTGTCCACGGCAATTTGAGCGGCACCATATAAATTTTGATGATAATCATTTTTAATATGATTCGATATGACAAACGATAAAACGGCGCCAATTAAAATAAAAGTAATAAGACTGTATAGTATAAATGTTTTTACTAATGAATACTTTTTCATTACATACCTCAATCCCTTAAATATATAGTAAAGTGGGCGACTGTTAAGTGCCCACCTTGTTGTATCATAAAATATTTTACTAATAATTTTATATATACTATTTTTCTGCCTCAATCTCAGTTGTTTGAAAGTACTGAATCATCTTATTAAGATTTTCTGTCATCATCAGAAGAGGATTAGATACAGCACTTATCTCTTGAATTGCAGCTATTTGCTCGCCAATATTACCATTTATATTATGTGCGGACTGTGCTACATCCTTTGAATTAATCACGGCCTGATCCATATGTTCTGAAATATTTTCAGCGGAATTTGCCTGTTCTTCTGATTGTACTGAAATCTTCCTTATCTTTTCAGCCAATTGAGCAATACTATCAAGAATAATAGTTAAATTAGTATCGGCCACTAATGCAGCCTGATTTCCTTCAATTACTTTTTTCTCTGTAATTGTTATGCTCTGTACTGCTATGTTTGTTTTATTTTGTACTTCGATTATTGTATTCTCAATGTCGGCTGCTGCAACCGCACTGCCATCCGCCAATTTTCTCACTTCTTCAGCCACAACCATAAAACCTCTACCATGTTCACCTGCTCTAGCTGCTTCTATTGATGCATTAAGGGCTAAAAGATTGGTCTGTGCGGCAATATCCTTAATCACAGTTATTATATTATCAATTTTACCTGAAAGTACTTGTAGATCGTCTATTGTTACATGTACCTCATTTGTCGATTTCTCGATATCTTTTGTATTATGTATTAATATATCGACTGAACTTCTACCTTTTTTTGCTGACTCAATAAGAGTATTAGATTCTGTATTAGCTTCCTGGGTTAATTTTGATACTTCATCAGAATTAATAACTATATTTTTTAAATTACTACTGATATGTTCTATCGAAGAAACCACTTGCTCAATATTATCTGTAATGGCACCTACCGAAACTCCTATTTCATCCATAACCTGATTCGATTCTTCTGTTGCCATATTTAATTGTTCTGTACTTTCTTCCAAACCCATTGAAGATTTCTTGATTTCAGATACAATTTCACTTAGTTTCTCACCTGTATTATTAAGGGAATTCACAAGCATGCCAATTTCATCATTAGCCATTCGAATATCAATTCTGCTATTCAAGTTCCCTTTTGATAATTCATCGGCGAATCGTACTGATCTTTTTAAAGGCTTGATTACCGACGCGGCCATTCTACTCATTATGAAAGCACCGGCAATTAAAGCAAAAAATATAATTCCAATAAAGATCAAAAATGATTTATTATATGTACTATTACTGTTTATAAAAGTATCATCGGCTTCTGCCAATTCATGCTGTGATAGTTCTGTAATCAATGTGTCTATTTTATCAAATGCCTTGGCACTGTTTTGAGAAAGTGCTAGTGCCTCATCCTCACTACCTGCCATACTTTTATCAATTACTTCACTCTGGATTTTTTTTACATCATTAACTTTACTAATCAATGCTTCAATCTCGGCCTCGTTACCTTCACCTGCCATCAAATCCATATATAAATTTAAATTTTTGATAATTCCATCTGTATATGTTTCATCCAAGTGCATAGTGTGTTCCATTTTTTCATCTTTTGTTTTTGATAAAAGAACATTCTTTTCTGCTCTCTGAGCTTTGATAATATTATAATGAGCATCTTTCAAATAGTATACTCCTTTTAACCTGACATTATAAATTTCCTTTACATTGTTATTAATTGATTTCATTTCATAAAGGCCAAACACTCCCAAAAACACCATGATAATCATAATAGCAGAAAATCCTATCAATAATTTTTTTCTAAATCCCATTTTTGTTCTCCTCCCTATTATAGTTAGATTCATATACTTTTTTGTCGCTTTTAATATTGTAGCATAAATATATGTAATTTTCATGGAGATTTTGATATTTTATGAATTTTCAAAAGAATTCATTTACCTCGCATGTTTGAATCTTAGTTGTAAAAATGATATTTCTTTTCTTAAAAGCTTTCTTGTTCCAGCTCGGCAGTTAGTTGCTTAGAGCATATAAGTAATTTACCTAACGCAATTTCAGTATTATGAAATTAAAAATACTATTATGAGTCCCTTATTATCACAACATCATTATGAGCGTGCTGCTCATTACAAGTCTGGCACACTCATAGTATATACAATATTTTAGTATATATAATTTTGATTATCTTGGTATTGTCAATATGAATTTACTACCTTTAGTTAAATCAGATTCTACAATAATTGTACCATGAATGATTGCCATATTTTCATTTGCTACATAAAGGCCAATACCGTCTCCTGCCGATCCAATTGATATATCCTTTTTATAATAGGCGTCAAAAATTTTAGCTTGATCTTCTTTACTTATTCCCGGACCGTTATCTTCTATTGCTAAGATAATACTATCAGAATTTACATGGTAGGATACAGATACATTACCATTTGGTTCAGTAAATTTATACGCATTCGTCAGTATGTTGTATATAGCCTGGCTTAATCTATATTTATCCGTTTTTATCGATACTTTTTCGTGATCTGTGATTTTAAAATCTATTCCTTTTTTTTCAAATTGTGCTTTTAAACCATTAACAATCTGCTTAACGAGCTGGCTAAGTTCAAATTCTTCGATATTTAATGTCGTTTCCAATTTTTCTGTATCAATCATACTGCTCATATTTGTAATAATAGCTGTAATGTTCTCAATCTGATTTTCACATACCCTGATTTCCTCAGGAACCATATCAATTACCCCATCCTCGATTCCTTCCAGATGTGTCCTTAAGATGGTTAGAGGCGTCCTAGTCTGGTGTACCAGCTGATCAATAAGAGCTTTCCTATTTTTCTGTTTCAACTTTAACCTTGATTGTAATGTTTGCAAGCTCTGTTGGATTACTCTAATTTCTTTCACTTTTGACTGACGAGAGGGTGTATCATTTCCAATATCAATATTTTGTGCCATCTCGGCAGTCTGAATTAAATCCTTACTCATCCGATTACTAATAATCATTCCAATAATAACTGCAAATATAAGCACGATACCGATGGAGTATAGGCTATTTTTCAAAAGAGACGATTGAAACATCCATGTCGCAAATGAATTTTCAGCTGAACTATATTTTGTAATGTTAACTTGGCCTATTACTGTATTACCATAGATGATCTCGGTATGGTCCACTTCCTCATACTGAGAGTCACTCATTCTCCCCATCATATTACCCATCATGCCACTCATCGTACCACTTGTTACATATGATTGAACATCCGCACTTACATCAGTTATTAAAACACCGTTATTATCATATACCTTTATTCTGGTTATCGGATCCACAAGATGAGTTTCTAACTCTAAAGCTATCTGATTTTCAGAATAATTTTCATCTTTTAATGCTCCTGATAAGTATTCTACAATCTGATTTAAATGCTTATCATAATTATCTTTCATATAATCTTTGAAGTACTGATTTGTTAAAGTACTTAGAATCAATGAGTTAATAATGACAGATAGAATTGCTATTATTACAAGTACCAGAAGCCACTGTTTTTTTATCGTCATATCTCCTCACCTCCAAATATATAACCTGCTCCATACTTTGTAATAAGTATTTTGGGAGTTTTCTGATCATCCTCTATTTTTTGTCTGATTCTCTTGATAAAGCTATCTATGTTTCTGTCGTAGCCTTCATAATCATCTCCATATGCCAGTGTAATTAACTGCTCTCTGGTCAAAATCTGCCCTTTGTTTTTGAATAAGACAAACAACAGCTTATATTCAGCTGTTGTAAGTGTTATTTCATTTCCGTTTTTCAACAATTTCATTCCTTTGGTATGAAGGCTTAAATCTTTAAAATGATATACAATTTCATCTGTTTCATTGTATATTCGCTTTAGAAATACCTGGATCCGCTTCATCAGTTCTCTGGGGCTGAAGGGTTTTATTACATAATCATCAGCTCCGATCTCGAAGCCTTTTAGACGATCTATTTCTTCTTGCTTTGCCGTGAGCATAATCACAGGCACATCCGATATTTTTCTAATTTCCTTTAATACCTCAAACCCATTAACACCCGGCATCATTATATCCAACAGGACAAGGTGAAAAATCTGATTTCCAAACAATTCGAGAGCTTCAAACCCATTGCTTGCTACTGCTACTCCGTAACCCTCTTTCGTGATGTACTTCATTACTATATCACTAATTTCTTTTTGGTCTTCTACCAACAAAATTTTGTAAACCATCTTTTCACCCCGTCCAGTATTTATAATTCTTCTATTTCTTATTTATTATATCTTTTCGCCTGAGATACTCTTCTTCCGTGATGTCGCCCTGCACATATTTCATTTTCAAATTCTCTGATGCAGCATCATACGATGTCTTTTTCTTACTATTATAAACTACAAAATAGAAAAGTAAAGAAATTGTTATTATCACTCCTAAGGTAGTCAGTATTCCCCATCCATTGTTCATAAATCTAAAGCAGCTTGCACTTCCATAATATCCATTACTAAAATATCCGTTCATCATAAAGATTCCTCCTTTAATATCTTATTGTTTTTTTCATTCTCTCAAAAGTTTCTTCATTAATTTCGCCGTTTACATAGCGTTCTTTCAACATATCTTCCGGTGAGTGGTCATTATGAAACGTGGTCTTTGTTGTTTCATGATCACGAAACCAATAGAAAATTACCGCAATTATAAGAATCCAAAAGAATATCATCATATTATTTTACCTCCTGTGTTTTTTTAGCCTTTACAAAATGATTTATCTATAGCAGCCAGCTGCACTACCCATGGAATTATACCTCGCAATCGTCCCTTCTTTTCCGAAACTATTCATCATCCCGACCATATTTGTATAACCATAATCATTCATAATATCAAGCATCTTTTGATAATCCTCATCTGAAAGATTATTCATGAAATTATTCATGTCTGTGTAATTACCATTTTTCATATCCTGGACTAAGTCACCATATCCGTACTGCTCCATCATACTGTACATAGAATTTCCTATGGTACTATTGTTGATGTCGCTACTACTAATCTCCGTAACATTCCTATTACTGTTATTCTCCTTTGCAAATGCAATGGTGGTTGTTCCTAACGCCAGAACTAATGCCGTTCCTATTAGTAATTTTTTGATAATCATATTATTGATCTCCTTTTCTTTGTTGGATGTTTATTTGCTTCGTTACTATATTTATATTTTAGGTTATAATTATGGTTGAAATATGGACAGAAAATAAATTCATTCAAACAGACTGTCATAAAAGATTTAGTATCCTTTATGACAGCCATGCATTATTCATTTTATTCCTTTAATTATAAAAAGTCTTAATTGTGGTTTTATCTAATTATTTTCTCACAAGACTTCTTTGTATTTCTACAACAACATTCATTCAAATTTCTTTTGATATTTTAAGCGCCCTTCCAAATTTATTTTAATTCTACCTTTTTGATACCTTCCTGATAACTCTCATATATTTGCATCACGAATATCATATCAATAACCATGTGCAGGTGTAAATTCCATAATTGATCCCCTTCGGGTCAAAAAACGGAATTTAAATTTTCACTTTACGACACGATAAAAAAATGCTCATTCAATTCTATCTCAGATATATCTTTAAACCCACAATTTTAAGTTCCTTTATTTCATCATTTACTATCTAACCTATGATTAACTGGCGGACCCCAATCACTTTCTCTCTTTATCCATTCGACAACAGCAATTTTCCCACCGTTAATTAGGATACGTTTTATTTCATTAAGAAACTTGATTTTGTCATCAATTTCATGCAAAACAGTGCAAACAAATGCATACCCATTACTGGCGATGTTGCTCCAGAAGCCATAATCAGAGCGGAGGATAGTGCAGGTCCGATACAGAGAGTCTATGCAGAACTAAAGGTAAATCCCATAACAAGTGCTATGAGAGTTTTCTTCACACTCTCATAGTACTTGTTTTCACTTAAATCAAGCAAATTTGGTGAATTCAAATTTGCGCCTATTTAATAATCATTACTGCCCATGATTAGCACTAGTTTATAGAATTGCTATCATTCAAGCAGAATGGAGTATATAAGAATAATTACTCATATACTCCATTTTCATTTCCCTTGTTGTTTTAATCCACCAAAAGAACAGCATGCTTTTTAGACATGTTCTCAATTAGTTATCGTTTCATACTATCTGTTGTAAAAATTCTGTCTATGTTGCCGATTCAAAGATATCATTTGCTTTATTCTTCATCTGATTTTCTTTCAAAAGCCTAATTAGCTCCATTACATTCTCATCTTGCGTCAATGTAGTATTCATTTTCTCCATATAACTTTCCTCCATTCTATAGGAGGCGATGCTTGCGCACCGCCTAAATCATTAGTATCTTTTAACGAAACGGTGTCTCTCTATCTGGTTGTCCGCCACTCACTACCACCTTGTCTTGTACCTGTACCTGTGTCGCAGTTTCCAGCTTATCCTTCGCCTCCTGATATGACGAAATTAATTCCCCATACAATTTCTCACGAAATTCCTTTGTTACTGGATAACAAACATCCTGATAGACCGGCTTCTGATTCTCATCCACCTGTTTTGTACGATAAGATGGCATTGCAATAAATAAACTCTCTTCTTTTCCTTGAAGAATGGACACATTATTTACAATAAAGCAATCCTCAAAATAAATGCGTGCTAATCCTCGGACATTACTTCCTTCTCTTTCAAATGGAGTTACTGAAACTGAAAAACTTGGAATCTCTGTTCCCTCCTGACTCTTCACCTCTTCAGCTTTATCTGCACACTTTGCCTTCTCAAAAGCCTCTAAGATATTGTCATAAAGTTCCTCACGAAATTCTTTTGTAATAGGATTACATACATCCTTATATACATTTGCACCCTTTTCATCTTTATCACTGGATTTGTAGCGTGGCATTGACACAAAAAGCTTACCCTCATTACTTTCCAAAATTGCAATATTGGAAATTTTAAAATGTTCTCCGATGATTAATGTTGCAAAACCTCTTAGGTGTGATGCATTTTCTCCTTGTTGCATTTCATTACCCTTAATCTCATTTGCTCTAATTGAATACTTCATAAAATCCTCTCTTTCTGTATGCTTCTGGCATACGTAAAAATATTTTTTATTAAAAAGGGACTGCCACAATGACAATCCCAACTACAATAAATATTCCTGCTATAATTTTTTAATTGCCTAATCTAATGACTAAAACGTGATAGTACATGACTACCTCCTCATATTATCCGGTCCAGTTAAGTAGTCAGTTCCTCGCTCTGCCACATTACTATCTGGTACCTCATTACCCTTTGTTTCCACACCATTCAAATCAACATCTTCCACCTTGCTGTTTTCAAGATCCAGCTCTGCATTTAACGCAAACTGCCTTGCCAGTTTATCTTTAAGCTCTGTTTCATACGAAAATGGCTTTTCGTACTCCTGCTTCGACTGTTCCATATCCCGCTGATACTGGTCTACCTTCTTAATCAGAAATTCTTCATTTTCAGATAACCAGGGTTAAGTAAATATAGAGTTAAGTTATTAAGCTAGTTAAAATTTATTACATCTATTGTATATTACTTCGAACAAAAAAATCAACCAAAGGCGAATGTAGTTTTCGTATTTATCCCCAAACAAGGTGCTTAATTTTTTTATAGTATTAAAATTAACAAATAACTAATTAGGCATTAACAGCGCAACGAAATGGAATATGTTGATGGAGAAGCTAGATATAGTGGAAGCCAAGAGTGGGTAGCTACTTCTGTTTTAGCCTATTTTTGCTTCATAATAAATAAAATTTTTTGAAAAATTTTATAAGTAGAGCAGAATAGTGATGATTTGAATTATACGTAAAGGAGTTATAAGCATGGATTTAGTAATAATCATGTTAATCCCATATATTATTGTGTTAGTATTACAAATTTTCTATAAAAAAAAGCATTTAAAAAATGGCAAGAAAACAGATAATATAGAGCATTTAGTTATTGTTGTATTTGGAAATAGCACGTTGGCTTATGTGTGTTCAAATTCTGACTTTACAGATATTATGCGTACGACAATAATAGGGATTTTTACAGTTCTGTATGTAATATTTTGGGTTGTTTGTTTAGGCATAGATAATAAAAAAAATTAGTAATCTTAAAATTGTACTGTGAAATATATTGTAGTAAAGCTCCTAATATTAGATATATGTTTGTATATTATCTAATGAGGAACTTTTCTTTATAAATTAAATGTAATAATAGTTAATATATACTGTAAGTACTTTAATATTATAAAGTGAGATAATTAATTAAATGCGGTTAAATGCTAGTAATATCAAGAGAAGAAATAGTAAAGAAGCAATAAAAGAAGAGTATTTTGATTAATGAAAAAGAACCTATTACAGAGTGATTATATACATTCTGTAATAGGCTCTTTTTAATTCAGAACAGTAGCCTACCTTCTTCTACAGACTTCATTATAAAGTAAAACTAAAGTTTTAATGTGAACTTCTTCATCCTTTACTATTCTTTCAAGTATTTCTCTGACCTTTTCATCTTTAATTAATTTTATAGTTTCTTTATATTGTCTAATGGTAGCTTTTTCACCGTCTATATCTTCACGAAGCATGGAGGCTAGATTTGAGCTATATTCAATAAATTTAGGTGACCAATGTCCTTTATTAATTTCAAATCTAGGATTTCCACCAAGAGCTATGATAAGTTTCCCCAAGATTTCTAGGTGCTCCAGTTCTACCCTAGCTATATCCTTTAAGCAATGGGATACATCTTCAAATTTTTCAGACATAGCTAGGCTGTGATATATATATTGATTTACAGAAGTAAGTTCTGAAATAGCACCAGCGTAGTTAATTTGTATTAAGTGTACATAAGATTTATTTTTATACTTGCAACCTATTTCTGGATAAGGTAAATCTGCTTTATATATATTCTTAGATTCCATAGCATATCTCCTTAAAAATTTTTACCATATATAATATGGGGATGAATATATTTTAGTGAGAGTTATTAATTACATAACTAAACTCGGTGGGAATAAATTATTGATCCTGCTAGGGTTTAAAATACTTTTTAAACTTTTAATTATTTTTAAAAGTCAAATATATATAAATGTAGTTTTTATCTAAAAGGCTTAATCCTAGTTGTATAAAAGGTTCAAATGTAATGGAATATCGTAAATGTGGAAGACAAGAAGCTAAGAATAAGGGAAGGAGTATAAGGAAAATGGCAAAGGGAAATTAATGGGAGGATGCCTTGACTATTCTTATATGGAAGTCATATACTTAATTTATAAAATTATACTTTTTAATAAAAAACATATTTAAATTTATAAGAGTTGGTAACTTAAAATCCATAACAGACAGATGTGGGGTTTAGCAATTTAGATCTAGTAATTGAATCTCATATATATTTAAGTCATGCCATGGTAAAAATTCAACTTAAGCTGTAACTTAAATTTATGTACTATTTTTAACTGACAACATTGAAATTAAGCCAACTTAAATTATAAAATACATAAAAAGGGGAGACTTTAGATGAAAATTAACAAAAAAATTATATATCCCATAGCTCTTATAGGTATATATATGGTGTATTTCTTTTTCATAATAAAATACTTATATAATAATGATTTACTTATAGCTGCTAAAAATGTCACTATATCAAATATCGGAATACAATTATTGGGTGATTTTCTAGCTAATTTACTTATTGTAATAATTATTATATCAATTATGCTTAGAAAAAAACAATCATTAAATATAACTGGAACAACGAGAAATGGCAAGATAGTTGCTTGTATTTTATTTGCAATTTATATAGGAATATTTTTTATTAAAGGTGATTTCTCACTAGCAGGTATATATAAACCATTCTTTTTTCTAATTGTTGTAGGATTTTCAGAAGAATTTATTTTTAGGGGATACTTATTTACCGAGCTGAATAAAGAGCTACCTACATATTTAGCCATAATAATTAGTGGTATGATGTGGGGTGCTATGCATGCTACTCTTCCAATTATCGTAAATAACTATTCAGTTACGCGGTCCTTAACTGCTATCTTCTCAGAACTTGGAGGAGGCATTGTGGCTGGAGGACTATTTATTTTATTATATAAAAAGAGTAATTCTTTGATAGTTCCTATTTTAGTACATGCTCTATTAGATTATTGGCCAGTGTTAGTAGGCAAGGTATAATTATTTATCCTAACAACCTATTAAGCTTAAAATGTATACGTTTATTAACGATTATATATTACTTATTAAATTGTTATACTGAAGGGGTGGAACATTTTATGAAAAGAATGAGTCTAAGATTACTATCAATTTTTTTAATACTAGGTATATTATTAACTGGATGTAAGAAAGAGGAGCATTCAATTGAATTCTCTGATAAAAGTTTAGAACAATCACCTGAGAATAGAAAAATCATGCAAGAGTATTTAAAAGAAAATTATAGTGCTATAGATTTAGAAGATGAAAGTGAATTTAAAGATTTAGCCATTATGGATTCGGATATAGAGGGAAAGGAAATCTTTTTAACTGCAGAACTTCATGGGACTAAGGCTAATGAACAGTTAAACACGAAATTCTTAAAATATTTTAAAGAAAAAACAGATTTTAAATACTATTTATGTGAACTTCCCTATAGCGATACTTATTTTATAAATAAGTATTTAGATACTGGGGATATAAAAATTTTAGAAGATATATATAAACCACTAAAAGGAACCTTTGCATGGAATAAAGATGGTTATAACCATTGGAAGAAGTTATATGAGTATAATAATACTCTACCTAAAGAGAGTAGAATAGAGGTTATAGGTGTGGATATAGAACATCAACCAGTTAATGCTTATAAGTTTTTAGTAGATGTTTTACCTGATAAAGAAGCTCCTGAAGAAATAAAAGCAGTAATAGATAAGATTAAAAGTACATTTAATGATTTAGATAAATTTGATGAAACTTTTGCTCAATGTTCAAAGGAATTGCAAAAAGATATTAAAGAGAAGGAAAGTATATACAAAGAGTATCTTGGAGAAAAATTGGCTAGCTTTAACCTTGTAAATTTGAACGTATTAAATCTAATAGAGACATATAAGTATGAGGAACGCATGGACTGGAATAATACTAGAGATAAAATGATGTATGAAAATTTTCAGATTCTTCAAAAGGAATTACCTAAGGGGAAGTATTATGGACAATGGGGACTTGACCATACATTTCAAAGTAAAGAAAAAGGTAAAATGTTGTTTACTGCCTATTTAAATTCTGATGACTCAATATTTAAAGATAAGATTTTAACAGTAATATATAACTATGATAATTGTGAGAAAATGGATATATCAGCAGTTGGTAGTTATCCCACTAATGAGTTGAAATTTGTTTATCCTCAAATCAAGGAAACTAATGATTTATTAGAAGGTAATTTTAATATTTATAAATTAACAGGTGAGGATTCACCTTTTTCTGAAACACCAATGTATTATACTAATAATAATCTAGAAGAGCTAGAAGAACTAGAAGCAAGTATGTTAGATTTTTTTCAATATATAGTTTGTGTAAGAGACTCTAAAGCAACAGAGCCACTTAATGATGAATATAATTAATTGATGATGACTTTAATTATAATTTCTGAGGCTATCAAAATAAAATTTTAGCTGAATTGACAAAAAAATTTAAACATGTAATAATTAAAAAAACATGTTAAAACAGTTCCGAAAGGGAGTTAAGTATGGATTTAATAAAGTTATTAGAGGAAAATCCTATAATAGCAGCAGTTAAGAATGAGAGTGAACTAGATATAGTACTAGATTCAGATGTTCAGGTAATATTTGTCCTATTTGGTGATATACTTAATATTAAAGAAATAAGTGAAAAGATAAATTCTAAAAATAAGATAGGTATCGTTCATATTGATTTAGTAGATGGTATTACTAATAGGGAAGTTGGAATAAAGTACTTAAAGAAAGAAACTCAGTTTAAAGGCGTAATAAGTACAAAACCTCAGATAATTAAATATGCCAAGGCTTATGACTTGTTAGCAATACAGAGAGTATTTATCTTTGATACTCTTTCACTAAATAATGCAATAAAGCATCTAGGAGAGGCCTGTGATGCTATAGAGATATTACCAGGGGTTATACCAAAGGTTATAGAAAAACTTGCAGAAAAGTCTAATAAACCTATAGTCGCTGGAGGACTTATTGAAAGTAAGGAAGAAATAATAACAGCTTTAAAATCAGGAGCAACCTGTGTATCTACTACAAAAGAAGAAATTTGGGCTATGTAGGCTAAGAGTGATGAGAGAGGCTACATAAGACTAGAATGCTAGTTTTATGTGCCTTTTTATTATTGATAAGGATGATTTTATCCGATGACTACCAGCTCTAATACTCCCACCTTCTTCAAAGTGGGAGTAAAGAGCTGTTACGTCCCTGGATAACGATTTCTAAGCTTCAGAGGGAGTAAAGACTCCCTCTGAAGCAAAGAATTCTGTTTAAACACAGATATTTAAGTAATTTATGGATGGAGGATTAAAATGGCAGATTATATAATTGCATTAGATCAAGGAACTACAAGTTCTAGAGCTATAATTTTTGATAAGGAACAAAACATATTAGGGGTGAGTCAAAAGGAATTTACACAAATATATCCTAAAGAAGGATGGGTAGAACATGACCCCATGGAGATATGGAGTAGTCAGTACTCTATGCTTCAAGAGGTTATGGCAAAGTGTAATATATCACAAAAGGATGTAGCTGCTATTGGAATAACTAATCAGAGAGAAACTACTATTGTATGGGATAAAAACACAGGGATGCCAATATATAATGCAATTGTATGGCAATGTAGAAGAACAGCTCATATATGTGATGAGTTAGTAAATCAAGGATTTAGTGAATATATAAAAGAAAATACAGGGTTATTAATTGATGCATATTTTTCTGGAACAAAGATTAAATGGATTTTAGATAATGTGGATGGAGCTAGAGAAAAGGCTGAAAGAGGAGAACTTTTATTTGGAACTGTAGATACTTGGCTAGTATGGAAGCTTACCAATGGAAGAGTTCATGTTACAGATTATACTAATGCTTCAAGGACTATGCTATATAACATTAAGGAATTAAAATGGGATGAAACAATATTAGATATATTACAGATTCCTAAATCTATGTTACCTGAAGTTAAAAATTCCTCAGAGGTATATGGTCATACTAACTTAGGTGGAAATGGGGGAATTAGAGTTCCTATAGCTGGAATAGCAGGAGATCAACAGGCAGCTTTATTTGGTCAGGCGTGCTTTGAAAAAGGAAGTGCTAAAAATACTTATGGTACAGGATGCTTCTTATTAATGAATACAGGTGATGAGATAATTAGAAGTAAAAATGGATTAATAACTACTATTGCCATAGGGATAGATGGAAAAGTTCAGTATGCTCTTGAAGGTTCTGTATTTGTTGGAGGAGCAGTTATCCAATGGCTTCGAGATGAATTAAGAATGATAACTGATGCTGTGGATACCGAGTACTTTGCTAATAAGGTAGAGGATAATGGGGGAGTATATGTAGTTCCTGCTTTTGTAGGACTTGGAGCACCATACTGGGACATGTATGCAAGGGGAGCTATCTTTGGATTAACCCGTGGAGCTAATAGAAATCATATTATAAGAGCCGCCTTAGAGTCTATAGCCTATCAATCAAAGGCTGTTATTGATGCCATGTCTGAAGATGCTGGCTATAGAATTGAAAAGCTAAAGGTAGATGGAGGAGCAAGTAGAAATGGATTTTTGATGCAATTCCAATCAGATATTATATGTCAAGAAGTTACTAGACCAATAATATCTGAAACTACGGCCTTAGGGGCTGCATATTTAGCTGGTCTTGCAGTAGGTTTTTGGAAGAGTAAAGAAGAAATTGCAGAGAAGTGGTTTGCTAGTAAGACTTACACGCCAAACTGCGATAAAGAGACTTCAGAGAAACTTTATGCTGGATGGGAAAAGGCTGTGGCAAGGACTAGACAATGGGAAGAAGATTAGTTAAATTTATTTTATGGAGGTAGGCTATGGAAATTAAGATAAAGAAATTTAATGAATTAACCACAGAAGAGTTGTATAAGATTTTAAGAGTAAGGAATGAAGTATTCGTAGTAGAACAAACTTGTATTTATCAAGATTGTGATAATAAAGACTATGATTCATATCACTTGTATGTAGAAGAAGGAAATGAAGTAGTAGGATATTTGCGAATAGTTAATAAGGGAATCTCTTATGATGAGATATCTATTGGAAGGGTATTAGTTAAGGAGACTCATAGAAACAAAGGTCTAAGTAGAAAAATCATGTTAGAAGCTATTAAGTTTATAGAAGAGAAACTTAATTCTACTGAAATTAGATTATCAGGCCAAGTTTATATAAAAGGATTTTATGAAAGTCTTGGGTTTAAACAAGTATCAGAAGAATACTTAGAAGATGATATCCCTCACGTAGAAATGTTATATAAAAAATAGATTTGACCTTTAAGTTTAATAACTAAAGAGCAGAAGTTTAGCACGTGAAGTTTTTTTAGGCGATAGCCAGTTGATTTGTAACGAG
>DAMCXN010000055.1:0-1178 GCA_032096995.1 Aminipila sp.
GAAAAAATGTACAACAAAAAGTAATATACTAGAGCATATTAAGCCTATGATATAGTTATAAAATGTACTCTTAAATAAACTTGTTTCTTCTGCTAATTTTGCATTTGTGGTTCTTGATACTACAACTGTAACACCAGCAAGAAAAGATACTATAGTAGCTATAATCATTTTCTTTCTCCTATATTTATTATAAATTTTTAAAATATTTTTTAGTTATTATTTATATTAGATTTTGACTAAACTGTCATTATTACGACTATACCTAAAATAATAAATGATAGCCCAATAAGCTTTTTTTTGTTAAAAGGTTGATAGGGCATATCAAGCCACCCATAATGGTCAATAATGATAGAAGCTATACTTTGACCTAAAAGAACAAGGGCAAGAATAGCGGACATACTTATTTTGCCAAAAGCTAAATTGTTGAAGACTGTTGTTGCAACACCCACAAGTCCACCAGAATAAAGAAAAAGCGGTAATTGTTTATTTTTCCAAGGAGCCGGATTTTCTTTATGACGAATAAGTATTAAAGTTATAACAATTAAACCAATTATGTGAATAATAACTGTTGCAAGGTATAAGCTATAATGTGATGTTAAAACACCATTAATAGCAATCATTATGGCTATTATAGCCCCTGTGAAAACAGATAAAAAATAATACATAAAAAACTCCTTTCCATTCGCAGATAAGAATAACAAAATGGGTTGACGGTGGATATGACATATGTCATAATTGAAGAAAAATATATTATAGTTTATTTTAAGTAGGAAAGGACAGAAAGGAGAGATTTGTATGTCAAATGGAAGTTTAACAGTTACTATGAAAAATGAGTTACAAAAGTGTGGATTATCAGATTTTGAGGCTGGTGATGTAAGAGTTCTAAAATTTGAAAAGGGACAATATCTTTGTCGGGAAGGCTTTCCTATGGATTACCTTTTATTTATGATAAATGGTAAAGCTAAAGCTTTTATAAATGTAAGCAATGGTAAAACATTGTTATTAGTTTTTTATACAAAAACAGGAATCCTAGGTGATATAGAACTGATGACCAATGGTATTTGTACCACAAATGTTCAGGCATTAACAGAGGTAACATGTATGGGTATTCCTATGAAACATTTTAGAGAAAAGCTTAGAAAAAATGTTACTTTTATAAATTTCGTAGGAACTCATTT
>DAMCXN010000055.1:1188-10866 GCA_032096995.1 Aminipila sp.
CTCATTTAGCACAAAAACTTGATAGGTGTGCTAGGAATGGAGCCATTAATATCTTGCTTCCACTAGAAACAAGATTATGCTCATATATTCTTATGACAAATGAAGACGGATTATTTAATGAAAACCTAACGGAGGTAGCGGAATTGTTAGGAACAAGTTATAGGCACCTTCTTAGAACTTTTGATAGCCTTAGGAAGGATAATGTATTGGAAAAATCTTCTCAAGGGTACATTATAAAAGATGGAATAGAGTTGCAGATTAGAGCACAAGATTTTTACTCCGTATAAGGAAAGAAGGGCATAAAATGATACAAGATATAAATCCACGCAAATATGATATAACTTATAGAAATGTTGAAGCACAGGACGATGATTATGCCCTTGTATTTAATGGTGAGCAAGCATTGATGAAACATCCAGAAGATAAAGATAATGCTGGTGAATTTCTCACTTTTAAAGAGTTCCAGATATTAGGTATAAAAAGGGATCTTAAGGAAAATGCCACATATTTATTCTCTATAGATGACAATAAATATTTTTTGGTAAATCAGCAAGAGTTTGAATTAGCAGCTTTAGATTTAACTGGATTAGATAAGGATTTAATGGCTTTACAAGGAAAGTCAATTAAAAATAATAAGGTACTTTCTTGGCATTCACAAACTATTTTTAGAACACTAGAGGAAATGTGGATAGGATTTGCAGGGGTTACTGCATCACAATTGAATAGATGGTTTTTAAATCATAAATTCTGTGGCAGATGTGGTAATCCATTAAAAAAGCGTAAAACAGAGAGAGCTTTGAAATGTAGTGAATGTGGTCTTGTAGAATATCCTAAGATTTCACCTGCCATAATAGTTGGTATAGTTGATGGTGGCAAGCTGTTGTTGACTAGATATGCTGACAGACCTTATAAAAGATATGCACTTATTGCAGGTTTTGCAGAAGCAGGAGAAACCTTAGAAGATACAGTAAGGCGTGAGGTTATGGAGGAAGTTGGGCTAAAGGTGAAAGACATTACTTATTACAAGAGCCAGCCTTGGTCTTTTTCTGATTCATTATTGGTAGGATTTTTTGCAAGACTAGATGGGGATAATTCCGTAACTCTTGATGATGGTGAACTTGCAGAAGGTACTTGGTTTTCTAAAGAGGAAATCCCTGTAAATAAAGAGGAAATAGCACTTACTGCTGAGATGATTAGATATTTTGCGGCAGGAAATGATGTTTTTAAGTAAAGTTTAAAGTATATTACATATCTATATAATATATAGAAAAGGTGCCTACTCAAATAAATAGGCACCTTTTACTTTTAAATTATGATTTAAGATACAATTTTAATTAGTATCTTTTTTGTAGCTTATAAATGATTTTATACCACTGGTTATTATGGCAGCTATAATAAATATAATCCAACCAGGATGCCATAGACCTCCGAAAAATCCTAGGCAAAGGTAAATTACCGTAGTAATTGGGAAAATAATTGAATTAACAAGTTGTAATAATTTATAGTTGTCGTTGCTTTCTTTTCTTTTTTGTAACTTTAATAATTCTTTGTACTTGTCGTCTTGTATCCCAAAATATATAAAAATGCCAGAGCCACAAGCAATTAGAGAAAAGAACATAAAGAATATAAGTGTTGAACCAAAAATACTATCGGGGAGAAACATCATAGCAGGTGATAATAAAAACATAAAGCAAGCTATGGATATGCCAATAGCAAAGTTCTTTTTAAATTTCATATATTCTTCTTTTAATGAACTAAATTCCTTGGAATCAAATCCGAAATCTTCAGCTGAATCAGCAATATTTGAGTTGTTGTTTTCTGATTCATTTTCAGATTGATTTTCTGATTGATTGTGATCAGAAGTTATATCAGAAATTCCCAATTCTTCTTTTAATTCTTCCATACTGCCAAAATCTGTGATAATAATTCCAACTGCCTCATTTTCACTTTTTCCTTCTTTTAATAATTCATTAAATTTTTCTTCCATGTTCTCAAGCATATTTAGTTTCATTTCAACAATTTCACGGGTTTTAGGTAAACTTGAAAACATGGCATCAATATAATTTCTAATTTGATTCATTATTTATTTCCTCCTCAGTAAAGGTATTGATTACTTTCTTTGTTAAACTCCATTCTTCACATTTTTGATGATAAAAATCTCGCCCAGCGTTAGTAATTTTATAATAAGTACGTTTTCTACCAAAAGTTTCATCTCCTTGATAAGAAACTAAATATCCTTTTTTTTCTAGTCTTGAAAAGGCAGAATATAGTGTAGTTTCTTTGATCATGTAATTTCCTTTACTTCTATGTTCAATTTGTTTTGAAATCTCATAGCCATAGGAGTCACCTTCTAAAAGAAGATGAAGAATAATGGTATCATTATAACCACGGATTACATCACTACTAATCAAAATACCATACCTCCTTTTACTTTGTCTGTCGTAGTAATTAAATAATAACACAATTACTACGATAGGTAAAGTAATTATGAAAAAATTTAATTTGAACTTTTATTTATAAATATTTTTAATTTAGGGTATATTGCAGAATAATAAATAATATGGTAATATATAGAAAATAATGCTTCCGTAGCTCACTTGGCAGAGCAGCACATTCGTAACGTGCAGGTAGTCGGTTCGATCCCGACCGGGAGCTCCATATGTGCAGGCATAGTTTAGTGGTAAAACATCAGCTTCCCAAGCTGAGGTTGCCAGTTCGATTCTGGTTGCCTGCTCCAAAAAAGACATACCTTCCTGTTATGGTTAGTATGTCTTTTTAATTTAATATAAATTAAGAATATTAAAAGATATGCAAATTGAAGAGCTAAACGAAACAGAAAATTGTGTTTTAAGAGGTATACACTTTAAAAATATTTGTAAAATCGTTTGGCTCTTGAGGAATTTGTGTAGCTGCGGTTCCTTCTATATCCCTATTTGCAGACCACATGCTTATCATGTTTATATTTTTAGATTGTGCAAATTCTAAAGTTTGATTTGCATCACTTTGTGCAAATATTTCTGTTACCACATCATTTACTCCAATCATAGGTGTGGTTCCTATCATATTCCATATTTGATTTTCTGTTCTTGTTCCTCCATATAAAGAGTAGAGATTATCTTTTAATGAAGAAATTGCCATTATTCCATATTGACCCATTTGTCCGGAAGGATTAGGCGCTGCGGAATCTCCATAATCCATGGTCATAGCATTTACACATGCTATTTCTAAACCTTCAGTAATTGCTTGCTCAACTATTCTTAATCCATCGACAGTAAGACCACTAGGCAGAATAGGTAGCGTAAAAGATATAGAAATTTCTTCACCTTTTGATTTGTAATAGTCCTGTAGCATTTTTAGTGCTCGTGAATTGTTCATATTTTGTTCAGAATAATTTTGAGCTATCCAATAACCCTCTAAATCAAAATCAATCCTTGTTAAACCATATGCATCGCAAAATAGCTGATATTGCTTAAATATAGTTTCTACGTCAGGTGCTAAGATATGAAAAGGTTCTCCGGCTGCTCCTCCAAAAGAGACACAAACATCTCCACCAAGTTCTCTTAACATTTTTATTTGACTATTAATAGGTGCATCGTTTGGCAAATAATAAGTTCCCCAAGAAGGTTGGCATTCTGTATAACTACGGGAAACTATAAAACCTAGATTATAGAATTTAACTCCATAGTTATTAAAATTTGCTACGAGATCATAGGTAGCCATGCAGTGGTATCCACAAAAGGAGCAAACACCTTTGAAGGCCATTTTATACCTTTTCCAACATCTACTTTAGAGTAATCGGGATAGATTACAGGAGTTTCTGATATAGGAGTAGACTCTTCTATATTAGCTATCATATTCTGTGAAATATACAATGTATTTGTAACTAATTATATTGTTACATTCTAATTTATTGTATGTTCAACAGTACTATTTTGATATTTAAAGGCTTTGATATTTATCGAAGTTATTTTATTATTCCTAAAAGATAATATGGAGATTATTTTATATTAAAGATATTATAGAGAAATTGAATATTAAGTAATTTGAGATTTAATGAGTAATATTGCTTTACAAATACAAAAATTATCATCAGGCTCGGTAGCTGTAGGAAATAATGTGATATTTGATGTTGTAGATTATTCAGCAGGAAATATTAGTTATAATTCAGTAACAGGAGTTATTACCTTTAATGAGATAGGTAGATATATTATTAATTGGTGGATAGCAGCACAAGCGTCTTCCAGTGCTAGTGGAACTGTCTTTGCAATAGAATCTACACAGGGAGATTTTATTAGAGGAAATAATCCTTCTAAAACAAATCAAGTTTTGGGAAGTGGGATAGTTGATATAGCAATAGCTCCGGTTGAAGTATCCTTGGTAAATGCAGGAGCCGGTATTATATATTATTCCAATTTAGTACCTGTAAATGCAAATTTGGTAGTAGTTCAAGATGACATAGGTAGTGGAGAAACAGGCCCAACGGGACCAACAGGACCACAAGGACCACAAGGACCGCTTGGTCCGTTTGGACCACAGGGAGCGATAGGACCGACGGGACCAATAGGACCAACAGGATCAACGGGGGAAACAGGACCAACAGGGGCAGGCACTACATTTTTAACTGGTGTAGGTGCACCTGATTGTTCGATAGGTGATTTAGGGAATGGTTATATTGATTTATCAAATGGAAATTTGTACTATAAAACAACACAACCTGTAGAAACAAATGTACGAACAATTCCTATGGTAACAGGTACTACTCATCATGTTGGGACAGGACAATCGGCCCCTTACGATACTATTCAAAATGCAATTAATGCAGCAAGTACTTTAAATGGAGATTGTTTAATTTTAGATGATGCGGCATACACAATTACGTCAACAATAACTGTAAATAAGTCTTTAACTATTCAAGGAAATGGGCCGGCATCAACTACTATAGAAAAATTAGTATCAACAGGTGGAAACAATATGATAGAGGTGACCACATCAAATGTTGTTTTTAAAGATATAAAAATAGTTCAGAATTATGCTTCAATAACAACATTAGAAACAATTATTTTAATTAATGATTCAACATCAACAGGCATTTATATAGATAATTGTGAAATTTCACCATGCGAATTTGGTATTGGAGTTAATGCGACAGAATTTCAACTAACTAATTGTAGTTTTAATTATGCACCTTTAGCAGCTGCAAGTAATAGCTATAGGTATATTGCTATTTATAATAATTTAGGTGCTAGCATAATTGATAATAATACTTTTATATCGGATTCAGGGAATAGCAGATGTTATTTTATTGCAGTTACAAACTTGCTTGGAAGTCTGCAAGGACAATTAGTTGTCAGTAATAATACTCAATTAACATCACCATATACTTTACGCCATTTATATCAAATGGATGAATTTGTTGGAAATGATTTTCAGTTATTAATTAACAACAACACGACAATTAGTGAGGGGAATGTTCCTATTTTGCTATATGGCGCAGATTTAGATATTTTTAAATTCATTTCTGTTTTTGATAACAGTGTTCAGAACACCGTAGGAAAAGGATTAATAGGGATTGATTATAGTTATATTGGGACTACAGATATTTATAGCGAGGGCAATGTTATTAATAATCCGAATTTTACACCTCCATGGGTATCTGCAACAATCCCATCTAGCATTATTGTAGGTTATAATAGTTCAGCTATACCAACAAACCCTAGCCTTCCATTACCTACATGTTATTGGTTACCACTTAAATAAATTAGTCTATTTCAATAAGGTCACTATTTATATAAAGACCGTCAAAATTTTTTAGTCGGTCTTTTTTAATAAAATTAATTTTATAAATAGAAATATTGTATAAAGAATAATATTTTTGGACAGAAAAAATTTAGTATAAAGATGATAACATAAATACTATTAATAATTACTAAATTAATTACAAAACTACATGAGTATGCTATTATGAAAAAGGTAATAAAAACAAAGTATGAAGCCTAATTTGCAACATTCTTTTGTTAAATATCTATAATAGAAAAAGAAAGCGGAGTGATTTATGCAGTACAAAAAACAAATAATATTAGCATTTTTTATGTTTTTTAGTGTAGTGATTGTGGGAACTATAGGATATTATCATTTGTTAAATGTTAATTTAATAGATGCTCTATATATGACTGTTATTACAATTTCAACGGTAGGATATACAGAAGTAGGTGTTATGACACCAGAATCTAAATTATTCTCTGTATTTATTATATTTTGGGGTGTAGGAACTGCGGGTTATGCCTTTACAAGAAGTGTGGTTATTTTTATAGAAGGCAGTTTGACTGATTTGTGGAGGAATAAAAGAATGCAAAAGAAAATAAATAAGCTCAATAATCATTACATACTATGTGGAGCAGGAGAATCTGGACGTGTAATTGTAGAATAATTTTTAGATAAAAATGTATCATTTATTATTATTGAAAAGGATATAGACTTAGTAAATTATTATATAGACAAAGGTTTGCTAGTTATTGAAGGAGATGCAACTGAGGAAGAGACCTTAGAAAAAGCGATGATCAGTAGAGCAAAGGGCTTAATTAGTGTTCTTTCTAAAGATGTAGATAATTTATTTACTGTTTTAACTGCTCGTCAACTAAATAAGGGACTTTACATTATTTCAAGAGCAATAGATAAAACTTCACCGGACAAACTTAAAAAGGCTGGAGCAAATCATACTATTTCTTCAAATGAAATTGGAGGAAGAAGAATGGCTGCTTTAATGCTTAGACCGTCAGTTATTTCCTTTCTTGATGTTATTACGCATGTAGGAAACATAGAATTTGATCTTGAAGATATAATTGTTAATGAAAAATCTGAAATTATAGGTAAAACTATTGGAGAATTAAAGATCTCTGAAAAGTTTGGATTAATTATTTTGGCAATTAAGAAGCACCAGAATAACTATTTAGCATTTAATCCAGGACCAGAAGTCGTGTTAGAAGAGGGTGACAGCTTTCTAGTTTTAGGGACTGCTCCTCAGATTCATGATCTAAGGTTTTATGCTAAAGATGATGGGGAAAGACTAACCTGTTGTCCATATTAATAAAAAATGAAGATTGATATTTGTTAAAAATAGGAATACAATAAGAATACAGTTGAATGTTTGCTAATTTTATCAAATTGGAAAAAGAAAGGTAATATGATGCGGAATTAAAGCGTTATATGGGGTGATTTTATGTTATTTAAACATCAAAAAGATAAGATATATCATACTGACGAAAACGGGAAGGTCCTTGCAGAAATAGATTTTCCTACAGATAAAGATGGCTTTGCAAACATTACTCATACTTTTGTAGATGGTAATTTAAGAGGAAGAGGTTTAGCTGCAGTGCTAATGCAGATGGCCATGGAACAAATTGAAAGCGAAGGAAAGACTCCAAAATTCACATGCTCTTATGCTGCTAAATGGGCAGAAAAAAACTATAAAAAATAGAAATATTGTTGCGAGCATAAGTTTTATTGAGACTTTCTATTACTTTTTCTTATTGTTATATTTTTGTAAATCGGATTATAATGTGAATAATTGGATATAATATTTTTTGGAGGGCTGTTAAATTGGAGACTAATAAAAAGAAGTTGATGTTAGTAGGAAAATCACGCGCTGGTAAGACTACATTAACACAATACTTTACGGACCAACAGCTCAGTTATCATAAAACTCAAACTGTACAAGTTGTAAATGGGCACTTTATCGACACGCCGGGGGAATACCTAGAGCAAAGAGGTTTTTATGGAGCACTATCCGTAACCGCGGCTGACGCAGATGTAGTAGCTTTAGTTCAATCAGCCACTGAAGAGGGAACTATGTTTGCTCCTGGATTTGGATTGATGTTTTGCGGTAAACCTATTATTGGGATTATCACAAAGGTTGATATTGCAAATGAGGAGCAGATTGAGCGAGCAGAGAATTATTTAGTAGATGCTGGCGCCGAGATTTCCTTCAAAGTAAGTACTATTACAGGACAAGGAATGACAAAATTAGACAAATGGTTGGAAGTACTGTAAAATAAAGAATAAAAAGGTAAAAAAATATATATTTCCAATAAAAAGTTGAAAGAAAATTCAAATAAATTTCTATTCTGTATTGACAAGAGCGAGAATTTTAGTTACTATAACTATATAATTTCAAAGGGGCACTGTGCGACGTAGTGGAGGGCTCGGAAAATTAAGGATTGCGAAGCAGCGCCTAAACATCTTTTGTTTGGGCGCTTTTTTTGTCGAATCATACAAGAGCAGTTCGTTTTATGAGGACAAGGCTGAAAGGAAGTGATTCATTGGAAGAAAATAAGCAACGAATTATACAAGAATTTGTTCCGGGTAAACAAGTGACATTGGCACATGTCATTGCTAATCCGATTAAGGATTTATATCCTAAATTGGGTATGTTGCAAAATCAAGGTGCTATCGGCATACTAACTATTACACCTAGCGAAGGGGCTATGATTGCAGCAGATGTTGCGTCAAAAGCGGCAGACATTTCAATTGGGTTTGTTGATCGTTTTAATGGTTCTTTAGTTATATTGGGTGATGTTGCTGCGGTGGAGGCAGGAATACGAGATGTGATGAACATGCTTTGTGATAAGATGGGATTTGCAAAAACTGAGATCAGTAGATCATAAGTTTGAGATATATATTACCGTTGGTTGTACAATGGTAAATGCTAGGAGTTAAGCATGAAGGAAAAGGAAAGAAAAGAACTTAGGGTTATCATCGCTGAAGATGAACCGATTACAAGAATGGATTTGAAAGAAATGCTCATGACATCAGGTTACAATGTTGTAGCAGATGTTTCTGAGGGATTTGATGCAATTGAGGTATGCAAGAAGGAGCATCCCGATGTTGTTATTCTAGATATTAAGATGCCTTTGCTTGATGGATTGTCAGCAGCAAAGGTTATAATTGAAGAAAGAACTGTGGATACAGTTATTCTTTTAACAGCTTATAATGATGAAGAATTTATCAGTAGGGCTGCAAAAATCGGAGCATCTGGTTTTATTGTTAAGCCTATTGATGAAAAAACTCTAATCCCCAGCATAGAGATTGCTGTGGCTAGAAGTAGAGAAATTCAAGAGATTAAGAAAAAATGCAGTTGTATTGCTGAACGCTTAGAAAATCGTACAATAATTGAAAAAGCAAAAGGACATTTGATGGTATCAATGAGAATGTCCGAAAATGAGGCATACCAATACATCAAGAATTTGAGTAAAGAAAAGAACGTTTCTATGAAACGAATAGCAGAAATAATATTAGCTTAGAAGGATTGAGAGGAAATGCCAGATAATATAGAAAAGTTATGTAAGAGGTACACTAGCTTAACGGGAGAAGAGATTGAAACTATCAAAAAAATAGGAATAGGTCTACAAGTAATGGCAAACTTAGAGGACGCAGATTTCTTTATTGATTGTTTAACAACAGATGAGACAACAGCAGTGGTAGTTGCAGAAGCTAAACCAGAGAATGTCCCATCTTCATATAAGAAAACAGTTATAGGACTTTTGGCAGAACCTCAAAATGAACCAGCAGTTGCCCGAACCTTTAAGCTTGGGTTACCTACAAAGCAAATGAAAGCTGTGACTCAAGAGTCTACGCAAGTTATACAGTCAGTAGAACCCATTAAACATGGTGACAAAATAATAG
>DAMCXN010000055.1:10876-18715 GCA_032096995.1 Aminipila sp.
ATAAAGTTGTAAATAAAGAATCTGAAAATAAAATACTTATTGAAGAAAAGAATGCTGAAGAAAATGGAGAAATGAGAGACCGTATCAGATTTTCAGCACAAAGTTATGAGAAAGTCGCAAATGTTTTTGCAAGACTTGATGATGATAGTTTATGGCTAGTTGACTGCATAGATGAAGCTGTTATTTTAGTTGATATGAATGGATATGTTAGCTACAGAAATAAAATAGCTAGAAATCTATATCAAAAACTGGGATATACAGTTGACATTTTAGGACAACCTTATAGGTGTATTGCATTACATGGATCAAATTTAGAATGGTTTGATCAAGATGCATCTTATTCAGGTATTGAGGTAAATACTTCTGATTTGACTTTAACAGTAAAGCAAATTTGTTTAAAAAGCAATAATATAGATTTTGCGGTAATGATACAAGATATTACACATCTTAGAGAAAAAGAAAAAGAATTAATATTAAAGTCTGTTGCCGTAAAGGAAATGCATCACAGAGTTAAAAATAGTTTACAAACTATTGCAAGTTTACTTCGTCTTCAAGGACGAAGAACCAAAAGCTCTGAAGCGAAAAAAGTTTTAGGTGAGAGCATGAATCGTATTTTGGCTATTGCTAGCACCCATGAACTTTTAGCAAAAGAAGGTATGGATCAAGTTAATATACGAGATGTATTAGAGAATATTAAAGATAATACACTTAGATATTTCTTGAAACCTGCCATGAATATTACGGTTGAAATGAAAGGTAAAGGATTTCAGGTAGATTCGGAAATTTCTACAGCCGTCGCCCTTGTTGTGAGTGAATTATTACATAATTCATTGCAATATGCGTTTGATGAGGATCAAACCGATGGAAAGATTACTATAGAAATAAGGCATGAAGATAGGCAATCACATATTTCAGTAAGTGATAATGGTAAAGGTTTTGATATTAATAATATTAGGGAAGATAGTTTAGGTTTAAGCATTGTTTTTTCTACTATAAAAGATAAGCTGAAAGGCACAATAAATGTGACTTCTAGTGATAATGGCACAAGCATTGGTTTTGATTTTAAAAATAAAATATCTACAATAGATAATGTGACGTAGCATTATCCTTATGCTAAGCGATGCAGCTTAGGTGCAGAAATTGTATTTCTGTGTCTAAGCTGCTTTTTGTTTTTAAGCAGAAGGGAGGAATTTAAAAAGTGAAAGAAGTTGTAACTAGTGTAGGCATTGATATAGGTACTTCTACTACTCAATTAATTTTTAGTAGATTAACTATTGAAAATAGGGCAGCAGGTTATATGGTGCCGAGGGTAGAGATTGTCGATAAAGAGGTCATTTATTGTAGTGACATATATTTTACACCACTAATTTCAAATACTGAAATCGATGGTGAAAAAGTAAGTTCAATTATTAGATCCGAGTATGAAAAAGCAGGGATAAAACCTGAAGATGTTAATACAGGAGCAGTAATTATTACTGGTGAAACTGCTAGAAAGCAGAATGCAAATAATGTCTTAAACAGTTTAAGTGATTTAGCGGGGGACTTTGTTGTGGCAACTGCTGGACCAGATTTGGAATCAGTTTTGTCAGGACGTGGAGCAGGTGCAGATTACTTTAGTGAAGAAAATAGAAATATAGTTGCTAATTTGGATATTGGTGGAGGAACCACTAATATTGCAGTATTTAGAAAAGGAAGCCTCTTAGGGGTTACTTGTTTAGATATAGGTGGCAGACTTATTAAGATTGAAGATAATAAAATTTCATATATATATAGCAAAATCCAAGAACTTGCTAAGTTAAATGGAATTGATATTAAAGAGGGAGAGCAAGTAGACATTGCAAAGCTACGTAAGATTTGTGATCTTATGGCTGAAGAACTAAAGGCAAGTTTACATTTTGGACCAGAATCTAAATATCACAGAAATTTATATACAAATCAAGGAAAAGGGTTAGATGAAAAAATAAAAATAGATGCTCTTACCTTCTCAGGAGGAGTGGCTAATTATGCATATGAACCAACAGAAGAGGACATACTTAGATATGGGGATATTGGAATTATTTTAGGTTCATCTATTGCAAAAAGTGGATTATTAGAGAATGTAGAAGTATATCGTTCAGAAGAAACCATAAGAGCCACAGTAGTAGGAGCAGGTAATCATACAACAAAAATTAGTGGAAGTACTATCTTTTATAAAAAAGAGAATCTACCGATAAAAAATATCCCAGTATTGAAATTATCTAAAATTGATGAAGAAAATACAGAATCGGTAGCAGAAACAATAAAAGCTCAACTTCCAATATACCAAAGCCAAGGCACCAAAGATTTAGTTGCAATAGCATTATCTGCAGAAAAATATGATGGCTTTGAAAAGGTTCAGCAACTAGCAGAAGCAATAATAAAAGGAGCAGAAACAATAATAAAAGAAAACTTGCCACTTATTGTTGTAATTGAATCTGATGTAGGGAAAGCATTAGGAAATGCTCTTTATATTAGACTTGGAAGAGAAAAAAATGTTATTTGTATTGACAGTGTTATGACTAAAAGTGGAGATTATATCGATATTGGTGAGCCAGTAGGTGGAGGACATGTTCTTCCAGTTGTCGTAAAAACTCTAATTTTTAATTCATAGATTCCTCCATTGTGGAGTTATCGATAAAAAAAAGGAAAGGAAAGAAAAGGTGAAAAGGGCATGATATTAAAAACAAAGCTATTTGGACATAATTATGAGTTTAAATCACTCAGAGAAGTAATGGCCAAAGCAAACGAAGAAAAGTCTGGTGATAGACTTGCCGGAATAGCAGCAGAAAACGCAGAAGAAAGAGTTGCTGCAAAAGTTGTTTTATCACACATAACTTTGGCAGAACTAAGAAACACACCAGCTATTCCTTATGAGAAGGATGAGGTAACAAGAATTATTCAAGATGCAGTTAATGAGGCAATTTATAGCGAATTCAAGAATATGACTGTTGCTGAGTTTAGAGAATGGTTGTTAGATGAAAAGACAACACCAGCTATGATTAACAGAGCATCCAGAGGTATTACAAGTGAAATTGTTGCCGCTGTTTGTAAATTGATGAGCAACTTAGACTTAATTTACTGTGCAAAGAAAATGAGGGTTTCAGCACATTGTAATACAACAATAGGTCTTCCTGGAACATTCTCATCTCGTTTACAACCAAATCATACAACTGATGATCCTAAAGGAATTATGGCTTCAGTTATGGAAGGATTAAGCTTAGGTTGTGGAGATGCAGTAATTGGATTGAATCCAGTTGATGATTCAGCAGAAAGCGTTGCTAGAATATTAAAGAGTTTTGATGAATTTAAAAATAAATGGGAAGTGCCTACTCAGATTTGTGTTTTAGCACATGTAACAACACAGACAGAGGCAGCTGATAGATTTAATGCTCCTATTGATTTAATGTTCCAGTCTATTGCAGGATCTGAAAAAGGAAATGAGGCTTTTGGTCTTACTGCAGCTATGTTAGACGAAGGACATGACATGATGTTGAAGAAAGGGACTTCTACTGGACCAAACGTTATGTATTTTGAAACAGGACAAGGTTCTGAACTTTCATCTGATGCACATTTTGATTGGGATCAGGTAACTATGGAAGCTCGTTGCTATGGATTTGCAAAGAAATATAATCCTTTCTTGGTAAATACAGTTGTAGGCTTTATTGGACCAGAATATCTATATGATTCAAAGCAAGTTATCCGTGCAGGATTAGAAGACCACTTTATGGGAAAACTATCTGGTATTCCAATGGGTTGTGATGCTTGTTATACAAACCATATGAAGGCTGACCAAAATGATATTGAAAACTTAGCTACATTATTAACAGCAGCTGGTTGCAACTATATCATGGGTGTACCTCAAGGTGATGACTGTATGTTAATGTATCAGTGCACAGGATTCCATGAAGCGGCTAGCTTAAGAGAAGTATTTGGACTTCGTCCAATTAAAGAATTCGATATGTGGCTTGAAAAAATGGGCTTTTCGGAAAATGGAAAATTGACTCCACTTGCCGGAGACGCTTCTGTATTTATGAGAAAATAGGAAGGAGGTCCAAGAATGGAACAATTAGATTTAAAGCAACTTATAGAGCAGGTTATACAGGAAATGAAAATAGTGGATTCAAAGGAGGAAAAACCTTCAGAATGCTGCTCAGAAGTTAATGAAAATGTTAAAGTAGAAGATGGATTTATACCAGATGTAACTGAGGTAGATATTAAGAAACAATATCTAGTTAAGGATCCACAAAATGGCGAAGCTTATTATGAAATGAAACAATTTGCACCTTGCAGACTAGGTATAGGAAAAGCAGGTGCTAGATATAAAACTGATCCAGTTCTTCAGTTTAGAGCAGCTCATTCAGCAGCACAGGATGCAGTTTTTAGTGACGTAGATGCTGAGTTTGTTGAAAGCATGAATTTATTTACTGTTACTACACAGTGTAAAAATAAAGATATTTATTTAACTAGACCAGATTTAGGTAGAAAATTATCTGAAGAAGGAGCAGCAACTATTAAAGAAAAGTGCAAGAAGAACCCTACAGTACAGATTTATGTAGCAGATGGATTATCTTCCGCAGCAGTAGCAGGAAATATTAAAGACTTACTTCCTGCAATTCTTCAAGGATTACAGAGTTATGGCATAGAAACAGGAACACCATTCTTTGTAAAATTTGGTCGTGTAGGCGTAATGGATCAGATTTCTGAAATTACTGGAGCAGAAGTAACATGCACATTAATTGGAGAAAGACCGGGACTTATTACAGCAGAATCTATGAGTGCATATATTGCATACAAAGCGACTGTTGGTATGCCAGAAGCTAGAAGAACAGTAGTTTCTAACATCCATAAAGCAGGAACTATGCCAGTAGAAGCTGGAGCTCATATCGCAGAGATTATAAAACTTATGCTTGAGAAAAAAGCAAGCGGAACTGATTTAAAATTGTAATTGGGAGGATGTAGAAAAATGAAGAGAGATCCTTTAAAAGCCACCGTGTTGGCAACAAAAATTATTCCAAATGTAAATCCTGAATTAGCAGCTCAGTTAAATTTAACTCCAGATCAAAGATCTTTAGGTTTAATTACTGTAGATTGCGATGATGTAACTTATACTGCTTTAGATGAAGCTACAAAGGCTGCTGATGTAAAAGTAGTTTATGCTAAGAGTTTTTATGGTGGAGCTGCAAATGCAAATACAAAACTTGCAGGTGAAATCATAGGAATATTAGCAGGACCAAACCCAGCAGAAATAAAGAGTGGACTAAAAGCGTGTGTAGATTTTATTGAAAACTCAGCATACTTTGTATCTGCAAATGAAGACGATAGTATTGCTTATTATGCACACTGCATTTCAAGAACTGGTTCTTATTTATCAGAAGGTGCTGGAATTAGAGAAGGTGAAGCAATCGCTTATCTAATCGCTCCACCACTTGAAGCAATGTATGGTATTGATGCAGCTATGAAGGCAGCAGATGTATCTATGTGTGTATTATATGCTCCACCTTCAGAAACTAACTTTGGAGGAGCTTTGTTAACAGGAAGCCAGTCAGCTTGTAAGGCTGCTTGCGAAGCCTTTGCAGCGGCAGTAGAATTTGTTGCAGATAATCCAATCGCATAAAAACGGAAGGATGTAAATTATGGAAGCGTTAGGAATGATAGAGGTCTACGGCTATTTAAGTGCTGTTGAAGCTTTAGATAGTGCACTTAAAGCAGCAAATGTTAATCTTCATAGCGTGACAAAGGTTAAAGGTGGTTTAGTAACTGTCATGGTTGTCGGTGATGTGGGAGCAGTAAAGGCTGCAATGGATGCCTCAGCTGCTTCAGCAGAACGTATAGGAAAAGTCATCTCTGTGCATGTTATTCCAAGACCGGATAAAGATGTGTTCCATATGGCACAGAAGGGGAATAAAACAGAAACACAGCAACAAATAAAAATTGTAGATGACAAGAAAATTGAAGAGCCGGAAAACAATGAAGATAACAATGAACCAGAAAAAGCTGAAGAGCCAGTAAAAACTGATATACCTAAGGAACCAGAAGAAGAAATAATAGAAGAATCCCATTCTGCATTTAGTCAAGAAGAGCTAGGAAAGAAAACAGTTGAAGAATTGAGACATTTGGCTCGTTCATTGCACGTGGGAAATATGACAAAGAATGAAATTAAATTTGCAAAGAAAGGTCAACTTATAGAGGCAATTTGTAAATTTAATGAAGGAGGAGATAAGTAAATGCTACTATATGATAAGGATTTACTGTCTGTGCAAGAAGTTCGTGAGTTGGTAGAACGTGCAAAGATGGCCCAAAAAGAGCTATTAGAGAAAGACCAAGAATTTGTAGATAAGATTGTAAAATCTATTGCAGATGCTGGTGTAAGAAATGCTAAAAGACTTGGGTATTTAGCACATGAAGAAACTGGCTTTGGTATTGCTTCAGACAAAGTTATAAAAAATATTTTCGGAAGTAAAGGTGTTTACGAAAGAATCAAAGACATGAAAACTGTAGGCGTACTTAAGAGAGATGAAGAAGCTGGAACGTATGCCGTAGCAGTACCAGTGGGTGTAATAGCTGGACTAATTCCTTCAACAAATCCTACTTCTACAGTATTTTATAAAGCAGAAATTGCTATAAAGGCAGGAAATGCAATTGTCTTTTCACCTCACCCTAATGCATTAAAATGCATTACTGAAACAGTAAAGGTGATTAGACAAGCTATAGTAGAAGCCGGCGGAAATGAAGATTTAGTATCATGCATTTCTCTTCCAACCATTCAATCTACGGATGTATTGATGAGTCACTCAGATACTTCACTAATTTTAGCAACAGGCGGATCTGCTATGGTTAGAGCAGCATATTCTTCTGGAACACCAGCAATAGGAGTTGGACCTGGTAACGGGCCTGCTTATATTGAAAAAAGTGCTAACTTACAAAAAGCAGTGAAATGCATAATAGATTCAAAAACTTTTGATAATGGTACAATATGTGCATCTGAGCAGTCAGTAATTTGTGATAATGACATGAAAGAAGCTGTTCAAGCAGAATTGAGAAAACAAGGAGCATATATATTAAATGCAGAGGAAAGAGATAAACTTGGAAGTTTTATCCTACGTTCAAATGGAACTATGAATCCTATGATTGTAGGTAAAAGTGTACAAGTGATCGCTGACTTGGCAGGACTTACTGTACCGAAAGATACAAAGGTTTTAGTAGCGGAAGAAGATGGAGTAGGTAGAGGTCATCCTTATTCAAATGAAAAATTAGCTCCAATTCTAGCCTTCTATACAGCCGACAATTATAAAAAGGTTTGTGAACGTTGTTGCGAGATTTTATATTATGAAGGTGCTGGACATACCTTTATTATTCATACAGAAAATCAAGAAATTGTTGATTATTTTGCACATAGAGTGCCAGTTTCAAGATTTATAGTAAATAGTCCAGGATCTTTAGGTGGCATAGGTGCTTCTACTGGTCTAATGCCTTCATTGACTTTAGGTTGTGGAGCTGTTGGAGGAAGTGCTACTAGTGAAAATGTAGGACCTGAACAACTTTATAACTTAAGATATGTAGCTGTAGGCAAGAAGAACTTAGCAGAAATTCGTAAAGAGGCTGAGAGTTTTGAGTCAAAACCTGAATTAGGTGGCTTAGATGAAAAGCAGGTTGATGAAGTTATACGTCAAATTATAAAACAACTTCAAGCGATTTAGTGTATAAGGAGGAAATGATATGTTAGCAATGCAGGCATTAGGAATGATAGAAACAAAAGGACTTGTAGGTTCAGTAGAAGCTGCTGATGCAATGGTAAAGGCAGCAAACGTAACTTTAATTGGT
>DAMCXN010000056.1:0-3988 GCA_032096995.1 Aminipila sp.
AAAATTCTGTTGTGGATTAGAAGTTATGGATGCAGGAGAACATTACTTTCATACAGAAGAACAGTTAAATGTATTCAAGCATTGGTTACGAAAGCATATTGATTAATAAATTCTAATTTAAGGTTAAATGTTATAAATAGTAATTTACCTATTAGTCAATTATCGTATTAACTTTAATAGAATAAGGGGGGAAATAATGATTCAATCAGTTGTACATATTGCTTTAGTAGTAAAAGATTATGATGAAGCAATCGAGTTTTACACAAAAAAACTTCATTTTACATTAATAGAAGATACATATCAACCTGAGCAAGACAAAAGGTGGGTAATAGTATCTCCAGCAGGTTCAAATGGAACAACAATATTACTTGCAAGAGCATCTAAGGCTGAACAAGAGCCTTTTATAGGAAACCAAACAGGGGGAGAGTTTTTCTTTTTTTAGGAACTGATGATTTTTGGCGTGATTATAATGAAATGAAAAACATGGGGATAGAATTTATTAGAGAACCGAAAGAACAGGATTATGGAACAGTTGCAGTATTTAAAGATTTATATGGAAACTTGTGGGATTTGGTTGAGTTTAATGAAAATCATCCAATGTTCAAAAGAATAAAATAAATTCCGATTTAAGGTTGAGTAATATAAATAGTAAATTTATAAGGTAGGTTTCACTGCTAAAGGAGAATATAGAAATAGAATAATAGAAAAAGTATTAAGGGCTGTGCTAAATGAATGTTTAGTATGGTCCTTCTTTATAGCATCTCTGTTGAAAATATATGTAATATAACCAAATTTAGTATATAATAAAGGCAAGTACTTTTGAATAATATTGTGTCATAACAGTAAAATATTATGTAATCAAAGAAACTAAGGGGACTTTATATGAGATTTATTTTTGTATCTGACTTACATAGTAATAAAGCGCTTTATAATGCTTTAGAGAATTTAATATTTTCTAGTAAGCCAGATGCTCTCATTATTGGAGGAGATATATTTGATTATTCTCCTAATGCTCAACCACAATTAGAATTTGCAAAAGAATATTTATGTGAATTCATAAAAAAAATTAGAATTCCAGTATATATAATACATGGAAATTGTGATAAGCCTTTATCGGTCAATTATCTTAATAAAATGCAAGATTATGGATTGCTTAACATTCTTAATCTTAAAGGAACAACAGTAAATAATATTGAGTTTATTGGTTATAGTTATACTCAACCTAATCCATTTAAAATTAAGGATTGGGAAAGAAGAGATTTAAAATCGGACTCAGTTGTTTTCGACATTCCATGCCTTATATCTGATGAGAATGATAAATTAAATTTAGTTGCCAATAATTTTCTAAATGATTTGCCAAGTATTGAGGAAGATTTGAGTATACTAAATAACAAAAAATCCATATGGGTAATGCACACTCCTCCATTTGGAGGTGTTTTAGACAAAAACTATGCTAATGTATGCTGTGGTAGCAAAGCGGTTCGTAATTCCATAGAACATGTACAACCACTTTTAACTTTGCATGGGCATATTCATGAGGCACCTAGTGTATCACATAAGTGAGCGAATCGGAAATACTATCTCAATAAATCCTGGTAGTGGTGAATCACTCCAAGCAGTTACTTTTGAAATTGATAAAAATGGGAAAATTGCATCTTTAAGTCATACATTATACGGTAAATTAATGAATTAAGTAATAGTGTTAAAAATTAGAGAGTATTATATATTTAACCAAACAAGAAGGAGACTTATTAATTTGGTTTGCTTGAAGAATGACAAATTTCCAATTTAAAGTTAAGTATGATAAATAGTAAATTTCTATAGAGAGGAGTATGTGTATGTACGTAAAAAAATTGGATGAAAATGATGAGTTATTATTGAAACAAAGAAGAGAAAAAATAAAAGAATTCCAAGAAAAAGGAATATGCTTTTCATGTCAAAACTTTATCACCGGTGATATATTTCCTGATGATGGCTTAATTATTTATGAGGATGAATTGGTACGATGTCAATTTGAAAAGTTTCCAAGAGCAACGGGACAAACAATTATAGTTTCAAAAGAACATTATGAAGATATTTCTGAAATGCCACTTGATTTGGGAGTACACATATTAAAAATATCAGATGTTATTATAAAATTACATAAAGAGATTTTAGGTGCAGAAAAAGTATATATGTGTACTATATGTGATGGTAAAAGAAATCATTTGCATTTTCAGCTTTTCCCTAGGTTAAAGGGAGAAAAAATAGGTTATCAAAATTTTGTGAGAGAAGAAGGAATTTTAATGGATTATCAAGAAACGGCAGATTTATATAGAAAGGCTTTAAAAAATATCAAATTATAAGCTGTTACTTATACTAAACAAATCTCAGGTTTGATGAGGGGGGAATTAAATGAAATATATTATGGAAACAGATCGATTACGCCTTAGAAGATTTGAATTATCTGATTCAGAAGAACTGTACAAGCATCATCAATTCACGGTGTTAAGAAAACAGAGTTATCTCAGCAATGCAAATCAGACCTAAAAGATTTTTATAATTTACATAAAGCCAAATAGTAATTTGATGAGGTTATATAGAATGGATTATAGATTAAATGAGAAAATATCAGCTTGGACTTTAGCAGATTTACGTCAATCAGTTGGTTGGAATAGAATGGAGCAAGAATTAGGAAATCCTAAACTACAAGATTTTCTTACAATTGCTTGTTATGATAATTTAGAATTAATTGGATATGTATCTGTGGTGAGTAATGGTGTTTTAGATGCATATATCCAAGATTTAATGGTTAGACCTGACTATCAAAACAAAGGAATAGGAACAGAATTGATGAATAAAGCAATTAGTCATATAAAAGAGAAAGGAATTTATATGATTTCTGTAATTTATGGTGAAGAAGGATTAAAAGGTTTTTATGAAAGATTTGGTTTTTATACAATGCTTTGTGGGCAAATGGAAACCTATAAAAGCAAATAAATTACAATTTAACTAATTGGATAATCGGAGTTTGATTCTGGTAGTATATCTTTTGTATAAGAAGTGAGGGAGGGTACTATGTTTGAAAGAATATTAGATAAGCAAAAGAAACCATCTTTAGAAGAATTTATTTCCTATTGTGGGAACAGAAAGGATTTGCTTGTCAATCTTGATACTTTTTTAACTGAAGAAATGATGTTAGAAAGACTATTGCGATTTCCCTATGGTAATGAATATGGCTGGGGTATTAAATATTTTATAAAGAACAAGCATATTTGTGATGTATTCGTAGAAAAGGATGCTTTTACAGTTATGTTGAGATTAGATAATTCGCAATATGAAAAAGTCTATAATGGTTTATTATCATATACGAAAGAATTTATTGATAAAAAGTATCCTTGTGGGAAAGGCGGATATATACATTATCGTGTTTTGACTGTGGAGCATCTAAAGGATATTAAAATGTTATTACAGCTTAAAGCAAAACATAAAAAAGTATAGTGCAAAATCGTAAAATTTCAATTTAAGGTAAGTATTACAAAAGATGATTTATCGGGCTTAATTGCAAAGTTAAGGGTGTAGAACGGTAAATATATTTGGATTTGTGGTGGTGCAGGCATTGTCAATCAATTAATAATTCTTAACATGATTGATAGATTTTATATTACTATAGCACCAACAATTTTGGGCTCTGGCTTTCTTTTGTTTAAAACTTATGAAAAGAAAATTTTGATTAAACTTATTTCCACACGTTGCTATAACGTAATGACAGACTTGATTTATGAACAAAGATTGTGAGCATATGATGCAACCGACAAGATTTAAAGTTGGGGAGGTGTTTCTTGTGTGTAACAAAATAAATAATCTTGGAAAAAATATAAGAAATTTGCGAAAGGCTCATGGTGAGACACAAATGGATCTAGCTTTTTTATTAGGCTACGATTCGGTTAGTACGATTTCAATGTATGAAAATGGTACCAGAGAGCCGGATTTGAAAACAAGACAGAAA
>DAMCXN010000056.1:3998-7754 GCA_032096995.1 Aminipila sp.
TTAGATAGATTGGTAAGAACAGATTTTTCAAAATGTAATTTTATGAGCACCACTTACAGTTGGGATAATATGATTTCTATGTTTGAAATTATGTTTCCTATAGTTTATTCAGAAGATGCATTAAAAAATCCATACTTTAAAAAAGGATATATTCGAACTGATAAGATTCTGCAAGAAATTAAAAAGGGTGGTAACGTATCACGTAGTGAATTTGAGACAGCCTTAGATGACTATTCTAAATCATTAGAAGAGGCTGAGATTATTGATGCAATAGCTAATATATTGTGGTTGATTTTTGTGTTATATTCCGTATTTCCTGATGAACGAGCAATAAAAATAGGAGAGGCTCTTTTACACGACAAAATCCCCACTAAGAAATTTATAAAGAATTATTTGTTGAATAATAATGAAGACAGCACTTGCTCTAATGAACCAAAAAAAGCATATGCTCTAGATTTGAACACAGAGGTTCTTTCATGTATTCAGAGTTTAAAGTATTCAAAGGAGTATACAGAGTTAGGGGATTACTATTTGGCACTTAGGTACATTACAGGAATGATTGACAATGATTATGAACAACTATATAACAAGGAGATAGGTATGGAGATGATGTTATCATATCTATCTCTAGGTAATTTATATGCTTTTAGATTTATTGAAAAAGCCATCTCAATATAAAATTATAAAAATTTCACGAAGTGTGAACGACAAGTTTTTATGTATCTTCTATAATACTAACATGATAACTGGTATTATTATAATATACAGGAAGGGGAGAATGGTAGACACACAAATCAAAATAAATGGGGTTAAACTCTTTCAAGTTAAACCTGATAAGTTAGCTGAATTTGAAACTTTTATAATAAATGTTGTAGATACGCAAAAAACAACATGGTTGTCTTGATATAAAATATGTCAAGGGGTTTTTTATGTATGGTGACTGTTAGATTAAGTTAAGATTATAATAAAAAAATAGGAGGATGATGAAAATGAAAATGAAAAAACTGGCGATAATTAGCCTTTGCGTGGCTCTGCTCATAACAATATTTACTGGGTGTAGCTCCAAGCCGACAAGCACGGGCAATGGCGGTAATACCCCTAAAAAGCAAATACCTGACTTGGCTGGTGAATGGAAACAAGAAAATAGCAAATCTGATGACTCTTATCAAGCTGCAACAATAAGTGGTGATACAATTACAATTTACTGGGTAACTGATAAAGGCAACACAAAATCACTTTATTGGGCTGGTTCTTTTGTCGCTCCAACAACTGCTGACGAACCTTATACATGGACTTCGAAAAATGACCATAGTAAAACTGAAGGTGCTTTACTCGCTTCAAGTGATGATACTAAAACTATGACATATCAAAACGGCGTATTAAGCTATGAAGCTTCCGCTATGGGCACGACTACAACGGTTAAACTGAAAAAGCAACAATAATGACAACAAAAGGAGTGGAGGGTTTTCATGCATAACCCCCCCAAATAAGCATAATGTTACAGTTAATTCTAATTTAAGGTTAAGTAATATAAATAGTAAATTCGAAAAGAATATGGAATAATGAATAAAGTTATATTCATATGCTTAGGGGTAATAAATATAGAGAAAGCTATAAATATTAAAATGCATAGAACATTAATTTATAAAGGGTTAATGATAAAGACTTGCACTGAGATGATACTCAATGCAAGCCTTTTTTTATAGTAAATATATAATTATGAAATGCGTACTTGTACACAGCCTTAAGCAAAACTATAATTGATTATATAATAACTAGTAAGGGTAGTAAGAAAGTAGAACAAACTAAAAACGTAGGGAGAACAGTAAATGTATAAGATTCTTATAGTAGAAGATGATTTAATAATTGCTAAAACAGTAAAAAATCATATAAAGTCTTGGGGATTTGAGGTAGAGTGTGTAAATGATTTTAAGGATGTGTTAGCGACTTTTGTTTCTTATAATCCTCAGCTTGTTCTTTTGGACATCGCCCTGCCATTCTTTAATGGCTATCATTGGTGCAGCGAGATTCGCAAGGTTTCTAAGGTTCCTATTATTTTTATCTCATCTGCTTCAGACAATATGAATATAGTCATGGCTATGAACATGGGCGGAGATGATTTTATAGCAAAGCCTTTTGATTTAAATGTTTTGACAGCCAAGGTTCAGGCATTGCTGCGCCGTACCTATGATTTTACAGGACAGACTAATTTACTTGAGCATAAAGGCTTGATACTTAATATTAGTGATTCAACTTTAAATTTTAGTGACAGAAAAATTGAACTTTCAAAGAACGAAAATAAGATAATGCAGATTCTTCTTGAAAATAAAGGCAAAGCTGTATCTAGGGACACTATTATGACAAGGCTTTGGGAAACCGACAGCTATATTGATGACAATACCTTAACGGTTAATATAACAAGGCTGCGTAAAAAGCTTCAAGAGGCAGGACTGTCTAATTTTATTGCTACTAAAAAGGGTGTAGGATATATGGTGGAATGAGATGAAAAAAACAGAAACTCTTAAGCTACTAATGATTTATTTTAAAATGCAGCTTAAAGTGATTATTCTTTTAGGCTTGTTTTGGGTAACTTTTGCATTTGTATTCTTTTTATATAATTTGTCTGTAGAACCAGTGGTCTATGCTATTGTGCTTAGTGCAAGCATGGGGACTGTTTTCTTTATAGTAGATTTTATAAAGCTATATAAGAAGCATAGTCTGCTTTTAGATTTAAAAAGCAGCATTACCTTAGGTTTTGATAAACTACCTGAGACTGAGGGTATAATTGAAGAAGACTACAGGGATTTGCTTATTTCTGTTTATAAGAAAAGCACTGAAATTGCCTACGCTGCAGAGATTAGCAGAAGCAATTTGGTGGACTACTATACATTATGGGCACATCAAATAAAAACTCCTATTGCGGCCATGAGATTAGTCCTTCAGTCAGAGGAAAGCGAGCAGAATGCAGAACTTTCCATGGAGCTTTTTAAGATAGAGCAATACGTAGAATTTGTATTGCAGTATTTAAGGGTTGAAAGTATGTCTTCTGATCTTTTATTAAAAAAATACAGTCTTGATGATATCGTTAAACAGGCAGTGAGAAAATATGCAAGAATGTTTATAAGAAAGAAAATAAAGTTGAATTTTAAAGAATTAAACTGTGAAGTTTTAACTGATGAAAAATGGCTTGTATTTGTTATTGAGCAGCTACTGTCAAATGCATTAAAGTACACTAAAGAGGGAACGATTTCTATTTATATGGATAGTTGTTCAGAAAAGACTCTTATTATAGAAGACACAGGTATCGGCATAAGGGAAGAGGATCTCACTCGATTAGCTGAAAGAGGTTTTACTGGTTATAATGGGCGCTCAGACAAGAAGTCTACAGGACTTGGGCTGTATCTATGCAAGCAAATTTTAAACAGGCTTTCTCACAGCATAGCTATAGACTCAAAAGTTGATAAAGGTACAAAGGTAATGATTGATTTAAAAACTATTGAAGTGGGCGTAGAATAAGTTTTTACTGCAACCTTACAAAGACGTAAGGTTAGGGGAAGAAATGTAAGCCAAAGTTAAGGCAGTCATTTCTTCCTTTTGTTATACTGAACAGGATAAGAATTTAGGGGGTAACAGTCCTAAATGGGCTGTTACGGGCAGTTTGCCAATGGAAATGAACATTTTAAACTACCCGTGCTCCGAAGGAGGAATTTCATGCCAATATTAGAAGTAAAAAAACTTAAAAAAATATATACAAGC
>DAMCXN010000056.1:7764-12235 GCA_032096995.1 Aminipila sp.
GAGTCAGGTTCAGGTAAAACCACGCTTTTAAATATTATTGCAGCACTTGATAAGCCTACAAGTGGTGAGGTAGTGTTAAGTGGGATAAGCAGTATGAATATAAAAGAAAAGGAAATTTCCAAGTTTCGCCGTGACAATTTAGGCTTTGTCTTTCAAGATTTTAATCTGCTTGATACTTTTTCATTGCAGGATAATATATTTTTACCTCTTGTTTTATCCGGCAAATCCTTCAGTGAAATGAACAGTCGTTTAAAGCCTATAGCAAAGAAGCTTGGTATTAGTGACCTTTTACAAAAATATCCCTATGAAGTTTCCGGCGGGCAGAAGCAGAGAGCGGCAGTTGCCAGAGCTTTAATAACTAACCCACAGCTTATTCTTGCGGATGAGCCTACTGGAGCTCTGGATTCTCATTCCAGCGATGAACTTTTACGACTATTTAATGATATAAACAAAGAAGGACAAACAATAATAATGGTTACTCACAGTACTAAAGCAGCCAGCCACGCAAGCCGTGTACTATTTATAAAGGACGGAGAAGTTTTTCATCAGCTTTATAGAGCTTCTATGTCTCATGAAGAAATGTATCAAAAGATTTCTGACACACTTACTATAATTGCTACAGGCGGTGGTAGATGTGAGTAAGATGTTCTATCAAAAGCTGGCTGTAACTAATATTAAAAAGAATGGAAGGACTTATTTTCCATATATCTTAACCTGTATCTGTACCATTGCTATGTTTTATATAATGCATTTTATATCAGTAAATGATGGACTAAACAGTATGTCTGGGGGAAGCCAACTTAAAATGATACTCGTTTTAGGAACGTATGTTATTGGTTTCTTCTCCGTCATTTTTCTGTTTTATACCAACAGCTTTCTTATTAAAAGGCGTAAAAAGGAGCTAGGTTTATATAATATACTAGGCATGGAGAAAAAACATATTGCCAAAGTACTCACCTGGGAAACCTTTTTTGTATGCATTATAAGTATGACTTTGGGACTTTTTCTAGGAATTGCAGTAAGCAAGCTTATGTTTTTGGTACTTCTTAAGATTTTAAACTTTAAGGTACCAATGGGCTTTTATATATCCACTAATTCACTAATTAAAACAGTTATTCTCTTTGGTTTGATTTTTATATTAACTCTTATGAACAACCTAAGGCAGATTCATCTTGCAAAGCCTGTAGAGCTTCTTAAGGGCGGTGAGGTTGGCGAAAAGGAACCAAAGACAAAGTGGATTCTTACTTTAATTGGAGTTCTCAGCCTTGGAGCAGGTTACTATATTGCCTTAACTACAGAGTCACCTTTAGCTGCTCTTAATATGTTCTTTCTGGCAGTCATTCTTGTAATGATAGGAACCTGGGCGTTATTTACTGCAGGAAGTATTGCTCTTTTAAAGATGCTTAGAAAAAATAAGGGGTTTTATTATAAGACTAATAATTTTATAAATGTGTCTGGTATGATTTATAGAATGAAACAGAATGCGGTAGGACTTGCTAACATTTGCATTCTTTCAACTACTGTTCTTGTTATGGTATCTACAACAGTGTCCATGTATATTGGTATGGAAGATGTGCTTAGAACGAGATATCCAAGAAATATTTCAATAAGCGCAAAAAATGTATCTAAAGAAAAGGCAGAAAGCATTAATAATCTTATAAAAGAGCAGGCAGATAAAGATAATATTGCTGTGAAAAATATAGTCAAATACCGATCCTTATCTCTAGCTATGATACAAGATAAGAATTCTTTCACAGATAACCGTAATGGTATGAAGAACATAAACAATTTAGGCTTTTTAGAATTTATACCATTAAGTGAATACAATGCTGTGGAAAATAAGTCTATTTCTTTAAAGGAAAATGAAGTGCTACTCTTTACTTATAGAGGGAAAATAGCTGAGGATAGCATTAATGTTTTAGGAAACCAGTTTAAAATAAAGGAACGCATAAATAATATGACAGTGGATGGAATAGCCTCTGCAGTAGTTAGTAATGGCTACTTTATTATCGTTCCTGATGAAAAGACAATTGAAAAAATATACACTTCCAGCACTGAAGCTGAAGGAAATATGGGCGAGTTATCTTATTACTTTGCCTTTGATACTGATGGTAATGCAGAAAAGGAAATTGCCCTAACTAGTGAAATTAATAGCAGAATAAAGCAATTATCTATCGATGGATATTGTGAAGGTTTGGAAGAATCCAGAGAATCTTTCTTTTCCGTGTACGGAGGACTTTTCTTTTTAGGTATCTTCCTTGGAGCACTGTTTATTATGGCTACTGTGCTTATTATCTACTACAAGCAGATTTCAGAAGGGTATGATGACAGGGAACGCTTTGAGATTATGAAGAAGGTTGGCATGAGCAAAGAAGAAATTAAAAAATCAATTGGTAGCCAAGTACTTATGGTGTTTTTTCTTCCCCTTGTAACTGCCATTATTCATATTGCCTTTGCATTTAAGGTTATAACTAAACTTCTAGCGGTATTAAATCTAACTAACATCACCTTGTTTGTACTCTGCACAGCAGGAACAATTTTTGTCTTTGCTATTTTCTATGCCATTGTGTATATTCTTACTTCGAAGGTTTATTATAAAATTGTTAGTTAATTAATGTTATCTTAGAGTTATTGAATAAAGTTTAAATCTCAGAGCAATAACATGGTAAAAGCAGAAGAAATGTTTGTCCAATGAATAAATTACTACTAAATAACTAAAGCCTAGTTGTAGTAGAATAACCCTCATAAAATACTCTAGATGGTTAGGAGTTAAAGAAATAGGTTTGTGGAGTATGTATATGGAAATGGAAAAATAAAAGAGTATTAAGGACTGTACTAAATAAAATGAATGTTTAGTATGGTCCTTCTTTATAGTATTGTTATTGAAAATATATGTAATATAACCAAAATTAGTATATAATAAAGGTAAGCGCTTTTGAGTAATGTTTTCAAGTGATATATTCGTTGTGCAGGTAATGCTAGGGGTTAATGGGGGGAGAGATAATTGAGAGATTGTTACAAAAAGGGTGTGCCTACACTCCAAGAAGCAATGGTAATTTTAAAAGAGGCAGAAAAGTTAAATCCAGGTGGCTGGGTTAATCATTATATGTTTGTAGCACAGGGAGCAAAGCTAATAGCGTAGCAGACAAAGGATTTAGCCCAATGTGTAAAGGAGGATAAGAGTGATATTTACAATTGAGGATAAGTGTCAGAAAGAAGAAATAGCAAGGAAAATATTATCTAAGCTTCCGGATTGGTTTGGCTTGCCGGAAAGTACAGCGGAATATGTTAAGTGTAGTAGAGATATGCCTTTTTGGGCAGATATAGAGAATGAACAGGTAAGAGGATTCATTACACTAAGAGAAACAAGTCATTATACTGCTGAAATTTATGTTATGGGAGTATTAAAAGAGTTTCATAGAAATAAGATTGGTAATAAGTTATTTAAAACTGGTTATAACTACGCTAAAGAACAGGGGTATTTATATATACAAGTTAAAACAGTAAAAGAAGGATGTTACAATGAATATGATAGAACAATTGCATTCTACAAAAGTCTTGGGTTTAAAGAGTTTGAATGCTTTCCTACACTTTGGGATAAATGGAATCCGTGTCAGATTTATGTTATGTCCATTAAGTAAACTCAAAGCTGCAAAAGTAATTGGAAAATAGTAATTTATCGTTAAGTTAATTCGCAATTGTAATTAAATGCGAACTACAGATTATTTATATTATATAAACTTTACTAAGGAGGTACTTATGAAAACACACTATTATTTAGGATGGTTTAACGATTTTTTTCTTGAGAAGCTGGTTAGGGTGTTGCATGAAGATATAACTGATAGAAAGTCACTTGTTATGATTAGCGCGAACCCATTTCTTCATGAAGATGAGGAAGTTGGTGTTACTGAACGCTCGTGGCTTGACCAAGCCAACATTATGTTTGATGAATATCATTTAATTGATTATGGCGTACAGAAGGAAGAGGCCCAAAAATTAATTCAAAATGCTTCAGTCATTTTCTTGTTGGGTGGAAATACCATTGAACAGAATGGTATTTTGATTGAATATGACTTGTCGGATTTGATTAAAAAAAGCAGAGCCGTTGTGATGGGAACAAGCGCTGGTGCGATAAACATGTCCGCTAAATGGTTATGCTCGAAATACACTGACTATGAAGGTGAAATAAGCTCTATTTACGATGGTATCGGCCTTGATGATTTTTCTGTCCTGTCTCATTTTGATCTTGAAAATAACATTGCGCAGATTCAAGGCGAACTATCTCCCTTATCAGAAGAAATGAATGTTTATGCGTCGAACAAAGATTGCGCTGTACGTGTAAAGGGAGACAAAATCGACATTATAGGCAATGTATATTTAATATCCCACTCAAAGATTCAGAAGTTGGATGAGACGCTTTAGTTGTGGAGAGTGGCTATGGCTTAACTGAATTAATTTTCTATGGGTTTTA
>DAMCXN010000056.1:12245-17277 GCA_032096995.1 Aminipila sp.
GCAGAAGGAATAACATTCTTTGGGGTCTTTACGATGAAATGTTCCAGTTAAGTGATGTGGAATTTAAAATTATTGTTGATTTCTTAAAAAGTCAGCCTTACGAATATAATTTCAAATATAATCAAAAGTCTTTTTTGTTGGTGCATTATTTAAGATATAAGGAAGTGGAAGGATCTGAGAGCAAAATAGCTGATGAATTTTGGAGGGGGCCATTTCCATATCTGAATCATAAATATTATTATGATTATATTTTGTTTGGACACGATCGGTAGCTAAATGGCATCGCAATTCTTATGTTGATTTCAATTACAGGGAAATTTTATCATACATTGATGAAAGGGGAATCCATTATTATAATCTTGATTTAGTTGAGACTGATATTTTAGGAATTTTAAGGTTTGACGATATGGAGGAATTTTACGTTACCAGCAGGACTGAAAATAGAAACGATAGATATAGAATTCCTAAACAAGATGTTAAGGATCGCAAGACTAAAATTAGCATCCTCCCCATTAAAGAAGGCAGAGAGAAGTATGTTTGATAGTTGCTTCTATTATGATGAGAAAAAGTCAATTATAAAATTTACACCATGCTCTGATCCTTATAGATTAAAACATAAAGGTAATATTGAGGAGATAGTAGAAGAGGTTAAAGCGATAAAGACTAATAAATACATACCTCTTTTACAGTCGGAAAATCCGCATACTGAAAAAGATATACTTCTTGAACTTTCTGAAACAGATGATATAAAGATTTTAAAAAATTTAGCTAGGGATGAAGGGGCACCACAAGAAATATTACTGAAGTTAAGCAAAAAAGAAGAAACATATCTGGATGTGGCTAAGAATCAATCTACTTCTTCTGATATATTATCAATTATGTGTGACATTTATGATAAAACATCATTTTTACGCGCTGTTTTACATAATAAGAATGTAAATGATTCAGTGAAAAAGAAAGTCGCTGATAAAAAAGCCAATAATAGATATCTTAAGCTGACACATGAAAAAGTTCTTTAATAATATTGTATTAAATTATAAGTTAAATAAATAACAAATTTATTGAGTACTGTGAGGTAAATATTACTTATCTAAAAGGAGTCTTTAAAATGAAAAAAATAAGAATATTTGTAGTTATTATCTTATTAATTAGTATAGGCATATTAGCATTTTATTTCATTCCAGTGAGAATAACTCCAAGGGTTCCTTTAACAAGCGAAGATATTAGTATAAAAGTTGAAAGAGCTGGAGGAAATACAGGACCAGTTTTTATAGTAGATAAAGATAAAACTAAACTTAAAAATATATTACAGGAAAAGTATCCTGATAAAGATATAGAACCATACTATATTAAATTAACAGGAAATCTACCAAATGGGGTAGTAATTGATCCATCATTATTGGGAAGTTATGTAGTTCACGGTATGATTATTTCACCCGATGGCGGCGAAGAAAAAAGTACAATAATTGATGTTAAATATACAGATGCAAAGATTTCAAGATTTTTTAGGGATGATTTATCAAAGAGTGAGCATGAAATATTAAATGTATTAATTGCATTAGTATCTTCATTAGTCTCTATATTTATATTGGTTATTATATTTTTAGCAAGGGGAAGAAAAACTATTAAATAATTTATGACTTAGTGAAAGTGTCGCATAATAAATTCTAATTTTATGCTGGTTCTTGTATTTTGAAAAGAGGATGTACAGAGCTACAGGATTATTTTTAAGATGTTGAATATAGAAATAAAATATATAGAAAAAAGTATTAAGGGCTGTGCTAAATGAATGTTTAGTATGGTCCTTCTATAGTATCTTTATTGAAGATATATGTAATATAACCAAAATTAGTATATAATAAAGGTAAACACTTTCAAATAATATTTTTACGTAATATATGCATTGGACAGGTGATATTAGGGTTTAATGGGTGGTGGAACATGAAAAGAAAATATATTGAAAAGAGTCAGTGGCAAAGAATAAAAACAAGTAAATGTGTGTTATTTAATACATATCAAGAACGCTTTAATGGCTATGCATCAGCCATATTTGTTGAGAAAGTTCACGAAAAGCTTGTATGTAAGCTAGCCAGCAGGGAATTTTGCCTTGTGGATGATGGTTATTCATGGATACAACGCTTGCCAATTGAAAAAAACTGGTCAGTTACCACTATGTTTGATGACAGAGATAATATAATTCAATGGTATTTTGATATAACAAAACAAAACTCTATCGATGAGAATGGTCAGCCGTTTTATGATGATTTATATCTCGATATTGTTGTATTTCCATCAGGTGAGGTGGTCTTATTTGACGAAGATGAACTCAAAGAAGCTTTAGAAAGTGGAGATATTACACAAAGTGATTTTAACCTCGCATATAGTGAGGTTAATAAAATTATGGATGGAATGGCAAAAGATATTACGTACCTAACAAATATGAGCTACGATGATTTAGAATTTTTCAGAGATCAACTAAACACCTCAAAAGCCACAGTATGAGTATAACACAAAGCTGACAAATCCTAATAAGTAGAGCAGATTGCAAAATAGGAATTTATTAAGAAGGTGTTATGATGAAAAACATTTTGTTTTTATGTGGTCCAAATGGAATAGGAAAAACTACTATTTGCAAAGAAATTATTAAACAATTGCCAAGTTCAGCCTATGTTGATTCCGACCCATGTAGGGTTATGAATCCGTTTCTTTTAAATGATGACACCATACCTACAATCGCAAAGAATATTAGCGATTTGCTGAACAATTATTTAAAATGTCCTATTGTTGATACTGTGGTTTTTTTATATGGTTTTCATGGACGAAGAATAGAGGTGTTTCAAAGGATTCTGTCAGAGATTTCCAAAATAGAACATGACTTTATTCCTTTTTTACTTTGGTGTAGCGAAGAGGAAAATATCAATAGAATGAAAGTTGATAACAGAAGTGCTAATAGTATTCAAAGAGCTTTAAATGAATCTCGAAAAGCTTTTGACGATGTAACTTATCCTAAATTAGATATATCTAATTTGCGAGTTTCTGAAGCTGCAAAAACTATAATTACTAAAGCAAGATTGTAAGCAGCTTCGAATGACAAATTCTAATTTTAAGTTGGATAATAAAATAGTAATTCGTGGAGGAGTAAACATGATAGAATTAAGTACAGAACGATTGATAATAAGAAGATTTTTAGAAAAAGATGGTGAAGATTTATATGAATACTTTTCCAATCCAAGAGTATTAGAGTTCGAACCATATAAGCCATTTGAAAGAGAGGAAGCCTATGTCGAAGCAAGGAGACGTACAGGTGATGAAAAATATTTAGCCGTATGTTTGAAAAGTGGGAAATTGATAGGTAACCTATATTTTTTTAAAGGAGATTTCGAAACTTGGGAAGTTGGCTACATTTTTAATGAAAAATACTGGGGAAATGGATATGCTTCAGAAAGCCTACTTGCGCTGATGAAATATGCTTTCTTAAATCTAAATGTAAGAAGGATTATTGCACAATGTGATCCTAAAAATATTAGTTCTTGGAAATTACTTGAACGTGTTGGAATGAGAAGAGAGGGTACGTTGCTTCAGAATATTTTTTTCTTTACTGATGAAAAAGGTAATCCTATTTGGAAAGATACTTATGAATATGGAATTCTTAAATCTGAATATATAAAGTTATAAATTTCAATTTTAAGCTGGGACTTTTGGAAGTTTTGATAGCGAAGAAAAATTTGAAGCTGTAATTAATGAAACTAGAAAAATAGATTATACTTTTAAAATTACTGTTAATGGGATTAGTGTAGAAATCATTGATGACGATGAAAATTCAATTATAGAGATCAATATTTCATTAAAATAAGTTAATTGTTACACGACTTTTATTAGGATGCACTTTTCTTATTTGCCGTTACAGTTGTTATGTATAGAAAGTCTAAGGGGGAAAATTGATGAAGTATATTTCACTGATAAATGATGAATTTAAGATAAAAATATTGGATTTTCTATATGAAGATGAATTGTTCAATGTATTTCTAATTCATTTTATAGAAAATCAAATTGAAGATATTGGTGAACTATATATTGAAGAGTCAAATGGTAGGATTAATAACATCTTACATATGAAATTTGATGGCAATTCTTATTTCACAAGTTTTTTTACTAAAAATGAAAAAGGTTATGCTGAAATTGCAAAGCAACTTCAAATATTAGACTATAATAGAGTTTTATTAGCAGGTAAAAGAAAAGAAGTATCGAAAATATTGTCCTATCTTGGTAAAGAGGTGACATCTATTCCTGACATATATTATAAGTTTGATGTAAATAGAAACTGTAGACAAACTATACATCCAGATATTACATATAGAATGGCTACTTGTAGACAAGATGATATGAGTAAAATTAGTGAATATATGATTGATTTTTTTGAGGCTACAAATGAGCAAGAAATTGCAGATATAACAGATGAAAAAAAGTTAGCTGAAGATATAAAAGTAGGAGTCTATTTTATCGAATACAAAGGGCAAGTAATAGGTATGGCTAGATATAGTGGAAAAACCAAAAATTACATTGATATCACAACTGTCTACATTGACCCACATTATAGAGGAAAGGGCTTTGGGAAAAAATTAATGTCATATATGATAGATAGAATTATTGCAGATAATAAGATACCAGTAATACAAACTTCATTATTAAACATTATTGCAAGAAAAACTTATGAATCATTGGGATTTATCAAACAGGATGATTATTCATTTGAATTTATATCCTAACATAACTAATCAATAGAAATTATTAATATCGAATACCTTTAAATAGGAATTTGTTATTTAGGTAAGAAGTAATAGGTAAAAAGTAAGAGGTAAGAAAATAGGTAAAAGGTAAGAAGTAAGAAGTAAGAGTTAATGAAGAAATTCAGCAAGGCTGAATTTTCACCACAACTATTACTTCTTAGCTCTTACCTCTTACTTAACTACAAATTATAATTTTACGCTTGAAAATATCATCATCCCTTTGGCGGAGGGGTTTATCATGGGGC
>DAMCXN010000056.1:17359-17650 GCA_032096995.1 Aminipila sp.
GTAATCTCTCTATTTCTTTATAATAAATGTAGGACGGTTGAAACGAGGTGGACAGAGGAATGTATCAGTGGCAGAAGCAAATTCAAATAATCGTTGATGAAATTGACAAATGTATTAAAAGTTATAATGATGAAGACCTGACACTACGCTTTCTTTCCCGCAGACTGAGTTATTCCGAATTTTATACAACGAGAAAATTCAAAGAAATATCGGGTATGCAATTTAGGGATTATCTACGGAATAGAGGTTCGGGATAGTGAAAAAAGATTTTTAGATATAGCTTTTGATTAT
>DAMCXN010000057.1:0-1342 GCA_032096995.1 Aminipila sp.
GATTAAATTTTATTTCAAAGATTTGCTCATAATACCTATCATACACTGAATTATTATTTTGTTTTTTTTCATTCATTAAACTCCCCCCAAAGTCTATAAATTGATTAGTCCCAAGATTAAGATATACTGATTCCTAAAATATTCCAATTATAAATCCAAAAATACCTATAACTATTACATCTAAATATGTGCCATGCCGTACCACACAATCCAACAGAGTGCAACTATAATATAAATAGGTAAGAGTAATAGTCCTGCCAATAAATAGTTTAAGATAGCCTTCCAAGCTGAAAATCCTTGAACTTCTCCTAAACATTTACACTGTAAAACAATACTCCATATAAATGCCCAAAAATATAAACCCGCAAAAATGGTTACATATATTGTCAAACTTTCTGCCTCAGTTTTAGTGCTTTTAAACAAATCCGTACCAAATAAAATAAGCTTTGGAATCCAAAGGATTGAAACAAATACCCAACATAGGGGTGTTATCACCCATATTGTTTGTCACAGCTTTTTCAAAATACTGTAATATTCCATATATTATAGTCAATAATAATACATACTTTCTAGGCTGGTTATTAATGATATATCTAATAGTTATCCTTGGCTCTGTACATATACTTACCCATGGATTAAACTTCTGTTTTGCCAAATCCTCATAATACCCCTCATAAATTGAGTTAATATTTTTATTGTCATCTTTGTTAATATCTTTATTTTCATTCATTAAAAATTCCTTTTGAATTCTCCTTTTTTCCTATTTTTACCACTCATTATTAGTATATTCCTTCTTTTTCGTCAATCCAAGAAAAAACGTTCTTAGTTTTTTGACATCCTTCGACACGAAAAAAAGGACTATGCACTAGAATTTATCTAACTACTAGTACATAGCCCTTTAAATTAAAATATCTTATTCTCCAATGTCCTTCCAAGAAAATTTAAATGCAAAATTCCATAATATTATAAAAATTATAAAAGATACGAGTATGTTTACAATTAATCCTATTGGAGCTAATACTAATGACAAATAATGTATTCCTGCCACAACTGCACAAAATAAAAAGCCTCCAAAAACGCTAGCTACATTACTGCCATTTTGAGCATATTGAAAATCTTTATAAAAAGGCAATTCCTTCTGTGAATAATAAAAATTTGCGGTTATAAAAATCAACAAATTTATAAATATTAAAAATAAACTAGGAATAATTTTAATTCCAAAAACACATATAAAAATCACACTTATAAATATGTAAACTGGCACAATATATTTTATTAAAACTGCCTTAAAAGCCCCTTTTAAAATCATTGCTGGATTATCAATAGGCATAGCCCTATAAAT
>DAMCXN010000057.1:1352-17279 GCA_032096995.1 Aminipila sp.
CCCCTTTATAGTTTTCACTTAAACTAATCATTTGAAATATTGTTCCAAGGAATACAATCGTCAAATATAAGAAAAGATATGTTCTTCCACTAGCCAATTCTGCCATTCCTTCTGAAAAAGATACTCCATTTCCCATTATATTAAAAAAGAAAATAAAAGGAAATATTATGGAAAATCCTAAACTTGGATAAATTCTTAACTTTAATTTTCTTTCATTTTTCAACATGTCAAGAGTGAAGTTAAAGAATGTTTTTTCAAGTGGTTTACGGCATAAGATATTAGCTATAAAACCATTAAAAGCTTCTTTTCTTTTGCTAATTTTAGCTGGTTTATCACTGCTGTTCAATTTCTCAAGGTTTCTTTCAAAACGAGGAGCAACACTTTTAACGTATATAACTATAGTTATAATAGGAACAACAACACCAATAATACTTAAACTTATATAATAACTGCTAAAATCATGTCTCATCAATATCATAAATGGAGCTGAAAACCATGCTGAAGGTAAGAAATAATGCCATAAATGTGGTGTCATTTCAACGCTGATATTTGCAAGGTTAAAAATACGTCCTGTGAATTGATACATCAATGTCATACAAACAGTTAGTAATATCTGAAAATAATTTATTATGTCTTTTAACTTTTCACCACTATAAATTGTCATTATTACATAGTAAAAAAGTGCTGTAAAAAGGATTAAAAAACTACAGATTAAAATAATTTCAAAGAAAAATAAAAGAGCAAACAATACTCCATATCTAACACCACTTACAATTAGGGCAACTCCCGAAATAGCCATGGTGATACTAAATAGATAACTAATTATATGTATTAATTTTGCCGTATTTAAAGTTTTAGAATCTATCGGTTTAGTTAACAAAATTGTCTTTTCTCTTATATCTAAAAGTACCGCAGAAAAATCTGAAACCATAGTTGTCATAATCATAAATAATATCATGCTAATAACTATGTTCATCTTAAGAAATATGGGAAAGGGTGGAATCATAAATAGCCCTATAAATATACCGGCTATTAAATATATAATAAGCGCAGATCTAAATGAATTTTTCCCTTTACGATTTTTTCCATCCATTAGGACTGTAGGAACTCTTCTTTCATCCATAAGGAATTTAACTTGCAATATTTTTCTCATCACAGGATAATCAATTCCAAAAGATACGAATATAGAGCTAATTTTATCTAAAAATTTTAATATCTTAAACTCTTTCATCTTACGCCTCTTTTAATACAGAAATAAATGCTTCTGCTATTTCTTTATGCTGATTAAAACCCGTTAGTTGATTAAATATTTGCTCAAGGGTCCCTTCACTGTTTTTGCTTTGCAACTCAGAAAATTCACCATCTGCCACTATTTCTCCGCCATTAATGAGGATAATTCTATCGCTGATTTTTTCTACAACTTCCATGATATGTGATGAATAAAAAATAGTCTTTCCTTGTGCTGCAAGCTCTGTAATAATCTCCTTAAAAATCATTACACTATTAGCATCAAGTCCACTTAAAGGTTCATCAAAAAATAGTATATCTGGGTTATGCAAAAGACTTGAAATAATAAGTACTTTCTGTTTCATTCCTTTGGAAAATGAGGAAATCCTCGAATTATAGCTGTCCCCTATTCCAAATAGATCCATTAACTTTGCAGCTTTTTTATCTACTATATCAAAACCTATACCATATAACTCACCTATAAAGGTTAAATACTCTCTAGCTGTAAGAGTATCATAAATATCCGCTGTTTCAGGGACATAACCTATTTTCTTCTTATATTCTATATTTCCTAAAGAAATGTCTTCTCCAAAAACCTTCACTTGTCCTTGAAACCCCTGTAAAAGGCCCAATAATATTTTAACTGTAGTACTCTTTCCTGCCCCATTAGGTCCTATATACCCAATCACTTGACCTTTTTGTATTTCTAAATCAATGCCTTTTAAAACTTGCTTAGTTCCAAAGCTCATTTTTAAATCCTTTATAGAAATCACTGATTCTTCTAATGAATTCATTATTTCCCCTCCTGATATTTTTTTATTATTATAACATATAATCCAAATTGTTCATCTAATAAGGTAATTTTACGCTATATCTAATGTAATACTTATTTAGATTAAATACTAAAAACACCTATAATAAAAAAAGCAACATTACTATAACTATTATAGGGATAGCTACAACTAAAATACTTAACATGTAATTCCCCAATGCTTTCCACGCTGAAAATCCTTGAACTTCTCCTAAGCATCTAAATCCTACAATTGTACCCCAAATAGAGCCAATAAATTCTATTCCAACAAACACAAAAAAAAGTGTGCTTAATGTTAAACTTGAATCCATAATTGGGGTATTGCTTGTAAACATCTCCTTACCAAACAAAATCAACTCTGGAATCCAAAGAATAGAAACTAATATGTAAGGGACTAACCCCCAAGAAATTGCCGCTCGAATATTTTCTGAAGACCCTTTTCCTCCAATCCACGTTCCTGTCCATTTGATTAATGCCGCATTTAAGTATAAATATATAATTCCTAAAATACCCCCAAATAAAATGGCTATTAATAAAATACTATACAAAGACATATCATCTCCATAGGATTTTTCACAAGACTTATCTAGTACATTTATAATTCCAAAAATCATAGCTAGTAATAAAACATGTTTTGTTGGATTAGTATTTATAATGTATCTAATAGTTTTTCTTGGTTTAGTCCATATACTTAACCAAGGATTCAAGTGTTCTTCAACAATCTGTTCATTGTTAATCTGCTCTACACTCTCATTTTCTGCATGACTTTCTGAACTTTCAATATTTCCATCCCCAACTTTTCTTTCTTCAATGTCATCATTTTTAATCTCTTTATCCATTTCAACTTCTCCTTCTGATTTACATTTTTTAAAATCGCATTTAATAGTATAGACCTTATTATCTCTCATTCCAAGGGGCAATATTTCTCTCTTTTTTGACAATGTTCGACAACTCAATTTCCAACTACGCATTTTATTGAAAATCTTTATAATCACTGATATAATGACTCTAATTTATACATTTTTAGGGGGGCTAAAAAACTAATAATAACTAAAATGGCAGTTTTAAAAACTGCCATTAATAAAAAACTATACTTTCTCCATCTCAAAAACCATATGAATATACTTTTCTCTTCCATCACTTTCTATCCAGTCATCTGTTAATTTATATCCCTTCAATTCAACTTTATTTGTAACTTTTATTCCATCTTGAGTAAAGCTATAATCTTCAAATTTACTGTCTATTTTATCTAAAATACCACTTTTATAAAATTGAAAAAAATTCATCTTGTTATGAGTGGCAAAAAAACACTTTGCTATTACCTCCTTTTGATTTAAAAACCCAAACGTCCGAAAATCATTATCTGTTTCAATTTCTATGCGAACTCCTGTAACAATTCCTTTTTTAATAGTCAGTTGAGGTTCAGGAAGAGGCTGTTCACTAAGAAAAGAAAATTCTGGTTGTTCTCTATTTTTAACCCACTCACCTTCTTCATTCAAATGTCTTCCATAATCATAGTCATCGCCTTTTAGTTTAATAATATCATTACAGTTTTCATAATACTCTTTTGGAGTAAGTGCTCCTGTATGTATTGGCATTTCCGTTCTCAAATCTACACAAATTTGCATGCTTATAGTTAAAATAAATATAAAAATCATAGCAAAAATACGTCTAACTTTTCTATCTTTTATGCTATATGAAAAACCTTCCTCCCAAGGCAATATTTTGTGTGCTTTACAATCCTCATAGCGAGTCAACAGAACTATAAGATTAAATAACGGGATATCATAGCATAAACCTTTTCTAAACACTAAAAAGGTTCTGCTAAGGCCCTGCTTATATGTAATATCTTCTCCATCTAAATCTCTCAGCACTAATCCAAAGATAAACTTTCCTACTGTCATCCCCCATTTTGAAAGTAACAATGGCTCCAAAAGAATCATAATTATGATTGGAATAAATGCATTAAATATGCCTATCAAACTTAATATTTCAATATGCCAATGAAATACTAATCCTGTAATTACTCCCCATATTAAAGTATATACTTCTATATCTAACATTCTTGCAAAATATCTTCTCCACGGATGTGGGAGCATGGAAGCTTCGCAATTTATACTTTCGTTACTATTTAACATTAACTCTCCTTTTATAGATTTTACCCTTTATATGTGTTTCTCCACACTTAACATTTACATATTTATCCATTCGTTTTAATTATACTACTTATCTTTGTTCTTTCAAATTGAAAATTTTTTCATTTTTAGTCATGCTTCGACATAATAGTCTTATATATTTATGTCATAAGTTCAAAAAAACCTATAATATGAATACATTCTCTTGAAATACCTAAAATTTTTTTCATGTTTGTTGATAACTGCTATTTTAAACTTTATAATATAAAAAAACATTTTATAAGAAAGTTGGTGCAATATGGATCAATCAAATATTAAAAATGTCATGGAGCATATTCCCCTTCCTTATGCTATTCACAAATGTATATCAGGCAAAAAAAACACTTTTGACTTTGTTTTCATAGATATTAACCAAGCTTTTGAAGAAATTAGTGGTTTAAAAGAAGATATGATTTTAGGCAAAACAATATCCGAAATATTTTCAAATAATTCTTACTTAGCTTCATATTGGAAAGGTTTATGTCTATCAGTAAAAAATTCTGAAAGTGATAATAGTAAAAATGATTGGCAAATTAACTTTAAAAATCAAATTTACACTATAAATACATTTTCAATTAAAGGAACTTATTTTATCTCAACATTTAAGCCCAGTATTGATTCCCTTGAGACCTTAAGCGAATTATCTAAGTTTGATACTTTGTTGGAAAGCTCTCAAGATGCACTATTCTTAGTTAAAACTGACGGTTTCAATTTTTATTACTTAAAAAATAATTCAATACATAAAAATTTGACTGGCTTAACATTGGACGACATACAAAATAAAACACCAATTCAAGTATTTGGTGAAAAAGCAGGGAACTTTTATGAAAACCATTTCAGGGAATGCATTACTTCAAAAAAATCCGTTGTATTTGAAGAAATTTTGGACTTTCCGGCTGGAACAAAAAATTTACATACACAGATTACTCCTATTTTTAATAAAGGAATTATAAATTATTTAATTGGTTCACGAGTAGATATAACTGATTTTACTAAATTAAAAATGGAGCAAGAGCAATTACTAAAAAAATATCACAAGATGTTTGAAAATCATATTGCTATAATGCTTATTATTGAACCTATCTCTGGGAAAATTTTAAAAGCAAATTCTGCTGCTTGCGACTTTTATGGATATACAAAGAATGAACTTTTAAGTATGTCTATTAGTGATATTAATGTATTATCAAACTCGGAACTAGATAATTTACTTTTAAATGCATTAAAAAAAAAGCAAAACTATTTTCTATTTCCACATAAATTAAAAAATGGAGATGTTAAATATGTTGATGTGTATTCTAATCCTATAAAATTTGGAAATAAGACGTATTTATACTCTATTATTTTTGATGTATCTGATCGAGAACAATATAAAGCAGATTTACTTCAAGAAAAAGAACTTTTAAAAACTACGCTTCATTCTATTGGTGATGGAGTTATAACAACTGACACAAAGGAAGCTATTACTGATGTTAATTATGTTGCATATTCTATCACGGGTTGGACCTTGGAAGAAGTAAAAGGTAAAAAATTCTCTGATGTGTTTATAATCCAAGATGAGAAGAGTAAAAAACAAATTAATAGCATTATTGATAATGTTTTAGAAAATGAAAAAGACATTCCATTGCAAAACAATGCTATTCTGATTAATAAAACAGGGGAAAAAATACCTATTGCACATAGAACTTCCCCTATAAAAAACAAACAGGGAAAATTGTTTGGCGCAATAATCATTTTTCATGATATAAGTCAGGATAAAAAACAAAAAGAAGAAATTCTTTACTTAAGTTACAATGATGTAATGACAAACCTTTATAATAGAAGATATGTTGAAGAACATCTACAAAACTTTGATGATGAGTCTGATTTACCCCTCTCAATAATAATGGGAGATGTAAATGGGCTAAAATTTACAAATGATGTTTTTGGCCATGAAAGAGGTGACCAGCTATTAAAAAATGTAGGTTTAAGCATTAAAGAGAATTTAAGACCAAACGATTTAGCGGCTCGTTGGGGTGGTGATGAATTTTTAATATTTCTTCCAAAAACTCAATCAAATGAAGCTGAAAAATTCATTAAAAATGTACAGAAAACATTAAATGAAATAAGTGAAGAAACGGTAAGTATTTCTTTTGGTTTTGCCGTAAAAAATGATATAAACCAATCAATTTCAGAAGTATTTCAAGAAGCTGAAGAGTTAATGTATCATGTAAAACTGTTGGAGGGTAAAAGCTTTCGTAACAATATTATCAATACACTTTTAGCTACCCTTTATGAACGAAGTTCTGAAACAAAAGAACATGTTATTAGGCTAAAATACCTATGTTATTTAATGGGGATTGAACTTAAATTATCTTCAAAAGAAATGAACGAATTGTCTTTATTAGCTATGCTTCATGATATCGGAAAGGTTGCAATCGATAAAAATATTTTACAAAAATCTGATTTTTTAACTAGAGAAGAATGGGACGAAATGAAAAGACATACAGAAATAGGATATAGAATTGCGCAAAGTTCTCCTGATTTATCTAATGTAGCTGATTACATATTATATCACCATGAACATTGGAATGGTAAAGGATATCCTCATGGCTTATCAGAAGAAGAAATTCCTCTTCCTTGTCGAATCATAGCTGTTGCAGATGCTTTCGATGTAATGACCACCGATAAGGTCTACCAGAAAGCTTTATCTAAAGAAGAAGCTATAAAAGAGTTAGAAAAAAATTCAGGTACTCAATTTGATCCAAAAATAGTTAAAATATTTCTTAAGGTGATACAATAATAAGTATATATAAGCTAGTGACAGTTATTTAAAATTGTCACTAGCTTTTTATAAAGCTCTATTCATCTTCCTATAATATGTTTTGCCCTTTCAAAATCTTTATGTTTTTATTTAATGTAATATTGAATACTTTAATCTTCTTTGACAATAATAAAATAATAAAAGGAAAGGTGGTAAAATTATGACAAAATTACAATGTAGTGTTAACTCATGTTCAAGCTTCAGTAACGGTTACTGTTGCAGACCCTCTATTCATGTAAATGGACCTACTGCTAGTGCTAGTTCTCAAACTTGCTGTCAGTCGTTTACAGATAATAAAAATCAAATGACCAGTGGAGTTCAATATAATACTCCTAATCAATCATTAAATATTAGTTGTGATGCACATAATTGCACATATAATCAAAACAGTCAATGTTCTGCTTCTTCTGTATGCATTAGTTCTAATTTTTCTGGTACAGAATGTACTTCGTTCAAACAGAGTTAAAATAAAGGCAGATTTTCTGCCTATACATAAACTTTTTTCATTAAATTATTTTCTATATTTTCCTATATACTATAATATTCCTTATTTTTTATCATTACAATCACAACACTAATCTATTTTTATACATCATTCTACACTACAATTTATTCGTATCAACTACCATAGCAATAACTTATCCACTTTTTTCGAATAGTTTAACTTGGTTTGAATAGAATAATAAAAAAAGGAAGATGGAAAAAAAGAAAGGTGGTAAAATTATGCCTAATCTACAATGTAACGTTTATTCATGTTCAAGCAATAAAACAGGCCACTGTTGCAGACCTTCTATTAATGTAAATGGTGCAACGGCTTATAGTCTTTCAGATACTGGTTGTCAGTCCTTTACTGAAAATACACAAACTCAAATGATAAATGGAACTCATTATGATAGCCCTAACCAGTCATTAAGTGTTAACTGTGATGCTCACAGATGTATTTATAATAAAAATCAGGTCTGTACAGCTGATTCTATCTGTATCAACTATGGTTCTTTAGGTACAGAATGCTCATCATTTAAGCAGAAATAATCTAGTTTCTGCTTTACAATAGTCTATATTTAAACACAAAGGCAGCTACTTAGAAAACAAGTAGCTGCCCTTTTATTTATATATAATATATAATTTACATCAAATCGTCATCATAAACAGCTCTTTGTCCACCTACAAATTTACGACGTGTCCTTGCTGCAATAACCATAGCATTTCCTATCTTCTTAGTTTCAATTCTTAGGGGAACTGCTACCTTTTTTAAATGCATACCTATAAGAGTTCCTCCTATATCTAACCCTGCATCAGCCTTTATTTCTTCAACAGCGACAGGTTCTTTAAAAGTTCCATATGCCGCAGTTGCAAAAGACCCTCCTGCTTTTGGCTGTGGTACTACATTGACAATACTATCATCATTTGCTATTTCTCTTTCCACAATAATAGCTCTATTTAAGTGCTCACAACATTGAGCAGCAAGATAAATACCTTTAGAGTTTAAAACTTCATATATGCCAGTAAAAATAGCACTTGCAACCTCAGGATTTGAGTTTGTACCAATTTTGCATCCTTCAACTTCACTTGAAGAGCAGCCAATCACTACAAGCGCGCCCTTTTGAAGCTTTGCTCCTTCACATAATTGTTCTGCAGCGGACTTTGCTTCATTTTTAATTTGTTCTAACATTTTGATCCCCTCCATATATGCCAAAATATAATGTATTTATTTAATTCTATCACATTCAGATGGCGACTTCAATCAATTCAAGTATCTTTAAATATACCATAAAATATGTTATAATATAGGGTATATTATTTTTAGTATTTTAAGTTGTAAAAATAAGAGTGAGGTCAACCAAAATCATATGTATAGATGTATTTTAAACGTAGCAGTGTATAGTAGTAATGATTTAATATTTGAAGCTATAAAAGATTTAATACCAATAAAAAATTTTGAATATAACATTTCCTTATATGAAGAATTATCTAAACAAACTATTAAAAATAATGATATTATCATTTTAGACCTTCCTTTTGAAATTGAAGATTTAAAAAACTTATTCTCACTAAAGAAAGAGACTTCTTTAATAGTTTTATGTGCTAAAAATAACGATATTATTAACTTTGATTCTAGCTATTTTTCTTTAATAGACGATCTTTGGGTAAAACCTGTAAATAAAAACTTAATTGTTTTCCTATTTAACAAAATTTTAAAACAATTAAAACTACAAAAAGACTATCAAATGACCCAAAAGTATTTAGATACAACTATAGATACTATTCCTGATTTAGTTTGGTATAAAGATATTAAAGGCAAATATGTAAAAGTTAATCAAAGTTTTTGCGATACAGTCAACAAAACTGAAGAAGATATTAAAAATAAAAAAGATTATTATATCTGGGGAATTGACCAAGATAATAAAAGCAAAACTGAATGTATGTGTCTTAAGTCCGATGAAATTGTTTTAAAAGAAAAGAAAACTCTTCTTTTTGACGAAAAAATAAAATACGCTAATGAGATGCGTCAATTAAAAACTTATAAGTCACCTATATTTGATGACAATCTTGAAACTATCGGTACTGTAGGAATAGCTCGAGATGTTACTGGATTACAAAATATTGAAATAGAATTAGAAACGCTAATTCAAAATATGCCCTTTGCCATTCTCATTATAGATAAGAATGAATACATCATTAATGCAAATAATAGATATTTAGATATATTTTCAGTGGAAAAGGATGAAGTTATAGGTAAAAAACTAGATATAATACGTATAAAATGCTTCTGTGATAAGAAGTGGCACTTCAGAAGTGGCCATCGAGGTAATTATTTATACGGTAACGACAAAATACTAAAAATCCAAAAAGAAACTTTAGTAGATATCTTTGGAGAAATAGCAGGTTATATTCACCTATACATAGACATAACTTTTGAAGATAATTATGAAAATAAACTTTTAAAAGCGGCTAATACTGATTTCCTTACTAAATTAAACAATAGACGTGGACTAAATAAATTTGTAGAAGAGCATTATTGTAATCAAAAATGTGCTTTAATGCTTATAGATCTTGACAATTTTAAAAATGTTAATGATAACCATGGACACGTGGAGGGAGATCAACTCCTTGTGGAATTTGCTAACATTCTTCTAGAACTATTTCCAAATAGTAATGTTTTTCGTCTAGGGGGAGATGAATTTTTAGTTATTTTTATTGATATCATAGAAAAAGACAATATAGAAAAATATGCAAACGCAATAATAAATAAATTCAAAAATATTATAGATAATCCTAATGATAATATATTATCTGTAAGTATGGGAATAGCCATTAATTCTGATACTTTTCTAGATTTTAGAGATTTATTTAAAAGAGCTGATATAGCTTTATATAAAGCTAAAGGTCTAGGAAAAAGCCAGTACTCTTTTTGGGAAAAAGAAACAAAAACGCTTTCATAATGCTGAAAGCGTTTTTTTATGTCTACTATATATGTAATTATAACTATTATTTAATTAACTTAAAATTTTTCATCAATTCTTCAAGTATCTGTGCTTGTCCAGATAATTCCTCACTAGCAGCCGCACTCTCTTCCGCAGTAGCAGCATTTGTTTGTACTACACTTGAAATCTGTTCAACTCCCAAGTTTATCTGCTCAATACTAATTGCTTGCTCATTTGAAGCATCAGAAATCTTATCAATTAGCCCTACAGCTTCCATCGTAACCTTTGAGCTTTCTTCCAATGAGGTTGCTGTCTTATTTGCAATTTCTGCTCCATTCTCAACTGCTGTAAGAGTTTGTATTATTAAATTGGTAGTATTTTTAGCCGCTTCTGCTGATTTTCCTGCAAGATTCCTAACTTCATCAGCCACCACTGCAAACCCCTTACCTGCATCTCCTGCTCTTGCCGCCTCAACCGCAGCATTTAAAGCTAAAATATTTGTTTGAAATGCAATATCTTCAATCACTTTAATAATTTTTGATATTTCAGCAGATTTTGAAGTGATTTCATCCATAGCATTTACCATGGTATGCATTTCTTCATTGCTATGATTTAATTCTGTTCCTGCTACATCTGCCCTATCATGTGCCAACTTAGCATGTTCTGCATTACTTTTAATATGTTCACTGATCTCAGCAATAGCTGCTGATAATTCCTCTACAGAACTTGCCTGCTCAGCTGCTCCTTGAGATAAAGACTGAGCAGCATTGGCTACTTGATCTGAACCACAAGCTACTTCATCTGATAAATTATTAATATGTAACATTGTTTTATTTAAATTTGCTACAAGTGCCTGTATATTATCTTTTAATTTAATAAACTGTCCTTCATAAGCACGTTTTGCTTTAACATTTAAATTGCCTTGTGAAATTTCTAATAAAATTTCTGATATCTCGTCAATATATCCTTGATAATTTATAAGTCTTTCTATAGTAAGTTCAAATGATTTAGCAAGTTTTCCAACTTCATCGTTACAATTTACACAAAGATTCACCTCAAAATCCCCATCAGCAATTTGCTGTGCCGCCTTTGTAATACTTTGTATTGGTTTTACAATTGAACTAGCAACGAAATAACTTGCTACAGCAACTAAAAGCAGAACTAATGCAACAAGTAATAAAACTGATTTAATAGTAGAATTTATGCCTTCTGCCAATATTTTATCAATTTCGTCCATATGTACTCCAACAAAATACATACCTATTATTTGATTATTGTTATCAAACATAGGCATATATCTAGTCATATATGATTCATCGAAAATATCTGCTTTTCCTGAGAAAACCTTCCCATTTGTCACTTCTACATAAGCTTCTTGATTGGGATCTAGTTTAGTTCCAACTATTCTATCACCTTTATTGTCCTTTAAAGTTGTAAGAATACTAATATAGTCATCTCCATCTTTTACAAATACAGTAGCCAAAACATCCATCTTCTCAGTAAGCTCATCTATATAACCATACTTACCATTGATTAATTGTCCTTTTTCATCTACCAGTTTGCCCTCTTCAGAGATACTCAATGTCCCAAATTGTTGCGACATATATGCCTCTAACATGTTTCCTGCACCAATTAATTCTTCTTCAGATTGCTTTTCTATTATATTTTCCGTTGTTTTAAAACTTTCTCTAAGCCCTACTGTTACCGTCAGCAGAGAAGATCCAATAACCAAAACAAGTACAATAAGAATCATTTTTTGCTTCAAACTTTTCATAAAATATATTCCTCCAAATATTAAAAATTGTATAATAATAATTACTAAAATTAATGTATAAAATCTATGTATATATTTCTTATTGTTTTTTTATTTTATTAGAAAAGATGCATATTATTGCATTTTACTTTTTTAAAATCAAGTTAACATGTTTTACCTTTTTAGTCAATTAAAAAGAATTTTCAAAATAATTAAAAACCACTTGCATATTTAGTCTAAGTTGTTATAATAATTATATAAAGTAATATTAAAAACCATATTACAGTATAACCAATATTGCTTTTGTAAAAAATACACCTTATAAAGTATAATCAAAGGTGCAACAGTACAAATTATTATTAATATAAAAATTATTATGAAAAGGAGAAATCATATGCCCGCATATAAAAAATTTATTAATGCTAGAGATCCTCTTAGCAGTTACACTCATTTTCTTGGAGCCTGCTTGGCCGTACTTGCTACATTCTTTCTTATTATAAAATGCTTTATTGTTCCTATGTCTAATGGAATAACTCTGGCTAGTGCCATCATTTTTGGACTTTCCATGATTGCACTTTACAGTACTAGCTCGATATATCATTTTGTTAAAGTCCCAGCAGACATTCTTGTTCGAATAAGAAAGCTAGATCATGCTATGATATATGTATTAATAGCAGGTACTTATACTCCTATAGTTGTAGGCTTTATGGAACTCCATCGTGCTCTTATGTTTCTTGGTGCTATCTGGGGGGTTGCTCTCTTAGGTATCATTATAAAGGTTTGTTGGCTTAATGCCCCTAGATGGTTATATACCTCTCTGTATCTCTTAATGGGTTGGGCTATTGTTTTTGATTTAGACTTCCTAAAACAAATTCCAATAGGCGCCGTAACTTTAATTGCTATAGGAGGAATCATGTATTCTATTGGAGCTGGCTTTTATATTGCTAAAAAACCAGATAGTAAATTTTTCGGTTTCCATGAGATATTCCATGTATTTGTAATACTAGGTACTGCATTTCAATTTATAGCTATATACAACTACGCAATATAGCTTTTAATAACATAGAAAGCAAAAAGGTAGGATTTACATCCTACCTTTTTAAATGTCTAAATATCTATATCTAGCCTATTTCCGTACACCTTTTATAATATTTTCATTTATAGAACAAATTCATACTGTCCTTTGCTCTTAACACCATAGTAATCCGCAAATGATGTGTTGAATATATCTTTTCCATTATCTAAATTGATTTTATTTTTAATCAAGTATTGATAAGTGCCTGCATAATCTATATTTCCTTGAAGTAAAATGCTATCTAGCTTGTTATCTCTAATAATAGCCTTCTTATAAGACTTACTGTCCTCTCGAATTATCACTTCATCGCCTTCTTGGCTCTGCCCTCTTCCTAAAGAAAGAGTTACAAGTCCAAAGAAATTAATAGTATTTTTCATAGCATAAGTGTCTTCATAAGCAGTTTTTAAACTTGAGTAGTTTAAGTTGACTTCATTATTATCAACACCAGACATATTTATAGCAGCTACATTTCCCTGCTTCATAGCATTTGGCCAAATCCCTGATAGTCCAGCTACATCCCCTGCTGCATAAATATCCGGAATGCTTGTTTCCATATATTCATTTACCTGTATACTACGTTCTGCATTTACTCCTGAATCTAATGTACACTTAATCGCTGGTCTTACTCCTGCTGCAACAATAATCACATTACAATCAAGAGCAGTTTTGTCATCTAATATAAGCTGAACAACATTATTATTGCTATCAAGTACTGTTTCAGATGCTTTTCTTCCAAGCATAAACTTACATCCAGCCTCTTCAAATAACTTTTTATATTCATTTCCAGCTGTTTCATCAAGCTGAATTGGAAGTATTCTATCTGCCATTTCCACAACAGTTACATCCATCTTCTGTTCTATTAATGCATAAGCAGCATCCATTCCTACAAGACCAGAACCTACTATTACAACTTTTCCTTGTGGTCTTACATATTTTATTATTTCCTGTGCATCACTTAAGTTTCTAAGACCATACACATTTTTAGCATTTCTAAAATCACCTACAGGAGGAATAAAGCTATCAGCACCTGTTGCAATAAGAAGTTTATCATAACAGATAACTTGATTATCTGATAATATAACATTCTTTCTATCTGATGATATGGAGGTAACCTCTACACCTTTAACCCAATTTATTTTATTTTTTTCAAAGAAATCTTCTGGCACAAAATTTAAAGAGCTTTCATTTCTTTCGCCACTTAAATATTTATGAAGCATACATCTTGAATGAACATAATCATCTTTTGAAATGATTACAATCTCTGATGTGGCATCTAAATCTCTAAGTGTCTTAGCGGCCGTCATACCTGCTGCTCCTGCTCCTATTATCACATGTCTCATACTTTTACACCTCCTCAACCCAAATTGCTTTTTTAGGGCAATTTTTCACACAACTAGGTTCTCCGCCGCTTTCCATACAGAAATCACACTTTATTACCTTTGTGTGAGTAAGGGTATCAGGTTTTAAAACTCCATAAGGGCAATTCATAACACACATAAAACATGAGCCACATTTATTTTCGTCATAAGAAACAATTCCTGTCACTGGGTCTTTGCTTAAAGCTCCACTCATACATGACATCACACATTCTGGTAAATCACAATGTCTGCAAAAAATCGGTAAATATTTTCCTTTTCCATCTGAAACAATATGATTTCTAGACTCATTTTTAGGGTCTGTTAAATCTAAATCATAAGCTGTACCTGGTGACTCTCTATGTGCTTGCATACATGCCACAGTACAGTTTTTACATCCATCACACTTTGTATAATCAATCATTATTCTTTTCATCATTAACGCCCCCTTATATGTTCAAAGCTGAGCGTTTTTCCATAATGATTTTTTCTAAGATATTAGCAGTATCTTTTGCATCAGGATTAATTATAACTTGTCCACCTGTTAACTGCTTCATATCTTCTGTCAAAACCTTTACCGCAACTTTGCTTCCAGTAATAAACGGTGGTAACCCAAGATGTAGTGGTAAACCAAGAGCTAAACCATATGCACCGTCAGCTAAAGCTTGTTCTTCTAGCCACTGAGCTGCAGAAAGTACTAATGGAAGCTGAGGTAAGTCTACACCTAACTCTTCCGCTATTTCTGTCGCAACAATTTCAAGACGACCAATAGCAAGACATGGTCCAAAATTTAATACTGGCGGTATACCTAATTTTTCACATACTGCTCTAAGTTTAGGTCCTGCATATTTTGCTGCATCAGGAGTCATTAAACCACAGTTTTCAATTCCTCCTGAAGAACATCCAGCTGTAAGAACGATGATATCCTTAGCAATAAGTTCCTTTGTAAGTTCTACACTTAAAACATCATGTCCTCCGGCAGTTAGATTTGAACATCCTACTACACCAGCTATACCCTTTATTTCTCCTGCTACAATTAAATCTATAAGTGGCTTCCATTTGCCCCCTAAGAATTCCTTTAGAGATATTTCACTTACACCTGTAAGTGTATTATCGTTACCATGTTCTGGCATTAAGTTAAGAGGTACATCCTTCTTTATTGAATTATAAGCTCCAACTAAAGCATCTAGAATAGGTTTCAATTCTCCATCTGCATTGGAAAAATCAACATTTATCTTTCCGCGTCTTTCCTTGTATGATTCTACTATCTTATCTATGATTTCATTACTTTGTTCTTCTCTCTTTTC
>DAMCXN010000058.1:0-2945 GCA_032096995.1 Aminipila sp.
TATTCCTTCTGTAAATTTAATTATTTTACCTGTCTACTTGACAGGGGGCAGTTCAAAGTGATAGCCTCTTTTAATTTACTAAGAAATCCTAAAAAATATAAAAAATTTTATTCTTTAGGCCTGAAAAGTACTAAACTTTTTTGTTGCACTTAAGTATTTCATAAGAATACCTATATTTGCAAAATAATAGGAATACTTGTCCTTACTTTGAGCTTGAACAAGGCCTGCCTGAATTAATTTCTTTATGTGTTGAGAAATCGTTGCTTGAGAATAATCAAAAGCAGCAACAACATCTTTATTGCAAACAGGAGTACGTTCCTTATTGCATTGCATAATAAATTGATAAATTTTAATTCTTGCAGGATGTGCCAAAGCATCAGAAACTTGAGAAACTAATAAGATTTCTTCTTCTTGCATAAACTCTGATTCTTTTCTTAATCTCATAATAATTTATAATCTCCTTATATATTGCTTATTAACAATATACAGTTTACTATTATAAACATCTTTTGTCAACGATTGCCTTTTTTCGTGTTTATATTTTAAAATTTGAGATATATATCATATATAAGAGAAAATATTGACTAAAATTTCTAATCTGATAAAATGAATTTAACATTAGTTTTATGTAAATTGTATATTCCTAAACACTTATAGAATAGTGCCAAGCAAGGAGAAGTTTATGATGGTAAAACAAAAATATACTGTGTATTCCTTAATTGGGTTTTTCTTGATATATTTTATAAGTATATTGAGAGAAAGTGATTTAGGGGCAAACGTTTTATCTCCAATAGTAGCTTTTATGTGTTCTTTTGTGATTTTTAAATCTTTAAAAAATATAAAAGAATATAAGCTTTGTTGGACTTTTTTATTTTTTTACCCATTTGTATGGGGAATTGCAGATCTATCGTGGCTTATATATGAAAAGATTTTTGGCATTGAACCCATAAATGTAGCTTTTATTGAAATACTTTATACCTTACCTAATATTTTTTTAGCTGTAGGACTAACTTGTTATTATGGATATAACTTAAAAAAATGGAACTTATATCAACTAATTGTCGATTTGATTGGTATTTCTTCAATTTTGATAGTCCTCTTTTTAGATTTTATTTTTTCCAAAACCTTACTAAGATTTACTCTTGATTTTGAATACATAAATATACTCATATATTTATTTTGTGATTTTTATTTAGTATCTGGAATTATAGTTGCTTTCATTTCTAAGGAAATAAAAAGAATAAACAAAAGATATTTTTATATTTTAACAGGAATACTAATTATAGCATTTCTTGATTATTACTATGTATATATTTATTTAATGAAGCTTTATGACGCTAATAGCATTATTGATGGTCTTTATATGTTAGCTAATGTAATTTTTGCTATAGGTGCCTATAGCATATCAAAAAATTGCAATTTAAATAAAAATTATATACCAGCTGACAAAGAGATATTACCTGAAAATATTAGAAAACCTCAAAATTTAATTTTTTCTTTTATAATTTTTTACCTTTTATATGCTGTAAATTTCATGGGATTAAAAATGTTACTTATGTGCATAGCGGTTACAGCTATTTATTTATTTTTGACATCACAGATTCAAGAGGGCATAAGAGATAAAATTTTACTTAAGAAAGAGTTAGAATCAAAGCAGCATTTAGAAAAAGTTGTTGAAGAAAGAACTAAAGAGCTGAAAGAACTAAATTTATATTTAGAAGAAATTTCAAATAAAGATGCTTTAATTGGATTATATAATAGAAGATATTTGTTTAAATATTTAGATTCACTAATTTCCAACAATCAAAAGAAACCATTTACATTAATATATATAGATACCAATAGATTTAAGTCAATAAATGATTCCTATGGGCATCAAATTGGAGATGAAGTTTTAAAAATTTTAAGCAAAAGATTTAAAAAAAATAGCATGGAGCATTGCTCGGTATTTCGAGTAGGTGGAGATGAATTTGTTGTTTTAGTGGAAAAAGAGTTTGATAAAGAATATATAAGTTCAGTGACAGAAAGAATTTTAGACCTAATAAAGGTCCCGATTTCTATTGAGTTATATTTGTTTAAACTTACTGCTAGTATAGGGATAGTATCGTATCCTAAAGATGCAGAAGATAAAGATCTTCTTATGAAGTATGTTGATATTGCTATGTATGAAGCTAAAAAAGCATATAGAGGAAATCATTATCTGTTTTTTGATTCGGATATCATAAGAAAGATTGAAAGAAAAAATGAGATAGAGCTTCTTTTAAAAAGTGTTGTTTATGATGAGGAATTTGTTTTATTTTATCAACCACAGTATAGGATAAAAGATCAAAAACTTATTGGTATGGAAGCATTATTAAGATGGAATCATTCCGAGGATTGTATAATTTCCCCTGCGGAGTTTATACCAATAGCAGAGGAAAGTGGTGTGATTATTGATATTGGAGATTGGGTTATTAATAAGGCCTTCGAGCAAATAAAAGAGTGGAATGATAAATATAATTTAGATTTAAAGATCAGCATAAATGTTTCACCTATACAAATTGAAAATATTAACTTTGTTAATAAATTAAATAAGAAGATTCATAAAAAAGAGATTTTACCTCAGTGGATTGATTTAGAAATAACAGAAAGTAGTGCCATGAATCCCAACATTACCAGCGAAGAAGTTTTTAAGAAGTTTTCTAATATAGGAGTAAGTACTTCAATAGATGATTTTGGAACAGGTTATTCTTCGCTTAGTTATATAAAGAAATTTGATGTTGATAGACTAAAAATAGCCAAAGAGTTAATTGATAATATAGCTGAGGAAAAAAACGATTTAATAATAGTACAAGCTATTATAATGATGGCAGAAGGCATGGGACTTCAAACCATAGCAGAAGGAGTAGAGGATCTAAAACAATTTGATATACTTAAACAATTAGGATGCGACGAAATACAAGGTT
>DAMCXN010000058.1:2955-4446 GCA_032096995.1 Aminipila sp.
AATTTCTGCTAAAGAGTTCGAGATAAAACATATAAATAAAAAGTTGCATACTTAAAGCTTATATGATACAATTCCAATCGTAATAAAAATAAAAAGGTTTTACAGCCTATATTTACATAGTTATTTTTTGACCTAACTGTATAAACAGTGAAAAGAGGCCATACGGACAGCCTGGTTAAAAGCCGATTTAGCGATTGTAATATTCGTGTTGATGAGTAAAAGCTCATTTACTGTGGTAATCCACTAAATTTGTTCATAAGAAAATGTACTTGTGAATGGTCAACATGAGCAGTAAAAGTATAAATTACTGTATAGGCTCTAGAACTAACGAATTTATATAACAAAAACAAGGATTTGTTTTAATAAAGAATTCATAGTAAAGATCATAAACAAGTACAACCATATCTTAGATTTAAGAATGGTTGTTTTTTTGTATAAGAAAAAGTTTGCTCATACACTTAGGAGATAGTGTAAAGTATCTATGAAAAAATGAGAGTAAATAAAAAGGCTCACAAATGAACCTTGAAAAGCAAATATTACCTTAAAAAATAAAAACCGCCACCCTTGACTCCATGACAAAAAATGCTGTGGTATTAAGTACCGACGGCGAAAGAACTCAAGAACAGATGAACTTTCGGTCAGGAACACAGCATTGTATCATTTTTAGTCATTACATCAAGGGCATGTCCCTATGGGATGGCTGGGATATTACCTCTGGCTTACGAATCTTAGAACAGATGAGCTAAGAGGTCCGTGCTTGTTGCATCTCCAGAATTTTTAATTGCCCTTGCTGAATCAATATCTGCCACTTGGCAGGCATATTTTCAGCAGACTCAAACTCAGGAATAGTATTCAAGGGCTTCCAGTAGTTGTAGGCGTGTGGGCGTAGAAAGTTGTAGTATGCAACCCAAAGCGAAACGCCATAAAGAGCGCCATTACTGCTATTGTAGCCATTGGTAACACGATATGAAGATTTGAAGGTTCGGTTAAGACGTTCTACAACCTGCTTCACCCAACGGAATTCGGTGGATACGGGATCCTCATTGCTTAGACCAATGACTTGAGTGACGTTGAAATCCCAATCTTTGTGTTGTTTGCAGTATTGAGCAGCAAGAGGATAAGCACTGTAACCATCAGCTACAAATCGGAGAGCTTTGCCAGGAAAGTGCTTAAATTTTTCGAAAGCCATGCGCATAGCAAGAATACAAGGACCTGTAGAGCGTGTATCAGAAACTTGATAGCCAAGAATATTCTTCTTGCAAGCATCCATGATAATCCAGACGTAGTGCTTGATACCGAGCTTCTTGATATAGGTTTCATCAGCAGAAATAATATTCGAAGGTTTGTAGTCATAAGTGTCAACAAAAGGTTTGATAACGGCAGCAGCGGTCATTGCGTAATTAGCCACTGTGGTGTGAGAGATATCAATGCCATGAATGTCTTTAAGAGCATGTGCCGTTTGTCTGGTAGATAACTTCAAGTTAATATGAT
>DAMCXN010000058.1:4456-16694 GCA_032096995.1 Aminipila sp.
AAGTAAGCACCAAACCAAGGATATGAGGGTTAAATTTCTTAAAGGAAAAAGAAGTGGCATTTTGGGGAAGAGAATGTAAGTCCATAGCAAAAAAATCCACAGTAAATTCACGATAAATGTAGTGAAGTTTGTAGAGATATTTTTGCTCTTTAGGAAAATCCTTAGGAAGTTTACGGACATTTGACTTGTAGTAAGAACAATTTGAATTTACGCATTTGTGAATGACAAAGTTCTTTCTAGTTTTGCTGGAAACTAACATGTGACTACAGTATGGACACCGAAGAGAAAGAGGAGTAGTTACTTGCTCACCAGTAATAAAGGTTTGTTTGCAGACCTTGCATTGATACTGCCCGTTACCACCATTGTTATCATAGAGATATGAATGAGGAGCACCACAACGAGGGCATATAGTATCTTCAGGGACTAAGCGAGGCTTGCTTTTGTGAGGAGTCACTGGCTTCAAAGGTTTCTTGTACTTCCAAAGGTAGTATTGAAGCAAAAACTGATAGTCTTGTTTCTCAAAAGGAATGATGGAAGGAAGCCTATCAACCTTGAATTTCTGGTATTTAGGTGAATGAGAATCATCAAAAACCCACTGTTTGACAGGGATATATTTGCAAATAAAAGAGAGTAAGAAAGAAATTTGATTACGTTGCTCTTGAATAATATTGATTAAATAAAGTATAATGTGCATAACAATGACAATCCTTTCTAGGAAATTTGGTTTTGGCGACTACATTATACTAGAAAATAGGGGGTCATTGTTTTTTTTATTAAAAAAAGGCGACAACCCTTGGAAATATAAAGGTTATATAAAAAGTAGAGTGAAAAACTTTACACTAACCACTTAGGATAGGGAGGAATATTTATGAATAATCAGAAGAAGACCCCCATTTATGATGCACTGTTGAAGTATAAGAAGAACCGTATTGTTTCCTTTGATGTGCCAGGGCACAAACAAGGAAAGGGACATAAAGCCTTGTTAGAGGCTTTTGGGGAGCAGTGTCTCTCATTAGATTATAATTCAAGTAAACCACTTGATAACTTAACACATCCAACAGGAGTTATTTATGAAGGGGAAAAGTTAATGGCAGAGGCTTTTGGAGCACACCATGCTTTTTTTATGATAGGAGGAACAACAAGTGCTGTTCAGACTATGATTTTTAACTGTTGCAAACAAGGTGAAAAGATCATTCTACCTAGAAATGTTCATAAAAGTGCCATTAATGCATTAGTACTTTGTGGAGCTATTCCTATATATGTTAATCCAGGTATAAATACTGACTTAGGTATTAGTTTAGGCATGTCTGTGGATAATATAAAGGAGGCTATAAAAGCAAATCCTGATGCAAAAGCTGTTTTTGTAAATAATCCCACATATTATGGGGTATGTAGCAATCTTAAAGAAATTGTTAAACTAGCTCATAAAGCAGGCATGAAGGTTTTGGTAGATGAGGCACATGGTACCCATTTTTACTTTGGTAAAAATTTACCTGTATCAGCAATGGAGGCAGGTGCTGATATGGCAGCTGTTAGTATGCATAAGACTGGAGGATCATTAACTCAAAGCTCAATAGTTCTAATTGGGGAAAGTATGGATGAAAATGAAGTAAGGCAAATTATCAATCTGACTCAAACTACAAGTGGAAGTTACCTTCTAATGGCTTCAGTGGATATAGCTCGAAAGAATTTAGCACTTTATGGAGAAGAACTATTTTTAAAGATAATGAAAATGAGTCAATATGCCAGAGAAGAAGTTAATAAAATTCAAGGGTTATATGCTTTTGGACAAGAAATTATAGATGGAGATTGTATTTATGATTTTGACTCTACCAAACTTAGCATACACACAAGAAAAATAGGACTTGCAGGGATTGAGGTATATGATTTACTTAGAGATGAATTTGGAATACAAATTGAGTTTGGAGACTTAGGAAATATCCTTGCTATTATATCAGTTGGTGATAGGCAGCTAGAAATCGAAAGACTGTTGGGGGCGTTATCGGAAACTTGTAGAAGGTTTAAAAAAGATCCCATGGGTTTACTTGCTTATGAATATATTAATCCTGTGGTAGTAATGGAGCCACAAAAAGCATTTAATGGAAATAAAAAAGCAGTTGCTATAGAAGATAGTGAAGGCTATATTAGCGGTGAATTTGTTATGGCATATCCTCCGGGCATACCGATTTTAGCTCCTGGGGAACTAATTACAAAAGAAATTATGACGCATATTTTATATTCTAAGGAAAAAGGATGCGTTATGATGGGTACAAAGGATATGGATATGAAATCTATTGAAGTTATGGAGGTATAAATTATGGAATTATGATATACAGAAGAACATAGTCCGAATACAAGATTCTCAATTAAAGTAAAGAAACAGTTATTCTCTGGGCAAAGTGATTTTCAAAGAGTAGATGTCTTTGAAGCAGAGGAGTTTGGAAAATTTCTAACACTAGATGGTCTTATGATGGTAACTGAAAAAGATGAGTTTATTTACCATGATATGATAGTTCATGTACCTATGGCAACAAACCCAAAGATTAAAAAGGTCCTTGTTATAGGGGCAGGTGATGGAGGTACAGTTAGAGAACTTACTAGATACAAGACCATTGAAAAAATTGATATGGTAGAAATTGATAAAATGGTTGTAGATGTAAGTCGTGAATTCTTACAGAAAACGGCTTGTTCTTTAGATGATAAAAGGGTAAGTTTGTTTTATGAAGATGGGCTAAAATTCGTTAGGGATAAAGTGGATTGCTATGATTTAATTATAGTAGATAGTACGGATCCAGTTGGACCAGGAGAAGGCCTTTTTACAAAAGAGTTTTATGGCAACTGTTATAAAGCATTAACAAAGGAAGGCATAATGGTAAATCAGCATGAATGCCCATATTATGAAGCTTTTGCTCATTCCATGAAGCGTGCTCATAAAAGAATTAGTGAGCTTTTTCCAATAGTTAAAGTATATCAGGCTCATATTCCTACCTATCCGTCGGGACATTGGCTATTTGGATTTGCCTCAAAAACTTTAGATCCGATAAAGGATTTTGATGCTAAAAAATGGACAAATTTAGAGTTTTCAACTAAGTATTATAATCCAGACCTACATGTAGGTTGTTTTGCAATTCCAAACTATGTAAGAACAATGTTGGAGGAAGCAAAAAATGAATAAACAGCAGTACTGCTTTATGTCGTGTGATAAAGATTACGAAAGCTCTACAACTGTTGTTTTTGGTGCTCCATATGATGGAACTGTTAGCTATAGGCCAGGAACACGTTTTGCACCTTCTGCTATTCGAAATGAATCTTTTGGCATTGAAACTTATTCACCATATTTAAAAAAAGACTTAGAAGATTTCAATATCTTTGATGCTGGAGATTTAGAGTTTGGATTTGGTGATAGTAGGAAAGTATTAGATAAAATTAGTGATATGACAACTAAGATCTCAGAAGACGAAAAGATCCCAGTAATGCTAGGAGGAGAGCATTTAGTTACTTTAGGCTGTATCGAAGCTTTAGTAAATAAATATCCTGATTTGCATATTTTACATTTTGATGCTCATGCAGATCTAAGGGAAGAATATTTAGATGATAAACTATCTCATGCTTGTGTTCTTAGGCGTTGTTATGATCTTTTGGGAGATAATAAAATCTATCAGTTTGGAATAAGATCTATGACTCGAGAGGAAGATGAATTTGCCGAAGAGCATATTTTTCAAGTAAAATATACTTTAGAAGGATTAGATGCTGCTCTTTTAAGTTTAAAAGGAAGGCCAGTATTTGTAACTATAGATTTAGATGTACTGGAACCAGCATATTTCTGTGGAACGGGAACTCCTGAACCAGGTGGTGTAACATTCAAAGAATTAATGGAAGCTGTTCATAAACTTAAAGATCTTTCCATTGTAGGGGCGGATATAAATGAACTTTCACCCCACTATGATCAAAGTGGCATGTCTACTATAGTAGCATGTAAGATTCTTAGGGAATTACTTTTGACAATAAATATTTAAAATAAATAACATTAATTTCCAGAATAATAGATTTATATTTGAACATAATATATCTTGTAAGGAGTTACATTTGATTTTTCAAAACATGTTTAAATACATGCGTAACTTGCTTGCCAAGACGGGATAATAGCCCGTCTTTCTTTTAAAGAATTTTGCTAGGATAAAATTATTTATGATAGCCAACCGTATTATAAAAACAATCCTTGACAATAATATTTGATTTTGCTGCTAATACAAATATAATTCAACCCAAAAAGGTACTCAGTATTTAACTGAGTACCTTTTTAATATTTACTTTTATAAAATATACTTTTTTACTATGGAGCTAGAATATGTAGAATGAATCATAGCACCATAAGAAGCTTCAAAGTCTATTATATCTCCTAGTTTTAAGGGAGTCTCAACTTCAGTGATATCAAGAATTAAATGATCACTACTTCCTCCTATTATTTTTGCTCCAGAAACCCGAGGAACAACACTAAAAATGTCTCCAATATCTCTTTTTCCTAAAGCAACTAAAGCTCTTTTTCTGATTCCCATATCTACATAAGTCTGCTTCTGCCCAAAAGCATCTACAAAAATATCGCCAATAGGATATGATGGCTTATCTTTTATTTCTATAATTTGTGCTTTTATAATATAGTTATCTCTTTTAAAAGCGGAAAGATCAAGGCCCCAAAGATCTTGAAGATCTCTAGCATTTACAATACCTTCACCAACCCTCAGGTGATTTATCCCGTCGGGTATAGAGCCATTCATTACTAGAGGAAGAGTAGAAGTAGCACCACCAGAAACAATATCAAGTTTTCGACCTATAGCTTCTGAAATTATATTAGATAAAGATACTAATCTACTTAAATTAGTTGTATCCGGTTTTATTGAGCCATAGCAGCCTAAATTAGTACCAATTCCGTAAAGGCATATATTTTTTAAATTTTTTTCAATATATAATGCATCATTTATTAATTCTTTTTCATCGAAATAACCTTCTCTTAAATCACCTAGATCCACCATTAAAATAACTTTGTGGTTTTTGTTATTTTTTTCAGCAATAGAATTAAGCATTTTTATAGTCTCAATTTCAGAGTTTAGACTTACATCAACATATTCTATAACATCTTCAAGTTCGGCAGGCATAGGAATCCTAATTAGTAATACTGGAGAATCCATTCCTTGCTCTCGCATCCTTTTAATAGTATTAATTCTAGAATCACCTATCATATTACATCCGGCATTTAACATTTGATTAGCAATACTAAGATAAGAATTTTCATAGGAATCAGTTCCTTTTACTACACCTGTCACCTGAATACCTTTTACTTTGCACATATCCACTACTATTTTAGAATTTTGATATATTCCTTGCAAATAAATTTCTAATACTGGATATGTATCATATGATTGCAATGACGCCATTTTAGCACCTCCATAATTTAAAATCTATATTATTAAATTTAGACTTTGGCCTTTTTTACATCAATGACTACTAATTCTGGCCTATTAAATATCCTAGGAATACGGGTAGATTCTTTTGAAAGACCTCTACTTACTATAAAGGTTGTATTATCAAAATCATATTTGCCACCTGCATATTTTGGAAACCAGCCCTGATTAGGAGCGTATAAACCATTTATAAGAAAAGGAATTCGCCACTGACCTCCATGTGCATGGCCTGACAAGATTAAGTCAAATTCATAGTCTAAATAGTTTTTTATATATTCTGGACGATGAGCCAGTAATATTGTATAATTTGAATTTTCTACTTTGGAACCGCAATCTTTAAGTTGTTGAAGCATAACATTTTCTCCTACTTCAGGATCATCAATGCCACAAAGATTTATTGTTTGATCTTTTAGATTTAGAGTTCCCATATCTCCCTCAAGAACTATAACTCCATATTTTTTAAACATTAGTTTTATATCATCAATAGACCCACTCCAAAATTCATGGTTTCCTGATACGAAGTAACAAGGGTATTTATCACTAAGAGCTTCTAGAACAAGTTCAGTATTCTTCAATGGAAGCATATCATCTGCAATATCACCACCAAGCATAATTAAGTTAGGATTTTGAGAAACTATTTCATTAATTAGTTTTTCTTGACCTTTACCATAGTTACAACTGTGTAAATCTGCTATAAAGGCAATCCTAAAAGAAGTGGATATTTTTTCTGAAGTAATCACATAATGGGTTATTTTTAAAGAGGTATTAAAGGCTGCTAAGAATAATAGGACTATTATTAAAATAGTCAATATCAACCAAAACCGTTTTTTCCTATTTCTCATATTTAAGTTAACCTTCAACTTTCTCTGTGCTGTATTTATTGTGTATGTGGTGTCATTATATATTATTTAAATTTAAATTACTATAATAAACTTTACCCAATTTAACTTATTATTTTGTTGGAAATATTAAGATAAAAGTAAATAATAGTAGAAATTTTAGGTCAATATATAATAAAATAAGGAAAAGTCAGAAAATTTAGCAATTTGGAAAACCTAAGAATAAAAAAGGAGGTAAAGATCATTAAAGAATCAAAATCATTTACAACAACTATTTTATGGGCATTTATTATACTTAATATTTCGTCCTTAATGATCTTTACATTTTCTGTAAGATTTGAAGATGAGGAACGTGCTCTAAAAAGTTCGCAAACAGGTTTATCAGAATTAGTTAATGAAAAGGCAGAGCTAATTTCAATATCCTTAAAAAATATTGAAGCAAAAACTGAGAATATGTCCGTTTGGATGGAATACTTTTTGAAACAAGATACTTCAGAGCAATTATCAAAATCTTATTATATAAATGAAGTAAATGGAGTTCTTTTAAGAAGAACTCCTATTGATATGAGTTATAACAATTATAGTGCTGTTTTTTTACCTAATAACATTGATATAACAAAGGACGTAATTAGAGAAATAAATATAACAGAAAATATGGATCCTATATTTAATAAAACTTTAGAACAAGAAGAAATGCTAAAGTGGGTATATGTTGCTACAACAAATGAGTTTTTAAGGGTATTGCCGTTTTACACTGTTGATGCCTTTGATAATGAACATTGGCAAACTGAAGATACCTTTTATAAAATTGCAAATGAACAGAATAATCCCGAGCGTAAAAGCGTTTGGACTTCACCCTATGTGGACTATCTAGGAACAGGTTGGACAATGACATGTTCACACCCCGTATATGATAGTAAAGATAATTTTTTCGGGGTATTATGTTCAGATGTTAATATAGAAGAGCTCAGAAAAAAATTTTTAGAGGGATTCAAGTTAGGAGAATCAGGCAAAATATACCTTTTGACCAATTCGGGAGGAATTATTTATCATCCTGATTATGAAAAAAAAGCAGAAAAACAAGGTGAGCTATATGATAAGAACATATTTGAATTAGAAAGTGCAAAAGGAACAAAACTAGAAGTAATAAAAAAAGCTTTAGAAAAAGAAAGCTCTTTATTTAAATTCACTGAGGGAAATAAGAGTAAAATGATTGCCGGTTGTAGAATTGAGGGACAACCATGGACAGCAATTATTGAAATAGATGAAAAAGAATTTTTGGCACAAAATCGTATTGACGGAAAAGTAATAATGCAACTATTTTTTATAGGCATAATTCTTGCTTTAGTATTAGTTGTAATTTTGTATTATGAATTTTCCGTTCCAATGAGAACTCTTGTGGAAGGGGTAAGAACTATTTCAAAAGGAGGCTTTGGAAGAGTAAGAACCAATACAAGTTTTTTTGAAATAAATGAGCTCTCAGAAGCATTTAACTATATGAATGACAACTTACAGGAATATACAGAAAAACTAATATATAAAAATAATGAAATAACAACTTTATTGGATACTATAGATGGATTTCTAATGATAATTGATGCAAATTACAATGTAAAGGTAAAAAATAAAAAAACTGAAAAAAGAGAAATTGAAGAAAAGGTATGCATGAAAAAATGTTATGCTATTTTGGCTAAAAGAAGAGAACCTTGTGAAAATTGCATTTTGAAAAAAGTTTTAGAAGAAAAGAATCAAGAAGAAAAAGAATTAATTGTTGACGGAGAAATCTATAAGAACATATATTACCCAATTATAGGCACAACAGGAGAAGTAAAAGAAATTGTAATATTAAGTCAATGCATAACAAAGAGTATTGCAATGAAAAATAAAATGCAGCAAATTGAAAAAATGGCTGAGGTTGGACAATTTTCCGCTGCAATAGCTCATGAGATAAAAAATCCTCTTGCAGTTATAAAAGGGGCAACGTATATAATGAATACCTACAATAAAAAGAAATCTCAGGCAGGTGAATATACAGAAGAGATTGAGTTGATAGAAAATGCAGTAAAAGAGGCTGAACATGTGATAGAAACATTACTAGATTTTTCTGCACAGGGAACAGAAAAAGGCGGCTTTGTAGATTTAAAGAAACTGACTGAACAAATTTTAATGATATCTAAAAAAGAAATTATTAAAAAATCTATTAATGTATTAGTGGGTATTGAAGTTAAGCCATTTTTCTATAATGGTAATATTGATCAAATAAAAATAGTGCTTCAAAACTTAATAAACAACTCAATTCAAGCTGTTGCTGATGGTGGGGAAATAGCAATTTTTATGGGAATAACAGATACAAATGATCTTTTTATTAAAGTTATTGATAATGGACCAGGAATAAAAATAAAACCAAGAAATAAAATCTTTGAACCGTTTATCACAACTAAGAAGGATAGCGGAGGAACAGGAATAGGCTTATGGATCACAAAGACTTTAATTGTGGGAATGGGTGGAAGCATTAATGTAAATGAAAATAAAAAAGATGGGACAGAAATAGAAATAATATTGCCCATTTTAAAGTAGCAAAAGAGTAATAAAACAAGAGGAGGGATCAAGTATGTATAATATTCCTATATTATTAGTAGATGATGATACAGAACTGCTAAAGGTATACAAGAAGATTTTTATGATAAATGGTTTTAAAGTCTTAGTGGAATATGATAGTCAAAGAGCATTAAAAATAGTAGAAAATACAAATATAGCGGTAGTAATTTCTGATATTATTATGCCTAAATTGAATGGATTAGAATTATTATTGGCTATCAAAACCATAAAGCCTAATATAGAGGTTATTATGTTGACAGCAGAAGGATCTATTTCAGGAGCGGTTGAGGCTGTTAAAAATGGAGCCTTTTCCTATTTAAAAAAGCCTGCGGATATTGATGATCTAATTGCAAATATAAAAAAAGCATATGAAATTTTCACAATAAAAGAAGAAAATTCAGAACTAAAGCAACAAATTACAGAAAAACTTCAAAACAAAATTTTTATAGGGCAGAATCAAAAAATTACTAAATTACGTGAAGATGCAGAAAAAATTGCAAAGACAGATGCAACAGTTTTGGTTTTAGGAGAAAGTGGAACCGGAAAAGAAGTCTTAGCTAATTTTATTCATAAGAAGAGCTTAAGGCAAAACAAACCTTTTATAGCAATCAACTGTGCGGCATTAAATGAAAATTTATTTGAAAGTGAGATTTTTGGATATGAAAAAGGAGCATTTACTGGCGCTGATAAGATGAAAAAAGGAAGATTTGAATTGGCAGCAGGGGGTACAATTTTTCTCGACGAAATAGGGGAACTCTCTTTAAATGCTCAAGCAAAGTTACTTAGGGTTTTACAGGAAAAAACTTTTGAAAGAGTTGGCGGCACAGAGACCATAAACAGTGATTTTAGGTTAATTGCAGCCACCAATAGGGATTTAAAAGAGGCTGTAAAAGATTTTCAATTTAGAGAAGATTTATATTATAGGTTAAATGTAATGCCTTTAACGATTCCACCATTAAGGGAAAGAGCAGATGATATACCTATTTTTTTAGAGAGTTTTGTTGAAGAACTATGTTGTGAAATGAAGAAAAAGATAAGAAAAATAGATTCAGAGTTAATATCAATATTGATAGAATATGAGTGGCCAGGAAATGTTAGAGAGCTTAGAAATGTTATTGAAAGGCTTGTGGTTTTATCAAGTAACGAAAAGTTGCTAAAGAAAGATTTACCCGAAGAAATAAGTAATTACAAATCTAAGGAATATAATATCAGTGAAAATATAAAAATAGAAAAACTTAGAGATGTAACAAAAGACTTTGAAAAAAATTATATTCTGAAGTGTTTAGAAAAAAATGAATGGAATATAAGCAAAACCTCTCAAGACTTAGGGATAGCAAGAAAAAACAAAAATTCAGAAAATTGGCACGAAGCTTGCTCTATTTAAGTATATGAATTTATAAATTTGTATATTTATACTGAAAGAGGAGGTTTTTATTATGCAAGAAAACAAAAAATATGTCAGCTTTTACTATGAAACTATAAAGGAATTTCCAGAAATAAAAATTAATCCTAAAAAAACGGCTTTATTACTTGTTGATTTACAAAATGAATTTGTTTTAAGAGATTATGGAGAAGCTATTACCTTTAAAGAGAATGGTGAATGGGAAAGATGGATCCCTTTCCATGACAGACTGGATGATATCGTTATTCCAAACAATAAAAAATTACTGGAATGCTTTAGAAAAAATAATATGACTGTATCTTATGGAAGAATCGCATGTCTAAGAGGTGATGGAGAAGATAGATCACCAGTACAAAAATCAGAAGGATGGAATGGCATGCTTATTCCTATTAACTCATATGGTGCAGAAATGGTTGAAGAACTTGCACCACTTGAAAATGAAATAGTAGTAAATAAAACTACAGATAGTGTTACAACAGGGACAAACTATTTAACTCTGTTACAGTTTATGGGAATCGAAACTGTAGTTGTAACAGGAATTGTTACTGATCAATGCGTGGCCTCAACTGTGCGTGGACTAGCTGATGCAGGTTATAAAGTTATTTGTGTTGAAGATGCTTGTGCAGCGGGCAGTATGGAGCATCACGAGGAATGATTGCTGCATGGATGGTTGAAATAAAACTCTGGTTTGAACTAAGTGGGCCAGGATCGGTATTTTCATTTATAACTTGTGCATTATTAATTTTACCACTTTGTTTGATTTATTCTGAGATGACAAGTATGATGCCTTATGCAGGAGGTCAAAACATTTGGGTATCAAATGCTTTTGGATGGAATACAGGTTTTGCGGCTTTTTGGTTTATTATGTTACTTTACATAATGGCTATGCCAACTGTAGCATATGGAATTGCTAGTATGTTAGGGTATTTCTATCCAGCAAGTGCATTGCAGATAAAAGTTATAGCATCAATAATAATCATATTGTGGTTTTTCTTAACAAACCAAGAAATAAAAATAATTGCAAAACTTCAATCGGTATTATTTTGGAGTACTTTAGTAGTTTCATTAGTAGCTTCCGTTATATTTATTACTAATGGTAAATGGAGTTTTGAAGGTATTAATTGGTTCCCGAATGGTTTTTCTGGATATTCTGCGGCGGTAGGCCTTTTAATTATGAAATTTGTTGGTTTTGATCTAGTACCACAATTAGCAGAAGAATCTAATTTTCCGAGAAAAAACTTATGGAAAGCTTTTGTAGGATCTTTAGCATGTACTACATTAATATATGGAATGGCAATTATTGGCGTGGCAGGAATAGTTTCAAATGAATGGGTAGCGGAGACAGATATTGTTGATCCTAGAGTAGCAGATATTATAGGCATGCACTGGTTAGCTTTAGCTATAGTTATTATGGGTATATTAACTTGTTTGACTACACTTTCATCATTTTGGCTAAGTGCGTCAAGAATATTATATGGAGCAGCACAGCAACATCAGCTTACACAGAAATTTATAAAACTTAATAAGTATGGACAACCATCAACAGCCAATATAGTAGTAGGAATTCTTGCATTATACTTTACAGTTTTTGCTCCAGACGAATGGATAAATTATATTTACACAATATATGGAGTAGCAGCAGGGGTTGTATATTTAATGGTAGTATTATCTTTCCTTAAGCTTAGAAAAACTCACCCAGAATGGGAGAGACCTTATAGAGCTAAGGCAGGAGCATTGATGGGATTAATAGGAATACTATTTACCGTTTATGTAATTTATGTTTCAATGACAGCAATGAATACAGGCGCTTGGGTTGTTTTGGCTCTTTATATTGCTTTTGGAGTACCATTCTGGGCATATGCAAAATCTAAGCAAAAATCGGATCCAGAAAATTGGACACCAATAATTATTTCACCAGCTAATCAAAAGTAAATAATTAT
>DAMCXN010000059.1:0-13349 GCA_032096995.1 Aminipila sp.
GATAGAACACCCCTTAGGAATTTTGTCTAGTGTTTGAAAAGCATAATCAACATCTATTATCTTTTCAATTCTTTTGCCAATAACATGTCTAAAATCCTTCTCCATTTCTTTTTTTATAATAAAAACTACCTTTGAAAAGCCTGCTTTTACTGCATCATATATTGAAAAATCTAGTATTATTTCCCCACTTGGCCCCACAGGCTCCATCTGTTTAAGACTACCAAAACGACTTCCCATACCAGCTGCCATTACTACTAATGTTGTTTCATTCATATTGCCACCTATAATTCAATACTTTCTTTATATTCATCTAGATTAATTACATTACTTAATTACTAAATCCCATTTTATTTTCTTAGAGTATCCAAATCAACCACCACTCCATCTGCCTGCCTGGATTGTTCTGCTGCCATTGCGCAATAATGACTTTCTACGGATTTATCTACTGATGTAATAGCATTAGTGGGTTCTCCATCCTCTGCAATCATATCAATGAATTCCTCCACCATACGATTGTCTCCCCCTGCATGACCAGAAAAATCCGTTGATAGTTTAGATATATCCATTACTTCACTTTCTTTTCCAAATGGTGTGACTGTAATAGTATTTTTAGATAAATCTGCAACAATTTCTCCTTTTGTACCCATAATCTTCTGATAACGTGAACCTGTAGCAGTGAATGCACACATTGTCAAAGAAATGGTGGCACCATCTGTCATATTTAGGTTTACAACCTGATGATCTACTACGTTATTATCACAGTAATATACACATCTTCCATAAGGTCCCCTTTGAATTGCTTCTGTAATACTTTCTACAGTGGGATGAAGAGTCAATACATCAACCGGCCATTTTGTATTCCCCTTTGCCACACCTGTTTTTTCATTTGTTATATAAATCTTTTCTGCATCAAAGGGACAATTTGCTTTTGCTTTGCATCCATCCATGCAACGCTTTGTTGCTCCTTCCGGTGCATTTTCTTTCTTAAATAAATATGTGCTTCCAAAGGAAGACACAGACTTACAAGTTTTACCTGTGAGCCATAATAACAAGTCCATATCATGACAACATTTCTGTAATATCATAGGACTAGTAGTATTTGAGTTTCTCCAGTTTCCACGTACAAAACTGTGTGCCTGATGCCAATATCCCACATTTTCAATTGCCATAACAGAAACTACTTCTCCAATTATACCGCTGTCAATTACTTCTTTTAATTTTGTATAGAATGGTGTATAACGCAACACATGACATACAACCACTCTTCTGTCACATTCATTTGCTACTTTTACAATTTCTCTACACTCATCAAGGTCTGGTGAAATTGGCTTTTCCAATAACAGGTGATATCCTTTTCTTAGAGCTGGGATTGCTTGTCTTACATGTTCCTTATCCTGAGTAGTAATAAACATAACATCTGCCAGCTTATCCTGAGCAATTAGTTCTTCTGCACTGTAGAAGCATGCCCTTTTCGGAATATTATACTCCCTTGCCACATCTTCTACCTTTGCAGGATCAATGTCTGCAATTGCTACAATTTCAATTTTCTCTGGGAATAATTTAGCAGTTAATGCATAGGTGTCTTTTCCTCTACTACCAAGTCCAGCTAATGCTACCTTTAATTTTTTACTCATTTTATTTCCTCCTATTTACTTCTATTTTATCCATTCATATTTTAAAAGGTATTTCTATGTGCATAGAGAAGACCTTTTCTATAACTTCCATACTGTTACATATATTGTATAGGTTTTTTAAAAATTTAGCTTGTACAATTATCCAGTATAATTGTTATATCATCCAAAATATCTATTTGTTAAATTGTATTCTTTTGTTATATTTGCTAAAATAAATTGATAATAATGCATAAGCAAGGAGTTGGTTGTATGGCTTATATCAGTACTAGATTAAAAAAAGAATTTGAAATCACTGAAATCATCACCATTCACTATTTTGAGTACTTGAAAAATTTTGTTTTTCATGGTGAGTCTCATGATTTTTGGGAATTCCTATATGTAGACAAAGGAACAGTTATGGTACAAGCAGCCTCTGAGCATTATCATCTCCATGCTGGAGATATGATTTTTCATAGACCAAATGAATTTCACGCTTTGAAGGCAATGGGAAGGAAATCGCCTAATTTAGTGGCAATTTCATTTTTGTGCAATTCCCCTTCAATGGATTTTTTTACTGGTAAAGTCACCACACTGTCTTCTATAGAAAAAACTTTAATTGCACAAATTATTTCAGAAGCGCGCACTGCATTTTCAACTCCACTCCATATCCCTTCCATTGAACAAGTAAAACTCTCTACTAGTGCACCTTTTGGCTCACAACAATTGATTTTGTTATATCTGGAACAATTTCTAATTCATATAAAGAGGCATCATTGTGACGATGAAAAAGTTAAAAACCTACCCTCTGTTACAAAACAGTCTTGGGATAGCTCTAATAAATCCTATGTATTTGAACAAATTTTGCATTATTTGCAGCTACACATTTGTGAGCAAATTAAAATTTCAGATATTTGCAATGAATTTTCTATCAGCCGTTCTACCTTACATTCACTCTTCCACAAAAATAAAAACTGTGGAGTAATTGATTATTTCATATATATGAAGATTGAGCGTGCAAAGGAAATTATTCGTGACGGGAATATGAATATCACTGAAATCGCATATTTTCTTTCTTATAATTCTTTGCAACATTTTTCCAAACAATTTAAAAAGTTAACTGGAATGTCACCAACGGAATACATCTCATCTGTTAAGGGTATTTCCCAAACTTATAACTGGCAGCCATAATGTGGCTGCCATTCCTTATTTGACAGCATATAAATATGACATAGTGATGTCATGTTCATGTGCTATAATATGATAGAGGTGAAAATATGCAAATCAACCGAATGTTTGAAATAATATATATGCTTCTTGATAAAAAAACTGTTACGGCAAGAGAACTTGCAGAGAAGTTTGAAGTTTCTAGTAGAACCATTTATCGTGATATTGAAACATTATCATCAGCAGGTATTCCTGTTTATATGACCAAAGGCAAAGGTGGCGGAATATCTATTTTAGATGAATTTGTGCTGAACAAAGCCGTACTAACCGAAGAAGAAAAATCTGATATTTTATCCTCACTACAAGCAGTTGGTGCAATCAATTTCAATGAAACAGATTCTGCATTACAAAAATTAGGCAGCCTATTTGGAGAGAATAACTCCGATTGGATTGAAGTGGATTTTTCATCTTGGTACAATTCGGAGAAAGAATCTAAATCCTTTAATGATATTAAATCAGCAATCTTATCTAATAAAATAATGAGTTTTACTTATTCAAGCGGAAAAGGCGAAAGAACTACACGAGAGGTAGAACCTTTAAAGCTTTGTTTTAAAGGTATGGCACGTTATTTATATGCCTATTGTACTTTAAGGCAGGATTTTCGATTTTTCAAACTAAGTCGTATAAAGGATATTGTGGTTACAGATAAACATTTTCATCGAAAAGTTATGGGGCCTATATTTAAAGCTGATAACATGTTTAATGAGCAATATATCACTTTGAAATTAAAACTGTCTCCCCATATGGCTTTTCGAGTTTATGACGAGTTTGATAAATATACTAAAGAAGTTGACGGCAGTTTTATAACTGAAACAATTTATCCTATGGGTGAATGGCTATTTCCTTATATAGCTTCTTTTGGTAGCCATTGCGAGGTATTAGAACCTTTTGATATAAGAAACTCCATAAAAGAAGAAATACAAAAAATGCTGAACAATTATTTATAATATGACATACTGTTGACATATTATTTGATTTATTATAAATATATCAAATATATGGAGGTAGTTAAAATGAACTATGAAATTGTAAATCTTGAAGAAAAAATTATTGTTGGTGTAAGTGTGACAACAAGCAACGAAGATCCTAAAATGGGTGAGAAAATCGGCAAGCTTTGGGTTGATTTATATCAAGGTGGCGTCAATGCAAAAATCAAGAATAAAGTAAATGAATATGCAATTGGACTTTATTCCGATTATAAAGAAGACAGTTATCTTGTTACCGCAGGCAACGAAGTATCAAAATCAGAAAACAGTGAGTTTACAACAAAGATCATTCCTGCTGGGAAATATGCAAAATTCTCTGTCCATGGACACATGGAAACAGCAGTAGCAAAGGCTTGGGGCGAAATTTGGAAAATGGACTTAGACAGAAGCTTTACAGGTGACTTTGAGGAATACCTAAACAGTGACTTTGAAAATGCAGATATTGATATTTATATAGCATTAAAATAACGGTGATAAGATTTATTATATTTAGCTAATTAAGTTAATTCTACTGAGTTGCAACATTCCAGTGATCTAAATAAACTAAGTATCGTAACGTTAACATATTCTAAATATATATTATAAAAATTATTAAGAATTCTACACACCCTATCTTCCTTGGTAATTTAAAACGTCCTGTTACCTTTGAAATGATTTAGAATTTACTTTTACCCTACTTAATAACTTAGGTAGATCAGGTTCTTCCTAAACTTGAAAGGTCTAAACCTATCCCATTAATGGGGTAAGTTTAGGCCTCTTTCCTTTTCTAATTAATAGTGCTCTTGCTATTCCCTTTCGTCCGCACCACCATACAATTCCAAATTGTGTATGTTGCTATGGACTTTCCTTTTATAACAGTTAGTTTTTATTAAAGTTTCAGATAAATAACAGCTTAACTAACTAACAATATATCAATACCAAGTCTTAGAAGTGTATCAATAAACGCCCCCAAAAAATTTAATCCATAACATCTTTATTGTACCATCTCACTCTCCACTGCTCAATAAATCTATACCATATTAAAAAAATATTTCCTTTATTTAGCATGTACCTACAATAAAAAAACAGCAGAATTCTAAAGTTCTACTGCCTCTATATATTCCTTATTGCCTAGTTTTGTTCACCTGAAATTCGGATTATCTATTAATAATCTTGACGAATAAGGGACTTATTAACGCAATTGATATACAGTATAATACATATAATATAATTATATAGTAGTCAAAGGTATTTATTAAGTTATTTATGAAAAATAAGGGTAAAGCCACTAGTATAGCAATTATTAATCTAGATAAGTTTGTAACTTTGTATTCCTGTTTACAAGTTTTACAAGATATTTTATAAGATATAGCTGCCTTTAAAATCTCTTTATAGGAAAACTTGTTTTCACATTTAACACATAGCATAATATTCTCCCCCAATTTCTTAATTAAATATAACTAAAAGACTAAAATAATATCGTTAAATCTACTTATTTTCTTGTTCTTCTCTCAAATGCTTGAATTTTTCAGGATCTTTAAGTTCTAAGCTAGAATCTATTTGTAATTCACTACGTTTTAACTCTAACTCTTCTTTAGTCAAAGGACCATATAGTTCTTCTGTGTCAACATCTATAATCCAATAATTAAGTTTTGTTTTGTCTAACTCCATAGTTTCCTCTATTAAAGGAATATGCTCTGCCAAGATAAAATTATCATCCCAAGCAACTTTGGTAACTTTTGCATGGATTACAGTTTTTATACCTACAGTTTCCGTACCTACATCACCACTTTTAAATATTACAATATCATTAGAGCTACTATGACTAAGTTGATAATCTTTAACCAGTGTATAGGTATAATCATTCATTCCTGGACCAAAGCATCCACTTAAATTAAATGTTAAAAGTAATAAGGTGCAAATAATAAAAAATCTTTTTTTCATAGTATATTTCTCCTATTGTGGAATTTTAAACAATTATATACATTAATTATAATATATTTATAATTAATGTATAATTATATATATTATACACTAATTAAATAAGGAGGGGAAGTTATTATGTGGGGTATGGAGGCTTTTGGTGCTATTACATTATATTTAGTACCAATACTTATAATAGGCGTTGCTATCTCAATTATTTCTGTATCATATTGGGCTATTCGTGCACTTAAAGTTTATATCAATAAGAACCAGTAACATTGCATAGATGTAATAATATAAAAAGAGGCTCTCAAGAGCCTCTTTTTATATTTACTAGCCCCTTTTATTTTTTTCGCTTTACCAGATGAGGATCCTCAATGTAAGTAACATTTTCTATGAGTGATGAATATACTAATTTATGATGCTTCGGCATATAGTATGTAATTGAGAGGTAATTGCAATGATGAAGCTTGCTTTAATAGGCTGTGGAAAATGGGGAAAAAATTATCTGAAAACTGTAAATGAAATAGAGGGCTGTAATTTAAAGTGGGCCTGTGACCTAGACTATGAAAAGCTGAATCAGGCAGCTGCTGTTTACCCTCAGACCAGGTTCACTGAAAATAAAGCATATATATTGAATGACATTGAGGTACAAGGAGTTATTATAGCCACAACACCTGAAAGTCATTACATGCTAGCGAAGGAAGCAATAAGCAAAGGCAAAGCTGTTCTCGTAGAAAAGCCCGTGACAACTAACAGGAAAGACAGTGATGATCTAATTGAATTGGCTACTGCTCAAAACACTGTATTGATGGCCGGCCATACATTGATTTACCATCCTGCTGTGAAAAAGATAAAGAAGCTTCTGGAAGAAAAAGATATTTTTGATGATCTATGTTACTTCAACATGTCCAGAACCAGTTCAACCTCTCAGGCTCCCAAAGTAGATGTTCTTCATGATCTGGCAGTTCATGATATTTATCTTTCCCGCCACCTCATAGGGATGGACCCTATCTGGGTAATTGCCCATGGTGAAAGATATATTCAAAGTCCTTATAACAATGTTATCAATATACTGATGGGTTTCCCTAATGGTAAAATAGCTTCTATATTTGCCAGCTTCATTCATAGGTCAAAAACCAGGAAAATGACACTGGTTGCATCGAAAACAAAATTGGTATTTGACGATGTACAGACTGCCGATAGAAAAATCCAAATCTTCCATAACGGAGAGCAGGAGCATTTCTTGGCAGTAGAAGACAATTCGGAACCTCTGACACAGGAGTGTCTTCATTTTATAGAATGCATTATAGAACACAAGGAGCCTATTAGCGGCAGAAAAAATATAGAATTTGTGGCAAAAATAACTGATTGCATTTCTGTCTCTCTTGAAAAAGGCGGAGAGAAAATTAACATCTTTTGATGGAGATGGTAAGCACTATAATCAGGAAAGTGTGGTGAAATTATATTGTTTGTAAAGAACTATTCAAAAGAACTTGAGAATCAATGGGAGGAATTTGTGAGTTCCTCAGTTAACGGTACTTTTATGCAGGAGAGAAAATTCCTTGGTTATCATCCTTCAGACAGGTTTTCAGATCATTCCCTGATATTTATGGAGGATAAGAGAATCATTGCCGTTCTTCCTGCTGCCGTAGTACAACAAGAGGATAAACACATCCTGGTTTCTCACCCCGGCGCTTCCCATGGAGGGCTGATAATAAAGTCCAGTCTAAGTACTAAAAAATGCCTGGAGTTAGTAAGTGCCCTTATTGAATATTGTGCCATGGCTGGTTTTGACTATATACGGCTAAAACCTGTTCCGAAGGTTTACCATAAGGAGCTTTCGGACCAACTTGACTTTGCTTTAAGGTTTTCTGGTTTTAGCATTGAGTATACAGAGCTTGCCACAGTGCTTGAGCTAAAAAAAGGTGAGGAATCTTTTGTAAAGCAGGTAATGAGTGACACAGCTTTTCGAAACTACCAGAAGGCATTGAAAAGTGGGTTATCAGTGGTGGAGGATGCCGATATAAATGATTTTTGGCCTATTCTGGAAAATAAGCTAAAACATAATCATAATGCAAAGCCTGCACATACATTAGATGAAATCAAACATCTAAAAACCCTTTATCCAGATAGGATAAAACTCTTTGCAGCATATGAAGAAGGAGTAACTCCTGTAGCGGGTGTTTTGGCATTTTTACTGAATGACAGGGTTATAAACTGCTTTTATATTGCCCACCACGATGGTTTCCAGCATAAAAGGCCCCTAAACCTTATTTTTGGTCATATGATGGAATGGGGACTAAAAAACGGCTTTTCATATTTAGATTGGGGTATTTCCACTGAGTTAAAAGGAAGTAGAGTCAATACAGGGCTGTTCCGTTTCAAAGAAGGCTATGGAGGGCATGGGGTATTGCGGGAATGCTATTTGTATGAAATAAGCAATAGCAAATAATTTAAAGGAGTGGTGTAATGAAATTAGCAGGTCATCAACCGAATTATATTCCCTGGCCTGGATATTTTGTTAAGATGGCACAGTGTGATATTTTTTTTATTTTAGATACTGCTCAGTTTCAAACAGGCAGTTCATTGGATAATAGGAATCTTATCAAAACTTCCCAAGGGACTCAGCTACTAACTGTGCCGGTGAAACGCAAAGGCATGGGCTTGCAGCGTTTTAATGAAGTTACTGTTATACCAGGTTGGAAAAAGCATCATCTTATGGCACTCAAAGTAAACTACGCAAAAACACCTCATTTCAAAGAAGTTTTCCCCATGATGGAGCAAGTATTGCAAGATACCGGATATCTTATAGATACCAACATAGCTTTCATCAAGCTGGTATATGACCTGCTGGGACTTAAAACAAAGCTTGTGTTTTTATCAGATTTACCTCAATTTTCTGAGCTTCGAAAAAATGAACTGATAGCTGCAATCTGCCGCCACTTTTCTGCTGATAGTTACCTGTCTGGTATTGGAGGAAAGGCATATAATCAACCAAAGATTTTTGAAAAACAAGGTATTAAATTGGAATATTTGGATTATGAGCCTATAGCATATCCACAGCTTTGGGGCAATTTTATACCCAATTTGTCTATAGTTGATATGTTATTTAATTGTGGGGCAACTGGTGCACGCAAGCTTTTGTTGAAAGAGGTGTAAGCATGAAAAGAATACTGTTTTTTGCACATAGCTCTAAATATACTCTTGGGCTCCCCCAGGGTTTTAGGGAACTTAACTGCCCTGTTTTTGTCCTAAGGGATTTAAGTAGAAGTTCTATAATAGACGCAGTGGACAACTTTAGGCCTGATATTATGATAACAACGGGATGGGCTTACCGCAGGTATAGCCGTGAGCATATAGACGAGCTTACGAAAAGAGCTTCTAAATATAAGGTGAACCATGTCTATTGGGCAACTGAAGATCCAAGATGGACCGAAAAGTGTTCCTTCAGGTGTATTGAAACCTATAAACCTAATGCAATTATGACCATACATCCTGGTAGTGTAAATAAATACAGGGAGCTTGGGCTTCCCGCCGGGCATCTGGATTTTGGCTGCAATCCGGAATTCAATAAGAATGAACCTCCAAGCAGTAAATACGATTATGATGTGGTTCTAATTGGAAATGGCGGACGAGAGTGGAAGTCATATCGGAAGGATAGCGTTCAGATATTACTTAAGCCTTTGGTGGAAAGAGGATATAACATTGCTATTTGGGGTAAGCGATGGGACCGTTTTAATGAGGAGCTAATGGGTTTTAAGATCCCACCCCATATGCTTAAAGGTGAACTACCTTATGAGGAAACAAATAAAGTATATAATTCAGCTAGAATTATATTAGGTTTGCAAAATGACCATGACATGTTAACATCTCGGACTTTTGAAGTACTAGGTTCGGGCGGTTTTTTGCTTACGGTACCAACACAATCTATCACCAAGCTATTTATAAATAATGTTCACCTGTCATGTGCCTCTTCCCCAGAAGATACAGTTGACCTGGTAAATTATTTTCTTAAAAATACCGCAGCACGACAAGAAATAGCGCGCAATGGTCAGCGGTTGGTTTATTTAAAACATAGTTATAAAGAACGCGCCAGACAAATTCTTGATTTCTGCAGTTTAGTTGAAAGGAATTGAAATTGAAATGGATAATCAGACAACTATTAAACAAAAAGTCTCTTTAATGGGTACTAGCATTGCTGGCGAAACTGATGCAAAGGTAACCTTTTATCCAGCTCCAACCAGTACAGGTATAATATTTATCCGTAATGACCTTCCAGGCTGCCCTAAAGTAAAATGCTCATTTGAAAAAGCAAAGGTTGAATACAGATGGACTTCTCTTGTTGATGGAGATGTTCGCATCGAACACACGGAGCATGCCTTGGCAGCCTTATCAGGATTAGGTGTGGACAACGTATTTATTGAACTGGAACAGGCTAGCCTGCCCGTAACAGAAGATTACAGCAGTAAAGAGTTCAAGAGAGCCCTCACAGGAGCTGGGATAGTGGAACAAAATGCCAAGAAGGAAATGATAAAAATACTTAAGCCCATTATTGTATATAAACGTGAAAGCTTAGAGGATATGGAATATGAAAAGTTCCTAATAGCTCTTCCCTACGATGGCTTTAAACTAACCTATATGGTTGACTATCCCAATCTGCCCCAATTATCTCAAGTAGCTGAAATGGACATAACTCCTGAAACCTTTGCTAAAGAGCTGGCAGATGCCCGTTCTTATATAATTGAGTCAGAGATTGAAGATGTTGTAAACCTAACTGGGAAAGTCAGCTCAAATGTATTGGTAGTGAAATCCGGTACTGAGTACAGGTCGTGGAAATGGCCCAATGAACCTGCCCGGCATAAAGTGCTTGACCTTCTCGGAGACCTTGGCTTGCTTGGGAAAAAGGTACTGGGACATGTGATAGGCTTCCGATCCGGTCACCGGTTAAATCTAGAGCTATGCAAAAAAATTTATGAGGAGTGTAATGATGATCGCTTTAGCTAAACCTATGCTTGGTATAATGGTAGTTTCAATACCTGTTCACCCAGGATTAACAGAACAGGAGGTTGATTACATTGTCAGCAGTTTGCAAAAATATGAATGAAATCAATGGTACTCTCAGTGTATTGGTTACAGGTGCAGGTTCCGTATACGGCCTGGGTATTATCAGGTCACTGAAAGAATCGGTGCTTCCTGTTGAAACAATAGCAATTGACTCTAACCCATATTCCCTAGGTTTATTTTTTGCCCACAAAAGCTTTATCGCTCCACAGGTATCAGATGAAGAAAGCTATTATATGTTTATAAAAAATCTTTGTATAAATCATCAGATTAAAGGGATATTTATCGGCTCTACAGCAGAGCTTCCCTTTTATTCAAGAAATAGAGAATCCCTTGAAAGCTCTACAGGAGCAAAGGTGTTTGTAAATTCTCCTGCAGTGATAGAGCTTTGCACCGATAAGTGGCTGACCATGTGCCATTTATCACGCGACCGTTTTCAAATTCCTGCAAGTCTCAGGTATCCTGAAGATGCTGGTATGCTCTCCTCATTTATTGAAAGTACTGGGTTTCCCTTGATAGTCAAGCCGCGTTTTGGACGTGGCTCAATAGGTGTTGTTCTAGTTAATGATAAGCAGCAGCTGCTTGAAAATATAAAAGGTAAGAAAAGCCTAATTATACAGGAATACCTGACAGATGAGGAGCAAGAGTTTACCGTAGGGATTTGCATAAATCAAAAGGGAAAGGTCATTTCCAAAATCGCTTTAAGGCGGTATTTGCTAGAAGGAGTTTCTATTGCTGCAGTTTCTGATGATTATCACCACATTGCAGATTATTGTGCCATGGTTGCAAGTACACTGGGAGCCTATGGGGCTATAAATATTCAATTGCGCCTTAAAGATTGCATGCCAGTAATTTTCGAAATAAATCCCAGATTCAGCAGTTCTACATCCATGCGGTTACTATTTGGAATAAATGAGCCAGAAAGCTTAATACGCTCAGAAGTGCTTTGCCAGGAGGTAATACCCGGCAGCCCAGCAACTGGCCTTGTATTGAGGCAATACATGGATTATTACTTCCCACTAGATAAGCTTAACTCCCTTTCTACAACCAGACTTTACTAGATATAAATATTTACGTGAAAGTTGTTGAAAACCACGACTAATTAGGTTGTGGTTTTTTATGTTTTTTATTTATAAAATCGAGCTGCAGTATCCTTTGCAGCAAAGGGCTCAAATATATATCTGCATAATCCTTCATACAACGGAAACTTCAATGTACTTTCAAAGCTTTTATCCGCTGACTTTAATACAATTATTTTTATAACACAATGTGCCAGTATCAAAACAAAACTACATCAATATAATATATTAGATCAATATTTAGTGGTGTAAAATGGGAAAAGGATATATAATAGTTCAACTTTCAAAGGAACAAGAAGCCTTACCTATCACAAGTGCAAAGATAAAAATTAGAGATCAAAAAACAAAAGAGGTTATTTTTGAGACAGACAGTGGTGTAGATGAAAGTGGCAGAAGTGAGATTATTGAGTTAGATGCTCCCGATAAAAATTTGTCATTAGCACCAATGAATAAAACATATATTCCTTATGCTAGATATGATGTGTTAGTAACCGCAGAAGGATATAATAATGTACTAATAGAGGGTGTTAGTATTTTTGATGAAACTACTTCTATTCAAAATGTATCATTAACTGAGATAGTTAAAATTGGTGCAGCTGCATTTTACAACACAACGGAAAATAGGATTGTTATACCTCCTCATCAATTATTATTGGATGTTCAAAGAGATCAGAAAACTGGAGTGTTATCTCAACCTTTTGTATTAAGAGAAGTATATATACCAGAATATATTACAGTACACCTTGGAGCTCCTAGTACATGGGCGCAAAATGTCACTGTCAGGTTTGTAGATTATATTAAAAATGTTGCTTCCCATGAGGTTTACCCAACATGGCCTGAAGAATCCCTAAGAGCCAACATTTATGCCCAAATAACCTTTGCCCTTAACAGAGTTTATACAGAATGGTATGTAAGTAGAGGTTATTCATTTCAAATAACAAATTCTACAGCCTATGATCAATATTTTGTATATGGAGGAAATGTATTTGAGAATGTAAGTGAAATTGTAGATTCTATTTTTAATGAATATTTTTCTATAGTTAATAGTAATGCACCATATTTTACACAATACTGCAATGGTACAACAGCTAAATGTAATGGGTTATCTCAGTGGGGAACTGTAGACTTAGCAAATGGTGGTAGAAATGCTTTTGAAATATTACAGTATTATTATGGTAATGATAAAATACTAAAAAGAACTCCAATAATTGCTGGGTTAGTTGAGTCATATCCTGGATCAGCAATAAGGAGAAACGATAGAAACTCCAATGTAACTATAATACAACAACAGTTAAATAGAATATCACAAAATTATCCTGCTATTCCTAAGTTAATTCCTGTAGATGGAATCTTTGGATCTAACACTGAAGCCTCCGTTAAAGTATTTCAAAGAATATTTAATTTAGTTCAAGATGGAATAGTGGGAAGAGCAACCTGGTATAAATTATCGGCAATTTATACTGCTGTAAAAAGATTGGCTG
>DAMCXN010000059.1:13359-16524 GCA_032096995.1 Aminipila sp.
AGATGCAAGTTTTGATGGAGATTATCCATTAGGAGGATTAAAATATGGTTCTAAGGGAGGAAAAGTAAGGGAGCTACAAGTATATTTAAGCACCCTAGCAGAGGCTTATGGGTTTAAGAAAAATGCTATAACTGGTATTTTTGATTATAAAACTCTGGAAACCTTAATGGAATTTCAAAAGGCATTTAATTTGCCTACTTTAAAATTAGTTGATAGAAGGCTTTGGAATACTATATACTGTGCCTATGTAGATTTAGAAGAACTTTATTCAGTGGAAGATTTAACTAGATATCCAGGGTATGTTTTAAGGAAAAATTTTAGCAATAAAGATGTAAGAAGACTTAAAACAATGCTTAGAAAGATATCTACATTATATAAAGAGATACCAGAAGTTAATGTTGATAGAGATTTTGATGGAAGAACACAAAATGCTGTGTTAAGATTTCAAAGAACCTTTGGATTAGTTCAAAATGGCGAGGTGGATATTAATACTTGGAGGAATATTGTATTTGTATATTTGGCATTAGACTCTGGTCGGGATATAAATACTTCAGATATTCTTTTCCCATTCCCATTTGAACTAAAACTTGGAGATAACAATGGATATGTTGCTGTTCTTAAAGAGTATATAAACGTTTTAGCTAAAAACGGATATAACATAAGAATTCTACCTGTAGACAACATATTTGACTTAGCAACAGAAAGGAATGTTAAGAGTCTTCAAAAGGTATTTGACCTAAGGATAACTGGAGTTGTGGATAGAATAACCTGGGAAAAAATCGCATCAACCTATAACGATTTCTTCACTGGTAGAAGGTGAATTTATATTTACACAAATCATATACTCTCCCCTCCACTGTATTTGAATCTCTAATATAATCCTTTTGAAAATCTAAATTATTAGTTTAAACTATAACTAAAACAAGCAACCAAATCCTAAAATTATGCTGCTTTTCATATTTGGCTGTGTTTGGTACTATGAAAGTGTAAGTGTTAAGCATCAAATTATGATGTTTAACATTTGCACTTATTTTTTAATAGGCTCTGTTGAAAATTACAGTGATAGAATATACATGCTATGAGAATATTGGTGGATTGTCCACCTATAATGCTCAATAAAAGAATTTTGTGTTACTTAAATTTTTCTGGATTTACTACTTTCATTGATAAAATATGACCACAATTTGTGCAAATATCCGCTATAACTACTGAACCTAAAGACAAAACGTTATCTACTGGCATCATTTTACCTTGTGCTGTTTGTTTTCCTTGCCCAATCTCACTACTTCCACAAATGGGACACGACTTATTATCTATCATAAAAACCCTCCTATATAAAAATTCTTTATAAATTATGATTTTCAACAAAAAGTTGATAAAATGAAATTTATAATTGTTGTATGCTTTATTTCCCTCACTACCAGGTAATACAATGAACTTAGGTTGCCAAGTCCAGAAAACAAATCAATCCATATATCAATGCCGTTTCCAAATTCACAAATATACACATCCTTTCATTCTCACAATATATTACTGTTGTGATGCTTTATAATACTGTTGTTAATTATAATATATATTTTTCATTATTAATCCCCGCTATAAACAACATCGCCTCATTCCCATATTATACCACATCTATTAACTACCTCAGTAATTCATATCATATTAAATAAATTTTTCCTTATTTAACCTATGGCTACATAAAAAATCAGCGTAATTATGAAATTATATTAATTTTTTATAATTAATGCTATAATTTGTATGTAAATAGTCTATAATTTATTAGATTATAGTTAAATACTATTGTGTATAAAACATACAGGGGGATAAGTTTCGATGGATAATAAACAGGTTATGAGTCTGATAGGGAAATGTGGCTTTTATTGTGGTAGTTGTCCAGATTATATTCAAGGAGATTGTACTGGTTGCCGTACAGCACATAAAAAAGGAGATTGCTATACTTTTGATTGTGTGGATATACATAAAATAGAATTTTGTGGAACCTGCTATAAATTTCCATGCAATGAAATAATGACAAGAGATAAGGCAACTGTTTTAGATACCAGATGGTTGCAATGGAAAGCAACAAAGAAAATCACTAAAAAATAGGCATGATGCGTAACTTATATTTTTTTCAAACTCATTCTTCTCAAACATTTACAAAATAAATATTAAAGTTTAGTATAATTCTATTGCTATTTATTTTTCATATTTTTACATACTTAATCCTAACTTCAAAATTGGAAAATCCCTAAAACCCCCATGACCACAACAACTATTTTAATAGTTATATAGTTAAATAGTTTCATATTTTTATATTTAAATAGTTTCCTACTTACATTTTTTAAGGGAACTCTTAAAAAGAATTCCCTTAATTGATTTGAGCATCTATAAAAAATTTATTACTCTACAACCTTCCCAAAGCAATGAAACTCTACATCTCTTGGAACACTTATAGGCGCATATTTTTCATTAAGGGAAATAAGCTTAATTCCATCTCCACAAATAGAAATCTTTTTACAGTAGGAGTTATTTTCAAAGGCAAATACTCCAATTTCTCCATCCTCCAAAATGTCCTGTTTATGAATCCAAACTATTTGGCCATCTACAAAACGAGGCTCCATACTATCTCCTGAGATTCTAACTCCAAAGTCTGCTTCCATAGGAACATCACTACCTACTTCAATGATTTCACAGGAGTTGTCATCTAGATATTTACCAGTTCCTGCAGATACCGGTAAATCATAAAGAGGAAGCTTTCTCATATATATTACTTTTTCTTCTTTAACCTCATTACTATACATACCGCTGGCAATAAGGAGCGTTATGTATTCTTCTACCTTATTTTTACCCTCTTGATTTAGATTAGATAAAGGTGAGTCTACATTGCAATCCCCAAAGGTTCCTAGCACGTCACTAACCTTTAGTGCTTCACAAAGAGCTAAAAACTGATAAGCATTGGGAGTAGTATAATTAGTTTCCCATTTACTAACCTTTTGATTCGTCACATCTATACCTTTGTTTTTTATAAACTCAGCTACTTCATATTGGGATAAACCTATAGCTTCCCTTGCAGCTGTTATTTTTTCTCCTAGGGTCTTCTTCATAGTAAACACCTCCTTGTATAATGTAGCTATAACATTCAATAGAAAACCATATTAGTTT
>DAMCXN010000060.1:0-2601 GCA_032096995.1 Aminipila sp.
TCTGCATGTATGAAAATCCTCTTTCATAATTATCTAATTGAAAAGAAGAAACACCTAAATCTAATAGTGCTCCATCTATCCCTGAAACTCCAAGCTTGTCCAATATCTCTTCAATATTTGAATAATTGTCCTGTACAAACTGTTTTCTGCAGTTGAATTGCTCTAGCCGTCTTTCCGCGGCATTCAGTGCATCACGATCTTTATCAATTCCTATTAAAGTGCCATCTTTATTAAGCAAACTGCAGATACCAGAAGAATGTCCACCACCTCCTAAAGTACCATCTACATAAATGCCATCACTTTTAATCTTCAGACCATCAATGCATTCATCATACAGAACAGAAACGTGTTTAAATTCCATGTTTCATCCTCCTTACTTAAATGCCATATTCAGCCATTTTTGCTGCAAAATCATTAGGAGTTAGCTCAGCAATTGCTTCTGCTTCATTCCATTCTGCCTTACTCCATATTTCTATTTTGTCCAATAATCCTACAGTTACTAATTCTTTTTCAATATTTGCATATTCTCTTAGTTCTTGAGGTATGCCCATCCTCCCTTGCTTATCTATATCGCTTTCTACTGCATTGGCATAAAAATGACGCACAAAAGCTCTAGCATTAGGATCAGAAGTAGGTAATGCTGATAGTTTTTCCATAAATTTTTCCCATTGTGACATAGGATAAATATATAGACATTTATCAATTCCTCTTGTAAGGACACAGCGATAGCCTAACTCCCCTCTATACTTTGAAGGGACTATCATTCTGCCCTTAGCATCTATTGAGTTTTGATATTTTCCCATCAACATATGCACACCTATTATTTATACACAGAGAATCCTCTCCACTCTATTTTATAGCTTCTTCCACTATACTCCACAACGCTCCACTTGGCAACAAAATAGATACAAAAATTACTTGTATACAACCACTTCTAAACAAATTCTAAAAAAATTATTATATTTTTTTGTATTGATTAACAATATATAGTATTCAACTCATCATATTCCACCTATATGTTGTTCTTTGCACTATTCATCATTTTTTATCGCCATTTGTCTACTGTAACCTTTCATAAATTGTGCTCATATATTGAAATATGGTAATTCATGCTATCGAAATTCCCCCAATTTACATAGTAAAGTGTTTACACTTTACTATAAAATAAGTATATAGAGAGGTTATGTATTATGAAAAAACATTCTTGTCATCCTGAATGCAAAAATGGATTGAAAAGAATTTGTGGTACTACTCTAAATCTAGATGATTTGGAATTTGCTCCCACACGAAACCATTTATTGTATATGGATAAAATTTATTCAAAAGGTCAAGGCACTGCTTGCCCAATTATGTTTTGGTTAGAAACAGACCCTGCTACATTTCAAGTTGAATTGTTAATGGAGCCATACATTAATGAAAGTACTGGTAGTCTTTGCGAAGAAATCTTTGGTTGTGACTGCCGTAACCATCATCATCATTTTAAATATGACTCAAATTGCGGATTTAACAATAATCACAGCGATTATAGATTTGACTGTTGCTGCAACAACTGTTGTACACCAACACCAAATTGTCAATTAGATGACAATGCTGTATTTAATGTAATAAGAAGCTATGTAAAAGTTACCAATTTTTCACTTGTAGATCCTTTATGCTTGAACACAAATCAGGTTACTATTGATGGTTTACCTGTGGAGTCACTTGCATATACAGGAAATTCATATGTAGCTAGCTTTAACTCTAACCTACAAAATATAATTAAATCTGAATGTTCTGAAGAAGGTCTTGCTACAAAAGCTTTCTTCTTAATCTCAAATGCAGGTCCTTGGTGTTATCAGGCAGAATTTATTCTTGAAGGAACAGTTAATACAGGTGGTAACACATGTTGCTTCAGAGCTACATTTACATCTAATGAACCATGTAATGTCGTTTCACCATTAGCTGTTACGAACATTGCTGTACCTAAAATCAGTATTCCTTGCATTTCTGGAGGTATGAGTCCAGAATTATACTTTAGTTTTAGCGGTAACATAAATCTATTAAGTCCAGAATTGTGTATAGTACAAAATGAGGAAACTGGTTCATTACAACTAGTATTAAAATCTTGCGTTGCAGCAGAACCTGAAGTTGAAGTTGAAGTTGTTAAGAAAGCTCTTTTCTGTATAAATGGTTGTGAAGCTATTTTCCCTTGCGAAGGTGAAGAAGAACTTCAAGAAGATGATGAGGGTCCTTTAGAAGAGGAATGCCAATGCGGCACTGTAAGTAATGTTAGGGACAATTGCAATTGCAACAATAATAACGAAAACAATAATTGTTCACCATGCCAAGCAGCAGCTGTAGATAATAATTGTGGTAACACAGTAGCTTTTGGAACAAATTCTTCTTGTTCTAGTTGCTACAGAGGATATTAAAAATTATTTCTCAGATTAAAATAAAAAAAGCCCGACATAATCGGGCTTTTTAATGTTTAAATATAAGTTTCTATTTTTCCTGATAATCTTTCATTTTTTTTAATGAGTAATTTAAGTTAAAAATAATATAAGGTGTATCAAATAAAAAGCTGCAATTTGTAAACATAGACAGCTCGAATCTGCCCCATGT
>DAMCXN010000060.1:2611-8963 GCA_032096995.1 Aminipila sp.
TAATAGCTACTGATGCACTCGCTCCAATTCTATCTGCACCAGCTTCTATCATTTTTAATGTTGTTTCTAAATCTCTAATAGCTCCAGATGCCTTAACTTTAGCTTTATTTCCAACAGTCTTTCTCATAAGAGCAACATGATGTTCTGTAGCACCACCTGTTGAAAACCCTGTTGAAGTTTTTACAAATTCAGCTCCAGCTTCTAAAGATAATTCGCAAGCTTTAATAACCTCTTCATCTGTAAGAAGACAAGTCTCAATTATAACCTTAACAATAGCATCATACTCATTGGCCATAGCTACAACTGAACAAATATCATCTCTTACAAAATCATATCGTCCTTCTTTTAAAGCTCCTATATTAATCACCATATCAACTTCTGCGGCACCTTGTTCGCACGCAAAATCTGTTTCAAAAGATTTTGCTTCAGTAGCCATTGCCCCTAAAGGAAATCCTACAACAACAGCAACTTTTACATCTGTATCCTTTAATTCATCTACGGCTAGCGGAACATAACAACCATTTACACAAACAGAATAAAAGTCATATTCTTTTGCTTCTTTACATAGTTTCTTTACATCTGCTTCTGTTGCTTCTGGCTTTAAAATAGTATGGTCAAAATATTTATTCAAATCTCTTATGTTTTTCATCTATCTTATCCTCCTAGTTACTTATACTCTATTAAATATAGTATCACATAACTTAAAAGATAAAACAACATCAAAATTATTCAAATGTACCTTTTTTTAGGTTTTCACCATCCAATTTAAGAACATTCCCCTTGGCAATTACAGTCTTAATATCTAAAGAATCTTTATCCACTAATATGATATCTGCATCATATCCTTCTTTTATAAAACCCTTATTTTTTAGTCCATAAATTGTTGCCGTATTTGAAGTTATTAAACTAATAGCAATGTCTATTGGTACACCTTTCTCTATACACTCTTTAACTGCTCCGTATAAAGAAGTAACTCTTCCTATTTCTATTCCTATTACATTTCCTTCTTTATCAAAGACAGGTAATGAACCTTGGCCATCTGAAGAAAAAGTAACTTTAGATGTATCTAAATTTTCTTTAATTATAGTTAAGATTCCATCTGCACAAGCTACTTCACCTTCTTCTAGAAATAAAGGGGTAGTGCTTGTAGTAAAATCAACTGATCCTCCCATTTTTAAATATTCCAATCCATCTTCAAAGACTTCTTGGCTTCTATTCATATGTGTAGGATGAAAATGTTTCTTATATGCCTTACATTTTGAAGTTATAGCCTTAATTTTTTCCAACACTTCAGGTTCATCACCAATATGTACATTAACTATACCTGTTTTTCCTGATAACATACCTGAAACTCTGACTTCAGAAACTATTTTTTCAAGTTCCTCAATAGTAGGGCAAGAAGAACGATGATCTGAAACTGCAATTTCACCAACACCTACAACTTTTTCGATAAACATTATGTCTTTTGAAATGCTATCTGTAAAAGTTATAACTGGTATATTGTAAGAGCCTGTATTTACAAAAGTGGTAATGCCTTCTTCTTCAATAGCACTTGCCTTTCCTAATAAATTTGCCATATTTCTACCAAATCCATCAGTCCCTAAAGTACCTATTATAGTAGTTATACCACCATTAATAATATCTGTAAGACCTATTTCAGGTGTACGAGTTACAAAGCCACCTTCTCCACCACCACCAGTAATATGAACATGGTTATCAATAAATCCCGGAAAAAGATAATTTCCTTCACAGTCTATTATTTCTACATCTGTATTTCCTTCAATATTAATTTCATTTGCAATTTGACATATATTTCCGCCAGCAACAAGGATATCTTTTTTTCCTATTGGTTCAGGTGCAAAAACTTCAGCATTTTTTATTAGTCTTATCATTATATACCCCTTTGAGTTTAGTTAAAGCCTATTGATGATGCAATAATCATCGTAGCTATAGCCATAACAAATAGTACTAAGAAAAATTTAATAGCAAATTTAATCCATTTAGTATATTCAACTCTTGCAATTGCAAGCATTCCCATTAAACATCCTGATGTTGGAACTATCATATTTGCAAATCCATCTCCAAGTTGATATGCAAGAATAGCAACTTGTCTTGAAACTCCAAGTAAATCTGCAAGCGGTGCCATAATAGGCATAGTTAACGCAGCCTGACCTGACCCTGAAACTACAAAGAAATTAAATACGGTCTGGAATAGGTACATAAATACAGCAGCAATAGTAGAAGGTAATCCTACAAAAGCTCCACTAATTCCATTTAAGATAGTATTTAATACTGTTCCTGAAGTAGGATCTGAACCACCTAGTACAAGCATAATACCTTGTGCCATACCAACAACCATAGCAGCACCAACTAAGTCAGCTACACCTTGTTTAAATGCAGAAGACATTTCATTCATAGTCATATCATTTAACTTAAAGATTATTCCTATGATACCAGCCACAAGCCCCATAACAAGGAACTGAGAAGCTATTTCTGGAATATAATAACCTTGAGTCATTACGCCCCAAACTACCCATACCATGCCTAATACAATAGTAAGAATTACAAGAGCATGGCCTAATCCAAATTTTGTTTCAATATCTGTCTGCTTATCTAAGTCTTCTCTAAAATATCCGTCTGTTTCATATGATACAGATTTTAATGGATCTTTTTTTATTTTAGCAGCATATAACATAGTCATTATCATTCCTGCACCAGTAAATACTATCCAAAGTACTATTCTAAAAGTAGCCCCCGAAAACACAGGAACTCCTGCAATACCCTGAGCTATTGCTACAGAAAAAGGATTCATCCAAGAAGCAGCAAATCCTATCTGAGTAGCTACATATGTAATCAAAATACCAACAATAGAATCGTATCCCATAGCTATAACCAATGGAATTAAAATCATAGCAAAAGGTAGTGCTTCTTCACCCATTCCAAAAACAGCTCCACCTAATGAAAATAATAAGAACAATATAGGAATAAGGATCTTTTCCTTTCCATTTGTTTTTCTTATCATATTAAGAATTCCAGCTTCAACAGCTCCGGTTCTAAGTATAATTCCAAAGGCTCCACCTATAACAAGTATAAATGCAACAACACCTACTGCTGATCCCCATTTACTACCAGAAGTTAATCCCTCAAAAATATAGTTTACAAAACCAGCTCTTCCTCCGAAATCATCAGTAGCAAAAAACGGAACACCACTTTTTACTGGATTTCCATTGTCATCAAGAACATATTGGAAACTACCTTCCTGTATAACCGTTCTTGTTTTTTCAACACCATCAACAACATATGTTACATCTTCGGTTAAATAATGCCCCTGCGGTATGATGTAAGTTAAAACTGCCGCAAGTAATACTACAAAAAAAATAATTACATAGGTATCTGGGAGTTTAAACCCCTTATTCAGATTATTACCTTTTTCTTTGCCTTTCATTTTATTCCCTCCTCAAAAAAATAAATTAAATATCAGATTATTAAATATTCCGACATTATTATATAAAGCAAAACTCATGCCAACCTATTTTTTTATTTTTATTTACTTTTTTGTATAAAAATAGCCTGAATTATTATATAATCCAGACTCATTTTTTGTTTATCAGTTATTAATGGTTATTTTAGGTTATAATAGGTGTTTTTCGGTTCTGCCATTTTTATAATAAATTTTGCTCTAAATATATCTTTCCTTTTTCAGTTAATTGTGTTCCTTTTTTGCCTTTTACTACTGTTACATAACCAATCTGTTTTAATTCATCAATTCTTTTTCTAGCTTGATTTTCTGTCAATTTAATATTTCTGTCTTTTAACCTAAGCGATACTAAATTTCGTCCAGCGTTTAAGCCTTCCTTGTTAATTTCATAAATAGTTTGTAAAACTATTTTCATAGTAACATCTAAACAAACATCCTCATCATTTTTTATTGTTGAAAATTCTTCAAAAAAATGTACATCTGGTAGATCATTTTCTACAATCTTCAAATGATTTTCCCTAACTGCAAGCATATACTTAATAGTATTTCTTAGTTCTCTAACATTTCCTGGCCAATTATACTTATAGAATTCAATATATACTTTGTTATCTATGCTAACCATTTTATTTTCTTTTTCTTCCATCTCTACAAAGAAATCCATTAAACACTTTACATCTTCTTTTCGCTCTCTTAAAGAAGGTACATTAACATATCCAATCTTTAATCTGTAATAAAGATCATCTCTAAAAGTTCCATTGCTAACCATCTTCTTCAAATCTTTATTTGTTGCTGCAATTATTCTTATATCTACTTTTTTTATATTGCCTCCACCTACTGGCATTATTTCTTTTTCTTGTAAAACTCTAAGTAATTTGGTTTGTATTCTAGGAGAAATATCACCAATTTCATCTAGAAGAATAGTTCCACCATCAGCCTGTTCAAATAAACCGCTCTTTCCACCTTTTTTTGCTCCTGTAAAGGCTCCTTCTTCATAACCAAAAAGTTCACTTTCAACTAGTTCTTCGGGTAAAGCACTAAAATTAACCGCTAAAAATGGCCCATTTTTTCTATTTGAAGCATTATGAATTGCACAAGCAAATAACTCTTTTCCAGTGCCACTTTCTCCTTCAATCAAAACAGTAAGATCTGTTTTAGCTAATTTATTTGCTCGTTGCTTTGCTTCTAAAAGTTTCTGGCTTTCTCCTATAATATCTTCAAAATTGTAAATAGCAGTATGCCCTTTACTTTCTAATTTTTGTTTTAGAATATGTTTTATTCCTTCAGCCTCAACATTTACAATTACCATTTTTTTAGAAATATCTATAATCTTGTCTGTATAAGGCTTTACTATCTTCCCAACATCAAATCCTTTGATACCTAGTAAGTCCACAATCTTTAACAATGAAGGCATGTCTATGTGCCTAGGCCCCAAATCAATTACATTTTTTATTTCCTCTGGTACTAACCATTTTTCCCCCGCAGTAATGGCAAAATTATATTCTCCTAAAACTTCACATCCTGGATAAAAAGCTTCATAATCAATATGATCTATACCTATGTCCTTCATATTTTTTATACAAAGTTCAGAGGTCTCTTTTTCGTCATTTACAAATAAGGTTACTTCTCCTTTTGGTATGCATAAAACACTTTCAATATAGTCAAAATTAATTCTTCTACCACAAACAAAATATTTCATATCAGGTTTAAAGAATCCCATTTTTTTCAAATCATATTCAATACTACTGCTAGAGCATATAGTTAAATCTGTATCTTCATTTCTAGGTTCTTCCTCTTCTATAGCATAAGAAAGAATATTTATGTTATCACCTAAAGTATCTTGTAATTGTTTACACAAAACGGCTTTAGTTCTATTAGATCCTGTATATAAACATATTGTTTTTTTGTTTTCAATAATAAACATACTCAACTCTCCTTATACGAAAGTATATCTTAAAGACTCTTTTTCAACAAGCATAAAAAAGGTGGCTACGCCCCTCTGCACTCCCTTTTTTATATAATAGTAAGAGCCAGTAATATTTCCTATTATATAAAAAAACTGCCCCAAAATTTTGAGACAGCTTATATTAGATAGTTTATACATTAAATAGGAAATGAATAACATCTCCATCTTTTACTTCATACTCTTTTCCTTCTGAGCGAATTAAACCTTTTTCCTTTGCTGTAGCTAAATTTCCACCACATTCAATTAATTTGTCATAAGCAATAGTCTCTGCTCTAATAAATCCTTTTTCAAAATCTGTATGAATTTTTCCAGCAGCCCCAGGAGCTTTTGTTCCTCTTTTAATAGTCCAAGCTCTAACTTCTTGTTCACCTGCTGTAAGATATGAAATCAAATCAAGTAAGTGATATGAAGACTTAATAAGCTTGTCTAAGCCTGACTCCTTAATGCCCAATTCTTCAAGGAACATCGCTTTTTCTTCATCTTCAAGTTCTGAAATTTCTGCTTCTACTTTCGCACAAATAACAACAACCTCTGAGCCTTCAGTTTCTGCAAACTCTTTTACTTTTGCTACATATTCATTTTCTACACCTTCAGCTAGCTCTTCTTCAGAAACATTCGCAGCATAAATAATAGGTTTATAAGAAAGCAAATCTAAAGATTTAACATATTCTTCTTCCTCATTATTTAATTCCATAGTTCTCACTGACAAGCCTTGCTCTAAAGTAGCTATAACCTTTTTAAGTATATCTAATTCACTTTGAAGTGACTTGTCTCCTTTTAAATTTTTCTGTGTTCTTTGTATTCTTCTTTCAATAACTTCCATATCTGAAAGTATTAATTCCATATTTATTGTCTCTATATCTGATAAAGGATTAATCTTTCCGTCAACATGTACTACATTAGGGTCATCA
>DAMCXN010000060.1:8973-16524 GCA_032096995.1 Aminipila sp.
ACTTATTTCCTAATCCTTCACCTTTTGAAGCTCCTTTTACTAATCCTGCTATATCATAAAACTCTATTGTAGTATAAATAGTCTTCCTGGATTTATACATATCTGAAAGCACCTTTAATCTTTCATCAGGTACTGCCACAACTCCCACATTAGGTTCAATAGTACAGAAAGGGTAATTTGCCGCTTCTGCACCTGCCTTAGTAATTGCATTAAATAAAGTACTTTTTCCTACATTCGGTAAACCTACTATTCCTAATTTCATTATATTTCTTTCTCCTTTTATCTATTGTTTAAACTTTCCAGTATATTTGCTATATCCTCCGTAAAAAATTTTTCCTGCACGCTTAGCTTTTCTACTCAAAATAATATATGCGATAAGACATATTAAAAAAACTATAGCACTAAGAAGCATTGCTTGCTTTATTATTCCAAACAGCATTAAACTATCTGTTCTTAAATATTCAACAAAAAACCTCTCTAAAGAATATAATATACCATATAATAAGAATACTTGACCATTAAATTTTCTATTATTATCTACTATAATTAGAATTGCAAACACTATCAAACACCAAATTGATTCATAAAGAAAAGTTGGATGTACTTTCTGTCCATTTACAACAATTGCCCATGGTAAATCAGTAGGACCCCCATGTGCTTCAGAATTAAAATAATTTCCCCATCTACCTATAGCTTGTGCTAGAGCAACTGCAGGCATAGCCAAATCTAATATATTAAAGGGTTTATAGTTCCATATCTTACATAGTATTGCCGCTACTATTAATCCAAATATTAATCCTCCATGAATAGCCAGTCCACCTAATCTAAGATTTATCATTCTGGCAAAATCTCCTGCATAATACTCCCAATTAAATATCACATAATAAAGTCTAGCTCCAACTATACCAAAAGGGACACATATCAAAATAAAATCTAGTGTCTTATCTGATTCTATATCATGCTTAGGTGCTCTTTTATATACTACTAATGTAGCAAGAATAATACCTATCGCAATTAAAATTCCATACCACCTTATGTCGATATTAAAAATAGTAAATGCTATTGGATTTGGAATAGACATATAACTTCCTCCTTGTTTCTCTTCTCTTCGGTGTCATAACTTATTAATTAAAACTACTATTATGTAAATTCGAATTTTTTTGTTACCTACTAATTTAATATTATATACAAAAAGGTGTAGCATACGCTACACCTTTTTACATTTTTCTTATAAAATTCTTATTTTAAATATACAATACTATTTAAATCATATATTTATAGAAATTTTAAGGTATATATTTTTCTAAAATAAGTTCAATTTGATCTCCCATTATATACATATCATATAATTTTTCGTTTTTATAATCCGGATTATTTGTACCGCCGTATTCTTCCATTTCTTTATTAAAAGATTCTACAAACTGTTGGGTATTCATTATTTGTGGTAAACTTACTCCTTTTGATATAAAGGTACATCTAGCTTCTGAAGCTAAAGTCGTAGTTAAACTAGTATTTTTATCTTCTACATAAAATCCATTAGCTAAAGTTGAATCTTCTACATATTCTTTTTCTTCAACATTTACAACAATAGAATCATCTTCATTTTGTGATAATTCAATACTTCCAAAAACATGAACCGCTCCATCACGTAACAATTGTTTTACATAATCACCTTCAAGATATCCTACTGTAATTTCAGGTTCAAGAACAGTTGATCCACTTTGATTTTTATCAGCACAACCTCCAAAAATAATTGTAAAAGCAACCACAAAAATCAATCCAACACACAATCTTGCTTTCGTTGTCTTCATCTTACTCCCCTTCTTTTTACATAAATTTATTTTCCCTAACTTTATAAGATAATATCACATAAATAAGTATGTTTGTTAGAAAAAAGATTTTTGTAACAAAATTGTAAGATTTTGCTTATATTAATTAGAATTTTATCACAAATTTGTTATTAAAAAGACATCTTATATCAAGATATAAGATGTCTTTTTAATAAGCTAATTCATTCAATTACAATTCTTTAATCTTCTTAATACAATCCTCACAAATATTTTTGTCTTTTATATGCTTAACATTTTTCGCATTGCCGCAAAAAACGCACGCTGGCTCATATTTTTTTAGTAAAATATATTCACCTTCAACAAATATTTCAATTGGATCTTTAATCTCTATATTTAGTGTCCTTCTAAGCTCAATGGGTAACACAATACGCCCAAGTTCGTCAACTTTTCTAACAATACCAGTAGCCTTCATTTTCCACTCCTCCTCTCTATGTAAAGCACCATCCCTTACATAAATCCTACATTATTCCTAATTTTAACATCCGAGATATGCAATGTCAACCTTTTACATTTCTAATTACCGCTTCTACTTTTCAATCTTTGTAATAATATTTTTTAGTGATACTAATGAATTAACAATTGAGGATAAAGCAGCAAGAGTACTTTGATTGCCTTTTATTGCATCTGAAACATTACCAATTGATTCTGTAACATTTCCTACCGCTTGATCAATGTCTTGAGCACGGGCAGCAGCTATAGCTGAGATTACCTGCGTATCTTCCAAAATTTTATTAGTGTGTTTAATAGTTACTACTAAGTTTCTCATAAAGTTAATACAATATATTAGCAATACCACTATACCAGTAGCTATTAAAATTAACCCCAAATCTTTCAAGGTCAATGTTATTTCCACAGCTTTCACCTCCACTCTTTGTATGTATATTATCTACCCAAATATGTAAAACTTCAACATTTTTTTTAATTTTTTGAATACTATATTAATTGAGGTGATATAAATTGATGAATTACATATGGGGTGGAATGATTTTATTAGGCGTTTTTTTTTCTATTTTAAATAATACAATTGGCTTATTTACCGATAGCCTTTTTAATAGTTGCACTCGAGCTGTTGAATTTGTAATAAGTTTATCAGGAATCATGGCAGTATGGTGCGGTATAATGAAAATTGCCGAAGACTCAGGACTTATTAATACAGTATCAAAAAAAGTTAAACCATTAATAAAATTTCTTTTTCCTAAAGAGAAGAATTCTGACACAATAGCAATAATTTTAATGAGTTTTATGGCAAATATATTTGGAGCAGGTAATAGTGCAACAGCCTTTTCATTAAAAGCAATGGAAAAACTTGATAAAGAAAACAATTATAGTGACACTGCTAGTGACACTATGTGTATGTTTATCGCATTAAACATGTCAATGATACAATTAGTTCCTATTACTGTTATTAAAATTCGCTCTCAACTAGGCTCAACAGATTCAACTTCTATTATTATTCCTTCTATCCTCGTTGGTCTTATATCTATGATAGCATCAGTTCTAGTTTGTAAGTATTATGAAGGAAAAGGAGAAAATTCTTAAATATAAGTGGAGGCCAAATATGCTGCAATCCTTAAGTGCTCTTTCCTATTTTTTTATTCCCAGTATAATTAGTATAATCATTCTTTATGGATTATATAAACATGTCTCTATCTATGAAAGTTTTATAGAGGGTGCCAAAGAAGGACTAAAATCAGCTATAGAAATAATGCCATTTATAATTGCTATTTTCGTAGGTATTGAATCTATAGTCTCTTCAGGTGCCATGGATTTTTTTGAGACTTTATTTTCCCCTGTATTTTCTCTACTACACATTCCTAAAGAACTTATTTCTTTAATATTACTTCGCCCAGTTTCGGGAAGTGGCTCTTTATTTCTAATGGAAAGAATCATGATTGATAGTGGTGTCGATACCTTTGTTGGAAGATGTGCTTCCACAATGGTCGGTACCTGTGAAACTATTTTCTACGTTTTAGCACTCTACTTTGGAGTTACCTCGGTTAAAAAAATGCGACATGCGTTTATTGCTGGTTTAGTGGGTTATATCGTAAGCATTATTGCCACAATCTTTATATGCCAATATATATAGTAAATAGACTATATACAATACTATTATTGGTAAAAACAATAATGGTTATTCTACCAATAATAAATTATGGTAAAATAACCATTAAACTATCTTTCATATATCTTTATTATATCATCTGTATATGTGTTTTCTTTTTCATTATACACATATAATGGATCTAAAATTTTCAATTCCGGATTCCCAAATTTAACACATCTTATTAATAAGATGTTAGGTTTGACATTCTTATTTGGAGAAACAAATCGCATTTCCTTCGGCTCTAATTTATATTTTCTACAAAGTTCACAAATATCAACTAATCGACTTGGTCTATGAACCATGAAAAACTCGCCCTTTTCCCTCAACAAAAATGCTGAAGTTTCTATAAACGATTCTAAATCTGCAGTAGTTTCATGTCTCGCTATTTTTTTTGCTTCATTACTATTAATAAGCCCAGCTCCACCAATCATATAAGGCGGATTTGTGGTAACTAAATCAAATGAAGATTTTAGATTAGAAAAACTATTTTTAATCTCTGAAACATCACAGTTTATAACAGAAATCCTTTTTGAAAGCTTATTAAGTTCAATATTACGACAAGTTCTATCATATGAACCTTTTTGTACTTCTATTGCATATATTTTCTCTATTAAAGCTTTATGACTTAATATAAGAGGAATAATGCCTGTACCAGTTCCTAAATCTATGGCTACTTTAAATCTATTGATATTTCTCGATATAGTGTTTGCTGCAAAGTCCGCAAGTATTACTGCATCTATACCATAACAAAATTCTTCTGGTTTTTGAATCAACTTCAAATCTCCAAATCCAATTTCATCTAGCCTTTCTCCCTGCATAGTCAAGTCTTTTTCCATTTAAACCAATTACTCCTTTAGTAGGTTCTTTATTTCATCTAATAATTCGTCATCTAATTCATCCAAGATGTCTCTATTGCTTTCTTTCTTTCTATGTTTTTCAATTCGCTTTATTTCGTCTTTTTTATAAATATAAAAGTCAACACTTAGTTTTTCAGGTTTTTCATCAGTTCTTTCTTCCAAAACTAAACGAACCTTTATTTTATTTTCAAGTATATTAGAATCAAAGACAACACCAATTCCATCTTGGGTTTTTACTCTTTCTCCAACCTCTGGCATTCCTTTTCTTAATTCCATATATACATCATTTTCATATTTCAAACAACACATCAGTCGTCCACATATGCCTGAAATTTTTGTGGGATTCAAGGATAAATTTTGTACTTTAGCCATTTTTATTGAAACAGGTTCAAACTCCGGAAGCCATGTATTACAACATAAACCTCTTCCACAAGTTCCTATGCCCCCCACCATTTTTGCTTCATCTCTTACGCCAATTTGTCTAAGCTCTATACGCATTTTAAATACGCTAGCTAAATCTTTAACCAATTCTCTAAAGTCAACTCTTCCATCAGCAGTAAAATAGAATATTATCTTACTATTATCAAAAGTATATTCTACATCAATTAGTTTCATCTCTAATTTATGTTTGTCCACCTTTTCTTGACAAAGCATTATTGCTCTTTCTTTTTTCTTCAAGTTTTCCTCATGCTGATGTGCATCTTTATCATTTGCTATTCTTATTATCTTTTTTAAAGGCGCAACAATTTCATCTTCACTCACACTCTTTATATCTGAAGTAACAGTTCCATACTCCATACCTCTAGCAGTTTCAACTATTACTTTTGTATCAGTTTTTACGTCCAATTCACCAGGATCAAAATAATAAACTTTACCAGCCCTTTTAAAACGTACTCCCGCTACTTTTACCATTGTTTATCCTCCAATTTTTATGATTAAGTTCTTCATGGCATAACCTACGCTAATCCCACGTTGTAAATCCCTTCTTGCCTCTTCTATTAGATCTACTGCCCTATAAATATCTTCTTTTTTATAATTTCTACTCTCTTTTGTATTTATTATTGCCAAATCCCTATATAATAACTCCATGGCATCTAATAGCTTCATGGCAGCATCTTTATCTTCAGCAAGTTCATTTATTTTCATCTTCAATGAATAAAAAGGTTCTTTATTTAAGAGCATCCTAACTAATAATTGTGCTTCTTCTTTTATCTTACCATATGAAATTGTCTCAAAAGGATTTACCCTAAAAATAACACACCTAGATAATATAGTCTGTACTAGATTCTCAATATTTTCAGATAATAATATAATAATAGTCCCCTTAGGAGGCTCTTCTAAAGTCTTAAGTAAACGATTTTGAGCCCTTAGCGTCATAGAGTCTGCCTTTTTTATAACTGCAATGTTTCTTTCACCAAAAAAAGGTTTTTTCTTTAATCTTGTCTGTAATTCTTCAATTGCCTCATCTTTTATACTCTTTCCATCCGAATCAACATATATTATATCTTCATGATTACTATGCTCTATTTTATGACAAACAGAACAGTTATCGCATCCTATTCCTTTATTATTTTCACAGAGAATAGCCTTTACAAAACAATCTGCAATCAAAACTTTATTTACACATGAATCCCCTTCAAAAATATAGGCATGTGATAAATTTTCTGATTTTGACAAATATCTTAATCTCTCTATTAATTTATCATTTCCATCTATTTGTCCTAAAAGCATTTTTTCCTCATTCTTTTTTATCTCTTATGAGATTTACTAAGTGATCGATTATTTTATTATTAATTGAGTCTATATCTTCTGTTGCGTCTATTCCAATTATCCTATCACTATATATTTTTTCTAATTCCAAGTATCCCTTAAAAACAGCATTATGAAAATCCAGCTGTTCTTTCTCTAATCTATCTTGTTCTTCCTCTTTAATACGTTTTTTGCCAATACTAGGTGAAACCTTCAATAAAAAAGTAATATCCGGCATACATCCTGCAATAGCATATTCATTTATTTTCCTTACAGTATCGCCTAAATGCCTACCATAGCCTTGATAAGCTATACTAGAATCTACAAATCTGTCACAAATTACAGTAACACCGTTATCTAAAGCAGGTTTTATTATCTCTGCAACATGTTGTGCCCTTGAAGCTGCATATAAAAAAGCCTCCGTCATAGCATCCATTTCTGTATGTTGTTTGTCTAAAATAATCTTCCTAATTTTTTCTCCAATAATTGTGCCTCCAGGCTCTCTTGTTAAAATTGTTTCTATTTTATTTTCATTTAAAAACTCTTTTAATAATCTAATCTGGGTGGATTTTCCTGATCCATCTGGTCCTTCAATTGAAATAAACAATCCCCGTTTCATAATATTAACTCCTAAGCTACTTTTTTTTAGTAATCTCTAGCATAAGTTTAGATACAAGAGTAATAGAAACATAAAGTATAGGAAAGCATAATAAAAAAACAAATAATATCCTTAAATAACTCATAATACTTTCCTCCCTTAGCTAAATTTCCTTTTCTATATTTTAAAATTAACAATATTATTATAGCATATTTCCTTAGGCTTTTCCAAAATTATTTGCCTACTTACACTTAATAAAAGCATCTATGTAACTAAATCAAAATATATCCTTACCATTCGCTTATACTAAAAAAGACTCTAGTTTTAAAACTAGAGTCTGAAAAACCGGCGACGTCCTACTTTCCCAGGCAGCTGCCCGCCAAGTATCATCGG
>DAMCXN010000061.1:0-1030 GCA_032096995.1 Aminipila sp.
TTTCTCAGTTAATTCTATGTAAAGTATGTTAACCGCAAATTCCTAATTAGTATTTTATAATCTTCAGATTACTGTTTATCTTTTACTAAAAAATACTTATTTTTTAATTATAACATATTTTGTAAAATCAATATTACTATGATACGGTATTTTTGCATCAAAAATAGCAGCTACCTTAGATAATTTTCACATCTAATACAGCTGCTGTTTTTTAGTTTACAATATATAATAGTCACTTTTCTCCATCTTCCATAGTAGAATAACTCTAAATTTATATCCTTTATTTATTTCTAGAACTAATTCCTTAGATCTATCACTAATTGTTCTTTCTTTTTCAATAATAAAAACCACTTTAATTTTATATACTAATTTTGTTTCTCCACAGATATACTTTTTAGTATCAGCTAACCTCTTTTAATAATCTCATCTGTTATTAATGATTTTGAGATATACATAGCATTTATTATGCTTTTAAATCGCTTGTGATGAGAGGTACCCTCCTCAAATTTCAGCTGTGCTTTTTCACATTTACTGATAACTGAGGATACTGGACGTAGTGCTTCTATCAGTTCCTGTTTTGTATATTTGTCCATAACATTTTCATCCGTTATTAATGATTTTGAAATATACATGGCTTTTATCCTGTTCTTAAGGAGTGTGTGCTGAGAGGTGCCCTCTGCAAATTTGGGCTGTATTTTTTCACACTTACTGATAGTTGAGGATACAACTTTTAGTGTTTCTATCAATTCTTCTTTTGTATATTTATCCATAGCATTTCACCTCAAATTAGAATTTATTTATTTCTCCATAACATAATTCTGTAACAAAACCCCCATCTCTTTCTACGTTCTGTTTCTTAGTAACTTTATATCCTCTTTTCTCAAAAAATGGCTTTGCCGTAATTGAAGCATGTGTAGTTACTTTGCCCACATCAAAAATGTATTCTAATTTATCACAAATTACAGTAGCAATTCCCTGATGTTGATAATCCTTATGAACGTATAACCTATCCAGATATCCTGTCATATCT
>DAMCXN010000061.1:1040-5299 GCA_032096995.1 Aminipila sp.
CCAAAACCAACTATAATCTCATCCTCAACTGCAACAACTGAAAAATGTGCTAATAAAGATTGATTCCATTTTTCTAAATCTACACTCCCTGTTGCCCATACATTTAACTGTTCTTCTGTATAATCTTTTGCATTAATGGAATGCACTGTATTATAAAACAGTTCCGCTAAATCCTTACAATCTGATGTTTCATACCTTCTTATAATCATTCCTTATCTCCTCCATAAATCACCACTTCATTAATCAATCTAAAATTGCAATTTCACTACTACTTTTTATTGGTTTTCTTATTAAGTTTTAATACAATATTTCGCTTTACTGCCATAGACTGAAATAGGTTTACTGCAAGTTTAGATTTCTCTTTTAGTGTTAGATTCTCTGATTTTGTTCCAGTTGCAATTTGCTCCACTACGGATTTTATATCTTGCAATTCTAAGAGATTAACTGCTATGCAAAAAAAATTCTTTCTCCGGCCATCATTGTAGTTCGTTAATAAGTATCTTAATATTTCTATTTTTTCAGTCAGTTCAATTTGATAGGCGTCTATTCCTGTTTTTTTGACCTTCTCTAAATCCTTTAACTGATTGTGATGAGTAATAAAAGAGTCAAACATATCTATATCAATATATTTCTCACAAGGGTATTTATCACAAAGATAGCAATATTCTATTCCTCCATGCTGCAGGCTACACCTTGCAATTCTACATGACTGATTACCTGCCCCACCACCACAACCAGGGCAATAATTATCCAAGTGCATTGGACACAAACCACAGTTTAAGCCACATAGAGAAAATAAAGGATAGTTTCTTTTGAAATCCTTCATTTCCGTACCTCCTCTATTAATTGGAATTTGTAAATAAGTAAGAGATAATAACTAAGAAGTAATAGTTGTAGTGAAAATTCAGCCCTGCTGGATTTTTTTCAAAACCTCTTACTTCTTACCTTTTACCTATTTTCTTAGCTCTTACTTCTTATAATATTTCTAATATTTCTACTGTATATTTTTCACCTGGAGCATTAACTTCAACTATATCACCAGTTTTTTTGCCTGATAGCGCTTTTCCTAAATCTGATTCAATACTGATTCTCATGCTAGCAGGATCTGAATCTAGAGTAGTTACTAATGTTGCTATATATTCCTCGTCATCCTCAATAAACTTAATCCTAGCTTTGCTATTAATCCCCAATACTGATTTATCCACATTTTTATCATCTATTATAGTTGCTGTTGTAATCATAGTTAATAAATATTGAATTCTATTGTCATTTTCCCTATAGTTTGCACAAGCTTCTTTGTATTCTGCATTTTCTGATCTATCACCATGGGCAGCAGCTACCGCCTTTTCCTTTGCAATTTCAGCTCTTTTTGTGGTCATCCTATATTCCAATTCTTCTTTTAATTTTTTCATATTTTCTTCTGTTAGTATATTATTCATTAATAACTTCCTCCTTGATTATAGTAGAGTCCATCTATAAAACCTCCGTTGCTTATGGAAAGGTTCTCCATAACTGTTGCAAATGATGATTAATCCCATTGTCCTGGAAATCTTAACTTTTGTAGGTGTGGGAACTTTTTATTATATTCTTCCACTTCTTCCTTTGGAAGATTTTCAAAAACTTCTGATTCGTAAAATTTTCCTTTTATGCCTTTCATACTATCTTCTGCCAATTCAATTCCCATAAATGCATCAAAGTTTTTACCATCAGCAGTTGTAATATTAAAGTTGTCACAGGTTTTAAACCCTATTCTAGGATAATAATCTGGTTCTCCAAAAATTACAATACCTTTATACCCTTTATTTTCAGCTAAGTTCATTGTTTCCCTTAATAGCAGTTCCCCAACTCCACAGCCCTGCCATTTAGGCTCTACACAAAGAGGTCCAAAGGTTATAATTTCATGTATATCTGCATCATCAACAACTCGTGCCTTTGAATAAATTATACATCCTATTACCTCTCCATCCTTTACTGCTATTCTGCTTAGTTCTGGAAGATAGTCTTTATCTTGACGTAATTTGTGCACAAGGTAATGTTCGTCACATCCAAGATGATGTTTATTCCAAAAGGCATGCTGTGTCATTAACTCTACATTGTACCAATCATCCCTTGTTTCCATTCTAATTTCTATTTCTTCACGATTTAGCCTTTTCTTTTCTTCTGGAAACCATCCAAATTCTAACCTTACTTCTTTTCTTTGTAAATCATTGTTCTTGTAGCAGCAAGTATCCATACCAATCAAGTTAAAGCCTTCATGCTGATAAAAATCTACTGCATTAACATTGCAAGATTGTGTTTCTAGTATAATAGCTCGACGACGCTCTCTTCTTGCTTGCTCCTTTGCCATTTCAATTAGCGCATGTCCTATTCCTTGCTTTTGATATTTTTCATCTACCCAAAGTTCTGTAATCCTTAGACGATTAGACCATAATTCTTCATCAGTTTCAATTGCAGCAACTAATTCATCATTAACTAACACTCCCCAAGCATAAGCATTCTCCCAGTGATCTTCATATAACTTATCTGGAAAGTCATATTCTTCTGGTGCATGAGTTACTGGCTCTGCAAAGTCTTTCTTTTCTATGTCAATAACAAATCCTTTATCTGTTTTATTTACTATAACATCATAATATTTATCTGTTGTATACTTTATTGGAATTATAGTTCCCTTCCATTTCTCTTTTGGTAAATGTATAATTTTATATTCCATATCTTTATCCTCTCTTTTTTATATCAGTTATTGTCTTAACGTGCTCTAGTTCTGCTCACTTTATATAAAATCATCCGTTATGGTTTTTTAGTTCTCCCAATATTTTCTCTAGATTTAGCCAGTTAATCGATAACCACACCATTTCGTCAGCAAACCTTTTTAACCACTCCGATATAAAAATCAGCAATTCAAATTTTTAATTTATTCATCATCGTATATCCATTTTCTTTTTGTAATAAATAATTATTAAGAATGATAAGATAATCATAGACAAGGAAGTTAAGCCCTTTATTTTTATACTTTCTTCAATAATCCACGATGAAGCAAGTGCATTTGTCATGCTATGAAATAGAATGCACAGCCAAATACTTTTGCTTATATAAAATATTGTTGCCAGAGCAAATGACATCCCCAATACCATAATAGTAAATAATCCAAAACTCAAGTTCTTTTGTACTGTTCCTGTAATGAAAAATAATGGTAGATGCCATACTGACCAAATACATGCTGTAAGTGAAGTTGCAATTCCAAAGGGGAATTGTCTTTCTAATGCAGGCTGCAAAATATATCGCCATCCAAGTTCCTCTAAGCCACCAAATATAATCATCAAGGGAATACATAGAAAACCAATATAAAGGTCTGCCCCTCTTGAGATTCCTTGCATAAGAGCAGGGACTCCAAAATACAGTACTAAGAAAGCTATCAACACAGCATAAAACCTTGGCTTCTGCTTAATTGCAAATGCCTCTCTTAAAAATTCTTTGAATCCACTTATTAAATGCTCTTTTTTCAATACCACATAGGCTATAATTGGTGGTGCATTGCCTCCAATTACAAATAATATCATTGAAATAGGTGTACCATATTTAAGATATCCTATTTGATTTGCAGCAAAAATACTTCCCCACATTATATAAGTTATTAAAAAAGTTCCAAATAAATAATTTCTGATTATTCGTTTGTCCATACATCCTCCTGAAAATGTAATTAATATTTCATTTTTATATTAATCAAGTGATTCTTAGTCTAATTTTAAAAAAAGACATTAATATCTTACACATTATACTCATAATCTAAGCGGTAAATTTGGATTAGATTCTCTTGTTCTATGCTCATAATCTATGGAATCAGTTATACGAACAGACACCATCTAACGCCAAACTTATCAATAAAATCTGTAAACAATGGACTAAAATCACAAGGACCTAAGGGAAATAAGATTTCACTACCCTCTTTAAGTACCTCATAAGCTTGTTTAACCATATCCTCATTTCCTTCGCCATAATGAAAGCAAAACTGCATTGTGTTGCCTGTAATAATTTTATCCATATCATCATTGGTCTCAGCTATTGCTAAGATATTACCACAAATATCAAGTTCTGCATGATAAAATGTGTCATCAGAGCTTTTTACGTTAAAACCCAAGGTGGCATTAAAAGCCTTTAAATAAAGCTCTACAGCCTCTCCGCTACCTTTTACATAAACTTGCATCATTGCTCTTTTCATAATATACCTCCACAACAATATTTTAATGAATTATTTCAAGGAA
>DAMCXN010000061.1:5309-9231 GCA_032096995.1 Aminipila sp.
AAGGAAAGATGTAATTTTCCCTTCAGGATGGCATTCATCTAAAATTCCGAATTCCGGATCGTAAAATTCACCTTTATAGTATAGTACCCAGTGAGTATATTTTGGCATATGTACAGTAAGAATGCTTATATCTGAGTAACATGGATTCTTTTTTGATAATCTAAGGTTTTTTTCTGAGTGTCTAATTTTATAATAATCTAAAGCATCTATTAGCTGCCCTATAGAAGTAGAACCCCTTGTGCCCATCACCTTTGCTACTTCTTCAATGCTTGTACCTGCCAACATTGCTATACATGCTTGCCCACACATTAATGGAGTAGGTTGTGAAACATAAGATATGCTATCAATTTTGTGATATAGCTTATTAGATTTGTCGTTGCTATTTATATCTACTGCATTTTTCACTTTATCATTTACGATACTTATTGAAATATTCAACAAGGTACCCTTTTTAATACTTAATGTTTTTTTCATTGCAGCAGTTAGAAAAAACGAATAATTCCCATTTCCTCTAGGTAAAAGATTAAACTTAAATTCAAATTGATTTATTACTGCCTTAACAGAAACACTCCCTTTAACACCAAATACTTCCCATACATTGAATGGCAAATCAATTAATGTTCTACCTTTTAAAAGCTGCTCATCATTTATTATAAAATCAAATCTATATTCACACATAATTTTTCTCCTTATGAAGTACTTAAAAGAATTACGCTCATTTGATATATACTATTTAACTTTTATTGGTACATAATAATCCATTTGCTCATATCCCATGGCTTCACAAGCAGATGGAGGGGTTGGAATATTGCCTAAGTATGTACGAGAGGCATCTTCCTCAAAACAGCCTTTTTCTTTAATAAAATTTTTTATTACACTTATAACTTCTGAAGAATCCTGTCCATCTATCTCAGAAGCAACAGCATATAGGCCTCCGGGAAAATCAATGATACTGAAATCATCGGGTACATTCATCCCTTCGCTGTACATGTAATACCATATAAATCCTCCTTGTTCATTGTCATAAAACATAAAATCTCTTGGAAACATCGTTCTTGGCAATGAGCTGAACCATTCATTAAATTGTTCAAGTTTGCCATCACCAAACATGCCACATTGTGAGGATACCATTTTACAAGAAGGGATTTCGTAAATACGAACATTTTCCATTTTCATTCTCCTTTCATATTCAACAACATATTGATCATTTCCAATATAATACAACCAGAACTAACTATCTAATGTCATTATTCCATGGCTTTAGATCCATTTAATATTCCCCTTTATTAGTTTGTTACAATTTAATATTATTCAAGCATGCTACTTTAAAAGTAATAAATCATATATAAATATCCCATACCCTTTTTACATTCATAAAGCTTAAAGGCATTGAAAATATATGATTCTTTTATTCACTCCATATTTCTTATAACCTCTTATGAGTTTTTTATTATACTTAATTGATTTTGTTCTTTAAGATAAGTTTTTATTTCATCACTATTTAATTTGCGAATTTGAGCATTGGGATTCTCAATATATTCTTCTGACATATAAACAGGCTTCATACTTTTGCATAATTTATCTTTATTTTTTGATAAATAAGCTTCTAAATCTTTTTCTGTGTGAAAAATTTTATAAGAAGTCCTGTCATTCTTTCCTGTAACTTGATATATTCCGCAAATATCTTCACAACTTACTTCTGCTGTTCTTAAGTATAATTTAGCTATTTCTAACGTTTTGAAAGGGAAACTCCATCTATAAACATCTCTTTTATCATCTCTCTCAATGCATATACATCTTCCACAGGTAGAACATATATACTGAGCATGATTTTCTAAACAATGCTCTGGCTTTAAAATAGGCGTTATCCTTGGATTGTCGCTATAACATTCTTTACATGTCATTTGAAACCACTACCTTTCTGCACAATATCACACAGCTCCATAGATAATTAAAAAGAGTATACATTACCATTCTTTTTAACTACATAAAAAACCTTATATGTTCTATCCTCCATTGGAGATAGTTTGAAATTTTTATATCTGCCCATTATTTCAAAGCCCGAGTTTAAAAGAATTTCATCCATCTCTTCAACGGTATATGCCTTTTGAATATGTGTTTCTAATTCATTATTACCAAAATCAAAAATAGTTTTTCCCAATCTACTTACTGTATCATATTCTAATATTTGTTTAAAATTTTTATCATCAAATGTTCTCTCTATTATTCCAAAGTGTTTATCTTCATACAAATATGGTGTATTAATATCAAATATAAAAAATCCATTATTCTCTAGATGATTAAAGATATTGCTAATTGTTTTTTCCATATCCTTGTTATTTGTAATGTAATTAATAGAATCAAATGCGCAAGTAATAATATCAAATTTCTTATTTAACTTAAAATCTTTCATATCCGCAACTATAAATGAATTATCCTTGGTATTTACTTTTGCTATATTAATCATATCTTCTGAAATATCAATTCCACTGACCTGAAATCCCATGTTCATTAATTCTCTTGCAAGTATTCCTGTACCGCATGCAACATCTAAAACTGACTTAATCTTTAGATTATAATTATTAATTACATTGGAAACTAAAATAGCATATTTACCGCTATCTGTTCCCCAATCTTTTTTATAAAGTTTTGCCAATTTCTCATATGGCTTCATATATAACTCCCCCTTTACTGCATAAGATAAAAAAATACAAATTAAAATAGTCAAATATCAGAATGAACAAATTGCACATTATGCTTTCATTCATTAAATATCTAATGCTTAAATTAATTCACCCTTTGTTAAAATCACTGCTTTCCCACCAACCATAACCCTTGGGCTGTTTTTGTTAATGAGTTTTGTAGTTATATTAGAAGGTCTTCCCATGCTATGTCCCTGAAGAAAGGTGTAATCACAGTCGAAATTGTTTATAATACCGTTTTTGAATAGATAATATGTTAAAGCACCATTTGAAGTTCCAGTAGCAGCTTCCTCATCAATTCCAAATAGAGGACAGAAATTTCTACATAATGCTACTCCCTCTTTAGTATCAAGAGTAAATGCATGAACTCCTCCTACATCATTAATATTTGAATACTTAGCAAGTTCTTTAAAATCTGGGTTAAGAGCATATAATGCATCTTTTGATTTTATTGGAAGCATTATATCCCAAAATCCAGTGCTTGCAGCTTGTGGCACTAAATTGTATTTCATATCACCAATATCATTATTATTAACTTTAAATATTTTAGACAAAGTATCATAGTCCTTAAAGGTCTTTCCGAGCCTTGGTTCTGCTTGCTCCATCATTATAAATAAATCGTTAACATAAACAGGCAATGTTCCAGCAAGTGTTTTCATAAAATATTTATTGTTATCATTAATAATGCCACTGTCCAATAAGGCTTTAAAAGAAGCAATGGTAGCATGTCCACAAAGATCAACCTCCGAAGTTGGAGTAAAAAATCTTATTTCAAAATTTAAATAATCAATTTTTTTAATAAAGGCTGTTTCTGAAAATCTAACCTCAGCAGCAAACTTTTGCATAAAATTCTCATTTAAATTTTCATGTATAACTATCCCAGCCGGATTTCCACCAAATTTTGTTTCAGTAAAGGCATCGATTACATAATATAACATTGAAATTCCTCCTGAATTTTACACTATAAAATGTTAACTTCTATTTTTGATATTATTTTATTATAAATTTTCTTCATATGGGATTCATTTGAATGTATATCTATCTCGCTGATTGGAATCCACTTAACAGCACTATTCTCATCTGGCTTAATAATAACCTGCTCCTTCTCGTCAGCCTGAAATAAATATACTGCTGATACATGTAAGTGAGGTGAAACATATTTTCCTTTTCTAAAATGTCCTAACACAGGTAAAAGATCTAATGAAATAATCTTATTAGTG
>DAMCXN010000061.1:9241-11378 GCA_032096995.1 Aminipila sp.
GATTTTTCACTCCTGTTTCTTCTTTAATCTCTGATATAGCGATACCTAATAAATTTTCCTCACCGTCTGCATGTCCTCCTGGCAAAGACCATGAATCGAATATATTATGATGCACCATTAATACTTTATCTTTATCTTTATTTACCACAAACCCAGAACTTGTTATATGAACCATCTCATTATCTCTTTTTAAAATATCATCAAACATGCTTATGTATTTCAATATTACTTCCTTGTCTTTTCTCTCTTGTTCATTGGAAGGGACAAATTCTTCTATTGAATCAATCCAGCTCACATTTCCACCTGCCTTCTTAAATATAGTTTCTAACAAATTATCTATATCTTTTGCGGTTGTGCCGTTATTTACAAAAAGCTTGATACTTTATGCATAACAAATTGACATAAATTATCTTCTTGCTTTACCAGAAATATGCTCAATACTTACTTTTATTACTTTTGTTTTTGTGCTTGAGTTTGAAATATACGCTTCACCCTTTTCTATATGGTCTGGGGAATATTTATTTAATATTTCCAAAAGAATTGTATTTTTTTCATTATCAAAAACTTCATTTGCTACTCCAAATGTGATTACACTTTCATAATTTGTACTAAATTTGTCAGGTAAGATACAAGTTTGTCCAACTACACAAAAAGATACTTTATTATTGTTTATTAAATTATCTAATTTTTGTCCATTTACAGCACAATGAAAATATATTGAACTATTTAAATAAACATAGCTTACTGGTACCCCATATGGATATCCATTTTCACCTACTGTTGATACAATACCGTAATCACAATTTTTCAATATCTCTATTGCTTCTGTAATCTCAAGTTCCCTATCTTTTCTTCTTATTTCCTTAAACATATTTATCCCTTTCTTTTTTATATAATTAATTCATAATATCAAAAAAATTTGAACTACCTAAATTGTTATTTGATTAATAACATACTCATTTGAAAAAATAAAGTCTTTAGGCAACTCCCCAACAGTGGGCAAAACAGCTAAATAATACTTTTCTCCTGGAAGTGTTTCTTCATTAAATTTTACATCCTTATATCCTAAATTAGTAATAACATTTTTTATAAATTCATAATGATTTATAACTTCGCTGCTACCAAGATGAAATATTCCTTTCAAATCATTTTCAATTATATAGCCTATTTGTTTTGCTAACATTTCATCTGTATTATTATTCAGATATAGATTTGTGTAAACATCAACTTTTTCATTAACTTTTAATGCGGTTAGAATACTATTTAATCTTGGTGAGTCTTTCCCCCATATCATTGGCAGTCTTAAAATTATACCATTGTCATTTAAACCTTTTCTTAAAATTTTTTCACACTCTATCTTAAACTTACCATAATCACTTTCAGCAATTGGTTCGTGACTTTTTAAATGAGCTTTAGTTGGATCCCCATCAAAAACATTCCCAGTAGAACAAAAATAAAGTTTTCCACTGATGGGTAATAAATATTTTATAAGCTCATTAAGAAGCTCTATTTGAGTATCAAAATCTCCCCTTAAGCAGTACACTATTTTTGTAGGTTTAACGTTATTAAGAATATCAGCTATCTCATATACTTTTCTTATATCATAGTAAATAGGATTTATCGAATCTATTTTATTGCTGCTATAGGTACCATAAACATCATATTTCTTATTTAATTCCTTTGATAAAGCTTTTCCTACTAATCCACTTGCTCCAAGTATTAAAACTCTTTCCATTTTGAACTCCTCCCCTTTTTTAAATTCACAATTTTCTACCATTAAGACCATTCATAAAAAAGTGCCAATTAATCTATTTAATTTTTGCCCACTGATCTGCCTTGTTAATAATATCTTTTATATATGAGTCTTTACCTTTGTTATACTTATCAATATCAAACTTAAATTTTTCTGATAGTTCTTTCTTTAAATTTTGGTAGTTCTTTGCTTCATTAGGATGTGCAATGAGATAATCTCTAAAATTCAATTGTCTTAAAATTTCATAGTGTCCTGTTTGGTAAACATGAACATTATGTGTTCTGTTATGTTGTCCTTTTACAAAGAATCTTCTGCCTTTTATTCCATATTCACCCTTTGAAAAATAGCCTATAGTTAACATTTCGTTATTCACCATATCTACTT
>DAMCXN010000061.1:11388-15975 GCA_032096995.1 Aminipila sp.
TCTACTTTGCATATGTCCTTTACGATTACCATGATATCTATAACAGGTTTGGCACATATTCCTGGAATAGATGTACTTCCTATATGATGAATATTTATAAGTTCATCTTTAAATACATTTTTTATCTTTTTCTCCTCATTATCATAATCCTTCTTCCACTCTGTTTTATATGGGACTACTTCAATTGCCCTATATGGAGATATTTCTATATCATTTGAATTGCCTGACACACCATCACCTCATCTGTGCATTTTTCTCGTAAAATACTTTGAAATAATAGAAAATGCTTTGTTTTCAAATCTAATTTTATCTTCATAATACTTGTCATTATACTTTTCAACACAGATATTGGACTCGCAAAATTTTTCTCCTTCAATTAACTTATAGTATTTGTTCTGTCCTTTTTTATAATTGAGTAAACACATATACTAATATACTCATTATTTAAACTGTTGTAGTAGTGTTCCCTTAATACCCCGTCCCTAAAAAAACCAAGTTTCTCCACTAATTTTATTGATGGGGTGTTATTTTTATCAATCATAGCAATAATTCTATTCATATTTAGCCTATTAAAAGCAAAATTTTCAACTTCTTTAATACACTCCGTAGCAACCCCTTGTCTCCAATAGCTTTTTACAACAGAGTATCCTATTTCAGTATTATTCGAATATAGATCAATATTATAGAGTCCCACATCTCCCACAAAATCGTTGGTTTCTTTGTCTACGACTGCCCACCTTATCCCCCTTCTATTGCTATACATTGTATCAACTTTTTTCATATAAAATTCTACATGTTTATTAACGTCTGTTATCTCACTTCCTGAATATTTCGTCACACTTTTATCCGAAAACAGACTAACAAGAGGCTCAAAGAAAGTTTCATCCATCTTTTTAAGAATAAACCTTTCAGTTTGAAGAACTGGAAATTCTAAAAAAACTTTGTCCCTCTCTCTTTGTATAGATAAGTTATCTTGTTTCATATGCTATTCCCCCATTGTGTAATATTCAAACATTCCTTTTTATTAACAGTATATCTATTAAGAATCTATTGCCCATCCAGGCTCCTTGTCTTTTTATATATTCGTTGATTAATAACATTTAATAGTAGTATTCAAAATTACATACTTTTATTATATACTTATTTTGGTCATATTACATATATTTTCAAATATAGTACTATAAAAAATGACTGTACTAAACATTCATTTAGTACAGTCATTTTTGCTTTTCTTATTCATCTCTATGATTATAAATTTATTTGAGCTCTTTCAATTATAACATATTTTGTAAATTATCACTGCTAAACTTATTATATTTTATACTTTTCACCTGTAGCATTAACTTCAACTTTATTTATAAAAAAGTCTATGTTTTAATACAATATTGAAATTGTATGTGATTAAAAGATAGAAACTTGTTGCTATATTTATCTCTACAATCTCAGCATTTTTTCTTATTGAATAATTAATAACCATTTAACATATATTTTGCGCATTTAAGCCATTTATCCAGTGATTTCTTACTTTTGTAAGTTACAGAGTTAGTGAAATCTGTGAAAGTCTTTTTACAAGATTTGCAGATATATGGTTGTTTGTTGTTATACTTACCATTTCTCGATACAGTTTCAGAATGATAAAATGGACAGACATTTCCCTTAGAAAATCTGAACTCTTTAACTTCCTTAGTCACTTCTCAAATTTGAGAACCTACCACAAGGTGTTCTTCTAAATGTCTTATTATCTTCTCTTGTTGGTGTAATGATAAACTTTGAATATCTGTTAATATAGACTTCACGCTTGGCATAATATATCCTCCACAATTATCCCTATCTACATTATACCATTTTTTCAATAACAATTAAATTCTAACATTAATTTGAAACTTATCCAAAAAAATCCGCACCAATACATTTTCTATAGCATCGATGCGGATAAACTTTATATAAAATAATATTTTTCTACTTAAAAGAAGTTGACTTAATTATAGTTTCAATATTCTTTGCTTGGTCCTCATTATAACTTGTACCAATAAATGCTAATACATAGTTACCTATTTTTGCTGCATAATACTTTTGAACTGCTTTTACATCTCCATTATTAACTGTTGCTTCTAAAACATAAAAATCCTTATTTGCAACTTTCTGAGTATAAATTTCCTTATCAAACTTATAAGGAATCTGATTTACAGCTAGCAAACCCTTTTTTACTTGCTCCAAATATCCTTTACCATCAGAAATAACAACACCCTGCATTAAATCTAACTTTTCTGCCAAGGCCATAAAAATTGGATTTGATGTATCATTAACACTTAATCCTTTTTGAGATATAGCTAAAAGATATACTGTTTTTTCAAGACTATAATCCAGTTGTTTTTCTTTATCTTTATCATTATCAGCAACCACTTGCTTACCGCTTTGTATAAGAGCATTTTTTTCATCATCAGTTGCCACTATCCACTTATCTGGTATGTTGATGGTCATATTGAAGTACTCATTCTTATAGATGTTTCCTTCACTCTTTCCTAAATCAATTTTCTTATCTGATTTTGAATCCTTATCTTCTGTCTTAGAAGTAGTGCTTACTGTGCCTTTATCCACTTCTTTTTTAGAACTTTTTCCACAAGCTGAAAAAGACATAGCAAGGGAAACTATTAAAATGCTTGATATTAATTTCTTCAAAATTTGAAATCCCCCTTTACACGCAAAATATATTTCTGCATGGATTTTATACTATAATATGTTACAAAATACATATTATAGTATAAAGGGCAATTTACCATGTGTCAATAAAAATGTAATTTTATTCATTAATATTCAATTATTTTCCATAGGGGAATGACATATCAAAAATTATTAAATATTGTATTTTGTTTATTCTTTTTAATCTAAAGTTATCCAATATCTTTGAGTAATTCTATTTCCTTCTGGTATTTCATTTTGAAGCTTTGCTCCATTATTTATCATTGTCTTTACCGATGCAATATTTTCTTTGTCACAAGTTATCAAAACTTTTTTAATATTTAGTTTTGCACATTCTTTCAAGGCTAATGCTAACATTTCAGTGGCATATCCTTGTTTTCTTTCTGATTTTCTAATACTATACCCTATATGACCACCGTAATTTAACAGATAATCATTTAATCTATGTCTAATATCAATCATTCCAATTAAGCGGCCGTTATCAGTAGAGATAGCTATATATGTAGTGGCAGGAACTAACCCCTTTCTTACGGTTTCTTCTTTCAAATTATCAAGAAATACAGAATACCATTCTTCAAAAGTTTCAGCATTATTCAAACCCGCAGTACCATCCATGCTGTCTCCATTTTCAATAAATTCTCTTTTATAATCCATAAGCTTTTCTTTATATTCTGGTGTAGGTAAAACCAATTTTAATCTGTTCATTCCTTTTCCTCCAATTAAATAAATATAGTTACTGTATATTCTAATTATTTTTTATCAAAACACAATATCAACTACACATTTTTCTCGTGTTGCTGTTTGCTCTTCAAAGTTAATGAAATATTTATAATCATTGGCAAAAACAAGAGCATCAATCAAAGAAACCTTTAAAATACAAGTGTTTTCATCTTGCTCATTCACATGTTTATCATAAAATGTAACAAACGCCTTCTTTAATTCCTCTCTTAACTCACTGTTTTGTTTATCTAGCGGATTGCCTATATGCTTACCAATACCATGAGCTACAAACAAATTGTGATTCAATGCAACATTTGGGTTCTTTAAAATTTCTTTCATTTTATTGCTTAATGCATATGTTGTAGCATAAAATGCATTTTCCTTGTAGTAGACATCCACAACCCTTATGTTGGCTTTATCATCATTCACTGTGGCAAGAGACATAGGTATATCCTTTCCATATAGTTCATTCATAACCAAAATAGCTTCATTGAAATAATTTATCATTTTATTCCCTCCATCAAGTGATTCTAAGCTTCATAAGTAATTTCAGTGATTTAATGAGTTTTAATATTCTACAAAATATAAGAATTCAGGGATGTAAATTTCTAAAGTGTATTATTCATCTTTATTCTTCATTTAAAGATCTACCTAGATTTTCAAGAAGTCCTTCAACTAATTTTATAGAATTTAGAGCTGCCATTTCCATGTTGCTTTCAAATGCTTCTGATCCATTTTCATCTGCATTATCTGACATTGAACGAATAATTATGAAAGGAATATTATTCACATAACAGGTATGAGCAACACTAGCACTTTCCATATCAACGCATAGCGGATCAAATTTTTCTATTAAATTCTCTCTTTCATTATGGGTAATAAATGCTTCACCAGTAATAATCCTTCCAATATGCCATTGCATTGGGTTTAATATAGACTTTGCAACATCTTTACATAACTTCATTAGCCCAGTATCAGCTTTAATATATATGTCTTCCATCCAGGGATGGTATTCTGTTAAGATTCCACGCGCCACATCATGATAGCAAACCTCACTGGAAATAACTATGTCTCCAATACCAAGGTTCCTATTTAGCGCTCCTGCAACTCCTGTTAATACAATATGAGTAACTTCAAATTTATCAATTAGAATTTGCGTAGCAATAG
>DAMCXN010000062.1:0-15831 GCA_032096995.1 Aminipila sp.
GCATATGCTAATTTTTTCATCTTTAGTATATTTACTTCTTCCCATAAAAAAACCCTCTAAGGTAGACAATTTATTTTTTTAACTGTCTACTTTAGGGGGAGCATATCACTTAGTGATTGCCTCTTTTTTATTTTATCTAATTAAGTCTATAGAATAAACCTATTTTTACTGTATATTTTCTATCTTAAAAAGATCAAAGTGTTCAATATAAAAATTGGTATTAAGATTACCACTGACCAACCCATATAACCAAAGAAACTTGGCATCTTAATCTTGTTTTCTTCCGCAATTGACTTAACCATAAAGTTTGGCGCATTACCAATGTAAGTATTTGCTCCCATAAATACTGCACCTGCTGAAATTGCAAGAAGATCTCTTGCTGCTACTATACCAACTGTAGTAGTTACACCTTCTGTAAATCCTACAGAACCAGCAGTAGTTAAGAATACTAAATATGTTGGTGCATTATCTAGGAATGAAGATAATATTCCTGTTGCCCAGAAAAATTGCCATGGTTCAGTTAACCCTAATGATGCTCCATTTGCCTTTAATATAGCAAGTGCAGGAATCATAGTTAAGAAGATACCAATAAATAATTGAGCAACTTCTTCAATCGGAGCAAAAGTAAAACTATTTGCTTTTCTTATAGACTGCTTTGTTGTCTTCATTGATAAAAATGCTGCCAATAATATAATTGCCATTTGTATTATACTATTGTAAGGAAGAACAACGTCTTGGATATGTAATCCATATAATTCACCAGTAACTTGATCTGCAAACGCTTCAAATCCTGGAAGAAGTCCATTTAATATAACAGCTCCAACGATCATCATGATGAAAATAAAATTATGTGCACCCTCAAGTCTAAGAGGTTCTTTAATTATCTTATCTTCACTTTTTTGAGGTCTTCTACCTGCTGCAATTTCTTTATTGTATAATGTTTTATCTAATATAATAAAGATTACTGTAAGAATTGCAATGTTGAATACCATAAGAGGGAAAAGCCTCATAGTCCAAAAGAAAGGTACTCCTCTTAAAAATCCTAAAAACAATGGAGGATCTCCCACAGGTGTTAAGCATCCACCAATATTAGCAACCATAAATATAAAAAATACTATTATGTGTGCTTTTTTCTCACGCCAAGCGTTAGCTTTAATAATTGGTCTAATCATAAGCATTGCTGCCCCTGTTGTACCTACCCAGCTAGCTAAAGCGGTTCCGATTAATAACAAAGTAACATTTACTTTTGTTGTGCCTACTAAAGTGCCCTTAAGCACAATACCACCCGCGGCTACAAACAGGCCAAATAACAATACAATAAATGGTAGATAATCTAATAAGATCATTTCAAGCACTTGAAATGTCAACATACTTCCACCATAAACAAATCCGAAAGGAATCAAAAATAGCAACGACCAAAATATTGAAGCCTTTAACATATTATGTTCCCACCAATGCGGCTTAATAAGGGGAAATATGGCAATAGAAAGTAACATCCCTAAAAATGGAAGACAACTCCACAAAGGAAGTTCTTTCCCTAAATCATGGTGATTTCCCCCAGAAGCAAAGGCCATAATGCTACTCAATAATACAAGCATTAATGCTCCAAGGAAAATTCTAAAAAACTTTTTTCCAAACATAACTAACATCTCCAACTCTAGTTTAAATAAATTTGCTTTAACTAACTAACTATTAATTTAATTATATCAATCTTTTTTTTTTTTGCAATTATGTAATAGTGTCCTCTTTGTTCTTATTCAATAATCTTTGCAGTCTTTTTTGTTGTTCCTCCCTAGGCATTTCAAACCCATATTGATGAAAGTCTAACACATCTGCATCTTTTACGATTTCTTCAATAATATTTCCAACTTCACTTTTTTTACTATGATTTTTTACAGCCATTGACATAATGTCAATTTCCTCCTCTGTAAAAAGATCAGTGCTTCTTAAAAAGCTCTGTACTGGAAGATATCCTGCTTCCGCATGACCAGCTTGTTTACCAGTAATAATTCTGCCATAATCATGAATTGCACATGCACATGAAGCAATAATTGGATCTGCACCTCTTTCTTCAGCCATTAAGTATCCTAGCTTTGCACAGCTTGCCATATGGACCCTTTCCCAATCTATAAATTGATCTCTTTCAGTTACAATTTTTTCATACTTATCAATTTCTTTTAAGAGTGCACTTTGTAGTCTTAAAATTTTACGCAACCCCACACCTCCTTATAGTTAAAAATCACTGTATTAAATTATAAATACAGTGACATATTTAAACTCATTTATAATAGTTAAAAGCTTAATAACTGCAAAATAAGCTTTCCGAATATTTTAACTAATATTCTCTAACTAACATAGTATAACAAATTATTCAATTATTCAATGTTAATTTAATTTTTAACATACTCAACAAACAAATTATGCTCCTGTTTTTTTATTTACATTTATATACATTTATTTGAATTTAATTACATACTTATATAGGCTCTACTATATATTTATCAACAAAATTTCTATTTTAACCGAGTTACCCCCAACTTACTGTATACAGTATAAAATATAACAAACTAATACAAAATTTCTAAAAAAAAGCCTTAACCTAATCTGAAAAGGTCAAAGCTTTATCTATTTTTATTTATGATACGGTTCATTTTTATTTATTTTAAATGCCCTATATATTTGTTCTAACAGTATAACTCGCATCATCTGATGTGGAAATGTCATAGCTGAAAAAGAAAGCTTATAATTTGATCTTTTGCTAACTTCTTCAGATAACCCTAAAGATCCTCCAATAATAAAAACTATATCACTCTTTCCTTCTAATGCTAAATCTTCAATTTTTTCTGCTAGCTTTTCAGAACTAATCTGTTTCCCTTTTATTTCTAATGTAATAACATAAGCATCTTTTTTTATTCTACTTAATATATTTTTTCCCTCTGCTATTTTAACAGCTTCTTCTTCAGCAGCTGAAGCTTTGTCAGGCAAGCGTTCTTCCTTCAGTTCGTCTATTGCCAATGTACAATATTTCGACATTCTTTTACTATATTCTTCTATTGCACTAACCCAATATTTTTCTTTTAGCTTACCGATACATACGACTGTGATGTTCATATACTATACCTCATAAATAATACTAACTTCGTCTTTGTTCATAGTGGCGATTTGTAACTGTTTGCCTAAATAAAACTCTGACTCTTCTAATATATTTTTTATTGTTTGATAAGCCATCTCTGGAAAGTTATTTTCTCTACTTAAATGTGCCAATAATACTTTTCTTGGTTTGACACAGCATTCACCCAATAATCTACACAAGCAATTTCCTGCAGCTACATTGGATAAGTGTCCTTGATTTCCTAAAATCCTTTGTTTTATATTCCACGGATAGCGTCCGACCTTAAGCAAATTTTCATCATGGTTTGCTTCTAATGCTAAAATATCTGCTTGTTTCATTTCATTAAAAATTTCCTCTGTTATGTATCCAGTGTCTGTAACTATTGTTATCTGTTTTTCCCCTGCAAAAAAAGAAAAACCTACCGGCTCTATAGCATCATGAGATATTTTAAAAGGTTTTATTTTAATGTCATCTATGTAAAAACTTTCTCCTGTAACAAAAACTTTTCGTTTTTCTTCAGAGACCTTATCTTCTATTTGAGACCAAGTCCCGGAATTTGCATATACCTTTACTTCTGGTAATTTTTTTGATACGACTCTAAGGCTCTTTACATGATCTACATGCTCATGAGTTACAAGTACTCCTTTAACCATTTCTTGAGGTATTTGTGTTCCATTTAAAGCTTCAAAAATTTTTTTTCCACTAATACCTACATCTACAAGTAATGCCGTATTATTACTCTTTATCAAGTAGCAGTTCCCACTGCTACCACTAGAAAACGAACAAAAACTAAGTGACATATATTAACTTTCCTTTCACGATTTATATGCTACAATATATTCAATTTCTCCATCATTATAAGTTATTTCCCATGTAGGAAAAGCTGTATCAGATATAGTAGCTTCCCCATTAAAGTTGGAACTATTAATCCAAGATACTAACTGCATCTTTTCTATATGATATTCTTCTTGACTTTTTTTCTCACCCATAAATATTAATAAAGCTTCTTCTGGAGATATGACTTTCAGTTTTTTCTTGGTATGAGGTTCTATATTTAAAATCTTTCTTGTAGCATTTTTTATTTTTCCATTAGCAAAAGTCACCTCAAAAAAACTATCCCCAATTACAATTTCTTTATATCTATTCTTATATTTTACCACAACTTCATCATCTTTTATCACAACACTGTCAAATAAAAGATTTTCATTTCCTATAAAACTAGCCTCTAAAAATTCATCAGCTTTTTCATGGTATTTTTCTTCACTAGAATCAACTGGTAAATTAAAATCTTCTTTTTTTAAATTTTCTTCAATTATTTTATTATAATCATAATTGTATTCAATAGTAAGTGCTGACATTTTGTCATATTCTTCAGGTATTTCTGTATCAATAAAAATATTTTTTTCTTTAAGCACACTATATAAAACATCTCTATCTGTTATCATATCTTCGGTATCATTTTTCGAAAAATATGTAAAAACAAGAAAAATGTTTGTTGCTATAAGTGCCACTATTAAAATGTTTTTTGTTTTTGCCCAATCCATTTAATCATCCTTTAATCATTCACTTTAGAAAAACCTTTAGGTTCACCGCTATATAAATCAAAATACAAAAGAAACCCTTTTATTTCTACTATCCATACAGGTTGTAATTCCTCTTGCGCTTCAGATTCTTCTTTATTTTTTACATTAATACTTTTCTTTAAATACCCCGTATAAAAATTATCTACTTCATTTGCAATATCTTCAAAAGAAACGGTCTTTTCTTTTTCTTTATCCAAAATTCCTGCTTTAAGTAAGCTTTGCTTTATATATTCATAATTTGTAGCCAATATATTTATAGCTGAAATTGTTTCGTCATCCTCTGATCTTTTTTCTGTTTCTTTTTCATTAATACTTATTAATTCTCTTCTGAAATATGAAGTTTGTCCATTTACTACTTCTAGTATAATAGGCATTTGCTCTTCATAAAATAATTTATTTTTACCAACTCTAAAACTAAAAATAAATTTATAACCATCACTTTTATCATCTAACGGAGTTACACTTTCTAAATATGGTTTTATGGTATTACCGTCCATTGTATGGAAGCCTCCATGTTCGCCTATAAAATCTAATGCAACCTCCAAGGATTGAATCATTGATATCTTTTCCATATCTTTAACATTTGCTTCTGCTTTGTATTCTATTGAACCATCATTTGGATTAATAATTAAAACTTTTTGTCCATATCCATACATATATATGGTGGTCCCATTTGATTCTTCTACTTTTCTTACAAAATCAAATGTTTCACCAAAGTATTCCTGCACCATATTGCTTATAATATCATCATCTTCAATCTGCATATCTCTCTTATAAGCAACTGGTAGAATTGCAACAGGCAAATCAACAGGAGCCAGTATTTCATTATTGATTTTTTCTCCTAAAAAAGTTCTTAACGTATAATATGTAACATAACTTTTCTGCTGTAAAGCTCTGTCAATTTCATTAAAAACTTCTATATCGTTGTTTCCAACTATTCTATAGTATTTGTCTTTACTTTTATCAACAACAAAAACACTTTCTTTACTTCCTTCAGAAAAGCCAATTTCAGTTAAATTATCAATATCATCATAACCTACAACCTGCTTTATTTTATTTTTTTCACAAAATTCCATAAAAGGAATATCATATTTAAATTTTGCAATTATAGCTGGAAATCTCATAACCTCATTATATTTTTCTTTTGTTATTTCTTCTATAAAAATATTAGAGCCATTTGAAAAATTTCTAAAAGTATTTAAAATTTCTTTATTCCATAAATTTTCATTTTCAAAATAAGAAATTGTGTAGTCTTCATTTCCCCTTCCTATGATAATTTCATTTGGAATAATTATTTTCTCTAAACTTAATTCCTCATAATTTTTTTGATTATCATTAAACATAAAAGATTCTATACTTTTATTTCCCCACAAAAAATACAATAGTAGTATTGTTGTAAAAACTAATACTACTATTAATATATTTTTAAATATTTCAATTTTATTTGACTTTTCCATTTTTTATCTCTCTTCTACAAGTTATACTTGTTAATTATCATTACCAAAAATAGATTTAAGTAAGTTTTGCAGAAATACTGCCGTTCCTGACTGAGAGGAATCGAACAAATTATTTTCTGTTTCTGTTTTGCTTTTTATAGTAACATAACTTCTACTTGTATAAACTACTTTCTCTTGAGAAATAGTATCTACTCTAATTAAATATACCCCTGGATTAATATTCTCTAACTTCTTAGTGTAGAATGACAATTTGTTATCTGTAGTAAAGTTTTCGCTATCAGTTATAGACAAATATACCAAAGAATCTCCTTCGCTATAAGTGCCTTCCAAAATGGATTTCATATCACTTTCCCCTAAAGAAACTTTTGTCTCACCAACCTTTTTTTTAACTTCATAGGCCGAAACCTTTATTTTTTTAGGTTGTGTTATTTTCACGGAAATAAGGAGATTATTTGACGCTAGTGAGCTATTACTTACAGGGTTTACAATCGTAACGTCTTGGTCTACTGCTGCAAACGATATAGAAAAACTGCTAAAAGCTAAGCTTATTACTAACAAAAATGTAAATATGAACTTTTTCAAATCTTTCTCCTCCTTTCCTTAAATTCTTTTATTTTACATCTATTGTATTATGCCATTTAATAGTATAGTGCATATAATTCACCAATTTACTTCCATTAGTATACATTAGTATTGTTACAACATTGTTACAAGCGTTTTAAAATGGTTTTACATTTGCAAAAATGTCATTTATAATACATAATAATATTGTTCCAAATTTCAAAAGGAGTATTATAAAAGATGAAACTTTTAAAAATTTATACCGATGGGGCTTGTTCAGGAAATCAAAGCGAAAATAACATTGGCGGTTGGGGAGCTATCCTAGAATATGGTGAACATCAAAAAGAATTATATGGTGGTGAAAAAAACACTACCAACAATCGAATGGAAATGGCTGCACTAATTGAAGCACTTTCAGCCATAAAAAAAGAAAACCAAACTATTGAGGTTTTCTCTGATAGTTCATATCTTATGAACTGCTTTAGGGAAAAATGGTATGAAGGTTGGCTTAAAAATAATTGGATTACTTCAAGCAAGAAACCCGTTGAAAATCGTGACCTTTGGGAGAAATTGCTTTCTCTTACAAAAGGCCACAATATTTCTTTCTATCGTGTAAAAGGTCATGTTAATTTAAATAGTAAAAATACAAATTTTAATGCCCTTTACGAAAAATTTATTCAAATGAATGGTGCTAAATTTTCTTTTGATGATTTTAAATACGTTACAGAAATGAATAATAGGGCAGACGCCCTTGCTAACAAAGGTATTGATGATATTAGACTGTCTTAGCAATCCTATTAACTGCCTCAATGGCAGTTTTTATTTGTACCTTTGTATTAAATGGGCCTACACTAAGTCTAAGAGCTCCAGTTTCCCAGGTTCCTATAGTTTTATGAGCTAAACCTGCACAATGATACCCTGCTCTTGATGCTATTCCATAAGTTTCATTAAGCTCATCAGCTACTTGTTCGCAACTCTTTCCTTTTATATTTAAAGTTACTATGCCTGTTTTTTTGCTGCAATCTTCTACCCCATAAACGCTGACATTTTTTATATTTCTTACACCTTCATCAAGCATTTCTACAAGTTCTCTTTCATATTCATAGATATTTTTTATTCCTATTGCTAGTAAAATCTCCGCTGAACATCCTAAACCAATTATTCCAGGTGCATTTATAGTTCCTGCTTCATAGCCTTCAGGCATTTCTTTTGGATGCTTTCTTTCCTTTGATACTGTCCCCGTGCCACCAAACAAAAGAGGCTGCATATCAAGACCATCTCTCACATAGAGAAAACCTGTGCCCATTGGTCCTAACAATCCTTTATGACCAGGAAGAGCTAAAAGATCAATATTCATGTCTACAACGTTAATTGGAAGACATCCCCCTGATTGTGCCCCATCTACCATGAACAAAAGGTTATTTCTATGCGCAAGCTCTCCAATCTCCCTTATAGGCAAAATAGTTCCTGTTACATTTGATGCATGTGTGCAAACGATCATATAGGTGTTATTCTTGATTGCTGCTTTTATATCTCTTAAATTTATACTGCCTGTTTTATCACATTTTACAATTGTATGTTCTATTCCTTTCGATTCCAACATTTTTAAAGGTCTTAGTACAGAATTATGCTCCATGCAAGTAGTTATTACATGATCTCCTTCTTTCAGAACACCTTGAATCCCTTGATTCAAAGCACCTGTTGTATTCACTGTAAAAATTATTCTCCCTGGGTTTCCTATATTAAAAAGCTTAGCTAAATTTTTTCTTGCTTTATAAATTTCATCTCCTGTTTTCATAGACATAAAATGTCCTGAACGACCAGGATTCCCACAATAATCTAACATGCATCTACTCATAGAATCTATCATAGCTTTTGGCTTAGGAAAAGATGTTGCACCATTATCTAAATAAATCATATTCTCTCCATACCTTCTTTAAAATTGTTTTATGAAGCATACGTCTCCATATATGTAGTATATGTTCCATCTTCCTAGAATGTTCATCTTTTGTTCATGATATTTTTCAATTAAATACGACATTTTACACTATTATTTATCTTTACTCTTATCCTTATATAGGTGTATAATTACAGTATTATAAAAGATATATAGAGAGGGGAATTAATGATGAGTCATTACTCTTTGGATAAAACAAAAATGCATCAATTGCACTTAGCTATTAGCAATATGTATACTCTTGTAATATCTGCAAATTATACACAAGATATGTTTTCTGTGCTTGAATCAAAATTAGATAAATTTCCTATAACCGATAATAATAAAAATTTTAAGAACTTTATTTCTAAATACCTTTCCACTTGCCATTCCGATGACTTATACAATTATCCTCTTATTTATGACTTTGACTCGTTAATAGATCATTTAAAAAATAATAAGGGTGTATATACTTACGAGGCAAGATTTGAAATTATGCCATCTGTTTATAGTTGGTTTGAGGGTACTTATTTTCTTGTTGATACTCCTGAAAGCGAAGATGTTTTATTATTACTTCTATTTAAGGATATTAATGACAAGAAACAAATTGAAGAAAGTTTAAAAGATGCTTTTAAAGCTACAGAAATTGCTGCAAAGGCTAAAACTGATTTCCTTTCTAGAATGTCAAGAGATATTCGTACACCAATAAATTTAATTGTAAGCATGATTGATACAGCAAGACAAAACATCGAAGATAAAGAAAATGTTATGGATTGTCTAATTAAAATGGATATTTCCTCAAGATATCTTTTTCATCTAATTGATAATGTTTTGGAGATGTCACAAATTGAAGCAGGTAAATTCAATGTTGACAATAGCCCTTTTGACATTACTGAGTTATTTGAAGAAGTAAGAAAAAAATATGAAAAACAAGCTGCTGCAAAAAATATTAGTTTTGATGTGCTCATACATAATAATGGTTTTAACAATGTTATAGGGGATGCTTTTAGAGTAAAACAGATCTTAAAAAATTTAATTTGTAATTCTTTTAAATTTGTAAGCCCAGAAGGTATGATTACCATTGAATTGCTCCTAAATAAAATATTATATAATAGAGCATTTTTTAGCTTAATTGTCGAAAATGATGGTTCAGCACTAAATGATAATGAAATTGAAAAGTTATTTCTTCCTTTTGAGAAAAACAATTTTTCAACAAACCAAGGTTTTTCTGATGGGCTAGGTTTAGGCTTATCTATTTGTAAAAATATTGTTGAATTGTTAGGGGGAACTATTACTGCTTCAAATAAGCCTAATCAAGGTGGCGTAAGATTTGAAGTAGAAATTGCTTTCGAACTTGATGAAAACAATGTACCTAATGATATAGAGCAGTTAGCAGATGCTGCATATATTAGATTTCCTCATACTCGTATTTTAATAGCTGAAGATAATCAGGAAGATTACGAAAAGTTAAAGGCACTACTTGAAAATCGCGGAATTTTAGTAGACTTAGCTATTAATGGTATCGAAGTAGTTGAAGCCTTTGAACAGTCAGAACCAGAATATTATGATTTAATTTTAATGAATACAGACTTACCTCTTATGTCAGGTCTTGATGCTACAAAAGCTATTAGAAATAGTTTTCATAGCAATGGTTCCTCTATTCCTATTATCGCTATGACTATAGATGTTTTAAAACAAAACATTATGGCGGCTCTTGAATCTGGAATGAATGATCATATTTTAAAGCCAATTGATGTAAACAGGTTATTTTCAACTTTAAAAAATTATATATAAATTTAAGCAGAGAATATTTCTATTCTCTGCTCTTTTTTCTTTTCAATGTATTTAAATATTCTTTTTCTTCTTTTGATACCCTATAAGATTCTCTGATCTTTTGAATAGCTTTGTTATATGTAAAATTATCTAGCTGGTTATCTTCTCTCTCTAAAAAAGTTCTTGTTACTTCAGGATATTTAACATAACATACTGAAATAGCCCAAGCAACTCCCATTTTAACATAATAACCTTCATTCTTTATTTTTTCTAATATATTTAAATTTGTTTCAATATGTTGATCATCAATAAAATAGTCCATCAGCATTACAACTGCAAAACGCAAATAGAACTCCCTTTGATCTTTAAAATAAGGATTTATAAACTCCCACACAAGTTCTTTGTTTTTTTTAGTAAATTTTAATCCTGATACAAAAGAATCACAAATACCCCAATTGGTAATCTTAGGAATAAACGCTTTTATATACATTAGTCTTTCTTCTGGTGAAACTTTTATAATACCTATTGTTAAACCTTGTAACATAATTTCTTCATAAAAAAGATCTTTTAAACTGGTTTTGTCAAGTTCCTTAAAGTATTTATTATAATTATTTTTAGCTAAATTTTTAGATATTTCTCTTAATGCTCCCATCCTAACGCCAATTGATTTTTCTACTCCTGGAATAATTTTATTATTAAATTCTTTATAGTCTTTATCTTGTTGTTTATACAACAAATCTTTTATCTCTAAACGATTCATAAATTTCCCCTTCTTTTTCCAAAATCAATCTTTCTTATTAAATATATTTTTTCCCTTAAAGCTTCCATTTTCGATCCATAATTTTAGCTAATATTGGTGTTTTTACATCTATTGCTTTTTGTGGACACATTTCTTGACAACAAAAACACTTTATACACAATTTATAATTATACTGTGGATAAGTTTTCAACCTAATAGCCTTTTTTTCCACAGGACAACTATCTACACATATTCCACATTTAACACATTTTTCTTTTATAATATAGGGTTTCTTCTGTAAAAATGGCTGAATTGGCTCTAATAATCTAATCTGAGTTTTTCTATCAATCCCTCTATAAACATCATAATTTTTGTTGCCGAATTTATCCACAGCCTCTGTTGATAACATTGCTCCATCTATAGTAATTATCTCTATTTCTTCATCTTTCATTTTTCCTACACCGTATTCATATCCATATTTATTTGTAGGTACTAGTTCAGGATCCAAATATACAAATTTTGAGAAAACTGTATCTAATGCTATAGGATCTTTTGACATTAATATTAATCCCATTTCAATAGGTGTTCCTGATTGAGGCCCATTTCCTTCCATTGCCACAACTCCATCCATTATATGAAGTCTAGGTTTTATGAGATTATTTAAATCCGCTATTACTTTTGCAAAACTATCAGCATCAGTATATTTTGCATGAAATGCTCCTTTATTTATACCATATACTGCTCCAAACATGTTTTTTGCTGCTCCTGTTATTCTTTCTAGCTGATGAGTCTTCATTTTGCAGATATTTATTATTCCATCGCAATTTAAAATACCGTTGCTAATTATAAAATGTCTCTCAGTTACACCATCTTCAAAATAGACATCTTGACCACCAGTAAAATCTGCTAGTTCTATGTTTAATTCATCTGCCTCTTTTTTAAGTCCACATCCTGCAGCAACTCGACCTACACCACCTATAGGATTGCCTGGAGAATCCCCATAATATAAATTTTTATATCCTTTGTCCTTTAGAAATCTACCTACCGCCTTAAAAACTTCTGGGTGAGTTGTTACTGCTTTTTCTGGCAATGCTTTTGCTAATAGATTCGGTTTCATCAAAATTTTTTCTTCTTTTTTAAATAAAGTTTCAATTCCTCCAAGTAAATCTATTCCTTTTTTTATAGCTTCATATACATTCTGTTGCTGATAATCCTTACATACCAATACTATTACTTTACTTTTTTTCATAGATTTTTCCTCTACCATTTATTTTAATCCCTTCAATTTCAAGCAATCTTATTTTTGTCTCTATGCCTCCTGCATAACCTACAAGTTTACCATCAGCTCCAATAACCCTATGGCAAGGTATAAATATAGGAATAGGATTTTTATTATTTGCCATCCCTACAGCTCTAGCTCCTTTATCACATCCAATTTTCTTTGCTATATCCCCATAACTTATAGTTTGTCCAAAAGGAATTTTTTGAAGAGCATCCCATACTTTTCTCTGAAAATCTGTTCCCTTAGGCTCAATAGGTAAATCAAAGTGTCTACGCTTTCCCATAAAATATTCTTCTAACTGTGCTTTAGCATTTACTAAAACAGGATTTTCTCCTATCTCGTATTTTTCATTAAATGCTTCACCTTCAAATAACAAGTCGGTTATATTATCGTTTTCTTCCACAATGCCGAGTCTACCTAATGCTGAATCATAATAAATAATTTTTTTCATCATTTAACCCTTTCTAAAGCTCCACCGCACTTACATCTATAATTTGATGGATGTTTAACTAAATTTGACATTCTTGTTCTTGAAAATTTTGTACCACACTTTTTACAGACCAATATATAATTTGCTTTTAAGGACTCTTTTATTAAGCTCTCATTTTTAATACCTAGATTCTCAGAGGTATCCGTCCTTTTTATATTGTAGCCATATACATCATTCATTTTTTTTGCATAACTTTTCCATGTATTTCCGTGATTATCACATCCAGGGCATGTATGCAATATTTCATGGGCTAGTGTCTGCTTTATAACTTTTTCTTCACAGTTCATTAATCTATAAGAAAGTTCTATTTCATAAATCTCTTTTGAACCTTTTTTTATTTTTTTACAACATCCAAATCTTGATTTAGCCCTGTTATTTATAATCACATCTTCTTTTAATTTATTTGATATAGGTATATCTAATTGCTTTGCTTCTTTTATAACCTTATCATAAAGATCTTTTATATAATTCATTTTAACCTTTCCTATATTTTTGAATGATATTAACATCATATAACCATATCTATCAGTATACTAAATTGATATTACTTTCTATTATATATAAAAAAACTGTATCAAAATATTTTACTAATCTATTCTGATACAGCAATTTCTTCTTCCTTAAAGGAATATGGTAAAAAGTCTATTATTTCTTCTTCTGAATAACCTAAACTTTTCATTTGCTTTATAAAACTTTCTGTAATGCTTTTGGCTTCTTTATATCTGATACTTTCTATTAAAAGCTTATTTCGTGTTACAAATCTACCTGCGGTTCTCTCAGCATGTAATAATTCTTCTCTTTCTAATTCTGCTAAAGCCTTCTGCATCGTATTTGGATTCACCCCAAATTTTGAAGCAAGCTCTCTAACCGATTCTATTTTAGATCCAGGTTCTAATATTCCTGAGATTATATCATGCTTAATTTTCTCCATTAGCTGTAAATAAATAGGTATACTCTCATTAAAATATCCTTCTACTTTAATTGCCAAAACTTCACCTCTCTCTTATGCCGTTTCCATATCTTTTAAAAATTCTGGTTCCGCAAAAAGCTTAACTAATTCTTCCGAATTAATTCCCAAAGTTTCTAATCTAGTAATAAATTCTTCCGTTACTTTTCTTGCCTCTTTATATCTAATACTACTAATAAGAATCTTATTGTCAGTAACATATTTCCCTTCTGTTCTATTTGATCTAATAAGACCTTCTTTTTCTAAACTAACCAACGCCCTCTGAACAGTATTTGTGTTTACATTATATTTCTTCGATAATTCTTTTATAGATTCAATTTTTTGATTAGGCTCTAAAGCTCCTGAAATAATTTTCCCTCTTATAATTTTCATTACCCTAATATAAGTAGGTAATTTAAGCTCCAATATTCATCCCTCCTAACCGTTTCTTCATATTCAACAAAATAATAATGTTGTACCACGTCTATAATACAATAATATAGCCCTTTCTTTTTGTCAATCCCTCTAAAAACCTGTTTTGGATTAATTTGTAGTAATTTAAGAGCATTGTATTGCTTTTGTAATACAATAATACTAAACTTTTTTGCTGTTTTTGTTACTTTAAAAATGATTTTACGTTATTTTTATATTCTATTGTATTATTCAAATAACACAATATTTTTCATAATTTTTTTTATAAACCCATTAATTTCAAGCTTTTATTGAAAAACCTTATATTATAATTGCATGTTTAAATATTTTATTGTATTTTATATCTTTTTTTTAATTTCAATGCAATTTTAGCTATTTTTTATACTGAAGTAAAAATAAAATGGTTAAACAATTACATATTTAACCATTTTTTATAAGAAAATCTTTTCTCTTACCTACTTTTTTGAAAAACATGTACTTTTTTCGACTTTTTACCTAAAAAACCCTCTAATTGTATTAGTGTATTAGTACAACATTCATCATTTTTTCGACATTCCCCCTAAAACCTTTTCGGAAACTGTATTATTGTATGATTGCATTGATACAATAATCAGTATTACATTTTTCATAAATGTTGAAATTTCAACATTTATTATCAAGATTTTTCTTATTTTTAAAAAACATTTCTCGATTATTGGAGAATTTTGTCTTTTACTTTTTACGACATTTTTTTCTTTATGTGAAATTTTAATAGATTTTTTTATGAATTTTTAATGTTCGCCTTCAAATTCTATATATTTTTTAAAAAAATATATAATTTGAAATCAAATTGTATTGATTTTGATACATTTTAATGATTTTTAAAGGTTTTATGACTATTTTATGTATTATTAATTTAATACAATTATACAATATCTTCAAGCAGGTGTAAATTGCAAATTTTATTCAATTTTTAATAAAAATACTAGTTTTTATGTTTTTTTAGTATATTTAATACTAATATTATAAGTACTGTTGTATGAATTAAATAATACAATTTTTTTATATATTTATAAATAAAACGTTAATTTTTCAATGTTTTATTAAAAAAGTTTATTATTTTTATTTGAGTTTAGTCTAATTTTATGATGATTTTAATTAAATATATTTTTAGAATTTCAAAACTATCATTTTAATATATATTTTTGCTATTTTTAGTGTAAAAAAGCTTATAATAAACTTTATTTTTTTGAGTTGACGTGAAAAAAATATTATTTTTTTATATTTTGAGCAATTTTTATAAAAATAAATATTTTTTAAATTATAATTATAAAAACACCTAAGTAGTATTCTTGAAAACTTCTTAGGTTAAAAACTTAATATATAAAATTAATATTAGGATTTTCTAAAAAATAAATTTTAATAATAGTTTTTTAAAATAATTATAATAAGTAATTTATAAAAATAATTGATAAAAAATTTTATATAATTAAGGAAATTGCATAATTCAAAGTTTCTTTAGTAGCTTAAACTAATCCTAT
>DAMCXN010000063.1:0-7095 GCA_032096995.1 Aminipila sp.
CGGGTGGTTTATTGTTTCGCACGCTTTGCGAGCTCAACAGGCTTAAAGCCTAAAAATAGGGAGCATATACACTTTATCACTAGTGTATATGCTCTTATTTTATATATAAACATAAGTATTAATGTCCTATCCATATATTAATACTCACTTTAAGCTATAGAAAATATAAATACAGTTATTAAATAAATTATAAAATGCTTGACAAGCAGACACTACAAGTGTAGTATGTAATTGTTAAACTACACTTGTAGTGAAAGAGTGATTATAGTAAATGGAGGTGGTAAATTGAGCGAACAGATAAATATATCTGATGCAGAGTGGAAAGTTATGTGTGTATTATGGGAAGGGCATCCTTTGACATCTAGTCAAATTATTCAAGAGCTTAAGGATATTAATTGGAATCCTAATACAATTCATACACTTCTAAGCAGATTAGAAAAGAAAAAAATTATAGGGGTACAAAAGAAATCACGTTTTAAGGAATACTATCCGCTAGTATCAAGAGAAGAATGTCAAATCTATGAGACAAAAACATTTTTAGAAAAAGTTTATTCTGGATCAATGAAGATGTTTTTATCTAGTTATATTAACCAAGACGATCTATCGAAAGATGATATTGAGTATTTAAAAAAACTAATTGAGAAAAAGGAATCAAATAGGAGTAAGAAAAAATGATTAGCATATTTCTTAAACAAATAATAATCGCTTCTATTATTGGAAGTATATTGTTTGTATGTATTCTTTGTATGAAACAGTTATTAAAAAAAATAATAGATATCACGAGTTCCTACAGATTATGGTTTTTATTGATATTATGTCTATTAATACCTTTTATACCTATTAAGGTGCCAGATTTTATAGATTATAATATTCCTAAAATTACAATAGCACCATCACAAAATAATATAGTAAATAGTGTTGATACAATTGAAGCTTCACATTTAAATAATGATAATGCTCCAGTAAGCACTAATAATGTACAACTAAGGCATCAATTAAATTTTAATACAAAGCTTTATGCACTAATATGGTTAAGTGGTGCCATAGCATATCTTATTTACATGAGTGTTATTAATTATAAAATAAGAAAAATAATTATGGAATCTAAGCAAAATATTGATATCAATACCTAAGAAGTGTTCACGCGATGTAAAAAAAAGATGGGGATAAAAGGAGATATCCCTATTAAATCTATTGAATGCATTGAACAGCCTTGCATTTATGGATTTTTCAGACCTACTGTTTTATTATCAAATAAATGTATAGATAAATTATCTTATAGTCAAAAGGAATACATTTGTATTCATGAATTATCACATTATTTAAGAAAAGATTATTTAATGAATTGGTTATTAATTACGCTAAGAATAGTCTATTGGTTTAATCCAATTATTGGATATGCCTTAAACAGAATGAAAGAAGACAGTGAATTAGCATGTGATGCCCTAGCTTTGTCCTATATTAATTCTAATGAATATAAAAAATATGCAATGACGATTATACATTTACTAGATATTGTATTGAAAACTAAATATACATTAGCAACAGTATCAATTATTAATGGAAGAAAAAGAGTAGAAAGGAGAATTAAGATGATTTGTAATTTTAAAAACTCTACAAAATTAAAGAAGTTTACAAGCTGTTTTATAGCTTTAGTAATAGTTTGCATAGGTGCTGTACCTATATGGGCTTTTAGTGGGGGTGATAAAACTATTGAAGCTACAACGGACAATATAGCAAACGCAAGTAATGCACCAATTGACAATAGTATTATGGAAATGAAACTTACATGGCCTGTTCCTGGTTTTAACAAAATTACATCAAATTATGGTTATAGAGTTAATCCAACAATAGAAGTTAGTTCTGATTATTGTACTGAACTACTTAAAAATGGTGCAGATAAAGTTTGTAAAATTGGTAATATAGAAGTTTTTGAACCTACAATAGAACAAGATAAATTAAATAACAGTTGTACTTTTCATAATGGCATTGACATAGCTGCGCCAAAGGGTGAAAAGATTGTCGCTATTCAGGAGGGGACAATTACATATTCAGGATTTGATGATAAATATGGCAATATGATAATAATAAAGCATGGAAAAGATACATATTCTATATATGCTCATTGTAACAAATCATTAGTTAAAGAAAAAGAAGAGGTAACTAAGGGACAAGAAATAGCTAAAGTAGGATCTTCAGGTCAATCTACAGGACCTCATGTTCATTTTAGCATTGTTATCAATAATAAAATAGAAAATCCAATGGAATATCTAAATATCGAAGAACTTTCTGCAGAAGATAACAATCCTAAAATTTAAACTAAGATAGTTCTTTTAGACAAAAATTTAATTTTATAAGCTATCGGGTTTATTAATTTATTTGCTAAATATAAAGTAATAATATATACTGGTTGTAATAAACAATAAAGAGGTGAGTGTATAAAAATGAACAATTAATCTTATTCTATAAGTAAATTACTTTTAAATAGTTACATAGTAAGTTTTTGAAAGAGACTTATTAGGTTTGTTAAAATACTATTTTTAAGTTAAGGATAAGATTAAGTATTGATTTATATATTTATTTGATTTAAGAAATATATTTTTGTTTCCTAGCTTCCTTAACATTGAAAGTAGTTTTATGTTAAGGAGGTTTTTTTATGTCTAAAAATATAGGTCCGAATCCAAATGATATTTATCCAAACAAAAATATTAAAAGCATATGCTTTATTAAAAATATTATTAAAAACAAAAATATAAAGGTGGGAGACTATACATACTACTCAGATGTAAATGGTTGTGAGGAGTTTGAAAAGCATGTAACTCATCATTATGATTTTATTGGTGATAAGTTAATTATAGGAAAGTTCTGTGCTATTGCTAGTGGTATTGAGTTTATAATGAATGGTGCAAATCATAGAATGAATAGTATCTCAACATATCCATTTAATATAATGAGATCTGGCTGGGAAAAAGTAACTCCTACTCTAAAAGAGCTGCCTTATAAAGGCGATACTATTGTAGGTAATGATGTATGGATAGGTCAAAATGTTACCATAATGCCAGGAATCAAAATTGGAGATGGTAGCATTATTGCGGCTAATTCTGTTGTTACAAAAGATGTTCGCCCGTATCATATAGTTGGAGGAAATCCATCTGGAATTATACGCAAGAGGTTTGATGATAATTTAATATCTTATCTATTAGAATTACAATGGTGGAATTGGGATAAAGAAAAAATCTTTTCTAATTTGGAGATATTATGTAGTCCTGATATAGAAAAAATAAAGAATATAAAATAAACAGTACTAAATTATGTTTCATAGATAATTGTAAAAGGTATATTGACATATATGTACTACTAATGTAGTATGTAGCTGTAAGATATTACTATTTTAATAAAAAAATAGGGGGATAAATATGAAACACTTACCAGAAGCACAACTTGAAGTAATGCTTGCCATTTGGGATGAGAAAGTACCTATAACAAGAAATGAAATCCAAAAAAAATTGCCTGAAAATCAGTGGGGGAAAACTACGCTTAACACTTTTTTAAGTAGATTGAGCAAAAATGGTTTTTTAGAAATAGAGCATGTTGGAAAAGAGTATGTATATACTCCTCTCATTACAAAAGAAGATTATATGGAATATGCAGGAAAAAGCTTTTTAAAAAATCTATACGATAATTCAATAAAAAAGTTTGTTGCATCAGTATGCAATAATGGTGATATGACCGAAGAAGAGGTTAAGGATTTACAAGAACTTCTAGATAAACTTAAAGAAGGTGATACCTGTGATTAATATTTTATTTTACAATACTTTGTTGACAGGAGGTATTATCTCTGCACTTATTCTATTGATACTTATTGTTTCACCAAGGTTAAACAAGAGATATCAAGTTACATGGCGTTTTAATGTATGGAAGGTTTTTTCGGTGTTTTTAATTATACCAATAGGCTTTATTCTACGTTCTACAATAAATAGTGAAAAAGCTCAAAGCAGTATAGCAAGTATAAAAAATAACGTAGTAACAATGTCTCCATCTCCGATTCCTGCTGATGGAATTACATTTCAAACTATTACAGAGAATCAAAACGTTTCACTTTGGACAAAACTTGTTACGATAGGTCCACATTGGTTTTCAATTATTTGGATTGTGGGGATCTGCGTAGTAACAATTTACTTAATAAGTATATATATCCACTTTACTCGTAATCTTAAGAAAAATAGTAAACAAATTCAAAATAATTATATAGATAAAATGCAATCTGAAATCTTATCAAAGCATAAAGCAAAGAAAATACTTCCTATCCACCAGTGTTCTATAATATTATTTCCTATGATTGTAGGGGTTTATAAACCAGCAATTTTCATACCTAAAAGAGATTATACTTCATCCGATTTACAAATAATTTTAACTCATGAATTAACTCACTACCTACGAAAAGACTTGTTTTATAAAGGACTATTTATAGTAGCTCTTATTTTACATTGGTACAATCCTTTTATACATATGATGACGAAAGTTGCGGGCAGGGATCTTGAAATGTGTTGTGATCAAGATTCAATCAAAGGTAAGGGGAGTTCCTTTAAGTCAGAATATAGTGATGTAATAATGAATGAAATTATAAATCAAAGACAGATTAAAGGTGCAATGTTTGCATGTATGGGAAGTGATAAAAAGACGATGGAAGAAAGGTTTAAAAATATTTTTAAACTGAAAAAAAGAAAAGGGAAAATTCTTTTTTTAGGAGCATTAGCCATTGTAGTCGTTTTCAGCATTTTTGCATATGCCAATGACCAAGACATACCAGATTTTACCAGTACTGAATATGAACAATTATTGCAAAAAACAATTGCAGATAAAGAGGCTAGTAGAAAAGCAAAAAGGGAAGAAAAAAAACAGATGATATACTATCAACCATTTAAGAGACCAGACAATTTTGATGAATTAGCCGAAAGTGTTATGGATGAAAATGGAAACTATGATATATATGAAGTATATGCATTAGTAGGAATGGAACCACCTCCACAGGAATTTCCACCTCCGTTTGACGTGTCAGAATTTGAATCTAATTTTACTGCAGTAAACAACTGCATAGAACCACATATCCTAGGAAATGGTGAAAGGGCAATCTATTCAACAGACTCTGGAGAACCATGGAAGTTAAAGAAGGGTGAACGTGCAAAGCTGCATGTATTTGCGGATATAAATAGGTTAGGAGCGGTAGATGTAGAGCCGTTGAATGGTAGAAAAATTTCATGTAAGGGGGTTCTCTACTTTGGATACATTAAGGATGGTGAATACATAGATATTGAGGAATGCAAGATAGACGATGAAAAGCAATTAGAGTTTGAAATTCCAGAGGATGGTGAATATAATTTTTATTTATTCTGTCCTGGTTCATTAGATATCATTGTACAATGGGTTTCTATTGATATTATCTAAAATGTATATTATGTAACAATGTCTACAATATGATAAACAAGTAAAAATAGAAAGAAGGAAGAAGAAGAAAATGAAAAAACAATTTTGTTTTTTATTATTGATCTGCATATCACTTTTAACAGGATGTTTTAAAGATGAGACCTTTGATGAATTCTTTAATAAATCTATGGAAGAAATGCACAAAAGTGAAAACGATTTCTCTTATTCAATTATTCATAAGGAAATGGACGTGATACATAAAGATGATGCTATTGCAATATTTATAGAGAATGATTCCTATGGAGAAAAAATCATAATTGGGTATTTCAAAAAAGAAAATCATAAATGGAGCTGGATAAGAACACGTGGAACAAAATGGGATTCACCAATTAAATATTCTTATATGAGCAAGGAACCCTATATTTATTTAGGTACAATTGATGATAATTCAATTTCTGAAGTATATGTAGGCGAAGAACCCGCAAAAATAATTGAGGTTGAAGAAAACAAAAGGTTTTGGTATGCCATTAGTAAATTTAAAAATACACAAGTACAGGTGGTAAAAAATGATGGTTCTAACGAAGTAATTGAACAAATTGGCAAGGAGTGGATTAAAGTTGAATATTAGAATTATAAATAATTTTAGTAAATATTTAATAGAAATAAATATAAATTACGCTAAAACTTTTTAATAAATGAATTATTTAAGTTCATAATAAATTTTCTTTAAACAAGAGCTTTATAATAGTTTAAACAAAGAATTTACCTAAGATATTAGTAGAGTTTAGCTAGTTATTTATAGAGACATTAAAACTTAGGCACTGAAAGGTGCCTATTGTTCTTAAAACATCTATTCCTAAAATTAAAATTTTAGGAATAGATTAATCTACTTCAATAGGTATCTTCCTAATCTAAAAAAATCTCTTTAAATTATAATTCATAATGATTTTGACAATAATTTTATGATTTTACTTATATAATAATATTTAAATACCTTTAAAAGCTTATTATTTATGTGTATTACTTAGTATTACATATAATATAAGTTTTCATATTATGTTATCTTCAAATACTGAAAAATGTGCAGCATATACAATTACTATATATATAGATTGCTTTAGTTTTGTGATGCTTGTAGATGCTACTCATAATTAGAACTACATTCCCAAATATTTAACATAATCTACAGTAGACATCAGTTCCATATCAAGATTATCTTTGGTTTCTTTATTAATCTCACCATGAGTTGCCATTTCACTCCCGGCTTGTTCTACAACTTGCAAATATTTGCTAACAATTACTTGTACGTTTTCATTGTTGCTTTTTAAAAGCTTACCACAATTTCTATATATTTCTAAAGAAGGCTTACAAGGAGAAACAGAAAGTTTTAATATATCAAAATTTTTATTCCCAGGGAAACCGCAATTTGATATAATAACAAATTTTTGTGTTTTAGGTTTTAATTCTTCAAGGTCAAATCTACCTTTTGTTTCTGTTATAAGTGGTTGTTTTAATGGTATTAATCGATCTACGAAGTTTTTAAGCATTGCTGTCATATTCCAAGTGTACACAGGAGTTGCAAGCACTACAATATCTGAATAAGTGTACTTTTGTATAAGCTCACTCATATCATCATCCTTGATACATTTTCCGGGTGTTTTAAACCAACAG
>DAMCXN010000063.1:7105-15015 GCA_032096995.1 Aminipila sp.
TTTGCAATGATTTACATTTTTTTCTGTTAAAAATATATTTTCTACTTCTGCTCCCGCTTTTTTTGCACCATTTAAAAAAGCTTCAGCAATTACGTTTGTATTACTGTTGATTCCAACTGGACTTCCGTTAAATACTGTTATTTTCATAATTCCTCCTATTTGATTAACTGATTTATCTCTATTTTAATTTGCCTTATTACATTAGCAACTGCTATATTTTGTACTTTCTTTTCCTCCTAAAAGAATTGTATATCACTAAAATATCTATTTCAATAAACGCTCCATAGAGTCAAAAAAGGCATCCTATTCCAATCATACCAATGTCACGCAGTTTCACAGCAATTTTCCCAAGAAAAAAGCAATCCCATGAAGAACTAAATCTAAGCATGGAATTGCCACAGTTTAAACATTATCTGCTACAGCTAATATTCATTTTTTTAAGGAGAATATTTGTTCTTTTTAACGCAGCAACCACGCTTGACCGTCAGGCATAACTGTGATAGCACCAGATTTTTTTTCTATAATCTTTCCTGTATTAATATTTCGAATAATCACTTCTTCCCTATACTCATCATCTTCAAACCAAGCTGAAAAATATAAATTTTCATCCTTTCTAAAATAAAAACTCTCGTTACTGCCAATTGGAATTTGTATCTTGTCGGGATATATTATTTCAAACTTATTTTCATTTCCCTGTCTGGTTAGCATTAGTGGAGATGTACGCAACATTAAATTATAGCAATCCTTAACTTCGTTTAGAGGTATTGAAACAATTGTTGAGGTTATAGATAAATTCTCATCATATTGCTCTATTCGTATTTGTTGCTGATTAAAATCCACAAGTAAGATAACAATGTGATTATTATAATAAATCGGTATACCAAAATATTGACCATCCTGTGGTTTAATTGGTTCAATTACTTCCCCCTCTGGATAGCTAATAAATAAAAGTGTATTTGATTTTATGTTATGATTATCTTTAAATAATTCCTCAGCTTCATATAAGTCACCGTGAATATAGTTTGTACCCCAATACCATTGAGAACTACCCTCTAATCGTTCAAGGTAAGTTATGCCTTGTATGTTTATAGTTTTCATTTTATTCTCCTACAATTATATAAATTTTATTTAGTTACACTATATTATAAACAATCTGGAAAGTTCAATTAATAATTATTAATTAAAATATAATTATTTCTTTATTATAGGAATTTGAATTTCTGAAATGTAATCATTTTCTGAATCTGCAAAGTCATAATCCACTATATTTTTTTCAATTGAGTCTCCTGCAATTTGATATCCATTTTCTTCGATCCATTGTATAAGTAGTTGATAATGTTTCCCCATATCCCTATAAGGACCTAAAAATGCAACACAAACATACTCGTTTTCAGGAATTACCGTCAATTGCTTAGAAAACTCTGAATCAATTGGTTCAATTTCAATAAAATATCTGAATTTATTTAAAATACCTTTATCCATGCTTTCCTTTGATAATGAAGTATAAATTTGACCCTCAATAAGCCAAGAACTTATTTTTAAATATTTTTCATTCCTTTTTAAGTTCTGTTTAATTTCATAACCACTTTTAACATTATTCATATCTATACTCATATCTATAAAAGTACCTATTCTTTGTGGAATCTTTTTAATAATTATTTGATTCAGATCACCTTCTATATTCTCCAAAAGCTCCACTTTTGCTTGAATTTTCTTCTTAAGATTGACCAGCTTATTCATTTTTATATCAATCTCCTCTTCCTTCTTTTTTAGCAAGCAAAGTAGATTGTTTGTATTCTTGTTACTCATGTATTTTTTTATTTCACCTAATGAAATATCAAGATTTTTTAAGAAAAGAATTCTACACAACTTAAAGAAATCTCTTATACTGTAGTAGCGATAGTCATTATGAGCGATTTTAACGCAGTATTAGCAAGAAATACAGAAAATGCACCAAAAGGTATTGGCCCATTTTCACAAACTGTAGCCTTTTCTCATTACAATAATCTTTCAGCACAGTTACCTATCGACCCAAAAACTGGTAGATTTGTAGCTGGTGGTGTAACAGAGCAAACTAAACAGTGCTTAAAAAATATCAAGGCAATTTTAGAAAGTATCGACGTACCTTTTGACGATATTGTTAAAATTAATATATTCCTTAAAAACCTATCGGATCTTGAAGACGTAAACAAAGTTTATACAACATTTTTCCCAGATTCAGCTATTGCTAGAGCCGTAGCATATGTACCTGCACGTACAACAGTTGAAGTTGCTGCTTTACCTATGGATGCATTGGTACAAATCGAAGCGGTAGTTTCACATGGAGACGGTACTCCTCCACAAGCTGTTGAAGACAGACATGGAATTGTTATAAAGGCAAACAATACGGAAAATGCGCCAAAGGATGCCCTATCTACACAAACGGTTGCTTTTTCTCATTACAATCATCTTTCAGCTCAATTACCTATCGATTCAAAAACTGGTGAAATGGTAGCTGGCGGAGTAAAAGAACAAGTTGCACAGTGCTTAAAAAATGTTAAAGCAATTTTAGAAAGTGTAGACCACGTTATGGAAGATGTAGTTAAAGTAAACGTTTTCCTTAAAAATATCGCAGATATTGATGCTGTTGACGAAGCTTATAAAGAATTCTTCCCAGGCGAAGTTCCTGCAAGAAGAATAGTTGGAGTATCAGCTTTACCTAAAGATGCTCTAGTTCAAATTGATGTAGTTGCAGCAAATGCTGAAGGAACATCTCCTGAAGCATAATAAACATTATTAAAAAAATCTAAAAAACAACCTAACATAGATGAGCTAACATCAACTCGTATTGAGCTGTTGTTGGCTCATTTTAATTATGCGCTTTAAAACAATTTTTTCCTATTAAAAAATAATACGTTAATTCCGTTTATTCCTTTAATTTTATGAAATACTAATTATAATAAAATCCTTTACATTTACTAATGATATTTACTTTACATTTAGATATTAGCTTATAAGGATTAAAAAATAAAATATTATTTAATTAATTAAGGAGATGAATAAAATGAAAAAAGTATTTCTATTTTTAATAACTACTGCATTTACTATATCAATGCTGGCTGGTTGCTCAGCACCATATACAAATGAATTTAATGTAGCTCCAGATAAGAATAAGACTGGTATTATGGATAATTACACGGAAGAAAATGCTGATAGTAGCGAAACCCTGAACCCTGTTGGTACAAAAAATACTAGCCTCGGAAACTTTAAAGCAACAGATGTAAAAGGAAATGAAGTTACAAAAGACATTTTTTCCAATTATGATTTGACTCTTGTAAATGTTTTTACAACTTGGTGTTCCCCTTGCATAGAAGAAATCCCATATTTAGATGAAGTAGCTAAAGAACTAGCTGCTAAAAATGTAAATGTAATAGGTATAGTTCTTGATGTAAATGAAAATGGAAAAATTGACAAAGATAAAATGGATAAATTAAATACTATCATTGATTCTACAAAAGCAGAATATACTATTCTTTTACCTGATGATGTTTTAAGAAATGGCCGTTTAAAGGATATTGATTCTGTGCCTGAGTCTTTCTTTGTTGATAAAGATGGAAATATTGTAGGCAAAACATATCTTGGTTCTCATAATAAAAAAGAATGGATTGAGATTGTTGAAGATGAGTTATCTAAACTATAAATATAACTATATATAAAGGAAGGAAATTTTATGCAAATACAAAATAGCAAGCATATAAATTTTTTAACAACACTCATTATTGTTATAAGTATTTGTTCTATGGCCTTTGGAATATTTCGCGGTGAAGTTCCTGTGGTATTTGAAAAGGCAGTAAATATATGTTTGGAGTGTATTGGAATTGGATAAAAAATTAAAAACTAATGATAAATTCAGACATACCATGCAAATCTTTTGGACACTTGTAACAAATAGCTTTATTATAGGTTTTATTCAAGGAAAAATATATCAAGGAAAAATAAAGAATGTTTGTGTCCCTGGACTTAATTGTTATTCATGTCCAGGAGCAGTTGCCTCCTGCCCCATTGGCGCATTACAATCAGTTATTGGGAGCTATGAATTTAAATTTTCATTTTATATAGCAGGTTTCATGATTTTTATAGGTGCACTTATGGGACGTTTTGTTTGTGGATGGCTTTGCCCTTTTGGCTTAATCCAAGATCTGCTACACAAAATTCCATTTTTCAAAAAGCCTAAAACATTCGCAGGAGATAGAATTTTAAGGAAACTTAAATATGTTATACTTGTTGTCTTTGTTATATTAATGCCACTTTTTTTAGTTGATATTATAGGTCAAGGAACCCCCTACTTTTGTAAACTAATTTGCCCTGCTGGTACTTTAGAAGGAGGAATCCCCCTTGTCCTAATGAACAATGAACTTAAAGAAACAGTAGGATTCCTGTACGCTTGGAAAAATGTATTATTAGCCATTACCATTATTGCTTCTATAATAATATACAGACCATTTTGCAAATACATTTGCCCTCTTGGGGCAATTTACTCATTGTTAAATCCAGTATCTATTTATAAGTATCGAGTAAATCCTAAAAAGTGCATACATTGTAATGCTTGTTCTAACATCTGTATGATGAATGTTGATCCCGTTAAAAATGCAAATGATTTAGAATGTATTCGTTGTGGTAAATGTAGAAGTGTATGCCCTACTAACGCCATTGAATACACTATATTAAAAAAACAAGATATTAAGTGATATTAGTATCTTGTTTTTATTATAATATATCATTTATATTTTTTATAACATAAAAAGATATTTATTGACAATAAAACAATTATGTAGACAAACTATTGATATAAAATAGTTGTTGCAACTCCACCAATACCACTTAAAACATATACCTATAGTTGATATAATATGTTTTCTGGTAAACCATATCCCCGTAAGTATTTAAACTTAAGTTCTAGGAGTTTTAAAGCCCTACCCTGTCACATTATTGCAAAATCATGTCTTGTTGTAGACTCAAATCCTTTACCAATACTTCTAATTGCTTTGTTGCTTCTTCGTTGTTTTCACACTTCATTATTACAAAGGTTTCTCCCGTAACTAACTCGGCATAGATTACAGTCTCTTCTATATATATACTCTTTATGAAGCTGACATTAATAGAATAATTTTTTTCTTTATCTAATATAAAATGATTTTCATTATTGCAGCCAACTACCATAACTTCTTTTTTCCCATTTTTTAATTGCATATGTAAGTACCTAGTTAAAAGTACAAATAAATACACACCTGCTAATGTTGGAATGAACATAAATAATATAAGCATTGTAAAATTTGTCATATTAATCTCCTAATTAATCTTTTTTAGTTCTTTGTTATTTGCTTTTCACATAACCAAATATATCGACTAAAATTTCCTTTCATTGTTTTCTCAGCTTTACAATAGTCAATTATTTTTAATTGCTCTTCATAAAGTTTACCTTTAATATCTGTTGATGTAACAATAACAATTTTATCCCCAATATTTTTAGCATGTCTAATGATTTCCCATTGCTTTTCTTCATCATAATGGCTGAAGTTGTTATATGGCAAATCAAGAATAGCAACATCATAATCCTCTTTTATATTTTGCATATCACCTGTGGTCACTTGAACATTATACTTAAAATGCTCTAAATTTAAACGGGCTAGGCTTGCAATTTTCGGATTAATCTCATAACCACATATATCATAATTTGCGAAAGCTCCTTCTAAGAGAACTGTTCCAACACCGCAGCAAACATCAATCAATTTCTTCGAATTATCTCCCCTACTTGCCACGTTTATAAGAACTTTAGCCATATTAATTCCTAATGCACTGGAAAATGAATATGGCTTTTGCTTATGTACATGCCACTGATTATTGTTTTCTTCTAAATAGCCAAAGTACCAATATCCTTGATAAAAGGTAATTCCTAATTTGGTTTTAGGAGTTTTAAAAGAAGGATAACCATATACACTAAGCCCTATCTCTTTTGATAAATTTTTACCTTGAGAAATATTAGGATCTCTCTTATACATTGGAATATATTTAACCATAAACTCACTTGCTTTAAATTCGTCCTCAATAATTGAATCAAGAATTTCACCAAAAGTTTTTTTCTTATATATGATTTGTATTCTATTCCTTAGAAAAGGACTAATAGATACCTCAACTTTTTTATGTGTAAAGAAAACTTTATCTTCAAATTCATTATCAAAAAGCGCCCTAAATTCTAAGGCACATAAATTGTGATCTGGCTCATTATAGTTTAGGTTATAAATATATTGGTTATTGTTCATTAATTAATCTCCGTTTTCTGTTTTATCTATCATTTAAATTGTGTATTATACAGTACTAGAACTAAGAGAAGTATTATTACAAATCACAATTCTTCTCTTAGCAACATTAGCACATTTCCTATTTCTTTTCAACTGCTACCCATATTTCGCAACGATAGTCTGGAGATGATACATCTGCCGATGGGTATGCCTCAAAATCGGTTCCTCCACAAGGCTGATATTCACTTGTTGGGAAAAATTCGCTATAAATCTGTTGATATAGCTTCTGAAATGCTTCTGGCATTTTTCCTACACACGGAAACACCACATATGTGTGTTCTGGTATTTGTTCTACAATAAAATCCTTTTCTTCTATTGGGTTACCATTATACATTGCACCTATTGCATATGGAAATTCTTCATCTGTAGCATCTTTACCAAAGCTTACTCCTACAATACAATTCTCAAATATATTGTCTTCTGGAATGTATTTACATAATGCTGGAATAGTACCATCCATACTAGACTGCTTCCAAAATTCTGAAATTTCTACTGTAGTTAACTCTTGTTTACAAGAAACCTTTTTCTTTTTCATGACCAATTTAAAGGATTTCTTTGTTTCAACTCTGTAATCCATTGTATTTCCTCCGTTTAAAATAAGTTTTACGGAAAGGCGAGAAAAAGATTTCAAGACTATACTGTTATGTTTTGCTTGAGAAGGTGATATCCCATGAAAACGTGTAAATGCCCTACTAAAGCTTTCTGGTGTATCATAACCATACTTCAATGCAATATCTATAATTTTTTCATCACAAATGAGCAATTCACTTGCTGCAAGAGATAATCTTCTACATCGAATATATTCTCCCAGTGTAAACCCACATAAGATACTAAATATCCTTTGAAAATGAAAACTTGAGGAATACGCGCGCTTTGCTACCTCATCATAATCAATTGAATCCATGATGTTATCTTCTACATAGTCAATTGCTCTCTGTATGCCAGTAATCCAATCCATTGTATTCTCCCTCCGTATATTCTTATCTTAGAGCATTGCATCCGTTCACTCTTGACTTTTTGTGCTTTGATATGTTGTGTTTATTACAACTTATTTTTGAACCTTGTTTGAAGTAATGGGATTATGTTTTTTACTTTTAAGGCAACTCCCTAAATAAGACATAGCAAGTAACAAAAGAAAAGATACAGAATAAGCAGGCAAGACATGATGTGACCAACTTGTTAATATAAAACCAAATTTTAAAAGAGGTAGATAAAAATGCTGTGTACATGCTCCTATAAAGCCCAACCAATAGGATTTTAAAATAAGTTCTTGAATTGCAACAAGCGCTAAAACAAGAATTGCTGGTAAATTCAAAAAAATAAGCAAGTGTTTACTACTTGACCAATCTATTAAAAGATATGAAGATAAAAACCATATAAATAATATAAGAATCCCTATTGTAAACATAAGTGATGCTAAATCTACACTATCCTTTGTTAACATTATCCAATTAAGTAATTCTCCTAACAAAAATGGTATAAGACCTAATACAAACATCATCAGTTTTTTCATTATTTACTTGTATGATGTATTTACAAACAAATACATCAATACTCTCCTTTCTTTTTCAA
>DAMCXN010000064.1:0-11993 GCA_032096995.1 Aminipila sp.
CTGTGAGAGCAAAGAAAGCTGGGCTAATTACCCAACTTTCTAGCTACTCGATATGATTGGGTGTAAAGAGTGACAAAATTACATTTAAAAATACAAATAATGGTTTGATTGTTAGAATTTTAATTGTATTATTAGATGTAAGACATTAATAATTATAAAAGGAAAACAAACTAGAGGGGGAAACATGGAAAGTAATAAGAAAGATAGTGTTGTGTTGGTTGTGTGCTCAGCGCTATTAATAATTTTATCAATTATAAGCGTTTGGTTCATACTTGATTGCCAGTTAAAAGAACCATATGTATTTAAAAATGATATCAAGCAGGAATTACCTAGGCTGTCTGTAGAAGAAATTGAAGGAGAAGAAGTAGAACGTATAAGTACAGTTAGACCGGTTTTGACAGTTAAATATTTAATAAATAGAGGCGAAAAAACAAAATTAGAAAGTATTCACGTTGAAGGGGCTGAAGACTTAGCTTTTATTGCTTCGGATAGATGGGGTACAAATCCTTGGTTTGTTATCAATAATAATGATAGTGAAATAGGTATAGAAAAAGGTAGGTATTCTTTATGTACAGTAGAAGTATTTCCAGAAGACAGTAAAGAATGGAGGGCTTTTGTTAAAAGCGGAGAATCTCTTAAAATTAATAAGGCAACAATAAATTTCCGTGCTTATAATGGAGAAATTAAGAGACAAATAGTAGATTTAGGTGAAATTATATTAGAGCCTGAGCAAAAGGTTTCTTTAAATGATGGTAATTCTCAAGATGAAAGTGAGCTTGAATTAAATAATGAATTTTATGAAGAAATAGATTATTGGGGATTTTGGGAGATTAGAAGCTTCCTTAAGGAAAAGGAGGTTATATAAATGAATAAAAATACAGGTTGTAGATACATCTTTTGGGGTATATTTTTTTTGTTTTTTAATATAAATTTAGGCGCTATTAAAATTTTACCTGATTTTGTAGCTATTCTTATATTAGCAAAAGGAATAGGAATTATAATACAAGAGTATTCCAATAAATATTTAAAATTATCAAAAACAATTGCATATGTTTATGCAGCAGTAAGTGTTGCAGTGTTATCAATAGAATTCTGGGTTTCTCCAGAAAAAAATACAACAATATATAATATAGTTTCAATATTAGGGCTTACGATAGATTCAATTTTGCATATAAGTACATTTTTTTATTTACTATATGGACTGTCTATTATGTTAACGAAAGATGGCTTTTGCACAGACGCCTTGAAAGTAAGAAATGCTTCAATAGGATACATTATTATTTATACTATCGGTATGTGTGCTGGATTATTTACTATGAGTTTTTTGCGAATAGAAGCAATTGGAATAGTATCAGTAATAATATTATTATGTTCTATTATTTGGATTTTAAAAACTATAGCGGATGTGAGGAGCAAATATAATCAAGAAAATGAAGAATCCTCAAATTTAGAAGAAACGAATTTAGAAAACTATGACAGTGAAGATTAATATAACTATTAAATTAATAAAAAAACTTCACAAACCCTACAGATATACAACATAACAAGTTTATATTTCTATGATATATATTAGATATATTTAATGAAGAATACAGATAAAAGCAACATCAAATATACTAATATAGGAGGAAATATGAATTTAAAAAAGGAAAAAATATTAGAAATAAAAACTATTAGGATATTAATACAAATTATTAGTTTTATTGCTTTTGCAGGTATTTTTGCAATAACTTATGGAAGCATAAAAAGTTTATACATTTCTGTAATAGAAGGTAACTTTGACGTTATTACATATCTTCCTCAAATAATAATACTGTGTTCAATATTTTTGCTGATAATTATTTTTGGACGATTCTTCTGTGGTTGGATATGTGCGTTTGGTACATTAATGGACCTTCTTCATTTTGTGGAGGGAATCCTTGGGACATATTTGGCATATATACCTCTTTTGGACAAGCTCCTTCTTTGAATGAGTGTATAAGAAGTAATTTAATTGGAGTATCTATGCTAGTGGTTATCCTTGTGGGTGGGTTATTAGTAGAAAGGTTTTTTTGCAGATACTTGTGCCCTTTAGGAGCTATTTTTACTATTTTATCCAAATTAAGAATAATTAAAATTAAAAAAATAGATAATAATTGTGGTAGATGTAGTTGCTGCAATAAATCTTGTTCTATGGGAATAAATATAAACGAAGTAGAGGCAGTTAATTCAGGAGAATGTATAAATTGCCTTAAATGTGTAGAAGCTTGTCCGAGACAAAATTTAAATACTTTAATATTAAAAAAATCCATTAACAAAAGACAGATAATCATAATAGCTATATTAATAACTCTTATAAGTGGCGGGGCTTATTATAGCTCAACATACATTAATTCATATATGTCATCAAAAGTAGATGCTGTGGATATAAAAGAATTTCAACAAGAAGGCAGCGGTAACTTTAAAGATGGGATTTACGAAGGTACAGGCAATGGGTTTAGAGGAACAACTACAGTAAATGTAACAGTAGAAAATGGTTTTATTACAAATATAGAAACAGTTTCTACAGAGGATGATATGCCTTATTATAATAGAGCTTTCAATAGTGTTGTAGAACAAATTATAGAAAATCGAAATATCAGCGTTGATGCGGTGACAGGTGCCACATTTAGCAGTAATGGTATTATGGAGGCTACTGCAAAGGCTTTAGATGAAGAGTATGAGAATAATAATGATAGTCTACAGAGAGGTCATGGTGGCAGAAACGGTTCTGGACATCACGGACTTAGTAAGGACTCTAATTATGAATAGATGTGAAAATCGTGTGAAGATAAAATGAATTTTGTATGAGGGGGTAGGTTGCCCCCTTTTCTTTTTTGAGCATGTAAGGTATAATATTATGTTACAATGCGCATTAAAAAAGAATGCAGAAAAATAGGGATAAAACAGAATAAAAAGAACTTATGCAGACGTTATAAATAGGAGGGAGTATGTTTACTTCAATAATAGTTATAGTTGTTTTGGTTATATTATCAGGATGCTTTTCAGCGACAGAAACGGCTTTTACTTCTTTAAATAGAATAAGGGTAAAAAGCCTTGCAAATGATGGTAACCAAAAAGCGAAATTGGTGTTGGAATTAGAAGAAAATTACGATACACTTTTAACGACGATATTAATCGGAAACAATATAGTAAATATTGCTATGACTTCGATTGCAACCGTGTTATTTGTAAATTTGTATGGGAGTTATGGCCCTACTATTTCAACAATAGTAATTACAATTGTAGTTTTAATCTTTGGAGAAATTTCTCCTAAGAGTATTGCTAAGGAAAACCCAGAAAAGCTTTCAATGTTTTCTGCCCCATTTTTAAGATTTTTAATGGTAATATTAACACCAGTAAATTTCTTATTTATGCAGTGGAAGAAGGTTGTTAGAATAGTTTTTAAAATAAGTGATAACCGAAGTATTACTGATGATGAATTAAAAACTATAGTTGAAGAAGCAGAGACTGAAGGAAGCCTTGATGAAGAAAGAAGTGAATTAATTCAAAATGCTATTGAATTCAATGAACTTGAGGCTTACGATGTTTTAACTCCTAGAGTTGATGTAGAAGCTATAGAGATAGATGAACTAAAGGAAGAAGTTGCTAAAATATTTTTAGAAACGGGTTACTCGAGATTGCCAGTATATGAAGAGAATATGGATAAGATTTTGGGTGTTTTAAATCAGAAAGACTTTCATAATTTCATCATAGGTCATGGCAAAGAAATCTCAGATTATGTAACACCTGTTGTATTTACACCAGGCTCTATAAAGATTGCGAACTTATTAAAAAGGATGCAAAAAGCTAAAACACACATAGCAGTTGTTGTGGATGAGTATGGAGGTACAGAAGGAATAGTTACCATGGAAGACATAATTGAAGAACTTGTGGGGGAAATCTTTGATGAACATGATGCAACTATATCACAAGAGATACTTCAAATTTATGATGGAAGCTATAGGGTACTTGGTGGAACAAGCGTTGAAAAAATGTTTGATTATTTTGATTTAAGATATGAAGAAATGGATGTAACTACAGCTAATGGATGGGTTGTAGTACAATTAGACAAGTTACCAGAAGTGGGAGATTCATTTGAATATGAAAATCTTAAAGTAAGAGTAACCAAGGCAGATGGAAAGAGAGCCTTAGAAATGAACGTGGTAGTTACACCTAGTGAAAATAAAATAGAAGAGGGAGCAAAGAAATGGGATTAATGGAAAAAATCTTCGGAGATTTAAATGTTAAAGAAGTTAAAAAAATTGGAAAAATAGTAGACAAAGTTGAGGCGCTTGACGAGCAAATGCAAGCTCTTACAGATGAGGAGTTAAAGGCAAAAACTTTCGAATTTAAAGAAAGAGTGAGAAATGGCGAAAATTTAGATGACATATTGCCTGAGGCTTTTGCTGTTTGTAGAGAAGGTGCTGTAAGAAGTTTGGGCATGAAGCACTTTAGAGTACAATTAGTAGGTGGTGTTGCATTACACCAAGGAAGAATTGCTGAAATGAAAACAGGTGAAGGTAAGACTTTAGTTGCTACTTTACCTGCATATCTAAACGCACTTAGTGGTGAGGGTGTTCATGTTATAACAGTAAATGATTACCTTGCTAAGCGTGATATGGAATGGATGGGAAAGCTATATACTTTCTTAGGTTTAACAGTAGGTTGTGTAATACATGGGGTAACTGGTGCTCAAAGAAAAGCTGCTTATGATGCAGATATTACTTATGGAACTAATAATGAATTTGGGTTCGATTACTTAAGAGATAACATGGTAACATATCGCGAGGAAATGTCTCAAAGAGATGAATTAAACTTTGCAATAGTAGATGAAGTTGACTCAATTTTAATCGATGAAGCAAGAACACCACTTATTATTTCAGGTCAGGGAAGTAAGTCTACAGATTTATATGGAATAGCAGATAAATTTGTAATAAAGTTAAGAAGAGAAGATGACTTTACAATTGAAGAAAAAGATAAGACTGTTGCACTTACAGAAGAAGGTGTAGAAAAGTGTGAAAGAGAATTTGGAATTGAGAACTTTTCAGATCCAGAAAATATGGAAATAAATCATCATGTACTTCAAGCTTTAAAAGCTAGAAATTTAATGAAGCGTGATGTTGATTATATTGTTAAAGATGGTGAAATCGTAATAGTTGATGAATTTACAGGACGTTTAATGTTTGGGCGTAGGTATAGTAATGGTCTTCATCAGGCTATTGAAGCTAAGGAAGGCGTATTGGTTCGTTCAGAGTCAAAGACATTAGCTACAGTAACATTACAGAATTACTTCAGAATGTACAAGAAATTAGCAGGTATGACAGGTACTGCAAAGACTGAAGAAGAAGAATTTAGAGAAATTTACAATATGGATGTAGTAGTCATCCCAACTAATAGGCCAATTGCAAGAATGGATCTTCAGGATTCTATTTATGCCACTGAAAGAGGAAAATTTAAGGCTATAGCAGAGAAAATTGCAGAAGTACATGCTACAGGTCAGCCAGTTCTTGTAGGTACTATATCTATAGAACGTTCAGAATTGATTAGTGACATGCTTAAAAAACGTGGTGTTAAGCATAATATATTGAATGCAAAGCAACATGAAAAAGAAGCTGAAATAGTTGCAGAAGCAGGACGTTTAGGTGCAGTAACTATCGCTACAAATATGGCTGGTAGAGGTACAGATATTTTACTTGGTGGTAATCCTGAGTTTGAAGCAAAGAGAGAAATGAAGAAGGATGGCTTTAGCGATGAGGCTATTTCTTTTGCAACATCTTTTGTAACAACTAATGATCCGGAATTATTAAACGCTAGAAAAGTATTTAATGAATTAAATGATAAATACAAGGCAGAAAGAGCAGAAGAACAAAAGAAGGTTAGAGAGTTAGGTGGACTTTGTATAATTGGTACTGAACGTCATGAATCAAGAAGAATTGATAACCAGTTACGTGGTCGTGCTGGACGTCAAGGAGACCCTGGATGTACTCAATTTTTCCTATCTCTTGAAGATGAACTTATGAGACTGTTTGGAGGAGAAAAACTTCAGAATCTTGTAGAAAAAATTGGAGTTGAAGAGGATGAAGCTATTGAAGCTGGTATGCTTACAAGGAGAATTGAAGCCGCTCAAAAGAGGGTTGAAGGCAAGAACTTCCAAATCAGAAAATATGTATTACAATATGACAACGTTATGAACAAACAACGTCAGATTATTTATGATGAAAGACGTAAGGTTTTATTTGGTGAAGATCTAAAACAATATATTACAAATATGACTGAAGAATTAATAGATGAAGTTGTTGAACCTATAACTGTAGCATCAAAATATGCGGAAGAATGGGATTTGGAGACTTTAAATAAGAACTTAAATAAGATTTGTGAAAGATATGATGGAATAAAATATTCAGATGAAGAAATTCAAAATCTTACAGTAGAACAGCTAAAAGAAGACATTTATGCTGATTTTGAAAAACTATATCTAGAAAAAGAATCAGAGATTGGCGCAGAAAGAATGCGTGAACTAGAAAGAATGATTTTGATTAGAGTTGTTGACAACAAATGGATGGATCATATTGATGACATGGATCAGCTTAGAAGTGGTATTAATCTTCGTGCTTTAGGACAACAAGATCCAGCGGCGGCTTATGCTAATGAAGGTTTTGATATGTTTGAGCTTATGATTCAATCTATTAAAGAAGATACTGTTAAATTCTGCTATAATGTTACTGTTCAAACAAATGCGGAAAGAAGAAAGGTACTGGAAGCAGGGGAAGGAAGAAAAGAAGACTTCCGTAGTGATGCTAACGGCATGGCAAGTAGTGCTTCAACTGGAGAAATGCCTGAAAATGCCAATGTACCAGAGAGACAACATAAGCAAGAAACTTTCAGAAGAACTGAGGATAAAGTTGGAAGAAATGATCCTTGTCCATGTGGTAGCGGTAAGAAGTATAAGAATTGTTGTATGAATAAATAGGGCTTATCTTTTTTCCGTTCTACTTCGGCTTAGTTAAATCGTGCTCGATTACGTACTATTTGTACGCGCACTCGCACTCATTAACTAAGCCTGTGTATAACAAAAAAAATTCTGTAACCTATAATAAGTGTGAAAAATAAAAGAAAGGAGTATTTTATGGTTGAATTAGATCAAATAAAATACGAACTGCCTACAGCAAAGGCAAATTTGAAAGAGGTAGGTGAGTCTCTTTGACTTATCTAAGTTAGAGGGAAGATTAGAAGAAATAAATATTAAGTCTCAAATTGATGGGTTTTGGGATGATCATGAAGCTGCTCAGAAGCTGCTGAAGGAAAAAAAGTCGCTAGAAAATAAAGTGAATAGTTATAAGGACTTAAAACAAGCTTTAGAAGATATTGAGATTCTTATAGAAATGGCTGAAGATAGTGAAGCTGATTCTACGTCAGAAGAAAATGAAGCAATTTCAGATGAGATAAAAGAGGCGTATGAAGAATATAAATCTAAGGCAGAAGAGGTAAGATTAAAGACCTTATTGACAGGCGAGTATGATAATAATAGTGCTATTTTTACTGTTCATGCAGGAACTGGTGGTGTAGATGCTATGGACTGGGCTGAGATGCTTCTTAGAATGTATACTCGTTGGTCAGAAAAGAAAGGCTATAAAACTAGGATTTTAGACCTTCAAGATGATACAGAAGCTGGTATAAAAAGTGCTACAGTAATAGTAGAAGGTGAGAATGCCTATGGATATTTGAAAAATGAAAGAGGTGTTCATAGACTAGTTCGTATATCACCATTTAATGCACAGGGAAAAAGGCAAACTTCTTTTGCATCATTGGAAGTAATTCCAGAACTTGATGACGATATTAATATTGAAATAGATCCAGAAGATTTACGAATAGATACCTACCGCTCTAGTGGGGCAGGAGGACAACATGTAAATAAGACAGATTCTGCTATTAGAATAACACATTTACCAACAAATATAGTTGTTACTTGTCAAAATGAACGAAGTCAGCATCAAAATAAAGATATGGCAATGAAGATATTAAAGGCGAAGTTAACAGATCTAGCAGAACAGGAACACAAGGAAAATTTAAAGGAATTAAAAGGTGACTTTTCTCAAAATACATGGGGCAGTCAGATTCGTTCCTATGTTTTTCAACCTTATACTATGGTTAAAGATCATAGAACAGGTGCAGAGGTTGGGAATGTACAGTCTGTTATGGATGGAGAAATTGATTATTTTATCAATGAAAAGTTAAAACATAGAGATTGATTAAACACGAAGACTACTTAAGGAAAAGGGATAAAAAATGAATATTATTGAAAAATTAGCTCAAGAATTTTCTGTTAAAATTTCACAAGTTGAAAACACTGTAAAGCTTATAGATGATGGAAATACTATTCCGTTTATTGCTCGTTATAGAAAAGAAGTAACAGGTGGACTTTCAGATGTGATCCTGCGTGATATGGACGAAAGACTTACTTATCTTCGTAACCTTGAAGAAAGAAAAGAAGAAGTTATAAGGCTTATAGAAGAACAGGGAAAATTAACAGAAGAACTTAGGGATGAAATAGAAAAAGCAGAAGTTTTACAAAGAGTAGAAGATCTTTATAAGCCATACAAAAAGAAAAAGGCAACAAGAGCTTCGAAAGCAAAAGAAAAGGGACTAGAACCTTTAGCAATTCTATTTTATTCTCAAGAGAATGAGTCAGGAAATATAGAAGATCTAGCAGCACCATATGTTAATGAAGAAAAGGGTGTTGAAAATGTAGAGGAAGCTATACAGGGAGCTATGGATATTATTGCAGAAATGATTGCTGACCATCCAGAGCATACAGCTATGGTTAGGGATAAGACCCAAAAATCAGGACTTATTTCAACGGAGGCTGTAGATTCAGAAGAAAAAACTGTTTATGATATGTATTATGATCATCAAGAGGGCATTGAAAAAATTCCGAATCATAGAATTTTAGCTATAAATAGGGGCGAAAAAGAAAAGAAACTTAAGGTTAAAATTGTTGCTCCTGTTGAGGATTTACAATTAATGCTAGAAAATGCTGTTATTACAAATGAGAAATCTATATTTGTACAGCTTTTAAAAGATACAATTGCAGATGCTTACAAAAGATTGATGGCACCATCTGTTGAAAGAGAAATGAGAAATCTATTAACAGAAAGAGCTGAAATTGATGCTGTTAAAGTATTTGCAAAGAATACTGAAAAACTTTTAATGGTGCCTCCAGTACAGGGAGCACGTATTATCAGTATTGACCCTGGATATAGAACAGGATGTAAGGTTGCAGTATTAAATGAAACTGGTAAGCTTTTGGCTTATGCTACAGTATATCCTACACAACCTAAAAATGATATAGCCGGTACAGAAGCGGTTCTAAAAAAATTGGTAGAGAAATTTAAAGTAAATACTATAGTAATAGGAAATGGAACTGGTTCAAGAGAAACAGAAGAAGTTGTGGCAAACTTTATAAAGAAAAATGATTATGAGATTAGTTATACTATAGTAAATGAAGCTGGAGCATCTGTTTATTCTGCATCCAAATTGGCAACAGAGGAATATCCAGATCTTGATGTTACTACTAGAGGTGCAATGTCTTTAGGAAGAAGACTTCAAGACCCCCTTGCAGAACTTGTAAAAATATCACCTAAGAGTATTGGAGTAGGTCAATATCAGCATGATATAGATCAAAATCTTTTAAATGGAGCATTGACAAATGTTGTAGAAGATTGCGTAAATAGGGTTGGTGTTGATTTAAATACAGCATCGCCATCTTTACTTTCATATATTTCAGGCATAAATATGGGGATAGCAAAAAACATTGTCGCATATAGAGAAGAAGTTGGTAAGTTTGCAAATAGAAAAGAATTATTAAAGGTTGCAAAACTTGGTGCAAAAACTTATAAGCAATGTGCAGGTTTCATGAGAATATCAGAAGGAAAAAATCCTCTTGATGCTACTTCTGTGCATCCAGAATCTTATGATGCAGCAGATGTGGTTCTTCAAAAACTAGGTATTGATAAAGAGCAGATTCGCCAAGGTGGAGTAAAGGATATAGAAGAAAAAATATGTGAGGTATATCCTGCTGCTAAAAAGAATGCTAAAGTAGAGCCCGGAACAAAAGGCCTGGCAGCATTGGCTGTGTTAAAAGAAACAAAAAAAGAAGATCCTAAACAAGGTCTAGGAAAGAGCATTGAAAAACTAGCTGAAGAAGTAGGCATAGGAGCAATGACTCTTAAGGATATTATAGAGGAAATAAAGAAGCCTGCTAGAGACCCTAGAGAAGACGCGCCTGCTGTAGTTTTCAGAAATGACGTTAGAAGTTTTGAAGACTTAAAAGTGGATATGGAGATGATGGGAACAGTTCGTAATGTTGTAGACTTTGGAGCTTTTGTAGATATCGGAGTTAAAAATGATGGACTAGTTCATATTTCTGAATTAAGTAATAAATTTATAAAACACCCTATGGATGTTGTGTCTGTAGGTGATACAGTAAAAGTTAAAATTTTAAATATTGACTATGATAGGCAAAAAATTGCATTAACTATGAAATTATAATAAATATAGCAACCCTAAAATTCTTAATTGAAGAATTTTAGGGTTATTTTATTATTGTGTCAAGCATATACCTATGGTAGTATGAACTTGGGTAGCACCATTATGTCCGTTAGAGAAAAGGAGATTGAGTACAAGATGTTATTAGAAACAATCACTAAATTTATTGGTGACATGGGCATTGTAAATCTAGACTACAAATGTGGAATAATGATTGTAGTTTCTATGTTTTTACTTTACCTTGCTATCAAAAAAGGTTTTGAACCATTATTATTAGTGCCTATTGCATTTGGAATGCTGCTTTCAAATTTACCTGCTTCAGGTATTTTTATAAATCATGCAGTAATTACTTCCTCTGAACAATTGGCTGATGTAGGTCTGCTAACGATTTTTTACATATTAAAACCTATATTACCATCTCTGATATTTTTAGGGGTAGGTGCAATGACAGACTTTGGTCCTCTTATTGCAAATCCTAAATCTTTGCTTCTTGGAGCAGCGGCTCAATTTGGTATTTTCTTTGCTTTCTTTGCAGCTATATTTTTAGGATTTAATGGTCAGCAAGCTGCCTCTATAGCTATTATTGGAGGTGCAGATGGACCTACAGCAATATATCTTACTCAAAAGTTAGCTCCTATGTTACTTGGAGCAGTTGCGGTGGCAGCATACTCCTACATGGCACTTGTTCCGGTCATTCAACCTCCAATTATGAGGCTTCTTACTACGAAGAAGGAAAGAACGATAAAAATGGATCAGCTTAGGGTTGTAACACAAAAAGAAAAGATTTTGTTTCCAATAGCGGTAACAATTATTGTTGTTTTATTACTTCCAGCAGCAGCTCCTCTTGTTGGCATGTTAATGCTTGGAAATCTTTTTAAAGAATGTGGAAGAACACTAAGGCTTTCAGATACTGCATCAAATGCTTTAATAAATATCGTAACGATTATTTTGGGATTAGCTGTTGGAGCATCAGCACAAGGTCCGTCTTTCTTAGTTAAAGAAACTGTTTTAATTATGATTTTAGGAATTCTTGCTTTTTGCATAGGCACAGCAGCAGGAGTTTTATTAGCAAAGATTATGAATATAGCTACAGGCGGAAAGATTAATCCTCTTATAGGATCAGCAGGAGTATCTGCAGTACCTATGGCCGCTCGTGTATCACAAAAAGTAGGTCAAGAAGAGAACCCTTCAAATTTCTTATTGATGCATGCTATGGGGCCTAATGTTGCTGGGGTAATAGGATCAGCGGTAGCGGCTTCTGTAATGTTATCAATGTTTGGCGGATATTAATATTTATACAAAAGAAAAAAATAAAAATTAGATAAAAAGAAAGCGACTTCATTTGAAGTCGCTTTTTATATGAGATAAATGGCTTAATCAGACATAGTATTGCGTAGGTAAGAAATAAAAGTTTTCATAGCACAATT
>DAMCXN010000064.1:12003-14330 GCA_032096995.1 Aminipila sp.
AATATGAACCTGTACGCCAAAAAACATTTACATTTGCTTCTATAGGCTCTTTAAGTGGAACCATTGTTATATCTGGGTTATCATGAAAAATCTCCTTATAAATTATAGTAATAGCATAATCATTTTCTAGCATGTACTTTATTGTAGACACTTGATTGGAATGAAGTACTATTTTTATTGGATTATTTTCAAATCTACTAGTAATAACATTATAGTGGAATGAGCCAGCAGAGATAATTACAAAAGGATGATCTTTAAGCATATCTTCAGTTATATTTTCATTTTTCGCTAAAGGATTATTTGAGTTGACTGCCAATTGTAATTCTGTTTTAAAAATTAAAGAGGAATTACAATTCCCATATGTAGTATCATCAGTTATACCTATGATAAGATCTAACCTAGAATCATGAATTTTTTGTATTCCGATAATGGTGGGGACTTCATATATTTCTAAATGGATGCCTGGGTTTTGAATTTCAAAGTCAGGTATTATTTTTTTATAAAAAAATGAACCTAAGACTGCCGGCATGCCAATTTTAAGTACAATATCTTTCTGTTTTCCCAATTCTAAAGTTTTTTTTGTAAAATCATCACATTCTCCAATTAAGTCTTTTGCTAATTTTAAAAACTCAATACCTTCAGATGTCAAGTTAAGCTTTTTATTATTTCTGTTAAAAAGCTTAAAGCCATAAGTGTTCTCCAAATAGTGGATTGCGGCGGTAACCGAAGGTTGAGACATATGAACTTTTTCAGCGGCTTTTGTGATACTACCACATTCACAAACCGCTAAAAAATAACGTAAGTGGTTAATATTCATGATTTGCTCCTCTCATACGTAATCTTCGATAATTGTTAAAACAATAACTATACATTAACAGGATTTAAATTTAAAATCAATATAAATATAATGAAAAATTCTGAAAAATATTAAAAAAACTGATTGGGGGATCATTATTTCTAATTTTATTTATATTTTTTTATATGTTAAGGTATGGTAAAGAAGATAAAAAAGAAAGCGCACTCTTTATTAAAAAAATTTGAGAAGAAAATATTTTGACTTATTTGTTAAAATAATAACAATTTACTTGCAAGTATTCTAAAAATTAGATTAGGGCGAAGATCTTTCTAAAGCCTTTTTAAATATTAAATTTAACTTTTTATGAGTTGAGTAATTGTAAAGGAGAAAATATATGAACTTTGACTTAATGGGCCTTATTTTGAATCCTTTCATGCTTATGTTTATAGCAATCGCTACAGGACTTATCTTTGGAAAAATTAAATTTGGTAAATTTAGTTTTGGAACTTCTGGAGCTCTTTTTACGGGTCTTTTTATAGGCTGGCTAATATATAAACTGGCAAATGAAATTGTGAAATCTGGCGAAGAAACAGCAGGATTTATATCGGCTCAAAAGCTTTTAGAAAATAATATTGTTCCCTCGTATTTATTAGAGGCAGCATTAATTTTCTTTGTAGCCGCTATAGGACTTTTAGCTGCAAAGGATATGGGTGCGGTATTAAAAAAATATGGTGCTAAATTCGTAGCTATGGCAATAATTATAACCTTCGTGGGAGCAGGGCTAACATATGCTTCAATGGCAATAATCGATACTAATTCATATGAGGTATCAGGTGTGTATGTAGGTGCTTTAACCAGTTCACCAGGTCTTGGTGCAGCGTTGGAGACAGCTAAAAGTCATGCCACGGAATATGCTAGTACATATGCGCATCAATCAGAAGCTATCAAAAATATGATTCTTGGAATTATAGATTCTTCTGGGAAATTAACTATTGAAAATACTCCGGTACTATCAGAAGTACAAAAAAATACATACATAACAAATGCGCAAGCGGGTGTAGGAGTAGGATATGCGATTTCTTATCCATTTGGAGTAATTATAGTTATATTTGCTGTTAATTTCTTTTCATCTATTTTTAAGATGAATGTTGAAGAAGAAAAGAAGCGTTTTGAAGAAGAGATGCGCGAAGCAAGGCAGATGGCAGAATTAAAACAAATACCTACAACTTCATTTAGTATGATTTCATTCTCAATTGTTGCAGCACTAGGGTATGTTTTAGGTAGTATACAGATATACTTAGGTCCTTTAGGCTATTTTAGCTTAGGGGCAACAGGGGGCATTTTAATTATGGGATTGCTTCTTGGGTACATAGGAAAAATTGGTCCAGTTTCTTTTAGGATGGATCCAAAACCACTTGTGGTTTTAAGAGAAATTGGGTTGGTATTCTTTTTAGCTATAGTAGGTTTAAAGTATGGGTATTGTGCATTAGATGCTTTAATGGGCTCTGGACTTGTTTTGGCTGTTTTAGCT
>DAMCXN010000065.1:0-14285 GCA_032096995.1 Aminipila sp.
GGATTTTATACTATCTGTATTTAAATTAATAGGTACCGTCAGGTTTGACGCTTACTATTTAATTTAAAAATAGAGTGTAAGGAGAAAAACATATGATACTATTTTTTAGTGGCACAGGAAACAGTCAATTTGTTGCTCAAATGGTTTCTGAAATAATAAACGACAAGTTACTTTCTCTTAATGAGTTAATTAAAAATGATAATTATAGTGAAATTTATTCAGATAAACCATTAGTCATTGTTGCTCCAGTGTATGGGTGGAGATTGCCTAAAATAGTTCAAGAATTTATTTTAAAAACTACTTTTAAAGGGAACAATTCGACTTATTTTATTTTGACTTGTGGCAGTGAAAGCGGAGATGCAGTAAAATATGCTAAAGAGTTATGCCATAAAAAAGATTTTAAATTTATGGGTTTAAAGACCCTTTTGATGCCTGAGAACTATGTAGCTATGTTTACAGTACCTAATGAGAATGAGGTAGAAAAAATAGTATCAAAATCGGTTCCTCAAATAAAAGCAGTGGCAGAGGATATCCTGCATTTAAAAAAATTGAATGACGAAAAGGTTAGTTTTGCTGATAAAATTAAGAGCGGGCCAATTAATAGTTTATTCTATAAAATTATAGTTAGCGCTAAAGGCTTTAGAGTAGAGGATAATTGCGTTGGCTGCAATAAATGTGTTGAAGTATGTCCATTGAATAATATTAAGTTGGTTAATTCAAAACCTCAATGGGGAAGCAGTTGCACCCATTGTATGGCATGTATTTGTGGTTGTCCTGTAGAAGCTATTGAATATAAGAATAGAACTGTGGGGAAGAGAAGATATTATTTTAAAGAATTACATAAAATATGAGATAATATAGTTATGAGATTTTTTTTTATTATGTAAAATTAAAGAAATTTAATAAATGAAGTGGTAAGTGGGGGAATGCACTAGAAACTAGTGTGATGCCTCATTTTTGTATAATAAAACAAATGAAATCTCTATAAATGAGTATACATAGATAATAAAATGAGCAATAAAGAGAAATAAGGGCCTATAGAGGATTGGATGAGAGGTTTATTTTATAATATTCAGATATTCAAAATAACAATGTGTGGATAAATATACCAATATTATTATTTTATGTTATAATTAGTCATATTTAATAATATGGGGTGTAGAGAGTTAGGGTGAACCATGAATATAGTAAGAAAAACTTGGCCTTTTGGGGGTTATGATTTTAATCTAATAAATAAATATGTAAATAATATGGCAGATAAGGGGTACGCATTAAAAAAAATAGGTTCTTTATTTGCAAAATATGAAATGACTGCTATTAGAGAGTATAAATATACTGTGGATTATGTAAATCAATTTGATTCAGAACAAGACCTAGAGGAGTATAAGAAAAAATGGGCTAATGAAGGTTGGGAATATGTAGCCTATTATGGTGGGGTTGTATTTTTTAAATGCAGGAACGCAAGAGGATGTAAAGAGATACAAAACGATCCTATAAAAATAAGAGAAAAGATACTATTAAAGGCAAAAAAATATGATAAACAGCTTTGGACTCAAGATGTTTTATGGATATTATTTGCTATTGCTAATAGCTTTATTATGAAGGAATTTAGAATTTTTTGGACAGTTTTAGCGATTATGTATTTTGTAACATTATTTGATTTCTTTAGATATTTAAGATTTAGAAAAAATGATATTAACAATATTGATTTTTATACACAAGTCATAAGTAAAGAGAAACTTATTTTTCTAAAAGGCATTAAATGGCTTGAAAAGATTTTAAAATTTTTAGTTTATGTTGCTTTAGGATATGTACTGTTTTTTAAAAAACTAAGTTATTTTTTATCAAAAGTATTTATTATTATTGTAGGAATTATTGTAGGAAGTAATATTTACGATAAAGTAAAAGCGTATAATGAAAAAAGAATAGATAAATTTGATTTTGAAAGTGGTAAAGGTAAGTTATTAGTTATAAGCATTGGAATGATAATTACGATTGGTATTATGTTATCTTTTTTTATGATAGAGCAGAATAAACCTAAAGAAGATATTCTTTATCATATTCCGCGCATGAAAGTAGAGTGTAGTGATAAAGTATATTACATGGAACATGAATATGGTATCTGGGATTATGAGCATTTGAATGGCTTTGGTTCAGGAGTAAGAGAAAACTTTTCATTACCAATTATCTCAGATTTAGATAAAGTTAAAAGCTCCGATGATATTGGTAATAATGAAATTAAAATATCTTTTTTAACGCATCCTAAGAATATAGAAGTTAGATATTGGGATGCTAAGAATTTTGAAGAGATAAAATCATATGATGAAGGATATAAGACTGTTGAAACAAAAGAAAATACTTTTCAATTTATAGATGGAGAAGTTGTATATGCTGTGTACGCTGAATGGGAAGAAAAGCAATATGAAGGTTCTGGATATTATGTGTTTGTTGAGTAATTACAAAAAGATTAAAAATGGTTGGAGATGTTTTATTTGAGACTAAAAAGGTAGATGACTGTGATTTAGAAGATTATGGAGGTAATCATTTTTATAATGGAACTATTGAATTTATAAAACATAAATCAAGTTTTTTAGGTAATGATTATAAAATAGGCTTGTTAGATAAAATGGCAAATATGAAATGGTTAATATAGGGTAATAGAATTGTGAATTATTTGGAGAAATAAAAATGCTGAAAGATAAATATGGTTTGATTAGTTATTCAAAAGAAGAATTAATCAAACTAATCGACAAACTAATGGATAAACTAACTGAAAAAGAACGGATTGAATTTGTTTCAAAATGGATAAGCCCACAGGCGGCACTTGAAGAAGCAGGAGTATGTGAAGGCAGTATTCATTTTAAATAACGGTATTGAATTTCTTAAGCAGATGGTACAATTTCATATTGATGGTGCACAGAGAAGTAGATATGCTATAGCAGAATACTATTGTGCAATAATAAAGGATATTTATACATATAAGAATGAAGGAAATAAATTTAATAAGTATTATGAGGAAATTATTACTGAGAATAACAGGCGACGAGCATTGAAGGAGGAGATGAACAAGAAGCTGTCTAATAAATAATACTTGCATTTTTTATTAAAATATGGATATAATAAAGAAAAGGATTACCGCCTTGCACATGGTGGTTAGTCCAAATGTCAGAACTAAGCCATCTAAACTGCTAATTTAGGTGGCTGTTGCTATTTTTTGAGTATACATAAGGTAATAACTCCGATTACAAACATCCCTAAGGTGCTTAAAGCAGTTATTGCTTCATAAGTAATCATATAGCATCACCCCCTTTCAAGGGAAGTGACCAACCACCAAACGGTAATCCATGTAAATAATATATCAAAGATACCAATAAAAGACAAGAAAATATGTAAATTACATTTCATGTTATTGAGACAACATTTTGTACAAAATTGGTTGAAATTTAGCAAAAAACCAATATCATTATTTTATAAATTAATAGTGCAATTTGAAAAATGTTTGAGATATATATTATTTTTATAGTGTACTTATTATTGTAAAATCTAATAGATGGGAATGAATATATTGGACAACATAAAAAATAAAAAAATTTTCATTGTTTGTATTATTTTAATATCATTATTGGAATTATACTGGGGATTTCAAGTGGCCAGAGAATATAGAGGAACTTATTTTGTGGCTGTTTTTACTCCATTTGTAATTCAACCATATTGGTATTACATCTTACTATATAAAAAGCCTCAAAATTATTTAAAGATAAGAATTGCTGGAATTGTTATAATATCATTTATTTTACCTTTAACAATTTATTGTACTATACCCAATTATACTTATAATGATGGAAAAAACTTTATTGAACAGGATATGAACTTGGATAGTGAATTTGTGTTTACTGATTATTCTTTAAGTAAATCTACAATACCAGTACTTAATTGTAAAAAAGTCCTATTATGTTCCAATAGAGAGTATTATTATGATATAAAATTAAACAAAGAAAATAAGTATTTTACAGTAAACGCTGTAACGGGTAAAGTAACACAATTATCAGAAGGTTATTGGGAGGAGATTTAACTTACAGTAGAAATCCCCAAAAAACCCTAAAAGGCACCAATTGGTGCCTTTTCTTTTTGCATATTCTGTTTTTATAAGTAAAGCGTTTATCTTCTGCGATTAGACCTAGATGATCTGCACTGATTATTGTAATCGTTGTATCCACATCCATCATCACAGCTGTTATTGTCACAGGAGTTGCTACTTCTACGTCCACCGCAAGGATCGTAACAAGGGTCGCAACAAGGGTCACAACAAGGATCGCAGCAGTCGCATTCATCCTCAGTATCACTGACAGCTTCGCAGTTTTCTGCTGTATCACTTTCCTTAATTTGATTAGGGAAAAGTGTAGGGAAGGTTGAGCAAACTGCATTTACTTGTGGGCTAATTTGAGCAAAACCAGTTGAAAGAACACATAACTGAACTGGAACTACAATTTTCTTCTCACAGGTTATACAAATAGCTATGATAAGATTTGCAGTTATTTCTCCATTTTGGCCTATAGTTAAGTCTCTTCCAAAGTTGTTAGTTGCAAGTCTTGTTTCGCATGCTGTGTTACAAAATTCAGTAAATCTAGGTAGAAATGCTGTATCAAAAGTAGATGGCATGCAAATTTCAAAGAAGTTTGTAAGTACTAGTGGCTGACTATTTGTAGCGATGTTAACATCTGTACAAACAGTAAATACTACTTCGTTATTGTTTCTGTCACATAGCAACAAATCAAGAAAAACTTGAACATTGCCTGTTACTTCTATAGATTGTGTACCAAAGATAGGTGTTCCCATGCATTGGTCATCACATTCACTAGTGTCTGCATATAATATTTTTTCTGAGAAAGTTCCGTCAGGACCTACTACTTGAATAGGATCTCCCTGACCATTGTGTAAAAAGGTAGCGCCGGAAATTGTTGTATTAAGATTCAATTTTAAATTTTTTGGATCGTCTATGTTAGCTGGGTTAAATAACCTTTTACAACGTATGTCTAAAATTCTTTTTACTCTATGACCTCTTGGAATATTTGGTGTGAAACGCTGATTTTGAATTGTCTTCATTCCTTGTAGATTGAATAACACTGCATCATATACTTTCTGAACATATAATGGCTCCGTTACCAAATCGTTAATATTACCGCTAAACTCGCAGAGAGTGTTTGCGTTACAGCAATTCTGATAGAGGTCCGGCGATACACTGTTGCCGAAACAACTCATATATTTCCCTCCTTCATGTGGCATGTTAGTCTTTATGAGTTAGTATATGAAAGTTAGAAATAGTGTGTTACTCCAATTTGCATTTTAGCTTGATTTCATATATAATTATGGATTATGTGTTGGGAGAGATAGGTATGGCAATTCATGTAAGAAAGACAACATTTGACGAATTTTTTGACAATAGACAGGCTTTAATTTACAAATATCAAAAGGGAGATTTAAGCAAAAAAGAATTTATTGAAGAACATTATTTTTTTATTACACGCTTGAATTTAAAGCCTTTTCAGCGTATTGACTCTTATGAAAAAGGTATATATAACTACCAATATTACAATGCAGTAGCAAAATATAATACCATTAGAGTTAGAGATAAAAAATTAATAGAAAAACATCCTGATTTAGTTCGTGAAATAGAAAATAAAATTAAATATAATTATAGAAAAAAAGATGAATCTATAATAAAACTTCTAAGATTTTTGGATTTTGAGAATATTGAAGCTTATTTTATTAAATCAAAATCAGAATATCTAAACAATAAATTAATAGAAATAGTTCTTTGGGACTATGAAGATGTAATATTACACACCATAAATCCAGGAATAATTGACGAACTCAAACTAGAGGGTGTCTTTGAAGATATACGAAAACGTTCAAAGATTGACAATTATGTTAATAAAAAATATTAAAATAAATATTAAATATAAGTAATAATTTCTAATATTTTTGTTTAGTTAAAAAATATGTTGACTTATTGGAAGTTAAAAAATTTAGTTATTAAAAATCAACAAAATAATATATAAAAAAATACGGAGAGATATATGCTGTTTTCATCATTAATTTTTTTGACTTGTTTTTTACCTATAGTATTGTTGTTATACTACACAGTATGCAGGTTTAGTCGCAAGTTGCAAAATATATTTTTATTAATAGCAAGTTTAGGCTTCTATGCGTGGGGTGAGCCTAAATTTGTATTTGTGCTTATAGCATCAGTTTTAATGAATTGGGTATTTGGCCTTATTATATCTAAGGTTAGGTCAAATAAGTTAAAATCAAAGATTACTATTACAATAATGCTTATATATAACATAAGCATTATTTTCGTGTTTAAATACTTGATGTTTACTATGAAAAATATACAAAGCATTACTGTGATAGACTTTAACATCCCTAAAATAATTTTGCCGATAGGTATTTCCTTTTTTACCTTCCAAGCAATTTCATATGTAATAGATGTATATAGAGAAAAGGGACAAGCACAGAAAAATCCATTGAATGTAGGGCTCTATATAGCCTTTTTCCCACAACTGGTAGCTGGGCCCATAGTTAGATATGAAACTGTTGCTGAACAAATTCAAAATAGAAAAGAGAGCTTCAATGATATATCCGAGGGGATTTGCAGATTTCTTGTGGGATTCTCTAAAAAAGTTCTTCTTGCAAATAACTTAGCCTTAGTAGCCGATAAAGCTTTTAACTTACTTGGTACAAATGATTTATCTTTAGGTATGGCTTGGCTTGGAGCCTTGTGTTATACATTACAGATTTATTATGATTTTTCTGGATACTCTGATATGGCCATAGGTCTTGGCAAAATGTTTGGGTTTAAATTCGACGAAAACTTTAACTATCCTTACATATCAAAATCAACTACGGAATTTTGGCGTAGATGGCACATTTCCTTAGGTACTTGGTTTAGAGATTATGTTTATATTCCTTTAGGTGGAAGTAGAGTAGGCAGTAAAGGTAGACTGTTTTTTAACCTATTTGTAGTGTGGGCTTTAACAGGACTTTGGCATGGAGCAAATTGGACTTTTATCTGCTGGGGACTTTTATATTTTGTATCAATATCAGTAGAAAAGGCTGTAGGCTTAGATAAAATGCAATCTCATGCAATGCTCAGACATATTTACACTATGCTTTTAGTCATGTTTGGCTGGGTACTTTTTAGGGCGGAAAACATTATTGATGCGTTCATTTATTTAAAAACTATGTTTATACCTAGCATCAACGGGATTATTGATCCTGAAGCTATTGTGTGCACAAAGGAATACATAGTATTTCTAATTTTTGGTATATTGTTTGCTAGACCTCTTGCAAAAAAAATATCAAGAACAAAATTAGCAAAAACTAAAGTGGCAGAAGCCTTATATGTTATTGGACTGATAGGATTATTTATTGCATCAATCTCTTATCTAGTAAAGGGAGCTTATAATCCATTCATATATTTTAATTTCTAAGGAGGGAAAGCTGTGAAAATAAAAAAAGAGAATATTACAGCAATTCTTTTCTTTGTTGTAATATTTGGAATGCTAATAGGGATGTTTAATTATAAAGAAAATGATCCTATAAAAGATTTTTTAGAAGAATATAGGACGGAAGTGCTTCCAGGAACACCGATTTTAGAGAGATTAAGTTCAGCTATAGATATTGCAGAAGATGTAGTTTATGAGGAGACATATTTAAAGGATGAGTACAATACAACTTACGGTTTAATACAAAAGATTATTGGAAAGCACATTATATCAGATGCAGGATATGGTGAAATTTATAAAACTAATTATAATCAAATTATATTCAAGGTTGAAAAAAGAAACTTTAGAGTTTTACGCTCTTTAGATGCAATTGAAAAATTGAAGTCTAAATTGGACAAAGCGGGCATACCATTTCTATATGTACAGGCGCCATTTAAGCTAGATGATAACGAGCAACAATTACCTATTAATAAAAAAGACTACGCTGATTATAATGTAGATTTATTTTTAGAAGGTTTAAATGAAAGGGGAATAGATTTTCTTGATTTGAGACCTTTGCTTAGAGATGGAGAAAAGACTCAAAATGAATTATTCTTTGATACTGACCATCACTGGAGAATAGAAACTGCATTTGAAGCAACAGGTCATATTATGGATAGATTAAACAGAGATTATGGATTTAACATTGACAGTAAATATAAAGACCTAAACAATTATGATGTGCAAACATTAAAAAATTGTTATCTTGGCTCTATGGGAAGACGTACAGGCAAATTATATTCAGGCTTAGATGATTTCACTCTTATAACACCTAATTTTGAGACTGATTATGTTTTATATGAACATGATTATGGTCAAGAAAAAATATATAAAGGATCTTTTAATGAGGCTATATTAGATGACAAATATTTAAATGAAGATGCTTCAGTTGACCTTAATAGATATGCTGTATACCATGGCGATAATGAGGAGTTAATTTTTAACAATAATATAGTAGATAATGGAAATGTTATGATTATAAAAGACTCTTTTGGTATACCTGTATATTCTTTCTTATCCCTAGGGGTACATGAGGTTAGAGCTTTAGATTTAAGGCTTTTTAATGATTCAGTGGCAAATTATGCAAAGAAAAATAAACCTGATGTCGTTATACTTTTATACAATGGAGATACTTTTAGCGAGCAGATGTTTGATTTTTCGTAATGTAACCGTAACTTGAAGTTTTGGAATAGAGTGGTAGAATTAATGTATTGGGCTTGAAGTAGAAAAAACAATTTTTATGACGCATTAGTTTGCATAAGGGGGAAAATAGGAAAAAATGAGAAAAAGTACGAAATTTATAGCCGTAGCTTTAGCCATCTCAATAATATTAGCAAGCCTGTCGGGTTTTACATATTATGATGGCTTTGGTAATGCTTATTTGGATTCGGAGAAAAGAATTTTTGATGGCGTTACATACAATGAACAGATAGGAGTAAATCATACAAATGGTTTAGAACATTCTTATTTCGTTCAAGCGGATGTATCTTCTGGGGATGTAAAGCCTATTGTGTTCAATGGAGAAGTTAGAAGTGTAGCGACTGTTGGTGATATGGTTAAATATGCCGAGCAACAAGGTTATAAAGTTCTTGCTGCTATTAATGGGGATATTTATGACACATCTACAGGGACACCAAAAGGCTTAGTAATACATAATGGAAATATCGTTACTTCAGGATATGCACCAGATAGAGTTGTTGCTTTTGATGAACAAGGAAAAGCATCTCTTCAAAGCGTTAATTTAAGCTACGGAGTAAAAGGAATAATAGCTTATGATCAACTTCAAACGGTACCTACAAACACAGAGAATGGTACAGATATAGTTGAAGAAAATGATAAAGTAGAAAGTGAAACTCAAGAAGATGTTGATTTAGAAAAAAATAATCAAGAAATTCAAAATCAGGTTTCAGATAACTCCCAAGTAGAAAAAGAAAATGCTACACAAACAGTAAAAGTTGAAGCTCCTTTTTCTGCAAAGATTGATTTTTTTAATGTTCCGTATGGAGCATCAAAAGGATTACATTTATATAATAGGCATTATGCTTCAAGTACAAAAACAGCAGGAAGCTGTATAGAAGTTGTTATAGACTGTGGTAGCAAAGAAAACATGCAACTTCAAATTGGAAAGACTATAAAAGGAACAGTAAAGTCTGTGAATGTAGATGTACGTAACACACCTATTGGTGAAAATGAAGTCGTACTTTCAACTGTTTCAGGTTCTGCTACAGCATCTCAGTTGTACTGCATGGTAGTTGGTAGTGAAGTAGAAATAAATGTAACTGACAATTCTAATTTAGGACTTCAAGATGCAAAAGAAGCTGTAGGAATTTATTATTCATTAGTAGAAAATGGGAATGTTGTGACTACAGGAGCAAATTTAAACCCTAGAACTGCTTTAGGAATTAAAAGTGACGGTTCAATAGTTCTTTATGCTGTTGATGGAAGACAAACAAGCTCAAAAGGATTAAATTTGGTAGAACTTGCCCACCATCTGAAAGCTTTAGGCTGTGTATATGCATTTAATATGGATGGCGGTGGCTCAACTGCTATCTATTCCAGATTGCCAGGTATTGAAACAACAGCAGCTTTAAAAAACTCGCCATCTGGTGCTATAGAGAGAAAAGTTGCAAATGGATTGATGCTAGTTTATGATAGCAAAAATGGCGGATATTCTGCTGAGAATTTAAATGTATATCCTTCACTAACGTTATTAATGCCAGGGGCAAATGTACAACTTAATAGTTATGCATCAAATAGCTTATATGAAAAAGTTTCTTTACCAGAAAAAGTAGACTATGAAGTTGAAGAAAGTAATGGAACTATTTCTGATAATGGGCTGTATACAGCAGGAGATACTGAAGGAAAAGTAAATATCACAGCAACAAGTGGCAACATATCTGGAACCACTCAAGTGGAAGTTGTAAAAACTGATTTGACTATTACACCTTCTGTGTCTAAATTATTCCTTGAAGCTGGACAGAGTTCTGATATAAATATGCTTGCAAAAAGTGGACCTATTGATGTAGTTACTAATGACACTATATTTACATGGACTTGTGATGAAAATATAGGAACAATTGATAACAATGGTTTGTTTGTTGCAGGAAATAAAAATGCAGAGACAGGAAATATTTACGCTAAATATAATGACTATAATATTACAATTCCAGTTCAAGTTGGTCCATTATCTGTAGATTTTGATGATACAATGGAACACTGGGCAAAAGAATATATAGGTTCCCTTGCTGCAAGAGGTATTGCAAATGGCATGGGCAATAATGTATATTTACCAGATGCACAACTTACTAGAGCACAATTTGTAGCGTTGCTTGCAAAAACATTAGTTGATGTTGATTTAACTACAGCAAAACCTACTGGTTTCACAGATGTACCTGAAACAGAGTGGTATTATAGCTACATCAACTGGGCTTATGAAAATGGTATTGTAAGTGGTATGAGTGCTACTACATTTGAACCAAATGCAAATATTACTAGAGAGCAGATGAGCATAATGCTTTGCAAATTTGCTTCTAGCCAAGAAATCGCATTACCGCAGACGACTACAGGAATAACATTTACAGATCAAGGGTCAATAAGTTCTTGGGCTGCAGCATATGTAAATACAGTAGTTGGTGCAGGAATTATAAATGGCCAGCCAGAGGGCGATTTCCAACCACAGGGATTGGCAACACGTGCACAAGCGGCAAAAGTAGTTTATGTATATTTGAATGTAAGAGATGGAATTCAAAAATAGTATAAAAACAAAATAAACGTATAAAATAGACACCCTCACGCATATTTTTAGTGGGGGTGTTTTTTTATGAAAAATAAAATTTGGCCATTTTTAGGTATTATATTGTTTGTTATTAGTGTAGGAGTTTTTCAAGGATTTACACATTTAGATAAAATTTTAGCGGAACAGGTTTCCATAGCTTGGAATGATATTTATGAAAAAACTCAAGAAGATACTGTTAATACAGTCGCAACAAAAGAGGAGTATGAAAGTAAAATTATAAGAAATGGCATTTCGGGGAATAATTTATGTACCTTTGCTTGTAATGTAGACTGGGGAGAAGATGTTATACCTGATATGCTGGAAGTTTTTAAAGAAAAGGATGTAAAAATTACATTCTTTGTAACAGGTAGATGGGCAGAGAATAATAAAGAGCTACTAAAAGAAATGTATGAGTCTGGACACGAGATTCAGAGCCATGGCTATAGCCACGCTCTTTGTAGTGACATCTCTTCTGAAAAAGTAAAGGAAGAAATCCAAAAAACTGAAGATTCTATTATAGATGCAATTTGTATTAAACCGAATTATTTTGCTCCTGCGGCAGGGGATTATGATGGAAGAACTGTGGAAATTTCTGAAGAATTAGGTTATAAAATGGTCCTTTGGTCATCAGATACTATTGATTGGCGAGAAGGTTCCTATGCAAATGTTATTGTAGAAAGAATTATGTCTAAACCTCTTGATGGAGCTATAATTTTGATGCATCCAAAACCAGAAACTTTAAAAGCTTTGCCAACATTAATAGAACAAATTAATACAAAAGGCTATAAAATTGTCCCACTTTACAGAATGCCTGTATAATTGTATAATAAAGAAATATGACTATTATTAAATTTAAATATAGAAAGATAAATGGTGAGGGTATGGTTGAGACTAGAAAATTAGACTGTGGTATACGCATTGTTATGGAAAAAATCCCTTATGTTAAATCAGTTGCACTTGGTATTTGGGTAAAAGCTGGAGCTGTTGATGAAACAAGGAATATTTCAGGTATTTCTCACTTTATAGAACACATGATGTTTAAAGGTACAGAAAATAGAAGTGCAAAAAAAATTGCCGAAGATGTAGATCGTATAGGCGGACAAATAAATGCATTTACAGGAAGAGAAGCTACCTGTTATTATATGAAAACTTTAGGCGCAAATGCTGCACAAGCAGCTGAAATTCTTTTGGATATGGTTTTGAATTCTAAGTTTGATAAAACTGAAATGTCAAAAGAAAAAAAGGTTATTTATGAAGAAATGAAGATGATTGAAGACACTCCTGATGATTATGCACATGACGTAATAAGTGATTTAATATTTAAGGGGTGTCCTTATGAAAAATCTATCATAGGGACTGAAGCTTCCTTAAAGGGTATTTCCCAGGAAACATTGAAGAAATATATTTATGATGAATATACAAAAGATAGTATAGTTGTTTCTGTGGCTGGAAATTTTGACATTGATGAGATGTGCAATATATTTGAAGGAAAACTGCGTCATTTAAAAGCAGAAAAGACAGCAAAGAAGTTTTATTGTGAAGAGTATGAGCCAAGATTTAAAGTTAAAGTTAAAGATATAGAACAATCCCATATATGTCTTGGAACTAGAGGGCTTGGCCTTGATCATGACAATTATTATGCTCTTGCGCTTTTAAACAATATCATGGGTGGAAGTATGAGCTCAAGATTGTTCCAAAATATTAGAGAACAGAAGGGATTAGCCTATTCTGTTTATTCTCATGCTAGTTCTTTTATTCATTCAGGGTATTATAACATTTATGCAGGAGTAAGCCATGATAAGATTAATGATGCTATAAATGGCATAAAAGAGGAACTTGAGTCATTAAGAAAAGATTGTATCACAGAGGACGAATTGATTGTGGCTAAAGAGCAGCTTAAGGCAAGTTATATCTTTGGACAGGAAAATGTAAATGGAAGAATGTTCTCTATTGGTAAAAATACTATACTATTAGACAAAGTTTATACACCAGAAGAGGTTATAAATCAAATTGATGCTGTAACAATGGATGATATAAAAAAGGCATCAAGCTTAATTGACAATATAGATAGATATTCCGCAGTTATCGTTACAAATAAGGAATGTGATTTAAAGAAAATGGTTAAAGCATAAGACCATAAATAATAAAATAGGTATGTTAGAGTAAAAACTAAAATAAATAGATTAAGAGGTAGATTATATGCAGAAAGTGGCTAAATTCCATAAAGTTAGTTTAGAACAATTTAAGAAAGACTGGGAGGATACTTTTGGGAAAGGTCAGTTTAAGCAGGAGATATATGATAGATTAATGCTTCCAAATAGAGCAACATCTGGTTCAGCAGGTTATGATTTTTATACGCCTATAGAAATTAAATTAGAAGCAGGTCAGACCATAAAAATTCCAACAGGAATTAGGGCTGAAATTGCAGAGGGTTGGGTACTTATGTGTTTCCCTCGCTCAGGACTAGGGTTTAAATATAGAATTCAACTTGATAATACAGTAGGAATCATTGACGCTGATTATTTTGGAGCAGACAACGAAGGTCATATAATGATTAAAATCACTAATGACTCAAAAGAAGAAAAAAATCTTGTTGTAGAAGCTGGTAAAGGGTTTTCGCAAGGAATTTTTGTACCTTTTGGAATAACAACTGATGATGAAACAAATGAAATTAGAACTGGTGGTTTTGGAAGCACTAATAAATAGGGGGAACTATGAGAATTGCACTAATTTCCTTTACAAAAAACGGTGGAGAAACTTGTAAATTAATATCGGACAAGCTATCTTTTAGGGGAGAAATGTGTCTTGCTTACGCGTTAAAGGAATCTGCTATAGATAGTGGTTTGATACCAATAAAAAAAACTCTAAGCAAATGGACTAAAGAAGCTTTTGAAAATAATGATGCCATTATATTTATAGGTGCTACGGGGATTGCAGTAAGAGCTATTGCCCCGTATATAAAA
>DAMCXN010000066.1:0-13619 GCA_032096995.1 Aminipila sp.
GACTAAAAAACTTACCTTCTGATATAGATTATGTCTTGGTGCATGATGCGGCAAGACCTTTTATAAGTCAAAATATTATTAACAGAGTGATAGAGAAAACAGTAGAAAAAGAAGCTGCTGTGGTAGCAGTTCCTGTTAAAGATACTATAAAGGTAATAAATACAAATAATACCTTTAAAAATACTCTGATAAGAAGCGGCATTAGGGGAATTCAAACCCCTCAAGGATTTAAAAAAGAAATACTTTTAAATGCATATAAGCAGGCCTTTCAAGAAGGATTTTATGGAACAGATGACTCAAGCTTGGTAGAGAGAATGGGAGTTCCTGTTTATGCAGTAGATGGAGAATATAGTAATATTAAAATAACTACAAAAGAGGATATGCCTATGGAATGTAGAATTGGAACAGGTTATGATGTTCATAGATTTTCCCATAACAGAAAATTGATTTTGGGTGGAATTGAAGTTCCATATGAATTAGGATTAGATGGTCACTCAGATGCAGACGTTTTAGTACATGCAATTATGGATGCTTTACTTGGAGCGGCAGCGTTAGGAGATATTGGTAGACATTTTCCTGATAATGATGAGAAATATAAAGGGATTTCAAGTATGAAACTATTGGAGCATGTTCAAAATCTTTTGTATAATGAGGGCTTTAATATTGGAAATATAGATGCTACAATAATAGCTCAAGAACCTAAATTATCACCTTTTATTGATGATATGAAAATAAATATTGCTGAAACCTTAAAAATAAGCCATAATAAGGTGAATGTAAAGGCAACGACAACAGAAAGGCTGGGCTTTACTGGAAGAAAAGAAGGTATTGCTTCAGAAGCTGTATGCATATTGAATAAATAACTGAAGGAGATTTTATAGAAAATGAAATTATCTAAAATGCATTTGAAAACTTTAAGAGAAGTACCAAATGAAGCTGAAATAGCAAGTCATATTTTACTTGTTAGAACTGGTATGATTAGAAAATTAGTATCAGGAGTTTATGGATTTATGCCTCTTGGATGGCGTTCTATAAGAAAAGTCGAAGAGATTATCAGACAGGAAATGGATAAAAAGGGCGGACAAGAAATACATATGTCTGCTGTGCAACCTGCTGAACTATGGATGGAGTCAGGACGATGGTTTAAATATGGACCTGAACTATGGAGATTAAAAGATAGAAATGGTAGAGAATTTTGTCTTGGACCAACACATGAAGAAATTTTTACAGATGTAGTAAGAAATGATGTGACTTCATATAGACAGCTTCCATTAAATCTTTATCAAATTCAAACAAAGTATAGAGATGAAGCAAGACCAAGATTTGGACTTATGAGAAGTAGAGAGTTCATTATGAAGGATTCTTATTCTTTTGATAAATCTTTTGAAGATTTAGATAAGAGTTATGATGAAATGTATGATGCATACGAAAAAATCTTTACTAGATGTGGCTTGAATTTCAGGCCTGTAGAAGCAGATACAGGGGCTATAGGTGGAAGTAATTCTCATGAATTTACAGCATTATCAGAAGTTGGAGAAAGTGAAATTGCTTATTGCGAAAAATGTAATATGGCGGCAACTACAGAAAAAGCTTTATGTATAGATGCTACTGCATCAAATGAAAATGAACTTCCTATGGAATATGTTAATACCCCAGAAACAAAAACCATAGAAGAAGTTGCAAATTTCTTAAATATGGAACAAACTCAGACTATGAAAGCGCTACTTTTTGTTACTTATGATGACAATGGTGATGAAAATGGTTATGTGGCAGCTTTTGTAAGAGGCGATAGAGAGTTAAATATGATTAAGCTTGTAAATGCTTTAAATATTCCAGAGCATGCAATTGAATTTGCTGATGAAGCTAAGATGGCTGCTGTTACTGGTTGTGTTGGCGGATTTACAGGTCCTGTAGGTTTACATGATTGCAAAATTGTTGTAGATAGTGAAATCCCTGGATTAAAGAATCTTTGTGCTGGTGCATGTAAAGTTGACTACCATATAAAAAATGTGAATTATGGAAGAGATTATAAAGCTGATATTATTGCCGATATAAAGATGCTTAAGGAAGGCGATCCTTGCCCAGTATGCGGAGCTCCTGTAAAGCATGCAAGAGGAATTGAAGTTGGACAAGTATTCAAACTTGGGACAAAGTATAGCGAGTCTATGGGGGCTTATTACAAAGATGAAAATCAGAAGGATCAGCTTGTTGTAATGGGTTGTTATGGTATAGGAGTAACAAGAACTCTAGCAGCTATTGTAGAGCAGCATCATGATGAAAACGGAATTATCTGGCCTATGTCTGTGGCACCTTATCATGTAATAATTACTTTAGTTAACTCTAAGGATGATGTTCAAGCAAAAGCGGCAGAAGATATGTATGAAAAATTAATGAACGCAGGAGTAGAAGTACTTCTTGATGATAGAAAAGAAAGACCTGGAGTTAAATTTAAAGATGCTGATTTACTTGGAATTCCAATTAGAATTACAGTTGGAAGAGGTGCAGCTGATGGACAGGTTGAGTATAAACTTAGAAGAGACAATGAGAAAGAAGAAATTTCTTTTGATGAGGCTATTGAAAAAACAATTAAGATAGTAGCAAATGAGGAGAAATAATGAATGGAATTCATTTCTTTAATGGAATTGCTTGGGACAGTTGCTTTTGCGGCAGCAGGAGCTTTAGTAGCCATCGATAAAGATTTGGACTACTATGGTATATCCTTTTGTGCTATTATAACTGCTGTTGGTGGAGGCATAGTAAGGGATGTTATAATAAATATCTCGGTGCCTGTTTCCTTGAGCAATCCAGTTTATATTATTATTAGTTTGGTAACAACTGCTATAGTAATAGCTTTTTATAAACGAATAGTAAAGTATAGAAATGTTGTATTATTTTGTGATGCTATAGGCTTAGCAGCCTTTACAGCTATAGGGGCAGAGGTAGCTTTGACAAATGACGTTTATATGCCTTTTGTAGTAATAACGCTAGCAGTTTTAACAGGAACTGGTGGTGGGGCTATAAGAGACGTTATGTGTGGAGATATACCATATGTTTTTAGAAAAGAAATTTATGCAGTTACATCTGTTATAGGGGCTCTGATATTTATGGGGGTTTATCCTTATTTTGGGAGATACATATCAGTATATGCTTCCTTTGGTGTTACGCTTGCTACAAGATTAATATCTATAAAATTCAATTTACAACTTAAGAAGGTTGCGAAGTAAAAGATAGGAGTGTAGTTAATTATGTGGTCTGGTGGAGTACGAGTAGTAATTTTTGATGAAGAAAAAAGGGTACTAATGGTTAGGCAACGTCATGAAGATAAGGATATCTGGATGGTACCAGGTGGTGCTATTGAAGAAAAAGAAAATTCTCATCAGGCGGCTATTCGTGAAGTGAAAGAAGAAACAGGACTTGATGTAGAGATAGGGAAGCTTATTTGGCATGTGGAAGAGGTATCCGAAAATAGAGGACAGAGATTTGTAAATTTCTTTTTGGGAAAAATATGTGGAGGTACTTTAGAACTTGGGTATGATCCTGAACTATTAGGTCAAGAACAAGTTATGAAGGAAGTAAGATTTGTATCTAGAGAGGAATTGAAAAAATTAGATAATGTATATCCAGACTATTTAAGAGGCGAACTTTGGGATTTTGTGGATTACTTCTTTGGATTAGAAAAATTTGAAGGACAGATAGACGAAGATGTCTTGTCCGTTTTAAAAAATAGAGAAATAACATATGATAGCTTTAAATTGAGAGAATATTAAAAAGGAGAAAAACGTATGAAAAAAATAGTTACAATCGAAATGGAAAATGGAGATGTTATGAAAGGTGAATTATATCCTGAGATAGCACCAGAAACTGTTAAGAATTTTGAAAGTTTAGCAAAAGAAGGATTCTATGATGGTCTTATTTTCCATAGAGTTATTCCTGGATTTATGATTCAAGGCGGTGACCCAACAGGAAATGGTACTGGAGGTCCTGGACATACTATTAAGGGAGAATTTGCAGCTAATGGATTTAAAAATGATTTAAAGCATTCAAAAGGTGTTTTATCTATGGCTAGAGCTATGGATCCTAATTCAGCAGGTTCTCAATTCTTTATTATGGTTGAAGATGCACCACATTTAGATGGACAATATGCGGCTTTTGGTAAAATTACAGAAGGAATTGAAGTTGCGGATAAAATAGTAAACGTAAAAAGAGATTTTTCAGATAAACCAAAAGAAAAACAAGCTATGAAAAAGATGACTGTGGAAGATGTTGAGTAATTTTAATATTTATTACAATAACAAAATAGTTAATATATTGTTAAATTTATGTAACATATTATAAACACAGACAAATTAATGGGAATATAATCAGAAAACCATATTAACGTTCAAATTACAATGTTAATATGGTTTTTTTATGTGAAGATTTTTTGAAGAAAGTGGTATAAGGGTTGACTTTCTTGTAACAATCTTGTAACATTACAAAGTGACTAAAAATAGAATGCTATATAAAATTAGTTAATTACTTTTATATTTGAGAAGATAAATCAAAAAACTGGTATAAGCTGGTTTAGAAAAAGGAACTTAGAATATGAATGAAAAAATAAGGAATAATATTACTATTATGAAAAATAAGTTTGCTTTAGAAAATTTAAAGAAGAAAATAAACGGATTTACAAAAAGACAGAAACTTTCGACATGTGGAGTGGTTGGAGTATTAACACTTGCAACTATTCTTTCTATAACCCCTATGTATCCTATTGGGACACAGGGAATTTCAAATAAAGACTTACAGCAAGAAAACATTTCGCTTAGAAGTGAAGTGAATGAAACACAATGGCTTATTAAAATTGGAGGTGAGGTAGTACTCGCAGTTAATTCGGAAGAAGATGCCAATGCTGTATTTGAAGGTTTGAAATCTTATTATACAACAGAAGACTCACAAATTGACGAAGTTACTTTTGGTCAGGAAATTAAATTCGAAGAATATGATTATAATTCTGTGGGCGGAGAACCAGCATGGGTTATGAATGTAAATGATGCTATAGATTATATTGTAAGAGGTACTGCTACACCGAAAACTTATGTGGTTCAAGGCGGAGATACGTTATGGGATATAGCCATTAAAAATGGAATGAAGCCTGAAGAACTTGAAAAAATGAATCCAGAGATGAGTTCTTCAACTTTGAAAATAGGAAGTACACTAAATCTATATGAATCAAAACCTTTTGTAACCATTACAACTAAAGAAACTTTAGTAGCAACAGAATCTATTCCTTATGAGACTACTTACGAAGAAACGACTTCTATGTATAGAGGACAGTCAAAGGTTAAGGTTGTAGGCTCAACTGGAAGTAAGCAGGTTACTTCTGAAATTGTAAAACAAAATGGAGTTGTTATAGCTTCAAATGTTTTAGATGAACAAATAATAACTGAACCTCAAAATCAAGTATCATTAAAGGGTACTGCTGCTATTCCAGCTTATACAGGTAGTGGTAATGGTGTACTAAGTGCACCAATGGCTCATGTTGAAGTTTCGTCTCCTTATGGGGCAAGCAGAGGAAGTAGAAGACATGCTGGCGTAGACTTACGTAATCCTAAAGGAACGCCTATTGGAGCAGCTGCTGATGGGGTTGTTATTTATGCATGCTATTCTAGTTCATATGGTAATATTGTAAAAATTGATCATGGCGGTGGACTACAAACTTATTATGCTCATTGCGATAGTATGTATGTTTCTGTTGGAGATACTGTTAAAAAAGGTGAAACTATTGCAACAGTAGGAAAAACTGGTAATGCAACAGGCTATGTACTACATTTTGAGGTAAGAGTAAATGGTGTAGCTAAAAATCCAATGAATTACATTTAAACATGTTTGAATTGTGTTTAAATGGGTATACAACTTAAGAATAATATTGTATAATTTTAGGGCAGGTTTACCTGCCCTATGTTATTAAGAAAGGACGTATCGCTATGAAAATCTATAATACTTTGACAAGAAGAAAAGAAGACTTTGTTCCAATTGATGAAAAGGAAATAAAGATATATGTCTGCGGTCCAACGGTGTACAATCTGATACACATAGGAAATGCAAGACCTTTTGTAGTTTTTGATACTTTAAGAAAATATTTAGAATATAGAGGAAAGAATGTAAAGTTTATTCAAAACTTTACTGATGTTGATGATAAAATAATAAATAGAGCAAGAGAAGAAGGTGTTTCACCTTCAGAAATAAGTGAAAAATATATTGAAGAATACTTTAAGGATGCTATGGCTTTAAATGTAGAAAAAGCATCTATACACCCTAAGGTTACAGAGACAATGGATGATATTATTCAGTTTGTTGAAGACCTTATTGAAAAAGGGTATGCTTACGAAGTAGACGGTGACGTTTATTATAGTACTAGAAAGTTTAAGGAATATGGAAAACTTTCAAAACAGAATATAGAAGACTTAGATGCTGGTGCTAGAATCGAAGTTGAAGAAAGAAAAAAAGATCCGTTGGATTTTGCACTATGGAAAGCTAGAAAGACCGATGATGAAATAGCATGGAAATCTCCATGGGGAATGGGTAGACCCGGTTGGCATATTGAATGTTCTGCTATGTCGAAGAAATTCTTAGGAGAAACTATAGATATACATGCAGGAGGTCAGGATTTAGCTTTTCCTCATCATGAAAATGAAATAGCACAATCTGAGGCACACAATGGTAAACCTTTTGCTAACTATTGGATGCATAACGGATACATTACTATAGATAATGAGAAAATGTCTAAATCTAAAGGAAACTTCTTTACTGTAAGAGATATATTAAATACTTATAGTGGAGAAGTTATGAGATTCTTTTTGTTATCTGGACATTATAGAAACCCTATCAATTTTAGTGATACTCTTATGGAACAAGCAAAAAATGGATTATCAAGAATGGAAAATGCAAAGTCTACATTAAAGCACTTAATAGAAACGGGTTTAGACAATATGTCTGAAGATGAAAAAATGGCGATTAATAGTTTTGATAAGTATAGGCAAGACTTTATAGATGCTATGGATGACGATTTAAATACTGCAGATGCTATTACTGCTGTGTTTGAACTTATTACATTTATTAATAATCAAATAAAAGAAGGAGCTTCAAAGGAATTTGCTAAAAAGGCATTGGAGACCCTTACTGAACTTACAGAAGTTTTAGGATTACTTCAACAGGAAGAAGATGAAACTATTGATTCAGAAATTCAATCACTGGTTGAAGAAAGACAAGACGCAAGAAAAAACAAAAACTTTGCAAGAGCCGATGAAATTAGAGATATTTTAAAGGCAAAAGGCATTGTTCTTAAAGATACACCTCAGGGGGTACAAATTATAAAGGAATAGGACATCTAAAGAAATAGACGATATGAAAATACCCTTTTGATTACCAAAGGGTATTTTGTGCGAAATAAAGAATAAGGATTTATAGATGGAAGTAAATAAAATTAATACAACAGCTTTAGCTTATATTGGGGATGCGGTTTATGAAGTATATGTAAGAAAATATGTACTAGAGAAGGATCCAATCAATGTAAACAAGCAAAATAGGTTAGCTGTAAAGTTTGTTCGTGCTGAGGGACAAGCTTTAGCAGTAAAAAAAATAATGGACTCTTTGACTGATGATGAACAGAGGCTTGTTAAGCGTGCTAGAAATAAAAAAATAACATCAAAGCCACAGCATGCTGACCCGGTTACATATAAACTGGCAACAGCTTTTGAAGCTTTGGTTGGTTTTTTGTATTTATCAGGTCTTACAGAAAGGTTAGAAGAGATCATTAATCAATCTATGGAGATAATAGATAAAGCGGAGATTAATAATGTCAGAAAAAAAAGTAAGAAATAAATTTAAAGAATTTATTTGGGATTATTATTTGACTAATAGAGAAATTAGCAAAAAATATGAACAATATAATAAACAAAATCCACAAAAAGGATGGAACTTAAATGCTAAGTTATATTTAGTCATTATAATTTTGGGGATTATAGGCATTATTATTAAGTATTTTATTAGATAAAAGGAAGTTGTAATACCCTTCAAAAGATGAAAGGTGGAAAAATGAGTAAAGCAGATGTACTATTTGTAAATATGTGCAAAAATATATTAGAAAATGGATATTCTTCAGAAGGACAAATTGTTAGAGCTAAATGGGAAGATGGAACTCCAGCGCATACCATAAAGAGTTTTGGAATTGTAAATAGGTACAATTTACAAGAGGAATTTCCTGCATTAACTTTAAGACCAACAGCAATAAAATCTGCCTTTGATGAATTGCTTTGGATTTGGCAAAGAAAGTCAAATAAAACTGAAGATTTAAAGAGTCATATTTGGGATGAATGGACAGATGAAAAAGGTACAATTGGAAAAGCATATGGATATCAACTAGCAAAAAAATATAAGTTTTCTCAAGGGGTAATGGATCAAGTAGATAATGTTATCTGGCAGCTAAAGAATACTCCATATTCAAGGAGAATTTTAACAAATATTTTTAACTTTGAAGATTTAACTGAAATGAATTTAGAACCTTGTGCATATAGCATGACTTTTAATGTTACAGGAAATAAATTAAATGCTATTTTAAACCAGAGATCACAAGATATATTAGCTGCAAACAATTGGAATGTGGTTCAATATTCGATCTTAGTACATATGTTAGCACAAGTATGTGGTTTTGAAGTTGGAGAATTAATTCATGTAATAGCGGATGCTCACATTTATGATAGGCATGTTCCTGTTATAAAAGAAATGATACAGAGACCACAATTTGCAGCCCCTAAATTTACATTAAATCCAGACATTAAAGACTTTTACGACTTTACATTAGATGATATTAAAATTGAAAACTATGAAAAGAATCCTCAAATAAAGAACATTCCGATTGCCATATAAAATATGATTTAAAAGGAGTATTATGCATGAAGATTATTGTAGCAGTAGATAATAATTGGGGAATAGGTAAGAATAACGATTTATTAACTTATATTCCAGATGATTTAAAATATTTTAAAGAGAAAACATTAGGAAAAGTTGTAGTAATGGGAAGAAAGACTTTAGAATCATTACCTGGGAAAAAACCTTTACCAGGGAGAACTAATATTGTATTGTCTTCCAACAAAGACTGTACTAAAGATTGTATGGTCTGCACTAGCCATGAAGAACTTTTTAAGCAATTAGAAAAATATGATTCAGATGAAATCTTTGTTATAGGTGGGCAAAAGGTATATTCTGAGTTATTAGATAAATGTGACACATACTTTATAACTAAAATTTTCAAAACTTTTGATGCAGATAAGTTTTTAGATAATTTGGATAAACGTGATGATATTGAACTAATTTGGGAAAGTGATATGCAAAGGTATAAAGATTTAGAATATAAATTTACAGAATACAGGAGAAAATAGTTTGGAAAAAGAGAAAGTTAATAACAACATTTTAATAGGAAGAAATCCAGTAACAGAAGCCTTGCGTAGTGATAGAGAAATTGAAAAAATACTTGTAGGAAAAGGGACGGAAGGCTCTATAAAGAAAATAGTTGGAATGGCAAGAGATAAAAAGATTCCTGTTGTTATGGCTGATAAAGCCACATTAGATAGATTATCTGATGGTGGGCCACATCAAGGTGTTGCTGCTTATGTATCTTCTTATTCTTATTGTGAGGTTGAAGATATTTTGGAGATTGCTGAAAAAAGAGGGGAGTCACCTTTTATAATTATTTTAGATAATTTAGAGGACCCACATAATTTAGGAGCAATTATGAGAACGGCAGAAGCCTGTGGTGCACATGGGATCATAATACCTAAACGTCGGGCAGTAGGAATTACAGATGTAGTAGCCAAAGCTTCAGTAGGTGCTGTGGAATATGTTTCTTGTGCTAAAGTTTCTAATATTGCACAAACTATAGGTAAATTAAAAGAAAAAGGTGTTTGGATTTATGCCTGTGATATGGATGGGGAAACCTATTATAAAACGGATTTAAAAGGATCAGTAGCTATAGTTATAGGTAGTGAAGGTTTTGGCATAAGTAGGCTAGTTAAGGAAAAATGCGATTTTGTTGTATCAATACCTATGATAGGAAGAATAACTTCTTTAAACGCTTCAAATGCTGCTGCAGTTTTAATGTGTGAGGTAAGAAAACAAAGAGATGCAGGAAAAATATAAGCAAATAAAGGATGAAGAGCTTGTAGCTTTAGCACAAGCGAGTGATGAGTTTGCTGAAGAAACTTTGATTAGAAAGTATAAAAAAATTATAAAATACAAGGCACATTTGTATTTTGTAGTGGGAGCAGATTCAGAAGATTTAATGCAAGAAGGTATGATAGGTCTTTTTAAGGCTATTAGAAGCTATAAAAGTGATAAAAATGCAAGCTTTAGAACTTATGCCGAGATTTGCATAAACAGTCAAATTGTATCTGCGGTCAGACAATCTACTAGACTAAAAAATTCTCCACTAAATACATCTATCTCGATAGATTGGAATGGCTTTGATGATGATAATGATGTTAAAATTCTTGACGGATTGGCCTGTGGGATAAATGGTGATCCTGAAGCAATTCTAATAATGAAAGAGAAAATGGAAGGATTAGGAATAGAGGGAAAAAGTTTTTTTAGTGAACTAGAAAGCAAGGTTTTAGTAGAGATACTCAAAGGCAAAAACTATAATGATATTGGAAAAATGATGGGAAAAACTCCAAAATCTATAGATAATGCAATTCAAAGAATTAGAAAAAAATTAGAAATTCATTTAAAAAGAGTTTAAAAATAAAGATACAAAATGAAATCTCATAAAACGTAAAGTTTTATGAGATTTTTTTATGCATATGTAAAAATAAATTATAGTTTGAACTATATAAAATCTAAATAATGAAAAGGTAATTCTTATTAGAAAATTAAAGAATTCGACAAAATGTAGAAATTTGTCGAATATTTGTCGAAAAGAAGAGAATAATGTAGAAAAAACTGTTGATATTACCCTTTAGGGGAAGGTTTATAATTCCATTATATAAAAAATGTTGAAGGGAGTTATTTCTTATGAAAGAGGTTTTAGGAGCAGCGACAGTTGATTCAGAATTGTTGAATGCTAAAAACAATTTAGCATCTAGTTTTTTTAAAAGAGGTATTATTATCGGATTAATTTCAGGCTTATTCTATGGTCTTTATTCTGCCTTTATAACTTTAGGAATGTCAACAGGCATTTGGGCAGAATGGTATGGACCAAACACTGTTTTATCAGCTTTCGCTATTACTTACTTATTAGGAGCTTTAGGGGCTGCTATTAATGATACTCTTAGTGCGGTATGGGCTGTAATTATTGCTGCTATTAAGGGTAAACTTGGTGATTTCTTTAGAACAGTTAAGACAAGACCAGGTGGAATGATTGCTGTTGCGGCAGTAGCTGGAGGTCCAGTTGCGGCAACTGCATACGTTATAAGTTTACAACTTGCAGGTTCTATCGTAATTCCAATTACAGCTTTATGTCCTGCTATTGCATCTATTTTAGCTAGAATTTTGTATAAGCAAAAACTTACACCACGTACAATCATTGGTATTCTTATTTGTTTCTCAGCAAGCCTTATGATTGCAAGTACTGGTTTTGGTGGAGAAGCACCAGATGGTCTTGTATTAGGTATGATTGTTGCTTTCGTTGCAGCATTAGGTTGGGGAATCGAAGGTTGTGTTGCAGGTTACGCAACTTGTATGGTTGACTATGAAATTGGTATTACAATCAGACAGATTACTTCAGGACTTGCAAACTTAATTATTTTAGTTCCTATCTTTGCTATTATGTCTGGAGGAGGATTAGGTCTTTCATTTGATTTATTTACAGCAGCTGTAACAGATGGCTCTGCTATGATTTGGTTTGTTATAAGTGGATTCCTATCAGTTTATTGCTTTAACCTTTGGTATAAAGGCAATAGCATGTGTGGAACAGCACTTGGTATGGCTTGTAATGCTACATACTCTTTCTTCTCACCGTTATGTACATGGATTATCCTTGGAATAATTGTAGGACAAGATGGATGGAGTTTAGCACCGATAGCTTGGATTGCAGCTATTGTTATGTCATTTGGTATACTTGTAATGGCAGTAAATCCTTTAGATTTATTTAGAAAAAAGGAGGCTTAATTATATGAAACCATTAAATTATGCAATTTTAAAATATTTTACAAACATAGACGAAGCTTGTGCAGATGATGTTATTGAAGCCTTAAAGGGTCAATATGGAAATTTCAGAGCACTAAGAAAAGATGCTGTTGTTGAGGCACTTATGACAGCAGAGGCAAATGGGCTTTTAGAAGAAACTAGATTTGATTTTGATTCAAATAGAGAAATACGAGTTTATTACCATGCACACAAAGAAGGTGCAGATGCAATAAATTCTTATATTAAATAGCTTTATAATATCTATAAAAATAAAATTTCTTAAATTAGGAAAAGGTATCTAGAAAATGTACTTATAAAAATAGGTTCAATTTTTTAGATACCTTTTCCTTTTATTCTACTATTTGTAGAGATGATGTTGATAATTACTAGTGCCTATAGTATTCTATTAATTATTGATATTATATATAATAAAAAATTACAATGGAAAAAGAGCTTTCTAAAGAGGTTGAGTAAATGAAAAAGATATTTATAAATTCGTTAATAATTGTTATAATACTGATTTTTACTTCATGTACTATGTCAAGTGTAGAAAACTCAGATTCAATAAATGATAAGCCGTCTAATGAAGTGTTATCAAAAGAAGAAAAACTAATTAGAAATATGACGCTTGAGGAGAAAATTGGACAACTATTTATTATTCGTCCTGATTCTTTGGATGTTAATATTATTACAGGGGAAAGCACTACTCCAAAAGTAAATGGTGTAACAGAATTAAATGATCAAATGATTGAAGCTTTGAAGAAGTACAATGTAGGTGGAGTGGTTATTTTTCAAAAAAATATTTTATCACCTATACAACTGACCAATTTTGTTGATGGAATGAAAAACCAGAGTAACATTCCGTTATTTGTAGGAATTGATGAGGAAGGTGGTTCAGTAGCCAGAATTGCTAACTCAAAGGCTTTTGATGTAACAAAATACGAAAGTATGGAAACAATAGGATTGACTGAGGATAGTAAAATTGCAGAAGATGTGGGAATTACAATTGGTTCATACTTAAAAGAATATGGATTTAACTTAGACTTTGCTCCGGTAGCTGATGTTAATACAAATCCAGAAAATATTGTTATTGGTAATCGTTCTTTTGGTAGTGATCCTGAACTTGTATCAAAAATGGTATCTGCAGAAATTGATGGTTTTCATGAAGTAGGTATTATGTGTTGTATAAAACACTTCCCTGGTCATGGTGATACAAAAGGGGATACTCATAAAGGATTTGTATCTACGGATAAGACATGGAACGAAATAAAGGAAAGTGAGTTAATTCCGTTTATTAATTCATCAGCAAAAACAGATATGATTATGATTTCCCATATTACAGCTTCTAATATAACAACAGATGGACTTCCTTCCTCTTTGTCAAATGAAATGATTGAAGGTAAGCTACGAAATGAGATGGGTTATGATGGTGTGGTTATTACCGATTCAATGGCAATGGG
>DAMCXN010000066.1:13651-14151 GCA_032096995.1 Aminipila sp.
AAGCAGGAGTATACATCTAGTACAGGTTCTGTTAAAGCTATTTTAGCAGGAGCTGATATTATCTTAATGCCTGAAAATTTTGTAGAAGCTTATAATGGAATCTATGATGCAGTTAAAGATGGGACCATAAGTGAAAAAAGAATTGACGAAAGTGTATTGCGTATTTTGACTTTAAAGGAAAAGTATGGTTTATTAACGGATTTTAACTTGAATTAATGTATGTACCTTTATGTATAAGAAAGTCTTTAAAGCATAGTTATAAAATATTAAATTTGTCCTGTTGACTATGCTTGGACTATGTTGTAAAATAGGGATAACGTGCTGTTGTAGCTCAGTTGGTAGAGCACTTCCTTGGTAAGGAAGAGGTTCGGCAGTTCAAGCCTGCTCAACAGCTCCAATAAAAATATAAAAGAAATTATTTGCATGATTAATACGCAAAAGGGAGGAATATAAAAATGGCAAAGCAGAAATTTGAAAGAACAAAGCCACATGTTAATATT
>DAMCXN010000067.1:0-8951 GCA_032096995.1 Aminipila sp.
GAAAGAGGATAAAGAACAGCTTTTAGCGGTAATGGTTAGAAATAGGTGGGTACATAGGTAATATACATATAAAACTCTAACATTGACACATAACACTAAAAAGTGTTATAGTGATCTCAAATAAGAGGTGATAAATTATGATGTCGGAGAAAATAAAAACACTATTACAGAAAAAAGGCTGGAGTGTAGTAGATTTGGCAAAAGCTAAATCTACAAGCTCACAGAATTTATATAACAAACTTGGACGTGACAATTTTTCAGAAAAAGAGCTGCAGGAAATTGCCGATATTCTTGGAGTAAAACTAGAAATTAACTTTGTTATGGAAAACGGAGAAAAAATATAAGGAGGCTTAAATTATGTTAAATTTAGTTGGTGAAGAAGTAAGAGATATTGAAGAAATCAAGCAAAAATATGTTATATCTTTAGAAATGGCAAAAGAACTTTATTCAGCGGATGAAATAAGAGAGTTGGTAGCTGCGATATGTGGTAAAACATATGTAGATGCAGAATGTGCAGAGACAAGATGGCACATGAGAACAAAAACAGCTAAGAACATAGGTCTAACGCTAATAACACTTATGGAATCAGAACAAGGCTTCCCTGATTATGATTCTTTCGAACCAATTATAATTTATGATGAACGCATAGGCAAAATACCATACAGCTACACTGATGCTGTTATTGATTATGATATTCATGGTGAACCAGAACTGATGAGGATAGAATGTGACGAGTCATTCTTATACTCTATGATAAAACTTGGAGTTGTACGCTGCTTTGAAAGAGGGACAGATGGAAAGTTTGCAAGTTTTACAAAGCTGTATGATGTTGATAAGCTATTAGATGAAGCGGTAGAACCGTTTAGATATGTAGGAGAAAGGGTACCATTGCATAAGAAATTAGGGGAATAGGGTAATGACTAAAGATAATATTATTACTACAAAAGATGAAGTTGTAGAATTTGGGTTAAAAGATTATAAATTATTAATTGGAGAGGGAGAATTTATAGGGAATTTAGATTTTAAACATTGGGGTAAAAAATGCAATTTAATATGTTATTTTACTACAGAACAAAAAGAAAAAGTTAAATTAATAGTTTATCGAGATAATAATGAAAACTATACAATAAATAAAATAGATTTTAAAGTGGCAGAACTAGAAACTATATGGAAATGTACATATGGATTAACTAAAAATGGATATTCAAGGTGGAAAAAAGCAGATTTAATTAATTATAATTAAAAATTTGACTTTTTGTTTTATTAGAGTATAATTAAGTTGATAAAAAGTTACTATTATTACTGCAGAGGATTATATTATTAGTATAATCATTATGTGGTAAGCATAAAATATAATATCTGGGTGCAGCTCCTGGATTCTCTGCTGCGGAGAGTTTAAATATGAGCAGAATAAATTAAAGTTGCTAAAAAAGCTCTGATTATTAGTCAGAGCTTTTTCTATTTTTAAATATTTATAATAAAAATGGGGAGTTATATGTACAGTGCAATAGAATTAAAGAATTTAAAGATTAAACCTAAAATAAATGATATTACATTACAAACGTTACAAAGTTATTATGAGCAATTTTTAAATCCCTTTATATATCAATATAGAATAAGCTTAGATAATGAAACTGAAAAGAACATTAGTTTGAGATTTGATGAAGATAATTTTTGTCATTTGTTAGGAATCGAATCAATTGCAAAAAGAACTGTACGACGAACTGATATACATAATTATAAAGGAATAGATGGATGGAATAATATTAAATCAGGTACAATTGATATTCCACACTTAAAGTCTTTGGATTTAAGTAAATTTAAGAGTGTTAAGGCGAAATATGTGTATTTTTATTTACTTCCACAGTTAATTAAAATACCTTGTGCAATAAAGTATGATAAGGAATTGGTTAATCCACCCACGAATATTGATAGTGAAATTATGTTTTATAGTAAGTATGATGAAGCAGTAATTCATTTGGGATTGGAATATAATGACGATAAAAAATATCATGTTCCAAGGACATTTTTTGTGGAAAAGCTTTCAGATAAAAATCCAGTAGATAAATATATAAGAAACCAGCAAAAGATTGAGATTATAGTTGAAAAGAAGATTATTTTGTTATGATATTTATTTAGTTTGTTAAAGAGAGATAAGTTTAGTAGGAGTCTATAAAAATAATAGGCTCTTTTTTTATTGTAAGAAAGAGGAGGATATATGGTTAATATAGGACAATTTATAACAGATAGATTTGTTATGGGGTCCTGCAAAGTAGAAGAACTAGAAAAAATTAAAATTAAAAAGCCTATACTTAAATTTGAGTATGGGAAAATCGCGAGTTTCTACATAAAAAAAGCTAAAACTATTATTATTGTTGGTAATGCTGTTGATTTTTCAGAAGATGTATTTAGAAGAGGGATTACAAAATGCGTGATTGGAGATGATTACCCAGCATATAAGGCTGCTAATAAAAAGATTAAAGAATTTACTAGTCATTTAAAAACAACGTATATAAAGCGGTAGTTACCCCCGGGATAAGTTATAAAAATGCTGCTGTTTTGGCTGGTTTAGGAGTGTGGGGAAAGAACTCATTAGTAATAAACAAAGAATATGGAACTTCTTTAAGATCTGCAGCATTAGTTACAGATTGGGTTCCTGAAGAATATGGGCAAGAGCTTAAAGAAGATTATTGTAATAATTGCAAAGTATGACTAGAGCAATGCCCATATAACTGTTTAAAAGATTATCAAGTTAACGCTAAAAAATGCTTTTGTAAATACATAAAAAGGAACAATTTTTTTTGGAAATACCAATGTGTGATATTTGCCAAAGAAATTGCCCGTATAACAAGTATTTAATTAATTGACGATTTGTAAAAATTTACGTATAATAATAATTTGGATAAATAAATTGTTGGAGGTGGTTAATGTGAAAATTAGTACTGATAAAATTAAACTTTTAATTAAAAAATTAGGGTATAAGCCTGAAAATGGTACTGATGGAGTGTATTTTAAGAAATATAGTAACCACAACAACTATATAATTAAAATAAACTTTAATGATGAAAAAATAGAATATAAACCAAATTTTATAGATGAAAATGAGGGTATCCATTTAGGGGATGTTACAACAAGTAATTTTGAGAATTCGGAAAATTTTGTAGTGCTTGAATGTGTTGATAGACTTTTAGAAAAGGGATATGCTCCAGAAGATATTTCACTTGAATATAAATTTCCATTAGGGAGAGAATTGAAGGGAAAATTAGATATTTTAATCTTTGATAGCAATGAAAAAGCTTTTATGATGATAGAGTGTAAAACATGGGGGACTGAATTTGTAAAAGAACAAAAGAAGATGTTAAAAAATGGAGGACAATTATTTTCTTATTATGTTCAAGACAAAAGTGTAAAATATCTTTGTTTATATGCTTCTAGGTTTTCAAATGATGATATTGAATATATTAATGACGTTATAAAAGTAGATAAAGCATGGATTGAACTTAATAATACAAAAGAAATATTTGATCATTGGAATAAAAATTCAAGTGATAATGGAATTTTTGAAGAATGGGCTACACCATATAAGATAGAGATAAAAAACTTAGTTCGTGGTAGATTAAAACCAATATCTAAAGATGATAGTAGTAGAATTTTTAATCAATTTGCAGAAATATTAAGACATAATGTTGTATCAGATAAACCAAATGCATTTAATAAAATTTTAAATTTGTTTATTTGTAAGATATATGATGAAAATAAGAATGATGATGACGAAGTTGAATTTCAATGGCGATATGATGATACAAATGAAAAATTACAAAATAGATTAAATGATCTTTATAAAAATGGAATGATGGATTTTTTAGGTATTGATGTTACTGATTATTCATCAGAACAAATTTCAGCTAAATTAAGTAATATTAATGATGAAAATGTTTTAAAAGAAATACAAAAAATGTTTGTTAAATTAAGATTACAAAAAAATCCAGAGTTTGCCTTTATAGAAGTCTTTGATGATAATTCATTCGAAGCGAATGCGTGTGTTGTAAAGGAAGTTGTTGAATTATTACAACCATATCAATTTCGATATGGACATAAGCAACAGTTTTTAGGTGATTTTTTTGAACTTTTATTAAATACTAGTATAAAACAAGAAGCAGGGCAATTTTTTACTCCTGTTCCTATTACTAGGTATATTATTTCTTGTTTGCCTATTAAAGAATTTATTGAAGAAAAAATGCAAACAGGTAGTTCAGAAATTTTACCTTTCGCAATTGATTATGCTACTGGAAGTGGACATTTTTTAACCGAATATATGGATAAAGTGCAGACTATTATTGAAAATTTAGACATATCAAAAGCAAAGCCTACAGCGAAAAGAAAACTAAAAGGTTGGGCAGACGAAAATGGAAAATTTGAATGGGCAAAAGAGTATGTTTATGGTATAGAAGCGGATTATAGACTTGTAAAAACAACAAAGGTTAGTTCATTTCTTAATGGAGATGGTGAAGCAAATATTATAAGAGGAAATGGGCTTGATCATTTTACAACATCTAAGGATTATAGAGGAAAACTTAAAGAGGTATCAAAAGAAAATCAAAAAGATAATGCTCAATTTGATATACTTATAGCCAATCCACCTTATTCGGTTTCAGCCTTTAAATCTACTTTAAATAGTGGTGGTGACTCCTTTGACTTATATAATAGGCTTACAGACAGTAGCTCGGAAATAGAATGTTTATTTGTGGAAAGAACAAAACAACTTTTAAAAGTTGGTGGCCGAGCAGGAATAGTTTTACCCAGTTCTATTTTAAGCAACAGTGGTATTTATATTTATACAAGAGAAATTTTATTAAAATATTTTTATATAAAAGCTATTACTGAATTTGGAACAAATACTTTTATGGCTACAGGAACAAATACAGTTACATTATTTTTACAACGAAGAGCAAACACTGATTGGGAAAGTATTCATAATGCTATTGAAATATTTTTTGAAAGACCTAAAGACATAACTGTTTTAGGAATAGAAAAGGCATTTAGTAAATATGTAATTGGTGTTTATGAAGGAATTTTTTTTGCAGATTACATTTCATTTGCACTTAGAAAGCCAAATGAAAAAATAAAGCAAACTGAAATTTATGAAGATTATATACTTTGGTTTAATAATCTTACTGAAATAAAAAATCTAAAAAATAAAAAAGTTTTTCAACAGCTTTCTGATATTGAACAAAAGAAAAAATTAGATAAAATGTTTTTTGATAAAGTAAGTGAGATTGAAAAAGAAAAAATGCTTTATTTTTTATTAGCATATAATCAAAAGGTTACACTTGTAAAAGTTGGTGAAAAACAAGCAGAAAAAGATTTTATAGGGTATGAATTTAGTAATCGCAGAGGCCATGAAGGAATAAAAATGTCGCCAAATGGAAGTAAACTTTATGATGAACATTGTTTAAATCCTGAAAAGGCAAACTATTATGTTTATAATTCATTTATGAATGAAAATGTTAATATAAATGGTAATATAAAAGAGAATATTTTTATTCATGATTTAGTGGATATGATGGAATTCATAAAAGTAGAATTTAATAAGCGGATTTCTATAAACTATAAAAAAAAAATAGAATTAAACTCAAAGTTTGAAATGATAAAATTAAGTAGTGTAGCGACAATAACATCTGGTCAATCTCCAGAAGGTAAATATTATAATGCAATAGCAAAGGGGATTCCTTTTTATCAAGGGAAAACTGAATTTACTAAAAAATTTTTAGCGCCACCAAAGAAATGGACAACGAAAATAACAAAAAAAGCTTATAAAGATGATATAGTTATGTCGGTACGAGCACCAGTAGGCCCTGTTAATATAGTAACTGAAGATATATGTATTGGCAGAGGCTTAGCCGCAATTAAATGTAATAACCTTATGAAACAAATGTATTTATTTTATATTTTAAATGATATGGAAAATTATATTGTTGGAAATGTTGGAACATCATTTGCTTCAATTACAAAGAATGAAATAGAACAAATAAAAATTCCATTTCCACCTTTAAACATTCAACAAAAAATAATAGATGAAATTACGGTAATAGAACAAACAGAAAAAGAAAATTATAAAAAAATAAAAGAATTAAAAAGCTATTTGTTAAAGCCTAAATATTTTACTTATTCGGAACAGAGGATTGATAAAATAACGACAATGGTTCAGCGAGGGAAATCTGCTAAATATGGTAAGTCAAATATTCAAATAATTAAATCAGGTCAAGCGCGTGGATTTACCGAATTTGATTTTTCTGTGAGACATTATGTTACAGAGGGTTTTATATCAGATGAAAGGAATCTTATTAAAGGAGATATTTTAATAAATTCATCAGGTGTAGGGACAGCAGGTAGAGTTACTTTATTTGATTTAGATGGTGACTTTGTAGTGGATAGTCATATAACAATTCTTAGGGTAGATAAAACTAAGGCTTTGCCAAAGTATATTTTATATGCTTTAGCTAATTTAGGCTTTAAGACAATAGAAAAAATGGCAACTGGGCAAAGTGGTCAAATAGAATTGTCATTGGCTACAGTTAATAATATTAGATTACCTTTACCATCACTTGAAGAACAAAATAAGATAGTAATGGAGATTCAACAAATTGAAGAGCAACTTGCTGAATTGAAGAGACAGGTAATTAATGTATATGAAAGAAAAAAGAATGTTTTAATTAAGTATTTACAATAATATTTAAAATATAATTAATTTCAGACCCCCCTAAATAAGTATATAGTTATTTGGGGGGTGTTTATAATTATAGCCTAATAAATTAGTATCTACTATTCATTAACAATATGCACCTGTTTTAGAGAACTACCTGCATTAGTTGAATAATCAATATAATAATTACTAATACCATATCTATTTAGCCTATTCAATAACTCTTTTCCATCAATAAGCTTTATACGCTTTTCTGAGTCTGCAAAAGTATATGAAGAAGGGCCAAAGTGACTTGTAGTTATAAATATTGCTTCAGAGGCTTTTTCTTTATGCATTACCCCTAATAAAGCGTGTACTGATTCTGTTTTTATTAAGTTGGTATATTTCTTTGCTTGTACAACTATGGTTCTGCTATGTAATGGATCATTGTTACGAACAAAGACGTCTATTCCTCCGTCATGGGAAGCTTGAGTTAATTCTACTTCATATTCTGGTGCAGGGAATTCATATCTCATTAGCTCAGCTATAAACTGCTCAAATTCCTGCCAGCTCATGTCCATAATATTAGTATCTGAATCTCCAAAGGAATAAGAGGGAGAATTAGTGCATTGTTTGCTAAGCTTAAAATATCTAATTGTACTAACGATTACATATATTGGTGCAGCAATGAACATTAAAAATGAAAGGCGTGCAATAGCTTCAGGTAATAGTGAATCTAAGAACGTCGCTAGTCCTAATCCTAAATTTATTAAAAATGTTATATTTCTAACTTTTTTAAAATAAGGTTCATCTTTAGCAGGAAAATAGAAAATAAGATATGTTAAGAAAATGAAGACAACAGAAGATAACATACATTGTAAAAAATATAAAAAGGTAGGATGTGCAGTAAAATAATGTTGAATAGACTGTACTAAAGAGATCATAAAAGTTAATCCCATTCCTATAATTCCTAATTTAAAGACATTAATGCCATTTCTTTTTCTTCTCATAGTAAATCCCTTTCTAAATGTAATATTTTGTCGAATTGTGCTCTAAAATAAAAGAGAAAGGTTTTTGCTTTAAAAGCAGTAACCTTTCTATAAATCTATATTGATATTAAATATTGTGATAAGTAAAGTTTAATTTGCTTATCACAATATTTTGAGGTTGCCTATGAAGGAAAGCATAGGCAATATTTATTATGTAAGATTATTTATTATAAATAGAATAATCTTGCCATAAGCTCCTAAAGTTTTTGAAATATGTTGTAAATTGCTACAAAACTTGCTAAGTATAGTCATTCCTTTTAAATGGAATAACCTTGCCATAAGCCTCTAAACTATTTAAAATATATTCCCTTTTATTCTGAAATTTTTTGAAATCTAAATAAGTAACATTTTCTTTTATTAATACAATGAATTCTAAGCAGTTCCCTTTTTAACGGTTTTTTGTTGCAATAATTCATCTTCTAATAGCATTTTTGCCCTTTCTTGGAGCTTACCTTTTGCTTGCTCTGAAAGTAATCTGTATGTTTCTAACAAAGCTTTCTCTTCAGAAACCAAAGAAATAGGAACCGCATTTTTATATGGCATACTAGTACTGGTAAGTCCTAGTAAATAGTCAGTTGAAACATTGAAAAAAGTAGCCAAAGATATTAAAACTTCAGCAGGTGGCGTATTATTCCCCGATTCATAGCTAGCAATACTTGCTCGTGTAGTATTAACAGCATCAGCTAACTGTTTTTGTGTTAGTGAAATTGTTTCACGTAAGTATTTTAATCTATGTTGTAAAAGTTCTTTCATAATTCTGTAAAACTCTTTTCTAAAACTGATTTCTTGCTACAAAACTTGCTATGTATAGTCATCCTTTTTAAAGGGGATAACCTTGCCGTAATCTTTAAATTTATGCCCCCTTTTGAGGGGTGAGTGGTGCGCCTTCTTTACTAATTAAATCTTCTTGCATATTTAATAATGATTCAGCTTGGAGCAGAAGATTATGTTTACAAGTATTTGTTAAAGATGAATATATTTTTAGTAACTTTTTTTCTTCAGGAGTAATTTTAGAGGATATTTCATTATTTAAGTTAAAATTACGGATATTAGTTCTGCCAAGTAAATAATCAGTAGAAACATTAAAAACTTCAGCAATTAAACATAATCTTTCAAAATCAGGTTGTTGATGTTTTGTTTCATATCCAGATATTGCAGGTCTACGGACTTCAATTTTTTTTGCTAATTAAGATATCTAAATCAATTGTAATTTGTGTTAG
>DAMCXN010000067.1:8961-13871 GCA_032096995.1 Aminipila sp.
GTTCTTGAGTCATAGAATTTTCCTGACTCAAAGCCTTAAGGCGTTGTCCAAAATCCATAAAGATTTCCTTCCTTTAATTTATAAATTATCTTTATTTTAATATGAACTTAAATTAGTTTGTAAAAAAGAGTCAAAAACGTACAAAAGCGTATTTAATGCTCTTGACAATGTGCCAAAATGGCACTATAATAAAAATTAGTAAGTGCCAATTTGACTCAGAAAGGAATGAGATATGAGAGAATACTTAAAGGAAAAAAGAATTGTAAAGGGGTATACTCAATCCCAAATGGCAGAAAAAATAGATATTTCAAGGTCTTATTATTGCAAAATAGAAACAGGAGATAGAACCCCATCAACAGGTTTGGCAAAAAAAATAGCAGAAACATTAAACTTTGAATGGACAAAATTTTATGAATAATAAGCACTTAAGTAAAGTTATATATCTTGAAAACAGGAGCTAAAGAGAGAAATATGCTTTAACTCTTGATTTGAAGATATATATGGAAACATATATGGCATTCAGTAGCTCCGTTACAAGGAGCAGAAGTTAAAAATACCTCCTATCCTTTTAACAAGAGGATAAGAGGTATAAGACTTATTTATTAACTTTGGGATTGTCAGTAAGACCAACTAAATAATCAATGAAACATTAAAATATTTTGCAATATTATAGGTAACATTTAACGTAGGAAGTCTATATCCACTTTCCCAACGACTAATGGTTTGTTTGGTCACAGAAAATTGGGTACCTAAATTCTCCATAGTTAAATTTTTAGATAAACGAAGATTTTTTAATCTTTCACTAAATAAATTATTATTAAACATAAATAACCTCTTGACTATAAAATGATTTTATTTATTAACTTTGGGATTGTCAGTACGACCAAGTAAATAATCAGTAGATACTTCAAAATAATCCGCTAAAGTAGCTAATTTATCAATTCGGGTAGTAGTACGACCTTTTTCAATCTCATTAACTCCTTGTTTTGATAAATTTATAATTTCACCTAATTGGGCTTGACTAAGATTTTGTTCCTTCCTTAGGAAAACTAATCTTTTGATAAATAATTCTTTATTAAACATAGTTAAAAATACCTCTTGACAGTACAATTAAAATGTACTAAAGTATAAATGTGATAAGTACATTTTAATTGTATTTATAAAGAGGGGAAAGGAGTCGACAAAGTGACTTTAAGATTAACAAAAGAAAGACTAAAAAGAAACTGGACACAGCAAGAGGTTGCAGAAATGGTAGGTACAACAAAACAAGCTGTATGCAATTGGGAAAAAAGTAGAAGTTTTCCACGTCGACAGGTTCTAGACAATCTTGAAAATTTATTTTGTTTAAGTCATAAACAACTATTTGTGGTAGTTGAAGATGAAGTTCCTTTCTCCTCGACCAATTAGATTAATTTTATCACAAATAATTTAATTTTTCATTAGCAATTATATATCTTGAAAACAGGAGCTAAAGAGAGAAATATGCTTTAACTCTTGATTTGAAGATATATATGGAAACATATATGGCATTCAGTAGCTCTGCTACAAGGCTAAGAGGTAAAAGTATTGCAAGAGAGAGTAAGAAAAAAGAAACCCAATTAATTAAGCCATCAACAAGGTTTCTTGGAAAACGAAGAGATTTAGAAATTGAAACATTATTCATTATTAAGGTTATGCCTAAAATTGTATGCAGAGCAAACTGCTTTTAATGATTTCAAAATTTCTTGTAGCTTTAAATGATCTTCTACAGAAAGTGAGCGATATGCAACCAATAGTTCTTGCTCATCCATTGGTAACATTACCAATGGGTCATTAGAAAAAGCAGGTAATGTTGAGATAGTAGAGTCCTCACTTAAACCAACTAGATAATCAAGAGACACATTAAAAATTTGTGCAATATATGTAGCTCTTTCAAGGGTAGCATTGGTTCTTCCTTTTTCTATATCGTTAAGTGTTTGTGGAGAAATTCCAATCATTTGACTTAACATTTTTTGAGTTAGACCAGTGTCTAAACGTAATTTTTTTACTCTATCAGCAAATAAATTTTCTTTATTCATATTATCACCTCTTGACATATGACATTAACGTATTGTAATATATGGTTACAACGAATATTGCAAGGGGAAGAAAGGAGCAAATCAAATATGGGATTTGAAATTAGATTAAGAGAAGAGAGGTTAAAACGTAATTGGCCACAAACGCAGGTTGCGGAGAAAATTGGAGTTTCTCCTCAGGTTGTTTGTGATTGGGAAAAAGGAAGGGTTTTTCCTAGCTATACCTCTCTTGTTAAACTTGAAGATTTATTTAATATGACACATCGTGAACTATTTGAACCTATAAAAAAATAAAATCTTCCCTTAGCAAATATATTAATTTTATCACAAATAGTTTATATTTTCATCATTAATTATATATCTTGAAAACAGGAGCTAAAGTGCGAAGTATGCTTTAACTCTTGATTTGAAGATATATATGGAAACATATATGGCATTCAGTAGCTCTGCTGTTAGGCTGTTGTGAAACACCCTGCAGTAACTCAGGTAGGCTGAACCTTAAAAATTTAATATGGAGGATTACTGCGATATTCTTAAGACTAAGCGAAGATATACCTGCTTATAAGTTTATAGGTAAAAGATATACTGAAAAGGCATTTAAACAAGTATGCTAAAAATATTGTTTAAAGTATGATAAAACTTGCCTAAATAAGTTATTAAAGGTATGAAGCTAGATTATGAATTGAGCGAGGGCAACACAATAGCCCCCCGATAGGTAGGAGGGTTACGTTTGTAGTGGACAACTTTAAGTTTAGCCGAATAAATAGCGATGATATGAGCCGGTGAAAAACCCTACAGAGGTAGTGTGGAATGTGGTAATTAACGAAGACGGATTAACTTATGAAAATATAACTGTTATTTAACAGTAGATAATGCTGGCAGTTTTAAATCTGCCAGTATATATGTGCTGTTAAGAGCAAGTACTATTTTATTTATGTAATGTATTTTTCTTGAATTGAATAGTTATATAAAAGTGCTGAAGTAAAGGTGGTGATATTGATGATTAATAAACAGCTAAAAAGTACTAAAGAGTATGATATGAAAAATAGTGTAATCACAATAGAAAGTATTTATTCGGAAGAAAAAAAGGTAAAGGATTTATTAAAAGAGCATTTACAGGCTAGACCTGTTAAATCGGTTAAATCTTGAGTTTGATTGCTTTCTTTGCTACAATAATTTGCAGAAATACAGGTTATTGTAGGTTTCCGATATAAGGAGGGAATACTTTGGAAGCCACAGCTAAAATATATAGAGCAGCTTTGTATATGCGTTTGTCAAAAGAAGATGAAGGAAGTAGTGAAAGTAGTAGTATTGCTACTCAGAGAAAAATGCTTCGTGCCTTTGCTTCTGAAAACAATTTTTCAATTTATGACGAATACATAGATGATGGGGTTTCTGGAACAACTTTTGAAAGACCTGAGTTCCTAAGAATGAAAACTGATATAGAGGAAGGGTTTATAAATATTGTTATAACTAAAGATTTATCTCGTCTAGGAAGAGATTATATCAGTACAGGAAATTTAACAGAAATTTATTTCCCATCAAAAGGAGTTAGATATATAGCTATCAACGATGGTTATGATTCAGATAGTGCTTATACAGATATTGCTCCATTTAGAAACGTAATAAATGAAATGTATGCAAGGGATACTTCAAAGAAGATTAAATCGGCTTTTCAAGTGAAAATGCAAGCAGGAGAATTTATAAGTAACTTTGCTCCATACGGATATGAGAAAGACCCAAAAAATAAAAATCATCTAGTTATAGATGATGAGGTTGCTCCTATTGTTAAGGAAATGTTTCAATTAGCTGTTCAGGGTAAAAGCCCAAAAGAAATAGCACGAACCTTTAATGATAGGGGCATACTTACCCCATCAGCATATAGGTGTGTAAAAAAACCATATTTGGATTTAGATAATTATTCTAAAAGAAAAGAGTGGACTTCTTCTATTATATGCAAGATGTTAAGAAATATTGTTTATGTTGGAGATTTGGCACAAGGTAAAACATCTAAAATATCTTTTAAAAGTAAAATAACTGTATCCAAGCCTAGAGAAAATTGGTGTGTTGTAGAAAATACCCATTCACCAATTGTTACGAGGGAAACATTTAATATAGTTAGAAATAGAAGTGTATCTAGAAAAAATCTTCCTAAAAACCAATTTAAGAATATTTTCTCTGGTATAGCTAAATGTATGGACTGTGGTAGAAACATGTCCTCTACAGGAACTAGAAAAAAAGGTGCGTTAGCAAATTTGACATGTGGCGGTTACAAACTATATGGAAAAAAAGAATGTACAAATCACTTTATTGATTATGAAACTTTATATAATATTGTGCTTCAGGAGATTCGCAAGCAAGTATATCTTACAAAGGAAGAAAAGAATGATATCATAAAAGTTTTGGAAGATGAAGCTAAAGAAGAAGCTAATGGCAGATATGGTCAGTCAAAGAGAAAAATTATACAAAATCTTAAGTTAAGACAACGAGAACTGGATTCTATTATTAGTAAGTTATATGAGGATAATATTTCGGGAAAACTTAGTAGTGATAGATTGGATCGTATGCTTGAAGCTTATCAAAAAGAAGAGAATCAGATAAGAACAAAATTAGATAGTTTATTAAAAGAAGATGAAGAAAATAAAAAAGAGTCATTTGAGAACTTTTTTAAATTAGTAGAAGATATTACTGAAGTAAAAGAATTGACAAGAGAGCTTTTACTTAAGCTAGTCGATAAGATAGAAATAGGTCAAGGAACTTATGATGAAAAAGGTAGAAAACATCAAGTGGTAAGAATCTATTACAAATTTATCGGCAATGTTAAAGAAAAATAGCATAGATTTCCCTATACATGTG
>DAMCXN010000068.1:0-13672 GCA_032096995.1 Aminipila sp.
TTATATCTATAACTTCTCTTGTATCTTTTGCCTCTACATAAGAGCTTACAGAAAGATTGTAATTTTCTTCTGCAATCTTATCGTTATCTACAGATATTGAAATATGATCTATATCTTTTTTACTAACAAATAATTGCATAATTACTTCAATATGATCTGCAGTTAAAACATTGTTATTAGTTTCTTTCTTGTAAAACTCCTCACCACTTGCATCTATAAACTGAGTTTTAGTATCCGTTTTATGCTTTGAAAGAACCAATATATTAACAGCGATTGAAGTGCCATAAAAAAGATTTGGTGCCAATGAAATAACAGTTTCTACAAAGTTATTATCAATTAAATATTTTCTTATCTTTTGCTCTACACCTCCACGGTAAAATATACCAGGGAAACAAACTATAGCTGCACGTCCTTTACTAGAAAGATAGCTCAGCGTATGAAGTACAAAGGCAAAATCTGCCTTTGATTTTGGCGCAAGAACACCTGCTGGTGCAAATCGTTCATCATTAATAAGCGTTGGATCATCGCTACCAATCCAATTTATTGAATATGGGGGATTTGATACAATAGCATCAAAAGGTTTATCATCTCCAAAGTGTGGGTCTAAAAGTGTATTCCCAAGTGCAATGTTAAATTTGTCATAGTTAACATTGTGCAAAAACATATTCATACGAGCAAGGTTATAAGTTGTATGGTTAATTTCTTGCCCGAAAAAACCATCTTCAATAATATGATCATCAAATTGTTTCTTTGCTTGTAATAGTAGTGAACCCGAACCTGCTGCCGGATCATAAATCTTATTAATCGAGGTTTGACCTTGTATTGCAAGTTTAGCAATAAGTTTTGATACACTTTGTGGTGTGAAGAATTCCCCTCCAGATTTACCTGCGTTAGCAGCATAATTAGAAATTAGATATTCATAAGCATCACCAAATAGGTCAATATGATTTTCTTCAAACTTTCCAAAATCAAGTCCTTCAACACCTTTAATAACAGCTGCCAAACGACTGTTTTTATCTTTTACCGTATTTCCTAGTCTATTGCTTGTTGTATCAAAGTCAGTAAATAATCCTTTAATATCAAGTTCTGATGGATATCCATTTGCAGAACTTTCAATAGCAGAAAATATAGCCGCTAAATCTGTATTCAAGCTTTCATTTGTATTTGCATTTTTTGCAATGTTTGCAAACAACTGACTTGGATAAATAAAATAGCCTTTTGTTTTTATTGCATCATCTTTAATTTCACTAGTTATAATTTTATCATCAATTTCTGCATACTTGACACTATCATCTCCGCCTTCTATATAATTAGAAAAGTTCTCACTAATAAAACGATAAAAAAGTGTTCCTAAAACATATTGTTTGAAATCCCAACCATCAACAGATCCACGGACATCATTTGCTATTTTCCAAATTTGTGATTGTAATTCAGCTCTTTGTGTTGTACTTGACATTTTTGTTCCTCCAATTATTGTAATAACCCGAGCGTGTTTTTTCAAGGCTTTAAATTAACACGTATATTTTTATCCTACACTTTTTTGTAAGAAGTTTTTTCTTTTTTTGCTTCTAAAATTAGAAATTACTCGCTCTAATAATTTGCTGTTTTTTTAACTTTTTTCTCAAAATAAATGGCATACCCGATAATGAGTTTGAAATGGTGTCCTACCTTGATATTCATGCTTTGGTGGCAATTTATGAAACCACAAATGATTTCTCTAATTACCCTTTTAATTTATTTTTCGAGGGCGTTCCCACTCCTTACCCATTCGTCTACTTCACTTAATTTTAATTTCCAGAGTCGGCCAATCTTATGGGCAGGCATCTGCTTGTTTGCTATCCATCGGTAAATGGTATCTTTGCTAACGCCTAAATGTAGTGCCACTTCATCTAGAGATGACCATTTTTCAGTTTCTTCTGTTTTCATAACCTTACCTCCTTACACAGATTCCACTTCCTATATTTTAACATATAATTTTATCTAAGTATATGATTTTAATCAGTTTTAATCTGCATAAGTCTGCAATAATACTTTTATCGTATTCTCCTAGTTATAACAATTTAACTTATACTTTCTATCCCATAATACTCGTTTTTCCGCTATTAAACTCTAGTTCCAATGATAAGTGCACACCCATTGTCCATTTTGCCTCCCGGTGCATTTATTTAAAATTTTTAACATTTACTCTCTAAAAGTTCAGCCTACTCACCATATATTTCAAATCCAAAAGCACGAAAACCCACTGAAAATCAGTGGGTTTCGTTATGTATCAATATTGTAGTTCTTATTTGGTGGAGACGATGGGTATTATACTTACTGTTTCCTAATCATGTCTTACGAAACATATGAGATTTATATGATTTCTAATCCCATTAACACCAATTCCTTAACTGTGTTTCCTTTGCAGCTTCACTACCATCTCAGCAGTAGTCTCCTACCAATCATCCGTCGCTTCGCTCGGATTCTTGGGGAGCCCTTGCATGGACATTCGTAAGGCTTACTTCGTCCCGTTGGTCCTTGTTAGCCTAACGACTGTCTCAACGTGTGTGGAGTTCGCTATAGGAACACACTTCTTTGTCATTTTTATCTGTATCTAATTCTATCACATCTTTACCTTTTAGTGAATGGCTCATACCAGAATTAAATATAAAAGTTATCATGTATGGATCTACGTTGCCTTCTTCATCAGTTCCACCTAATATAATTTTATTAACTGCACTTTCAAAAACTACTCTATCAAATTCTTTAATTGGTTTATTACTATCAAATACTTTTCTAAAACTGTTTATTCTTTTTTTAATATCAATGTTATTTTCATTAGAAGCATCTAAATCAACTTTTTCAACTTTAAGCTTTTCTAATGCTGTAGAAAGCTCTGTGAATTTAATTTCGTAAGTAGCTTTATCAATTAATTCATCAATTCTCATATCCACTAGCTTTTTTAACTTATTTTCATAAGAAGTAACTTCTCTTGCAACTCTTTTTAATTCTTTAGCTGTATTAGTGTTATTAAGAGTATTTTCTACAGTTTCCATAAACTCTGTAACTATATCTTTATTTTGTAGACAAAACATATTAAAGGCTTCAAGAAATGCATTTTCAATAATCTTTTCATCTATCCCCTTACTGTCTGGACAATACTTTTTACCTTTCTTAGTAGATACACAACAATGCCAAATAGTTTTTTCATGAGTTGTATTACTGTGCCATCTACGTCTACTAGCTGTGCCTCCACAAAATCCACATTCTATTTTACTACTGAAAGCAAATTTTCTGCTATACTTTTCTCCTCTTCCTTTATTGTTACTATTTACACTACGTTTTTCAAGTATCTTTTGAGCTTCATTAAACATTTCTTCTGATATTATAGGTTCATGATTAGAGTTTATATAATACTTTTCTTCTTCACCCATATTATCAAGTCTTCTTTTGGATATTGGGTCAACAGTAAAAGTCTTTCCTAATAATAAATCTCCTTTGTATTTTTCATTAGTTATAATTCCTCTAACTGAACCATCATTCCAATTAGTATTTCCTTTTTTAGTTTTATAATTTAACTGTGTAAGCTCTTTTGCAATAACAAAACATCCTGCACCTTCAATATATCTTTTAAAAATATATCTAACTATCTTTGCTTCTTCTTCGTTTATTGTTATTACTTTATTTATTGTATCATAATCATATCCTAAGCAACCATTAAATCCTATAAGCTCTCCACGTTTCATCTTCATTTTTAGTCCCATTTTTACATTAGTTGAGATAGATTCACTTTCTTGTTGAGCTAATGAACTTAGAATAGTTAATAACATTTCTCCATTCATTGTTAAAGTATTGATATTTTCTTTTTCAAATAAAATTGCAACGTTATAATCCTTCAACAGCCTTACATATTTCAAAGTATCTAAAGTATTTCTAGCGAATCTTGAAATTGATTTGGTTATGATTAAATCAATCTTTCCATCTACTGCATCATTTATCATTCTTTGAAATTCTGCTCTTTTATCTGTTTGTGTACCACTTATCCCTTCATCAGCATAAATATCAACAAGACTCCACTGTGGATTAGCTTCAACCATATTTCTATAATGCTCTACTTGAGAATTGTAACTAGTTAATTGCTCTTCTGAATCAGTACTTACTCTACAGTAAGCTGCAACTCTTAATCTATCTATCACTTTTGCATTACGTCTATCAATTCTACCTTGACTTGCTTTTATTACTTTAACATCTGCCATCAAAATCGCTCCTTACAAAGTGTATTCCTATAACTTATTAGTTTTAATTATATATCTGAACACATATTGAATCAAGCATTAATAATCATAATATTATATTTTTTCATCAACTCTATTTTAATAGTGTTATATTCTTTATCTGTAATAAGTTTAAGCCCAAGCAATTGATTTAACATAGCTAACTGAATACTATATTTCATATTGTTATCCATTAAAACCATCTCCCCTGCTATAAAAATTATTAATACCAAACCAAAAGATTAAAAACAGACCTTTAATCCTTTGGTCTGTTATCAATAAATGGGCTAAAGGCAAGGCATTAACCTCACCTATAGCTCCTTATTTAATAAGCATTGTATTTGTCACACCTCCCCAATGCTGGGAATACTTTAAGCTACTTGTGATTAGCAAGTATCATAGGACTTTAACCTCTCCCACAATGTGGAAGCCACTCTCCATGGGATACCTAAGACTAAGTGGAAGTATCATTATTTTCCTGTGCAGATCATGGCAATCAGATTTATCAAATCTGTTTTGAGCAAAATTTATCGCTATCCTTAATAAACAAATTTCTTTATTAAATAAAATTTTGAAATTTTATTTATAAGTGTCTTGGCGTTTTCCTCTTGTTGCTTCCAGCTTTAACTGCTGCACAGTAACGTACCTAAAGTATTGAATATTCAACTATCAAAGAACTTGTAAAAGCATTTATAAAAAAACGCCCTCACTGTATAGCCTTGGGAGAAGATTAAATGTGACAAATTTAAAAAAGTTTTTATAAATTTTTTTAAAGCATTGATTTTAACTTTGCCAAAGCCCTTATATGCTTTTGTCTAACAGCATCATTTTTAAGTTGAAGCTTTACTGCTATTTCATTTAAGGAAAACCCATATCTGTATCTAAGCTCTATAACCTTAAAATCTGATTCATTTAATTTCTTTAAAGCTTTATATAGGTTTGAATCACTAATAAAATCAGTAAAATCCAATAGCTCATTAACTTCTTTTTCAATTCCTAACGCATCTTTTGCATATTCAAATTCAATTGGTACATCATACTTTTGCAAGTATTCAAGAGAAAGATTATGTCTGTAATACCTCCTCTCATTGTTTTCTTCTCTTTTGTCCTCCTCTTGGAGAACTTCCATAAATTCCTCATAATTTTGTTGTTTTTCTTCTTTTGACATTTTTAATTGCTCCTTTCTGCCTGAACGCAAAAAGGAGCCGCACGAAAATCGTGCGACTCCTTCTGGGTCAGTTTTATATTTCATTTAGGAATTTTGGGTATAAAAAAAAAGCCCTTCAATGCAATATAATTCTGCATTTCAGGACTTTCTTAAACTCCGCAATATCCTATTGTATATATCTTAACAGTATCAAAGTATAGTGTCAGTACCAAAGCTGTATCTGTTTAGTCTCAATCTTGTATCATATCTATAGTTTTTAAAGCTTGGACCATATTAGGAAATAAATATCCCCATAATATAGTTCCTAATAAATTAATAGCCTTTTTCTTTTCTCTGTAATATGTGGCTCTTGAGCAACAAAGATATTCTATTACTTCATTCTCTGAATGCCTACAAGGTGTAATATAAATTTTATATATTAATGTATAATACCGTTCCCCATTATCAGGGTAAGACTTTAGCATTGATAACGTTTTATCAATTATTTCTATTATACTTTTACTATCTTCTATAGATTGAAGTCTGCTTTCTAACCTAGCTTGTGAAATATAAGGATCTACCTCTACCAAACTGTATAATAATTCATCTAATCTTCTACCTGATGTTTCATAATATTCATCATCAATTTTTTGAATAGAATTATTAATTCGCCACAGTACCTTACTATAAAGTTGTAACAATAATTTCGTATTGTGATATATATTGGGGCTAACTTTCCTTTCCATTATTATTTCATTATTTACTATGTTATTTTTACCATATTTAATTGTCGCTAAAGCCATAACACTGATGCTCCTTTCTTAATTTATGTTGACAGTAAAATTGTTCTAATATAAAATTATATTATGAACTTTCGTTCTAATTTAAAGTATAAATTAGAACTGAAATACTGTCAATAAAATTCAGAACATTCGTTCTTGCTTTAGTAAGAAGTTACTCATAAATTGGAGGAAAAAAAATGAATTTTGGTAATAAAATAAAACATCTTCGTAAAGAAGCTGGTTTATCTCAAGAAGATTTAGCAGCTAAACTTGGTGTTTCTCAAAAATCTATTTGTAATTATGAAAATAACACTAGATTTCCAAAAGGACAAAAAGTAATTAAGGGATTAGCCGATATATTTAATGTAACGGTTGATTACTTAATCTCTGACACCGATGATACTACATCTAAAGAAAATATTTTTATCTCTTCTGCAAAAGATGAATTCGGCTATAAATGTAAGAATGAAGCTGAAATGTTAATAGAAAGAACTGCTGCTGTACTAGCAGGCGGTGAATTGTCTGAAGAAGATAAAGATGCTTTTTTCCAATCAATAACACAATTATATTTTGAAGCAAAAAATAAAGCTAGAAAAAAATATGGTAAAAAGAACTCAAACTCTGAAACTGAAATATCTAATACTCCATAAAGGAGAGATATGTGCTTATGAGGAAGGTAATAATAAATGAAGTTAATAGGTTAATTAAAACATACCACACCAGGAATCCATTTGAAATTGCTGAAATGATGAATATTGAAATTGTATATCATAATTTAGGTAATTTAAAAGGGTACTACTTCTATCAATCAAGATTTAGATTTATAGTTATAAATGAAAATATCTCTGAAGAAATGCAAACTGTAATATGTGCTCATGAATTAGGACATGATAGATTTCACCAACATTTGGCTAAAAATGACCCTATAAAAGAATTTACTCTTTTTGATGTTACTTCAAAGCCAGAACGTGAAGCCAATCTCTTTACGGCAGAACTTTTAATACCTGATGAAAGTATAATGTGTTTAGTTCATGGGGAATGTACCTATAGTTACATTGCTGCACAACTAAATGTACCTATTGAAATTGTTGATTTTAAAAGCCAAATATTAAAATATAAAGGATATGAAATTAATTCTTTAAATATTAGTAAAGGCAACTTCCTTAAACATTAAATTAACCGTCATTTTTTATTATTGATGACGGTTGAACTCAATAACTTTAACAAAATACCATTAGAAATAGTTCCCATAAATACAAATAACCTACTAGTTATCTTCCCTAATATAAACAAAATCATTTGATAGACTTACATAAAAATCAATTAAATCCATATAATAAACCTACCTAATTTCTTTAAATTTTATTTTATTATTAACCATTTTTTATTTGAACTTTATTAAGAAAAGATTATACACAATATTATTAGGTACAAGCCGAGATATACACGTTATCTAGGCGACCCCCTTGTTCAACCTTTGAATTGTAGAAAAATAGCATTATAAATTTAAAGAGTATTATTGATGAATATGTACATAAAAATGAGGGATAATATATTGGTATGTCCCTTATTTTTTATTTTAGGAGGATTTAAACTTATGATATTATCAAACAGAAAAGTTAAAGTTGCTGCCTTATCAATTGTATCAAATACAACTTTAATTATTCTAAAAGTAGTTGCAGGATTACTTAGTGGTTCTGTCAGTATTGTTTCAGAAGCAATTCACTCTGGTATGGATTTAGTGGCATCCATTATTGCTTTTTTTTCTGTCCGTGTTTCCTCAAAACCAGCAGATGAAGAACACCCTTACGGTCATGGAAAAATTGAGAACATTTCTGGTTTAGCGGAAGGATTATTAATATTTGTTGCAGCCTTCTTAATAATAAAAGAATCCGCTTTTAAAATAATACACCCCGCAAAAATAGAAGAAACAGTTATAGCTATTATAGTAATGGTTATATCTGCTGTAGTAAATACAATTGTTTCAAGAATCCTTTATAAGGTAGCAAAGGAAGAAGACTCTCTTGCATTGGAGGCCGATGCACTTCATTTAAAAACTGATGTATATACTTCTTTAGGGGTTGCCATAGGATTGCTTCTTATAAAATTCACTGGAATCAGTATTCTTGATCCTATTGCTGCTATTATCGTTGCATGCCTTATTGTAATAGAAGCATGGCACTTATCGAAAAGTGCTTTTACTCCTCTTATAGATGCAAAGCTATCAGCTGAAGAAGAGAACAAAATAAAAGAAGTTATGGAAACATACAAAAAAAGAAATAGTAGATTTTCATGGATTGAAGACACGAAAGTCAGGTCCTATACGCTATGTTGATTTTCACATAACTGTAAATTCAGAACTTACTGCAAAAGCTACCCATCAACTAATAAAGAAGATAGAAAAAAGCCTAGAAGCGGAATTTAAAAATATCAATATAACCATACACATAGATCATGATTAAGTATATATTGACAATGTTAATTGACTGATATTTACTCTTAGTGAGAAAGTAATAAAGCGGCAAATAACTATCCATGTGATTAGTTATTTACCGCTTATATTTTACATACAACTTTCGTTTTAGAAGTTACGATTGCTCTTCCTTAATAATAATTGATGCAATTAAGGCTATTGGTAAAGCAAGAAAGCTAAAAAAATACCAAGTAGCAAAGTTTCTGCCTTTTTCGTAAGCTTTTACAGCAGGATAGGTTGCAAAAAGACCTAAGAGCATTAATCCACAAGTTAAAAATAAACCAATGGCAGTAAATATATTATTTCCTATTATCATTTTTTTACCCTCCTTACAATAATTCGCCGTAGCGTTTTCTAAACATAGTTTTTAAGAATGTTGCAAGTAACATATAGCATAAAATCATACCAATTAGCCATGGGAAATAGCTAAGGGGCATTGCTGACATTCCTAGGCTTTTTCCAAAAGGAGTGTATGGAAGTATTGTGCCTACGCATATTCCAATTGTTGTAAATAATAACACTGGAAGTGATGCTCTGCTTTGGATAAATGGAATTTTTGGTGTACGTATCATATGAATAACAAGAGTTTGAGACCATAAGCTTTCAACAAACCACCCTGCATTAAATAAAGAAACAAATAAAACTTTATCAACACCAGCTGCTCCATAAGCGCCGCCACAAACAGCTGGACAAATTACGAAAAACATAAGAATATAGGTTGTTACATCAAAAACCGAACTTGTAGGTCCAATCCATAACATAAATTTACCAATTGAAGAAGCTTCCCATTTTCTAGGCTTCTTTAGATACTCTTCATCCATATTATCCCATGGAATTGAGGTACAGGATATATCATAAATTAAATTAAGCACTAAAATTTGAATTGGTAGCATTGGCAAGAATGGCAAAAATGCACTTGCTGCAACAACTGAAAACATATTACCAAAATTAGAACTTGCAGTCATTTTTATATATTTTATTATATTTCCAAAAGTTCTTCGTCCTTCAAGTACTCCATCCTCAAGTACCATAAGATCTTTTTCAAGAAGAATTATATCCGCAGATTCCTTTGCAATATCAACTGCTGTGTCAACTGAAATCCCAACATCAGCCTCACGCATTGCTGCTGCATCATTAATACCATCACCCATGAATCCAACAATATGACCATTTTCACGAAGAATTCTAACAATTCTAGTTTTTTGCTGTGGGCTAAGCTTTGCAAAAACACTTGTATTTTCTACTTCTATTGATAATAATTCATCATCCATTTCATCAATGTCAGAACCAAGCAAAAGATTGTCAACTTTCATTCCAACTTGTTCGCAAATACATCTTGTAACCGCGTCATTATCACCTGTTAAAACTTTTACAGAAACACCATATTCATTAAGTGCCTTAATAGCTGACATTGTAGTTTCCTTTGGTGGGTCAAGAAACGCAAGATATCCCATAAGTACCATATCAGCTTCATCTTTCACAGAAAAAATACCTTCTACAGATGGATTAGTTTTCTGAGCTACTGCAATAACACGCATACCCTTACTATTTAATTCTTGAACAGTTGCTAGAATTTCCTTTTTGATACTATCTGTTAATAATTCCACTTTACCATTATATTCTGCATGTGAAGATATATTAAGCATCTCTTCAACTGCACCTTTAGTAATAAGCTGAGTTTTACCTAGTTTATCCTTTATAACAACGCTCATTCTTCTACGATTAAAATCAAATGGAATTTCATCTACCTTATCATATTTAGTTTCTAATTCGTGATAAGCTTCTTCTTTAGCATGCTCTAGTATTGCCACATCCATAAGATTTTTAAGTCCTGTTTGATAGAAACTATTTAAAAATGCATGACGAAGAACTCTTGCGTCTTCTTTGCCATGAATATCAAGATGATACTCTAAAACAACTTTATCTTGTGTAAGAGTACCTGTTTTATCAGTACAAAGAATATCCATAGCTCCGAAGTTTTGTATTGAGTTAAGGCTTTTTACAACAGTCTTTTTCTTTGCCATTTGTACTGCACCTTTTGCAAGGTTAGTTGTTACAATCATAGGCAACATTTCTGGAGTTAATCCTACTGCAACAGACAATGCAAATAAAAAAGCTTCAAACCAATTACCTTTGGTAAACCCATTAGCGAAAAATACAACAGGTACCATGCACATCATGAATCTAATTAATACCCAAGATACAGAATTTATACCCTTTTCAAAACTGGTAACAACCTTTTTAACTATAATTGTTTTTGCCATAGAGCCAAAATAAGTATAATCTCCTGTTGCTAAAACAACACCGGTTGCTGAACCGCTTATGATATTACTCCCCATAAAAGCAAGATTTGAGAATTCCAATGGATTCTTAGAAAGTTGTTTCATTTCTATGCCATACTTCTCCACTGGCTCACTTTCTCCAGTTAATGCAGATTGACTAACAAATAAATCCTTTGAAGAAATTATTCTAACATCTGCAGGTATCATATCGCCAGCAGCTAAATATACTATATCACCTGGTACAATCTCTGAAAGCGGAATTTCCTTTTTACCCTCTCTCTCAACTGTAGCAGTTGTTTTAACCATAGATTTTAAGTTTTCAGCAGCATTATTAGAACGAGTTTCTTGTATAAAGCGTAAAAGTCCACTAATTGTTACCATCGTTGTAATAACTATTACTGTTCTAAAACTTCTATCACCTGGAGCAGGTAAAATAATATCTGTAACTACAGAAATCATTGCAAGAACGAAGAGCACAATAGTAAAAGGATTTACAAAAGCATTAAAAATTTTTCTAAGAACTGATTCAGGCTTTTCGTGAGAAATCACATTTTCACCATATTTCTCAATTAACTCTTCTATTTTTTCATTACTATGCCCTTTTAAAGACGTATTCATTTCTTCTAATAAATTTTTTAATTTCATTTTACTTGCTTTAATAAGTTTCTCATTAATTAAAGCTTCATTAACAACATTTTGTTCTGTTTTCTTTTTCATAATTCCAACCTCCTAAAATTTAAAAATGAAAATATTAGTTTAGGAAGAAATGGCATAAAACAAGACAAAGTATTTAAATTAAAATTTTTTTATAATTAAAAACTATTTTGCATATAAAAATTTATATTATTAGTTTGTGTAATTGGTGATAAGAATAAACATGGGAATATTCTTAAAATCAATTGTTAATTTAATACTTTGCCCATCAGGTTCTATGCCCCTACTACTTCCCGAGTCCATTATTACCACCTCAACTTTCTAAATATAATAATTTATATAAAGCCAAACAGCTCTATTTAAAACAAAAAAACCTTGCCAAACATAATTAGGCAAGGAAAAATAATCCGCACAAAAATATATACGCAAATATACTACATACTTACAATATATACCGTTCAAGCTTTAGCTTCACAGGGCAATGAAATTGCATTAGATTATGCCTTGAGTCGACATAGCCTGCTAACCTTCTCATAGTGTCTCCACTACTCCGCGGCAGCAACCCGTATCCCTGTGGTAACCTCACCTACCGTTTTAATTCAATTGTCATTATTATTCTATGCAACAAAATACAAAATGTCAACAATAAAATTAAAAATATTAATCTTAATAAAATTAAAAATATTAATCTTAAATAAAAATCTTGAAATATTTTATGCTCTTCCTGTAAATGTTAGATACAAAAGCACTGCGTTTAGTATAATTATTACTGCTGCTATTAAAATGCCTAAGAATCTTACTAGCCCCTTGTTTACTAAAACTCCCATTAAATCTTCACGTTTTGCTATAACTAACATCTGAATTATTGGAAATGGTAAAATAAAGCTTAGTGCAACTTGACTCAAAATAAGAGCATTCATAGGATTTATTCCAATTGCAATTATAATTAAAGCTGGTGCCATAGTTATAATTCTTCTTATATTTACAGGTATGGTTATATTAATAAAACCTTTCATAATTGTTTGTCCTGCAAGTGTTCCAACAGCAGAGGACGACAAACCTGATGCAAGTAACGCTATTCCAAAAGCACCACTTGATAAAGAGCCTAATAAAGGTTGTAGCGATTTGTGAGCCTGTTCCATTGTATCTACTATCATTCCATTTTTACAAAATACTGCAGCAGAAACTACGACCATTGCAGCATTAACAACAAAAGCTATATTCATAGCAATAGCAACATCTATCTTTTCCATTTTTAAATGTTTTAACTTTCCTTCATCTGATTTATCAATACTTCTGTGCTGAACTAATTGGGAATGTAAATATATTACGTGAGGCATAACCGTAGCACCAAGCATTCCTACAGCAATCAATACAGCTTCACCGTTAGGAAGCGTTGGACTTATCGTATGAATGCCTACCTGAGCCCAATTTGGTTTTGCAAGAAACAATTCTATTGTATATGCAACACTTATTACTCCAACAAGTATTGATATTATAATCTCAATAGGCTTTTGTCCATACTTTTCCATATAACAAATAATAAATGTCATTACTCCTGTAAGAAGTCCCGCGTATATCATAGGAATATGAAACAATAAGTACAACCCTAATGTTCCTCCGAGAAACTCTGCTAAATCCGTTGCCATAGCACCTAGTTCGGCAACAATCCAAAAAACCCAATTTGCTGGCTTTGAAAACACTTTAGCACACATTTCTGGAAGGTTATAGCCTGTAGCTATTCCCAATTTGGCAGACATAGTTTGTAGAAATATAGCCATCATATTACTCCATAAAATTACCCAAATAAGCGCATAGTTGAATTTTGATCCTCCGCTTATGTTAGTTGCAAAATTACCAGGATCAATATATGCCACGCTAACAACAAAAGCAGGTCCTAAAAATTTAAGTATATTCTTAAGTTTACTTGATTTTTCTGCATCTTTATTTTTTCTTGTTTTAAAAGAAATAACCTCTGTATTAGGTACATCAATACCAACTAGCCTTTCTTCACCTTCCATAAAACACCTCCCTTGTATAATGTAGCTATAACATTCAATAGAAAACCATATTAGTTTCTT
>DAMCXN010000069.1:0-230 GCA_032096995.1 Aminipila sp.
CAACCCATATTTCCTCTTTTGGCACGTCTTTGAACATTACTATTTATACCCATGTTGACCCCCTAAAAATATCTCTTATCTATATTTTTTAAATTCTAAGGGTATTATACATCAGAATTCAAAAAAAATCTAACATTTTTTCCATTTTTTTCTTTAATTGAATTCTCCCTTTCTGCTTGAAGTCGCATTAACATTCAAGGGGAGACCCACAGAATTCACACACGCTACCC
>DAMCXN010000069.1:314-2173 GCA_032096995.1 Aminipila sp.
AACTATCCTTTTTTATGAGGGGAGAAACAAGGCATTTTGATATGTTATCAATATAGCTTTCGGGAAGCAATCCCAAATTAATCATACTTTGGATATCACCATGCACAGTATCATATGAAATGCCCGATGATGATGCGATACGATATAACGATCCATCTTTGCTGTTTGCAATACACGGAAAATACCTAGCAAATTTTAAGCCTATATTTTTGTACTTGTTTCCATGGTGAACCAACGCAAAGCCACCAACACAAAATATAACCCCCACAGCTAACATTGTAATATAATTGCTATCTGTGTCTTTCACCCCAAGACCCATAAAAAAATATATAACCCCTAAACCCAAAAACACCCAACCAACTATCGCTGTGCCATTTCCGTTTGTTATAAAATTTTCTGAATCTTTATGAAGCTTTATTATCATAAGAACAATTCCAATCGGGAAAAAAAAGAAAAGAAGCAAAATAATAACTAACCATGGTACTATTTTGTGTGAATTCATTTTCACTTTTCCCCTAGCGTCATTATCTGAACCGCTTACATCCTGATTTATCGCCATTATTTACACATCCTCTTTAAAAATATTTGCGTGAACTAAGATACTCTCTCTCATTAAATTTTTCCTTTCTTGACCGAACTGACCATGATTTTTCTTTTTTTAATAAGAGTGCTTAGCATTCTACACTCTTTCTGAATCAACTTTTCGGAACGCAATATAGTTTCTTTTGAAAATTCCAGCTCTATCTCTGAAATAATACCATCAATCGTAGTATCCGTTGAAACGATAGTGCACGTGTCGGAGAATCGTAAGTCTTCAGCTAACTCTTTCAATAAGAGCCCATACTCTTCTTCACCAGCGGACACCGCAAGTAAATTTAATCTGCTTACATAAGCGCTTGTTTGTTCAATGGCATGCATAGTATTCACATTGGAGTCATATACACCTTTACTGGCAGTATAGAATACAATAAGCAAAATCGCTGTAACTCCTAGAATTATTAATTGCACAATAATAAAAATTTTCCATTCATCATTAAATTGAATTATGAAAATAATAGACAATACAGCAGTAATAACTGAATAAATTGGAAGCAAAGTCAAATATGAAGCCTGCAAAATTACTTGCTCTGTTTGTGACCTGATTTTTTCCATAAAAATCAAACCCCCAAACAATGCAATCTCAGCCCAAATAAGAAACACTGCGGCAATGGGGCTGACCCCCACCCAATCTTTTATAGAAAGAACCATAATAACTAAAGAAATAACTAGCGTAATAGTGCCTGAAATTAACAATGTTTTTCTCTGTCTGTTCATATCATCCCCCCATTATAATTTCTCGCCGCATTCGGGGCAGAATTTTGGTGAGCCATTAATCGTTGCATTGCATTTTGAACATTTCTTCACAAGAACCTGACCACATTCCGGGCAAAATTTAACTTTGACAGAGATAGGAGCACCACACCCCGGGCAAGAAATTGGCATTTCGTATCCACAGCTAGAACAAATCTTAGCACCATCAGGGATGTCATTTCCACACTTGGGACAAGGGTTTATCTTCTTTCCACATTCCGGGCAGAACTTAACTCCCTTTGAATATATGGTCCCACATGCAGAACAACACAATGCAGGCGCTTCCTCATTTTCATCGAAATTACTCCTAATATCAGTACCACAAGCACCACAAAACCGCTGAAGGTCTGACATTTTTGCTTGACATATAGGGCACTCCTTCTGGGGTGATCGGTTGCTTGTTTGTATTTCCTGAGCCATATCTGCAAACCCAGTGCCAAAAGTTGACCCCATGCCAAATCCCATACCTACACCTAAGCCAGCACCCATGAAAGGAGCTGCTGAGGAAC
>DAMCXN010000069.1:2183-12088 GCA_032096995.1 Aminipila sp.
TTTTTGCTGCCCCCTCCAAAGTATCAAAAGAGCGCTCTTGCTGATAATTGTAACCTATAATATTCATCTCGGCCCTTTTTGACAGCGCATCCTTCAGCTGTTTGACCGCAGAATCATCTTCAGGAACACTTATTTCATTCACGTAGAAATTTACAAGTTGAATTCCGTATTCATCCATAGTTGGCTGAATACGCTCTTTCATATAGTCCGAAAGTTCATCAATGTATGCATTAATTTCCAAGATACTGATTCCATTATGTACAAGGTATGTGGAGACCGCATCCTTAATTCTTGCTACATAAAGCCCCCTAAAATATTTAATCACAGACATCTTATCAAATATCTGCATGGTACCAACTAGCTTAATCAGGAATTTTTTCGAATCGGATATTTGAATGCCAAACATGCCATTCGACCGAACAGGAGCAAAAATTCCATATTTGGGATCCTGTATCTGAATCGGTGTGGGTGTTCCCCACTTGATGTCTAAGTTAAAGGCCTTATTGATATACCAGACCTCGGCTGTAAAAGGAGAACGACCGCCAAATGGAAGGCTAATAATATTATTTAGTATAGGTATATTAGCGGTTTCCAGCGTGTGCCTACCGCTTCCAAATATATCCATAACCTTTCCACTTTTTACCAAAACAGCTTCTTGAGATTCGTTCACAATCAGTTGTGTCCAAGTGCCTAATTCTTCACTTGGATATTTCCAAGCAAAAACATCTGGGCTGCCATCGTATTTAACTACTTCTACTATTGCCATTTATGTTTTCTCCCCTTTACTGCCATTAAAGCTTTAAGATTCTATTATATTAACAGTATTTCTTTTTCATCATAGTTATTTATTCATTTTCTTCTCTATTAAGTCCCAAGCCCTTATCATAACTGCGTTTAAGCTTTTCCCTTCATTTCAAATTACATCTTTCTAGTAACAGTATACAATTATTGCCAAAATTTTTCAACATCCCATAATATATTAGTGTAAATAATATTTGTTTTCCCTGCTGATATTTTGCAAAAAAAATTCCCCATATAATTAATACTACCGATAACTTAGATGGGAAACGTAAAAATCGTGGGGGGATTGCATTTTGCCCATGCAGCGTGGACAATTTAAGATGTATTTTTTCACCTGTTAAAATTACATAAGGTATTGAAAAAATGAATGTTGATATAATGTATTAATACAACGTTGTTAGTAAAACATCTTTAAAAATAGTATCAGCTTATATAGTGGATACCTTAACAGGTGCTTCATCTCCATTCTTTTCTAGGTGTTTCACAAAGCTTAGAAACTGGGGAAAACGCTGAAATATCAGCACTTTGAAGCATTTTAGAAAATGCGTTCTGTGATACAAAAAGTTGCTCTGTGACATAAAAAACGGCTTAAAAAAGCCCAAATATGTCACGAAATATGTCATGAAAACAGTAAAACAACCTCTTTTATAAGGGGTTGTTTTTGTTTAACATTGCTTGATTTAAAAAGCAAAAACTCTTATGTTGAGTAAATAGACCTTTTAAATATAAATATATAAAAGGTCTTTAGATTTAAAGTTTACAAAAATTGTTTATTAAGCAAAACCAAGCTGTTAATAAACAACCTTTTCAAATGTTAGCCAATGCATCAACTATTAACTCTTCTGCATATCTCTCTAATTCAATCCATTTTTGTGAAATATTATATTCCGGTAACTTTCCAGCTAACATTCCACAGGCTGTATTTTCTTTTTTGCCGAACGACGAAAATAATTTTGACTCATAACCTCTGCTTTTAACATAATCACAAATTCTATACGCTTCTTCCTGTAAGAATTCTTCATTACTTCCTATATCAATGGAACTATTATATTCACAAAAACTAAATCTAAAATGCTCTGAATCAATTATCTTAAAAATTTCTTTTATATCTTCTAATTTAGTAGTAAATTCTTTATCAAAATAATTGGGTTTAAATTTATTAAACAATAGCACTCCTAAACATACCCTATCTTTTGTAATTTCACTTATTTTTTTCAACTCTTTAAGAATACTTTCATATGGATATAACAAATTAATTGGCATAATATCACTTCTGTTTTTTAAAGCATGCAAAGAATAATGCAAAGTGATTTTTGAATCAAAAAAATTTGATACTAAATCTGACTGTATAGCATAAAGCATTTCTATTATGCCAGATGTCGCAATTATATGCCGATAAACAGTTTGTCCTAATTCTTTCATTACATAGTCTGTAATTTTAATTGCTAATCTTACTTGCTGATAAGAATATCCTGGTTCACCTTGCCCCATATATGCAAATTCACGTTTACTATTTTTTAAATTTGCATGGTCTGAACAATTTACATCGGTTAAAACCATAAGTATGTTCTGTTTGGCAATCTCTTTTGCCGTAAGTAAATTAACAAAAGGAAGCAAATTTCCTGTCCTACAAAATTTACAAGAATATCCCAAATGTTTCAAAATGCATCCTAGACCTACCGATGTAGTATAACCAGCAATATCCTCCACTACCCCTTTAGTTTTATTAATAAAAGCAGCACTCTCGAGTAAGTACTTACTGTTATCAACATTCCAAGCATACCTAATTCCTTCTTTTCCATTTTCACCTAGTTTATCATACCCTAAGAGACTAATACGATTCATACTTCCTCCTATCTGTAAATCAATAACTGCTTCCATTGTATGCGGGTTCACTAATTTCAAGAAATTTTTCATTACTCTGTCTAGCAAAACAATAATCATAAAAAGGACATTTTATAAAAGTACTCTTTAACCATTTTGCTTGTTCTGTTTGCAAATAACAGTCAGGTACTCCATTTACACAAATAGTTCTACCGATCCACCACTCTATCCTATTAATACTCTTTAAATCAAATGATGAAATCCAGCTTAGCATTTCTAAAGATTCAGAGCATACTTTTCTTAATGTAGCAACAGTATTTTCCTTTCTTAGCGTATTTTGATTAAAAATAAAGTCTAACGCATACTGATTTGTAGGTTTTACTACTCCTCTTCTCAAATATAATCTGATTAAATGATAATCAATTGTTGGCTTATATATTTTATTTAAATATGCGAATTCATCATAATCAGATAAAGATTGAAATAACAATTGCATTTTTTTCTGTTGAGGATCACTAGAGAATGTATTCATGCTCTCAAAAATTGACATAACCGTTTCTAGGTTTCTATATTCCATTGTTAATGTATCAATAAATATTCCTTCGAAACCACCTACAAGTTTCTTTACTCTTTTTCCAACATTGCGGAGCATCATACATCTTTCTTTTGCCATAATTCTTTCTTTTTTTTCATAATCTTTTAGAAGATTTTCAACATCAACAACCGTAATCTGTTCTAACTTATAAGGGATTAACCAAATTTGATTATCCTGAGTTTTTTTATAAACTGCATCTCTAAGAAAATCCCAATTTATTTTATGGCATATTGCTGCACATATTACCTCACAGGCAATTAAAGTCTTACGATTAAAAGAATCAAACCTAACCATCTCTTTTGGCAAAACATCATAAATTTTCCGGTATATATAAGGGTAATTCATTGCCTCTAATGTATATTCCAAAGATTCAAAACCATTGATTATATTCTCTGATAAGTATATATCCTTGTTTTCATTCATACCACCTTCCCCCTTAAATATTATTTTGCGCCTCTGTCAGCAGCTCAATTGCACGATTATAATGATTTAATGTTGTTTTACCAGGCTTTGAAATCGCAGATACATCTGAATTTAACATCCCAAATGCTGCATTTTCATTTTCTCCAAAACACGAAAATAATTTACCCTCAAATCCTTCATCAGTTACTTTTTGAAGTAAATCTGTAGCATACTCATTGCTCACACCATTTAATTGGATTTGATTATTTGAATTAAAGTCTCTTAAATCGATTCTAAACTTTTCAGGATCTAAAATTTTTAAAACTTGCTCCAGTTTTTCCTGATTTAAAGTAAACGAAAATGTATTGCCTCTTAAGACTAAATTGTTAAAAATAATTAAACTCACTGCTACTTTTTCCTTTGTATAGTCAAAGAATAATTCACATTCTCTAATAAAATCTTGATAACCATTTTCTCTATTAATTGGCATCAAAATATTTCTATCATCTCCAACTACATTTAAAGAAAAATGTAAATTAATTCTATTTTTAAAATTTTTATTTATCATATCATTAAGTAACAAAGGTATAAAATTTTTTATTCCAGATGTAGAAATTACATATCTAGAAACATCCTGATTAAGGACAGCCATTGCATAATCAGTTAGCATTATCGATTTTCTTATCAAGTGGTATGCATGGCCAGGTTCACCCTGACCCATATACGCAAACTCTCTAGAATGCCTCCTAACATTTGGATAGCTTGGACAATCCGAATCATACTCCGCCATAAAGATATTCTGTAATGCTATGTCTTCTGCTGTCAAATATCCCTTAAATTCTTTGCTTCCAGTTTCGCAAAAAATACATTGTGTATTATCTGCTTTCAAAATACATCCGTGACTTATTGAAGCTGTGTATGCAGATGTATTTTTATCTTTTGGAAGTAGTCCAGCACTATTGGGACGTTCATTAAAAGCTAGACTTTCTATTATCTTCTCATTCTTTTTCCAAATATATTTTATTCCCTCTCTACCTCTTGGACCAATTAATACATATCCTTCTAATTGAAGGATATCGTCGAATTTATTCAACTTTTTAATTGAATTTTTTTCTGCTTCATTCGCTCCCGTAGTATTCTTATTTTCCGAACGATATAGCGGAAATGTTAGTTTTTCATCATCATAATCAAAATCATTAGATTCACGAAAGCTTTTCTTTACTGAATCCCATTTATATAACCGAACTTTTACAACTCCAACACTTTCATTGTCATATTCATATAATATAAAACTATTATCTGAATACGAATCTGTATTATCAATGGAAGACTTTCCACACGTTATGCTTAGAATTTTTTTATTTGGACTTTTAAAACTATCAATATTTCGAACAGAGTCTTTATGTAGATCACCACATAGATATGCTGATACGTTTAAATTGGTAAAAATCCTTTGTACTACATTTTTATGCTCCTCGAACAAATAAGCTATTTCATGATGACCTATAGCAATTGTTGGATAATCATTGTCAATCTTTACATGTGCTAATTTAAATATATCAACCATCTGTTTATGTTCGTTATTGCCATCACAAATTAGTGATGAATTTATTGCTAGTATATTAATTTTTTCGTTCCAAGTATGAACTTGAACATTTTCCACCTGATAGTTTTCCACTTCGAAATATTGTTCGTAAAAAGTTTGATATTCTTGGTAAGATTGCTTTAATTTTTCTTCATATTTTCTGTAAAACTCACTATCAGATGGGGTATGTTTTAATATATAATCAATTAATGCATCCTTTGTATCAAAATCATTCGAGTCATGATTTCCAGGAATAGTATATAAACTATTCTTATCTATTCCAGTAGCTGAAATTATTACATCTAGAAATTTTTTTGTTTCTTCATAGTCTTCACCATCATTATGTAAATCCCCCGTAACAATTACAAAATCAATTTTTTTTGCTGACAAGATCTCCCTGTATGAAACTTTCATTATCTCCCAATCCGCACAATCTTTTATATGTAAATCTGATATTTGTAACCAGTTCATTTCAACCTCCATTATTTCTTTAAAATAATAAAAACTCTTACAAATTAATTTTTGTGTAAGGAAATACTATACATTAAAGTAGAAACACTATTATTATACTTCCTCTAAGATAATTTTTCCACAATTATCCTATTTTTATATTGTTGTTATTCTTTTTTTATTTCTCACTTTGAGTATTTCATTGTATTTGGCTATAGGTATTTTTACTTCATTTACTGCACTTAATATTTTTGTTAATTATTTATTCAGTGTGGGCACTTTATCTTTGCTGGCACTTCAAAACAAATAAGCCTTTTAATAAATAATAACTAAGTATACCATTTTCCTTTAAATCAAGGCATTAAAAAAGCACCTACTAGCTTGCAGATGCTCTTCTATCTATTTTACTAATATTTCATTTACATTTCTTACTGTTGCCACCTCTAATTTACTGTATGTCCTTAGAGTCAAATCATAAACATCCTCAGTACATTTAACATAATCCATAGTTACTGCTACTGCGTAGTTAACAAACTCTGCATCATGTCCATATCGATCCATAGCATGCAAAACCAAATATGGATTCTTCAAATTTTCATACGAAATTACCGCTCTTCTTTTTATTATGGTATCCCATTTAAAATTATTTTTTCTTTCTTGTTCAGTTTTATATTTATTACTAAAGTCAGAATAACTGTTAGGGCTCTTCCCTAGACTCCATCCATCAGTAATAAGTTCACCAATTAAATCCCTATCTTCTACTATATTCACCCTTTTTGTTTTTAATTTTTTACCAACCTTCTTACTCATTGTATACTTATCTTCACTTGGATAAAACGTATCCTCAATACATGAAAGAGTATAATCTTCTGTATTCTTCGCATCTACTTCTGTAGACATAGCTATTGTCCATTCAACAACCACTTTCCCTGAATAATCAAGATTTTGAATGTATGGAAACGGTAATTTAATAGCTTGTGTTGGTCGTAGTCTACTTTGATATATTGTAGTTACACTTTTGTCGTTGCAAGTTAAAATATCTTCAACTTTTTTATTCGCAAATCCATGCCCTAAAAATTTATCGGCTTTGTAGTCCGGATGTTGTGCAGTATGTACCAGCAGAGCCCTCGCTAGCAAAGGGTTTCCAAAATTGCACCTTCCGATTATTTCTGCAGCCTTAGCTGTTACTAATGGCGTTGAGAAGCTTGTACCACACGAATAGTTTCTGTTAAAAGCATCAACAGAAATGAGTTGGAATGGATTAGTATGACTTCCACCAAAGTCAAGAAAATCAGGCTTAATTTTGCAACCCTCTCTACCATCTCCATATGAACTATATGTTGCTCTTTCATACATACCATCATTTTTCTTAGAATATGCGCCTACTCCAAGACAATTCACAGCATCAGATGGTGCTTGAATTCTACATAACTGGTCATCGTTTAAATCACCATCATTTCCAACCGCTACTACGAACAAATTTTTTCCATCTTTAGATAATTCATCAATTGCATACGTAAACCTTGTTATATTATCATCGTCAATTGCACCATATGGACCTATTGATAAATTATAAACACTAATATCCGGCCTCTTTGGCACTATATCTTCAATAATATCAATAATTTCATATAAATCAATATCATGGTTGTCACTAAGTGGAAATACACGAAAACTTTCAACATTAATTATTGGCATAGGTAAAGTATCTTTCAATCCATATACAGATAAGTCTCCATACAACGCAGCTCCAACTACGCCCATCCCATGATTCAAGAATTCATTGTTTTTGGATGTTGGAATTGGATTATTTTCAGTTACGCATCCAGTAAAATATGGATTAGCCACATTAACACCACCATCAAAAACACCTATTTTTATACTTGACTGTTGCACACTAGAAGGTGGTAAGGGTAAAGGAATACCCGAACCACTTGATCTAATAATAGGTAACTGTTTTAGATATATCGGGTGAGCTGTTCTTATTGGATTGAATTTAAGAACGTTGCTTAATGTTTCTCTACTTAAAACAGCACTAACAAAAGTTATACCCGAATTGTAAGTTTTTACTTTAACTTTGCTCGTCTCACCACCATATCGTTCAATTAGGTTTACCAGTTGACACTTAGCATTTTCTATATTTGAATCAAACGGATGCAAAACAAGTTCTACTCTACCCTCTGTCCATTCTTCATCAAACTTGCTAATTAACGTTGAATGATTATCAAAATATATACTTTCAATACTCCTTATATTATCAATTGCCCCCTTAGAAAAATCATTACCACTACACAACTGTTCTTCTAGAATTTCCAGAGTATTTTTAGCCACTCTTAAGAAAATCTCTTTTCCTATTTTTATTTTGCTTGATTTACTTTTATCAGTTGATTGAATTTCTTTTATCCACTTTTTACTACCAACATCTTCTGCGTTTATATGAGTAATCAAAGCATTAGGGTGATAAGATTTTGCTGAATAATCTACATTCATTTTTACATTTACGATTACATCCTCCATAATAAATTCTTGCGGGGTTTGACTGATAGAACTTATTACACTCTTAACTTGATTACACAGCCTATATCTAGCTTCGTCAAAGCTAGGTCTATTATCAGATTTAGGGGGCCCGTTCCCTAGTTTGTGTGGAACTATATACTCTTCTCCTTTTGCAAGGATAGGCCTTTTATTAACGCTCATCATTTATCCCCCTTTTTGATATAATTTTGAATAGCAGAAATACTTTTATCAAGTATAGAAGCCATTTCTCTATAAGTCATTCCAAACTCTTCTTTTGCCACTTTACAAAACTTCTTATTAAAGTCTAAGTTTTTATCTGTTCTAACGTTAGCTATTTCCATAATAGTTATTTTTTCTATATCTCCACCGTACATCAGATATTGTTTTTTTGATCGTTCGCAAACTTTAATAATATCCGCTGGAGACACCCCCTCTGTTAATTGTGATAGCATTTTAAAAGTCTGCTTTTTTATTGTTGTATATTCCGAATCCTTAAATGCATACTCAAATAACTTCTCTCTTGTTTTGTGATCTGGCATTACAATCTCCATAGTAACATCAAACCTTCTCCAAATTGCCCTGTCTAATAACTCGGGGTGATTTGTAGCCGCCACCAAAATAGAATTAGGCGGCCATTCTTCTAATTCCTTTAACAGAACATTTACTACTCTTTTTAATTCCCCCAAATCTGTAGAGTCATCTCTTTTTTTAGCAATTGCATCAAATTCATCTAATAATAGCAAAGTAGGTTCTTCTTTAGCATAATCTAAAGCCTTTTTTAAGTTTTGCCCAGTTTTCCCTAAATAACTTTAATCCAAATACACTTGAAAAATACTTTGCTAATAGTGTCTTCCCGACTCCAGGAGGACCAAATAAAAGTATTGATGATGTTGGAGATAACCCTGCGGATATTAGTTTGTTCATATTGTTTCTTTCATCTATAATTCTCTGAATAGTGCTATTTAATTTTTCATCAAAAAAAGGTATTTCAACCTCCATTGGCTCTTGAACAACAAGTAAATTAGAACGGGAGTCTTGATCTTGTGGTAACGTACCATATCCTATTGAACGGGTACTAGACAATCCCGCACCATGAAAACTTAATGCTTCCGATATTTGAATAGCCATTTCCGGATTGCTCTGTTTGACATTTCTAATAATTTTTGTCGACAAAGCTCTTACAGTTCGCAAATCATTGTCTAAACTTGCTCTTATTAGAAGTGGAATATAATCTTCTACCTTCATCATTGTATTACTCCGTTTCATTTTTTATTATTTTTAATACAAATAAGAAATCTTAATTTTCAATCTTTTTTCACATTATTGTATTAATTTATATTATGTATGTAATTATAATACACCGTATTTTTTTTGTCTATACCTTAGTTATAAAAAAACAACCAATTTACAATTTCTTTTCCATAAATACTTTCTGCCTACCCAAGCCGATAAACTTTCCTAAAATTTAAAAAAGCCCCTCATAAGAGGGGCAATTCATTTTTACTTCGTTTCAATGACAGGAATTTTCCCTTTGCTGCCAACCTTCAGATCCAACAACTCCGCAACATCCCTCGTCTTGATATAGGTGGTTCCATCCTTGCGGATCATATCCGCTTCACATTCTTTTCCATTTACAATGATTTTTTCTCTTTGTACCACTTCATCATCCCCCTTTAGTTTTTCTGGTACCTTTACCACCCAATAAAACTTCACCTGACTTTTGAACAAATT
>DAMCXN010000069.1:12245-12465 GCA_032096995.1 Aminipila sp.
CCATACCACAATACATAATGTCCACTGGTTGTCCAATTCCCCTTACCCATGCAAGCGATAATCAAATCACCACGCTCAATGGCCGCCTTTGCCAACTCATGAAACTTGGAAGCAGGAGAACCATAAATATTGCTACTGTTTAGCATGGTAATATCAATACCATACGCCGCTCCCTGGGGCTTGAAATAGGAATAATATGTACCCTGTCCTTTGGCCTTAT
>DAMCXN010000070.1:0-12436 GCA_032096995.1 Aminipila sp.
TAATAGCAACTAAAAATACCTGTTATGGCTTAATTTGCAAAGATAAAAATGATCATATTATTTCAATACAATCAGATTATACTGTTTTTGCTTCTGGCGGCCTAGGAGGATTATTTAATCACTCTACTAACTTTAACCATTTAACAGGTGATGCAATAGGTATTGCTTTAAAACACCATATTAAACTACAAGATATTGATTATATACAAATACACCCTACCACCTTGTACACAAAAAAATCCGAAAGAAGCTTCTTAATTTCAGAATCCGTTAGAGGTGAAGGAGCAATTCTTCTAAATGCCCAAAATAAAAGATTTGTAAATGAGCTTTTACCAAGAGATATCGTTACAAAAGAAATCCATAAACAAATGATAAATGACAATACCCCTTATGTTTGGCTTTCTATGCTCCCTATAGGACAAAAAACTATAAAAGAGCATTTTCCAAACATATATGACAAGTGTTTAACAGAAAGTTATGACGTTACAAAAGAATGTATTCCTGTTGTCCCAGCTCAACACTATTTTATGGGTGGAATCAAAGTTGATAAATACAGCAAAACGTCTATGAATAACCTTTATGCCATTGGCGAAACCAGTTGTAATGGAGTCCACGGTTCAAATAGACTTGCAAGTAATTCACTACTAGAAAGTCTTGTTTTTTCTAAAAGAGCAGCAAAACATATAAATGGACAACTTCTACAACAAACTTCTCTATTGGTATTAAATAAAAATAAAGATAACCCGTTAATAGCAAGTTTAATTAATAACATTGATGCTAACTACTATAAAAACTCTGCTGTTATTTTTAATTTATATAAACGAAATATATTAAAAGAAATAGAAAGGATGAAGAAAAAACGTGAACAACATTACTATGAAGTTAAATGTAGATAATTTAATCCTGCAAGCATTGGAAGAAGATATTACAAATGAAGATGTGGCTACCAATGCCATCATGCCAAACTATTGTCTTGGTGAGGTTAAACTTATTTGTAAGCAAAATGGTATTATAGCTGGGCTTGAAATTTTTCAAAGAGTATTTGAACTTCTAGATGAAACTATAGAGTTAAAAAAATATTTTAAAGATGGTGATACTGTAAAAAAGGGAGAATTAATAGCCACAATTTCTGGTGATATACGAGTTCTACTTTCTGGTGAAAGAACTGCTTTAAATTACCTTCAAAGGATGAGTGGTATTGCTACATATACTCGTTCTCTTGTAGATTTATTAGCTGGCTCAAAAACTAAATTATTAGATACTCGTAAAACAACACCAAACAATCGTATTTTTGAAAAATATGCTGTAAAAGTTGGTGGTGCTTATAACCATAGATATAATCTTTCTGATGGAATTCTACTTAAAGATAATCATATAAATGCCGCAGGTGGTGTAAGAAATGCTGTTTTAATGGCAAAAGAATACGCTCCTTTTGTAAGAAAAATTGAGATAGAAGTAGAAAATTTATATATGGTAAAAGAAGCCATAAATGCAGGAGCGGATATAATAATGCTTGATAATATGAGTCCTGATCTTATGAAAGAAGCAATAAAGATTATAGATGGTCGTGCTAAAACAGAATGCTCAGGTAATGTTTGTAGAGAAAATATAACAGAACTTATTGATATAGGCGTAGATTATATTTCTAGTGGGCATTAACCCATTCTGCACCTATCTTAGATTTATCCTTAAAAAATCTATGTATTAAATGTGAGAGGCTATAAGCCTCTCACATTTTTTTTCTAAATATCCACCAGCTTATTAGTACGATTACTATACTTAGCACAATAACCATAGGGTACCCATATTCCCATTCTAACTCTGGCATATTTGGAAAGTTCATACCATACCATCCAACAATTAATGTGAGTGGTAAAAAAATGGTTGTAACGAATGTTAATACTTTCATCACATCATTTTGATTAATTTCTATTTCAGATTGGTAAACCTCTTGTACTTGCATAGCATATTCTCTAAGAATTTGAGTTTCTTCTTGCAATCTAATTGCACGATCTGTAAATATACGAAACGTTGCAATGTCATCTTTTCCGAAAAAATCTGTCTCATTTTCTGATAAGCTTTCACCTAAATCCGTAAGTTGGCTATAATATCTATACATACGTGAAATTTCTTTTTTAAGACCCAGCATCTTATAGTTAAAATCTTCTACATCCCCAGCTAGAATTCTTTCTTCCATCTTACTAATCCGTTTTTCCATCTGAGCTAAATACAATACGTCTTCTTCAATTAATAATACTAAAAAATCATATAAAAATCTTTCTACAGTATAGCTTTTCCGAAGTTTTCTAGCAATAATCTTTTCAATACTCTCTTTCACTAATCCTGTATCATCAATAAAAACTATTTTATTTTCTAAAACATAAAAAACAAAGGTAATATTTTTCCCAAACTCTCCTTTTCGAGGTTTTTGATAGGTTCCAAACAAAAATTCTCCATAACTTTCTATCTTACAAAAACATATATTGTTTTGATTTTTTTCTAGTAAAAAACTAGCACTTATTTGTATTGCCTGCTCCCATTCTTCACTAGTAAACAAAGCCACTCCATCTTGTTGCTCTCCCCATTCCTCAATTGTAGACTCCTCCATCATATCGTTTTCAATTTTATAATACATAAATGCCCCCTGAGAAAATATTATATTTTTTTATTGTCCCCTTTTTTTTCATTCTTTATGATATATAAAATAATAAAAAATTACCTTTGCTTTTAACCCTGCTCTTGTAAGCATTAACTTTGCCAAATGTGGAGTCATCTCTTGTGCTTCATCAATGATAACCATTGCATTTGATAATGTTCTTCCTCTCATAAACGCAAAGGTTTTCATTTCTATAACTCCCGCATCTTTATATTGATTTAAAAAATTTTCAGCAGAAAACACTGGCTTTTCACTATATTCACTGCGTTTTTTTGCATTTTTCCCAAGTTTATCATTTTTTTCATTCGAGTTTTTCTTATTCTTCTCTGCCATTAGATTCTCAATCGCATCCCCAAAGGAGTCCATAAAAGGCTTTAATTTTTCATCTTCCGTTCCAGGCAAGTAGACAATAGAGTCTCCCGCAGATACAACTGGTTTAACAAAAAATATTTTATCGTAAACTTCATTTTCTATAACCTTTTGAAGTGCTGTTGCAACAGAAAGAATAGATTTTCCTGTCCCTGCGCCCCCACTTAATGTTACTAGAGAAACGTCCTCATCCATAAGAAGTTCAAAAGCCATTTTTTGTTCTCTATTTTTTGGTGATAACCCCCAAGCCTTATCATTTGCATATTTTAATGGCACTATTTTTTTACCATCAAATTTTGCAATACTCTCGTGCCCACTCTTATCATTGCTTTTAATGCAGAAAAATTCATTAGCGTAAGCATCTAACCCTAATCTTTTAGGTATCTTTAATCCTCCTGAATAAATTTTATCTATCTGCTTTGATGATAAAGAAATTTCTTTATACCCCTTATAAATACTGTCAACATCTATTTTATCATTTTGATAATCTTGAACTTCTAAATTTAATGATTCAGCTTTTATTGCTACACAAAGATCCTTTGTTACCAAAATAGTAATAATATCTTTTGATTCATTTTTAATGTTTAACGCAACTGTTAAAATCTTGTTATCATTCTTGTTTAGATCCATACCATCAGGTATATCAATAGGATTCATATGATTTAACTCAACTCTTACTGTGCCCCCATTTGGTAAATTTACACCATTATAAATGTTGCCATATTGCCTTACATTATTAATTTCTCTAATAGCCTCTCTAGCCTGATATCCTAATATACCTTCTTTCTTTTTTAAGTTATCTAATTCTTCTAAACAAATTATAGGAATTATAATATTATTATCTTCAAAAGTGTAAAGGCAACCAGGAAAATGAATTAATACATTTGTATCCAATATATAATTTTTAACCAAATTAGTTTCCCTCCTATAAAACACATAAAAGTAGCATCATAACTACTGTTTTGTACTTATAGCGCTACTTTTAGCCTATCATATTCTTCTGCAAAATTTTCTATAATTTTTGCTATTTGTGACCACCCCGCCACTCTAATAACGTTTAAGGGCAATTTTCCTCTGTTATAATTACAATCAATTAATAGCACTGTAAAACCAGCCTGAGATAACTGAATAGCATTCTCATACCTATCTTCAATAAAAAAATCTGATTTTAATTCTTGCGCCTTAGCCACCTTATCATGACTTCCTAATAAAGACACTGAGTGCATAGGTATTTTATGTTCTGTTAACCATTCTAAAGTTACATGCTTCATTTTTTCTTCTCTAGCTGTAACAAAATGAATTTTATGCTCCTCATATAACTTTTTTATCATCTTGGTAACACCAAATCTGGCTTTTGCTTCTTTATGCAATAATTCTCCATATAAATTATAAAATTTGATATAGTCGTCTGCTTCAACTCCTAGTATTTTATGTATTTCATAAACTACTGCATCCTTTTCTTGAATATTAGTATTAAAATAACTATTTACTCTAGGTATCCAATAATAAGGCTCTGTAATTGTTCCATCAATATCAATGCATAAATTTAAACTTTTCATCATATACACCTCCTATCGTTTATTTCTATTATAAATATATAATAGAAAAAACGAATTAAGGATGTGTTAAATCATTGTAAATTGCACGTCTACCGACTGTTTAAAATTTTCCTTATATAGCACTTTTTAATGTTTTCTATTCTTCACAATCTCGAATGTCATAAATTCTACTATAGTCCTTAGTCCTAAGATTTTTTACAGTCTCTGATCTGTAGTCATCTAAAAATCGTACTATCTGATAAACATCAATCCAAATCTCATTATTACCTTCTTTCTGAGATTCATCAAATATAAGCTGTATGCCAAAATGAAGATGTGCTTGATTTATATTATTAACATTTTCATTTTTACTGTATCCTGATCTTCCTAAATACCCTATCACATCACCAGCTTTAACTTCAGAACCCTCTTCCAAGTCTAACCTATAAGGAAAATTCTTTCGCAAGTGTGCGTAATAATAATATCGTTTTGAATCTTCTGATCGAATTCCAATTCTCCATCCTCCATATTGATTCCAACCTAAAGCTTCAACCTTACCTCCTTCTACTGCTACAATTGGAGTACCTACTTGCCCCATAAGATCATTCCCAAGATGATTTCTTGAAAAGCCATAAGAACGACTCTGACCAAAATCGTCATAGTGATTATAAGGGAAATTTTTTGCAATAGGCGAAAAGGCCTTTACTCCATATCTATTTTCCCAGTGTTTTCCACGACCATCTTCATTATCAACTTCAATTTCATAGGGGCCTACAAATCCAGAAAGAACTGCACTATATGCTTCATAATAATATGGATAATACTTTAAATCTTTAGTTATTTCCTCCATAGTTTCTCCTTCTTGTAACTTGTCTGCAATATCCTCAAGTTGCTTAGATTTATATCCATTAAAGTTATTACCATTCTTAGCTGCTAAATAGGACAGTAATTCTATCCAATTTAATTGGACCTCTTGATCTTGAGATTCTATGTCTAAGGACAAGGCCTTTTCCATTGCTTCACATGGGACATTATAATCCACCCACTTTATAAACTCTTTACCTTCTTCATTAGTATCTATAACTGACTTGTCACTAAATAGATAAAATAAAACCCGTCCACCTAAAATGGCTACCATAATAGTCAATATTATAAGACATAAATTATATAATTTTATTTTTTTGACCATCATAAGCATAAACTAATTTACCTCCAAAGCAATTAATTAAATTTTAGTCAATTGAAATATGCAATATTAATATATATATTTTATAAAAATGCTAGTAATTACTTTAATGGTAATAAAAATATTAAAATATAGAAAATTTATTCTATATTTAATATATTTAAATTGGAATATGAAAAAAACTGCTTCTAATTTTGCTTTTTAGAAGCAGTCTAGTACTTATAAATTTATTTTACTGTTTTATAACTTCTTCAGCATAAGAATTATTTATTACTTTATCATAAGGAGCCTTTTTAGCTAGTTCTCCTGCTTGTGTCATAACTTCTTGTAGTAAGTTGTAAGGCTCTTCTTTTAATATAGGCTCTGTTGCCCATACATCAATATCCTTATATCTTTGAATTACAGTTGTTAGAAGTTCCTTATCTGTATCAGGGAAAGAAGGTGCAACAGCTTCTGCAATTAATTCGGAGGAATGATTCTCAACCCATTGCTGACCTTTATAAATTGCTTTTGTAAAGCGGTTAATTAAATCTTCATTATTTTCAATAAAACTCTTTTTAGCAAAATATGCTGTATATGGTATTTCTCCACTTTCTTCTCCTATCGAGGATACTATGTATCCTTTTCCTTCTATTTCTAGCATGGAAGCAGTAGGTTCAAATAAAGTTACGAAATCACCTGTTCCACTTGTAAATGCACCTGCCATAAGAGCAAATTGAATACTATTATCTAACGTTGTATCTTTCATTGGATCTATACCATTCTTACGAATGACATACTCTAAGGTCATATATGGCACCCCGCCTTTTCTTCCTGGCAATACCACCTTATCTTTTATTTTATCCCAATCAAACTCTTCATCAGCTTCTCTTGCTACAAGGAATGATCCATCTCTTTGAGTCAACTGAGCAAACACTTGAGTATAGTCTTCCTTACCTTCATTATAAACATAAATTGATGCTTCAGGACCAGCAAATCCTATGTCTACATTATCTGATAAAACCGCGGCCATAACTTTATCTGCTCCCTGCCCATTTGACAGCTCTATTTGAATTCCCTCCTCTTCAAAGAACCCTAAATTTAAAGCTACATACTGAGGTGCATAGAAAATAGAATGCGTAACCTCACATACAGTAACAACATCATTTCCCTTAGATTTTGAATTACATCCAACAAATAAAGACATTATTAAGATTAAAGATAAAATAATACATAGAATTTTTTTGTGTTTTTTCATACATTAAACTCCTTTCTCAAAATTTAATTTATTTAAGTTTTACTAATTAATGTTCATATAGTTTCAAAACTAAATTTTGCAAAATAACTACTGCTTCATACATAAGGGCAGCAACCACAGCTAAAATAATTACACTTGCCATAACCAAATCCAATTGGAAGACTTGGCCCCCATAAACTATTAGATATCCCAATCCCGCTTTAGATACTAAAAATTCACCAGCAATAACACCAACCAATGATAATCCTATATTTATCTTTAAAGAATTAAAAAGAGTTGATATATTATATGGAAATACAATCTTTGTAAAGATTTGCAATTTACTTGCTCCAAAAGTAGTAGCCATTTTTATATATTCTTTATCTGTACGTTGGAATCCATTTAACATTTCTAAAACTGTAACAATAAGGGATATTGCTAAAGCCATAAAGATTATCGCTTCTGTTCCTGCTCCAACAATAATAATTATTACTGGTCCTAATGCAATTTTAGGTAAACTGTTTAATACTACAAGATATGGTTCACTTATTTTAGCAATAAAGCTACTCCACCAAAGAATTATAGCAAGAATAGTCCCTGTTATTACTCCTAATACAAACCCTACTAATGTCTCATAAACAGTTACTCCAATATGCATGATTAATCCATTCTGCGACATGTTAATATATGTGTTCAAAATTCTCGAAGGTTGGCTAAGTATAAAACTGTCTATAAGACCAACCCGAGCTGCAATTTCCCAACTTGCTATTAGAAATACCAATATTCCAATTTGCCAAAACAAAATCATTCTTTTTCTGTTTTTTTGCTTTTTAAGAAATGCTATTCTTTCTTTGGAAGTTTTTTCATCATTCATTACCACCAAGCTCCTTCCAAATATAGTCAAAGTATTTACTAAACTTAGAACTATTTCTGCAATTTAAAGGATTTCTATTTTCCATTTCAAAGTCTATTTCAAGAATTTCTTTTACAATTGCAGGTCTTTCACTTAATATAATGATTTTATCTCCCATGCTAATTCCTTCTGGAATATCATGTGTAACCATCATTGTTGTAATTTGCTCTTGTTTCAATATATTATAAACATCATTTGTCACAGTTAGCCTTGTTTGATAATCAAGGGCTGAAAAAGCTTCATCTAATAATAAAATATCTGGGTTAATTGCAAGGGTTCTAATCAAAGCAACCCTTTGTCTCATTCCTCCAGATAATTGTGATGGATACTTATCTTTAAATTCATAAAGTCCATATGTTTTTAATAAACTTATAACTCTTTCCACATTTTCTTCATTTACATTTTTTTGTATTTCAAGTCCAAGCATTACATTTTTATAAATGGTTCTCCATTCTAATAAATTATCTTTTTGTAGCATATATCCTATATGCTCTGATATACCTTCTATTTTTTTGCCTTTTACATAAATTGATCCGGCTGTAGGTTTTAAAAGTCCTGCAATAATAGAAAGTAAAGTAGATTTACCGCAACCACTTGGTCCAACTACACTAATAAATTCTCCTTTATCTACATTAAAACTTATATCTTTAAGTGCTGTTATTTCTCCATTTAATGCCTGATATTTTTCCTCTATATTTTTAACCTCTAATACTGCCAAAAACATCACCTCAATATTTTCAAAATTGTCTTCTTACATTCTATGTGATTTTTGATATAAAGGTGAATGCTCAAAAAAACAAAATACATAGAAAAAGTTTAAATAAAATTTTTATAACTACGCAAAATACAAAACAAGAGAGGAGGTTTTTTAAATGAACAATAAAAAGAATATTATGGATTCATCTCTTGCACAAAACACATTAGATCAAATTCCAACACCCTCAGCTAATGCAAGGGAAATAACTGGACTTGTTAAAACTGGCGGAAAAGTAACAGGCTATCAACTGTCTGATAAAAGTATACTTTCAAAAGAAGAATGTATACAGTTAGCAAAGCAAGGAGAAATTCAAGGCGTAGGAATTGCTCATCGAGGTAATACTGAATATTTAAAATCCATTCCTGATGGTTCAGAAAATAACAACTTAAGTACTTTACCAACCGTTTATCACTAAATTCTCTAATATAATAATCTCCAATATAAAAATAAGGGTAGAATAGCAATAAATATATTTGCAATTCTACCCTTTAAAGTTTTAATTTCTATTTTTTTAGTTTCTCTTCTATAAATTTTAAATTATCTTCTAACCTTTTATTTTCTGGGCTCATTTCCATTGCTCTCTTTATATATTCTAATGCCTTTTCATATAACCCAATATAGTAGCAACTTAGTGAGCCAAGGTCATAAGGAGTTTCATTCCATGTATACCCCATATTTACATATACTTTTGACTTTTCTTTTATTTTTAAAGCTTCTTCCACTAGATAAAAAATAAGTGGCCAATTTTTATAATTATATTCCATTTGTGCAAATTCAATATATGGTTCTCTCATTGTTGGGCATTCGGCAATTGCCCTAAAATACCATCTAGACGCTTCAGGTTCATTTTGAAGTCTAAAATAAGATTTTGCTATCCATCTCATAGCTGCACATCTTTCTTCTGACCAAGTAGCGGTCTTTAACTCTAAATATCTTTTTAATGTATCAATGCACTTTTCCCATTCTCCTTTATACATATATTCTCTTCCCAAATAGTAATTAATCCTATCATCTTCAGGCATCTCTTCTGCCCCTAACTCTAATAAAGGTAAATAAGATCCCCTGGATTTTGTATTATCTGGATAATGATTTAAAACTACATCATTAGCAAAAACTTTTGTTTCCATAGTCTTACCAATGTATTTTAAGCATTCATGAATTGGATAATTCCAAATATAATCCTTTTTATTATGAATTTTAAAATAAGTAAATTGAACATCAGGTGTGCCATCAGGTTTTAAACTCCAATTATATAAATAATTTGCCATATTAGCTGATGGAGTCCATGCCTTCTCTAAATTTTCTCTCCATCCAACATTAAAAATTTCATCCAAATCAGTGCATACACATATATCTACATCATCTGGTACATGGCTTAAAGAAACATTTCTTGCAACATCAAACCTCCATGGCTTTATTTCTTCCACATACACAGTAGCTCCTCTCTCTCGTAAATTTTCCACTGTTTTATCAGTAGATCCCGTATCTGTCACTACCACAAGGTCTGCTTCCGACATTGAATCCATCCATCTATCTACAAATTTTTCCTCATTCTTGCAAATCGCATAAACACAAATTTTATATTTACCCATCTCTTCCACCTCAGATTTATATTTTGGCCTCTATAAGTTTTAAGTTGTTCTTTAATCTTTCATTATCAGGTTCTAATTCGCATGCTTTTAAAGCATATTCATAAGATTTAGTAAATAAACCTATGTTATAAGAGCTTATAGCACCTAAATCATATAAAACCGCTCCCCAGGCTTGTGGTTCAAGTAAATAACTACCTGTTTTTTCAGAAATTCCAAGTCCCTTTACTGCCATTGCATACACCAAAGGCCAATTTGCCATTTTATAACCTAGCTGAGCCATATTCATATAAGGTTCTCTTACAAAAGGGCATTCAGCAATTGCTTTATATAGCCATTTTTTAGCTTCTAGAAAGTCTCCTTTTGATTCATAGGATCTAGAAATAAACCTCATAGAGGCACAACGTTCTTCTTCCCATTTAGCAGATGGAAGTGTTAAATGTTGTTTTAAAGTCTTTATACATTCATCATACTTACCATAATACATATACTCTCTTCCCAACCAGAATACTACTCTATCATTTTCAGGATTTTCTTCTGCAGATAGCTCTAATAAAGGTAAATATTGAGTTCTAGGTTTTGAACGATCAGGATAATGATTTAAAACTAGATTAGGGATAAATACTGATTTATCTTCATCTGTTCCACTGTATTCTAAAACTTCATGAACAGGATGTACCCATTTAAAGTCATGTCTTCTGTGTATTTTTTCCATAGTAAATTGTTTGTCTTTAGCTCCATCATTTTTATAGCTCCATGTAAACATATATTTTGCTCTTGTATGACATGGCTTCCAGAATAATTCTAATTTTTCTCTCCATCCCGATTCAAAAATTTCATCTAAATCATTAGAAACACATATATCCATATCCTCTGGTATATGGCTCATTGCAATGTTTCTAGCTTCGTCAAATCTCCAAGGGACAATTTTTTTTTCATATACTATTGCACCTCGTTCTTTTAGCTTTTCAACAGTCTTATCCTCTGATCCAGTATCCAAAACCACTACTAGATCAGCCTCACTAACTGCATCCATCCATCTGTCTACAAATTTTTCTTCATTTTTACATATGGCATAAACACAAATTTTATATTTATTCATTTAGTTCCCCCATTTTTTATTTGATATATATATCAAATGTTTTTTAAAGTTTGCCACCTTATATAAGGCAGCAAACTTTATATTTTATGCTTTAATATTTTTTTCTTTATAGTTTTTTATAATAAAATCTTATATTAATTAATTATTCAATCTCCATGATAGATATGGTAGACACTTCTGTATCTACTGATGAACCTGAATAATTTGTTACTTCAATTGTAGTGGCAGATGTTGCTACATAAATTGTACTACTAGTTACTGTTGTAGTTCCAGCAAGAGAAATACCCACTACTGTATCTGATCCTGTATATTGACTGCCTCCTATATTTAATGCAAATGTCGCAGAAAGGGAAATACCTGCTGTTATAACAATCTTATATATAATAAGATAAGTGTGATTTGCAGCTATATTAATTGTTGCAGAAGGCTCAGGGTGAGTAATATCGCCCCCCTGTGAAGCTGTATTAGTAGCAAATACAATACTACTATTATCGGCAATTGAATCAGTACTTGTTTTTGTAGTTTCCAAATATTGACTACTTATAGCTCCAGTTGGTCCCGTATCTCCGGTCGGTCCGGTGTCTCCTGTTGGCCCCGTATCACCAGTCGGGCCGGTGTCTCCAGTCGGTCCGGTATCTCCAGTCGGACCGGTGTCTCCGGTTGGTCCTGTGTCTCCTGTTGGTCCTGTGTCTCCGATCGGGCCCGTATCCCCAGTCGGGCCGGTGTCTCCTGTTGGGCCGGTATCTCCAGTCGGTCCGGTATCCCCAGTTGGTCCTGTGTCTCCGGTCGGTCCCGTGTCTCCGGTTGGTCCCGTGTCTCCGATCGGTCCCGTATCCCCAGTTGGGCCTGTGGCTCCGGTTGGACCGGTATCTCCAGTCGGTCCGGTGTCTCCATTTGGTCCGGTGTCTCCGGTCGGTCCCGTGTCTCCTGTTGGCCCCGTATCACCAGTCGGGCCGGTGTCTCCAGTCGGGCCGGTATCTCCGGTTGGTCCAGTTGGTCCGGTGTCCCCTGTTGGGCCTGTTTCTCCAGTCGGTCCAGTGGCTCCTGTTGGACCGGTGTCGCCTGTTGGTCCTGTGTCGCCTGTTGGGCCTGTGTCTCCGATCGGTCCGG
>DAMCXN010000071.1:0-11699 GCA_032096995.1 Aminipila sp.
ATGCGAAGTGGAAAATCCACTTCGCAATAAAGTCTAACTTTTAGGGGTCACATCAGAATTCTCTAATGGCTTTAAAATAATTATAAGTTTCGCTTTTCTATTGTTCTTCTGTTACAAGTGAAAGTTCTACTGGGATTGATTTTTCAACTTCTTCGCCAGCTATAACTTTCATTGCAGCATCAACACCTGCTGCACCAATTTCTTTTGGAAGTTGTTGTACAGTTGCAGCCATTTCTCCTGCTTCAACTGATGCAACAGCATCATCAGTCGCATCAAAACCTACAACCATGATATCTCTATCTGAAGCCTTAATTGCTTCTAATGCTCCTAAAGCCATTTCATCATTATGAGCAAATACTGCATTAATTTCTGGCTGTGCCTGTAATATGTTCTCCATTACTGATAAACCTTCAGCTCTGTTAAAGTTAGCTGTCTGCTTTGCAACTACTTCAAGATCACTTTCAGCAATTGCTTCATTAAATCCTTGACCTCTGTCAATTGCAGCAGAAGCTCCTGGAACTCCTTCCAATTCTACAACTTTACCTTTTCCTTCTAATTTTTCAATAATAAATTCACCTGCAAGCTTACCACCAGCAACGTTATCTGATGCAATGTGACAAACAATATCTCCACTGTTAGCGGCTCTATCAAGAGTAATTACAGGAATACCGGCTTGATTAGCAGCAGCTACAGCACTACCTACTGCTTCTGAATCTGTAGGATTGATTAAGATTAAGTCTACGCCTTTTGTGATTAAATCTTCCATGTTTGCAAGCTCTGTTGCTGAATCATCTTGTGAGTCAAGAACAACTAATTGTGCTCCCATTTCATCTGCTTTTGCCTGAGCTCCGTCCTTAAGGTCTACAAAGAAAGGATTGTTTAAAGTAGAAACAATCAAACCAATAGTAGTTGCTTCTCCGTCCTCATTTTCTGGAGCAGTTTCATTATTACCACATCCGACCATTCCTAATGCAAAAACAAGCACTAGTAAAAACACTAAAATCTTTTTCATCTTTCGTCCTCCTAAAAAACAATTAATACAATATATATCTAATCGCCCATCGATTAAATAACAATAAATGATTATCTAGATGATTTCTGTTTTCTATCTAAAAGAACAGCAAATAGGATTACAGCACCCTTGGCTACATCTTGATAATAAGATGGCACTTGTAATAAATTTAAAGCATTATTTAATATACCTATAATTAAAGCCCCTATAGCAGTTCCTCCAATAGTACCAACACCACCAGACATACTTGTTCCCCCAAGAACTACAGCAGCTATGGCATCTAATTCATATCCTGAACCTGCTGTAGGCTGAGCTGAACCAAGTCTTGCAGTTACAATAACACCTGCTAATGCTGCAAGTAATCCAGACACTCCATATACAAAAAGCTTAACTTTATCAGTTTTTATTCCAGAATAAATAGTTGCCTCTTCATTAGACCCCAGTGCATAGATATACCTTCCCATTCTTAAATGTCTTAAAATATAATAAGCAATAATAAATACTATAATCATGATATAAACAGGAATAGGAAGAAATAAAAAGTATCCAGAACCTATCTTACTAAACATAAGGCTATCAGCACCAGCACTTGTCCCTATAGGCTTACCTTGAGTATAAACCAAAGTAAACCCTCTAAGTAAAGTCATAGTACCTAAAGTAGCAATAAATGGTTGTAATCTTCCTTTACTAACAAGAAGCCCATTTACAACTCCTAACCCTAATAATAAAGCAACTAATACTGCTAATATACTATCTACTCCTGATGCTATTAAATTAGCTGTAATAGCTCCACATATTGCTAGCACCGATCCAACTGAAAGGTCTATCCCTCCAATTAAAATTGCAAAGGTCATTCCAGTTGCAATTACCGCATTTATTGATGTTTGCCTAAGAACAGTAAGCAGATTTCTTAATGTAAAGAAATTCTCACTTAAAACTCCCATAACAATACATAGGATAACCAAAACAATCAATGGTTTATTTTTTTGTAAAATTCCATTAACCTTATTATTAGACATTAACTTCAATTTTATTACACATCCTTCCCAACAGCTAAACTCATAATACTTTCCTGATTAGCATTTTCAATATCTAAAATTCCACTTACACGACCTTCATGCATAACTAAAACTCTATCACTCATACCTAATACTTCAGGAATTTCTGAGGAAATCATAATTATACTCATACCAGCCTTCTTAAATTCATTTATTAAATCATATATTTCTTTTTTTGCACCTACGTCAACCCCTCTAGTTGGTTCATCTAAAATAAGGATACTAGGTTCAGCAAACAAATTCTTTGCAATAGAAACTTTTTGTTGATTTCCACCACTTAAATATTTTACTAATTGCCTTGTGTTACATGATTTAATAGACAAATTTTTAATATACTTCTTTGAGATTTCTTCTTCCTTAGTTTTATATACATGACCTAATTTCCCACTTATGTTTTTTAGGGAAGTCAGTGTTATATTTTCTTTTATGCTCATACCTAAAACAATGCCATTTGATTTTCTATCTTCTGAAACATAAGCAATACCTGATTTGATGGCATCTCTAGGGCTACAAATATTCACTTTTTTACCATTTATAAAGATATCACCTTTTTCTTTTTTATAAATTCCATAAATAGTCCTTGCAAGTTCAGTTCTACTTGAACCCATAAGCCCTGCTATCCCCAAGGTCTCACCTTTTCTTAATGAGAAGGAAGCATCTTTCACAAAGCAATTAGTTATACCTTTAATTTCAAATATAACTTCACCTATTTGTGAATTAATCTTAGGGTACTGTTCCTCAAGCTTTCTTCCAACCATCATTTCTATAAGTGTATCCTCGTCAACATTTGATACTGGAACTTCTCCTACAAAACTTCCATCACGCAAAACAGCTATATCATCACAAATTTCAAAAATTTCTTCTAAACGATGAGAAATATAAACAATACTATGATTTTGCTGTTTAAGTTTCTTTATTACACTAAATAATTTTTGCGTTTCTGAGATTGTTAGAGCCCCAGTAGGCTCATCCATAATAATTATTTTAGCATCTAAGGACAGTGCTTTTGCTATTTCAACAAGCTGTTGCTTTCCTACACTAATATTGTTTACTAGTTCTCTAGGATCTTCTTTTAGACCTAACATTGAAATCCATTTTTCCGATTCGCTATATAACTTCTTCCAATCAATTTTTCCAAGTTTATTTATAGGTTCTCTACCTAAAAAAATGTTTTCTCCAATGGATAAATGCCCTATTAAGTTTAATTCCTGATGTATAATAGCAATACCTTTATCTTGGGATTCTTTTGTGTTTTTAAATTCTACGGCTTCTCCATTCAAATATACTTGTCCTGAAGTTCTCTCATATACACCTGTAAGGATTTTCATTAAAGTTGACTTACCTGCACCATTTTCACCTAAAAGAGCCATGATTTTGCCTTCATAAATATTAAAGTTAACTCCATTTAGTACTTTAACTCCAGAAAACTCTTTAGTTATATTGCTCATGTTTACTATTTTTTTATGCATTTAACTCCTCCATTAGAAAACTACCCCTGAAACTAAAATAATATTGGCATAAGGAGTGAACTCCCCTGTTCTTATTGCACATTTACAATCAACTGTATTATCTTTAAACTTCTCATGGGGTAAATACTCTATATGAAGCTCCTTTTCAAATTTCTTACATGTATTTACAATTTCATCGTGAAGCTTGGCACTAACCGTCTTTATTTCTTCTGCTAAAACTATTTTTTCTACCTTCTGTTCTGATAAAACAGCCTTTAATACAGATAAAAATGAAGGAATGCCTTCAGATACAGCTAAATCTATGCGTTTTACTTCATCTGGAATCGGAAGACCAGCATCACCTATAACTATGCTGTCCTTATGCCCTAACTTTGAAACACAATAAGATATTTCAGAATTAAGTAATAAACTTTTTTTCATTCAATTACACCTCTAAAAACTATTTTGTTGACATACGGACAATCAAATTTGTTGGAAGAAACAAAGTACTTTCTTCCATTAATTTTTTTCTATTTTCATCCTCCATACTGTCCATTTTTAAATTTTCAATATTATTTATAAGCAAATCTGCCGCTTTATATCCCATTTCATAATTAGGCTGTTTTACTGTTGTAAGAGCCGGCTCAACCAAACTAGCTAAATAAATATCATCAAAACCTACAATGCCAACATCCTTTGGAACACTTAAGCCATGCTCCTTTAAATTTTTAATAGCACCTATGGCTATTAAATCATTACCACAAAAAATTGCATCAATAGGTTCATTCTCGTTAAGAAGTTGTTCAACAGCATCAAAACCCCACTGCATTTTATATTCTCCAACTTTTATTAAAGTATTTTTCATGGTCAAGTTTTTATCCGAAAGGGCTTTGTTATACCCTTCTAGTCTGCCTCTGGCCGTAGTCGTAGTTATAGAACCTGCTATATATGCAATGTTTTTATAACCTTGATCTATTAAATATGAAGTGGCCATATAGGCTCCTTCTTTATTATCGACCAAAACTCTTCCAATTACATTTTTATTTTCATAGTCTCTATCTATAAGAACAATAGGAACTTTACATTTATCTAAACTATCAAATCCCTTTTGCCTATCAGAAGAATGAGCAAAAATAATTCCATCTACCATTTTTTCTGTTAGAACACTAATGTATTTGTCTTCTCTTTTTATTTTGTCATCAGTATTACAATAAATAACACTATACCCTAATTCACTTGCTTTATCCTCTACCCCCCTAGTTATTTCTGGAAAGAAAGGATTAACAATATCGGGTATAACTAAGCCAATCGTTCTTGTCTGCTTTGTTATAAGGCTTCTTGCCATGGTATTGGGAGTGTAATTATATTTCCTTGCTATATCTAAAATTCTTTTTCTTGTATTTTCGCTAATTTTCTTATCTTTCTTGTTTAAAACCATGGAAACTGTAGCTATAGAAACTTGTGCTTCCGCTGCAATTTCCTTTATAGTAATACTTTTTTTCATATAATTATCCTTATTTCGTATAAGTTAAACGTTTAACCAATTTTACATACATTTTACTTTAAATATTAACCTATGTCAATGTATTAAATATTAATACATAACAAATAAAGAGGTCTCTCAATTTAAACTTTGAGAAACCTCTTTATTTCCTGATTCTTTATTATATTTTAGCTAATTTTTTATAGCTATCAAATAGCGTTACATACAAATCTTTATACAAATTATAGTATTTTTCATATTCTTTGCTATTTTCATTTATTGGTTCATGTGTAGACTTTTTTAATATTATTTTTTTGCAAGTCTCTTCTAAATCATTATAAATACCTGAACCAATACCAGCTAATATAGCGGCACCTAATGCTCCGCCCTGATCAGCCTTAATTGTGCTTACAGGGCACTGATACATATCGGCAAACATTTGCCTCCACATTTCACTTCTAGCACCTCCGCCGCAAATCATCATATCATTTATGTTAACACCCATTTCTCTAAAAACATCTACACATTCTAGTTGAGAATAAGATACCCCCTCAAGTACAGCTCTGATTAAATGTTTTCTTTCATGGATAGCCGAAAGTCCAAAAAAAGTCCCTCTACAATCTGGATCTGGATGAGGTGAACGCTCACCCATTAGATATGGTAAATATATAAGTCTATCTGCTCCAATAGGAACCTCATTTGCCATAGCGGTCATAATTTCATAGGGGTCAACACCTTTTTCTTTAGCTTCAAGTACTTCCTGGCTACAAATATTGTTTCTTAACCATTGAAGAGAAAGACCAGCTCCCTGAGTACAACTCATAACAGTCCATTTTCCAGGGACAGAAGCACACAATGTATGCACTCTGCCTTTTTGATCAATAGCAACTTTATCAGAAATGGCATAAACAACTCCAGAAGTTCCAATGGTAGTAAACGCACTACCTTCCGAAACAATTCCCGTTCCTATAGCCGCCGCAGGATTATCTCCAGCTCCACCAACTACTATAGTTCCTACAGCAAGTCCTGTTTCTTCTGCTGCTTCAGTATGAACCTCCCCTGTTACGTCTGGTGATTCATACATCTTTCCAAGAAGTTCTCTTTTTATTCCTAATGTGTCTAAAACTTCATCTGACCAGTTTCTCTCCGCTATGTTCATAAGCTGCATACCCGATGCATCTGAAACCTCTGTAGCAAACTCTCCTGTAAGCTTATATCGTATATAGTCTTTTGGCAATAAGATGTGAGCACACTGCTTATAGATTTCAGGCTCATTCTTTTTAACCCAAAGAATCTTAGCTGCTGTAAACCCTGTTAAAGCCGGGTTTGCTGTAATGTCTATTAACTTTTCGGGAGCTAATAGTCTATTCATTTCTTCCACTTCTTTTCCAGTTCTCTGGTCACACCAGATTATAGATTTACGAAGTGGCATGCCTTTTGAATCTAACATTACAAGTCCATGCATTTGACCTGAAAGACCTATTCCTTTTATATCTCTAGGATTAATCTTTGATTCTTTTATTACATATTTAATTCCTGCGGTTGTAGCTTGCCACCAATCTAATGGATTTTGTTCAGCCCAACCATTATGTTCCTGATAAAGAGGATATTCACACGTTTTTGAACTAATAGTATTTGCATCTTTATCAAATAAAACTGTCTTTGTACCAGAGGTTCCTATATCTATTCCTAATAAATACTCCATACCTATTACTCCGTAATCTTTATTACTGCCTTAACAACATTATCTTTATCATTTATAGCACATTCAAATGCTTCCTGAATATCATCAAAGTCAAATTCATGAGTTACTATACCTGATACATCAATGAATCCATCTGACATTGCTGCTATAGCTTTAGGATATACGTTACGATATCTAAATACCGATTCAATCTTAGCTTCTTTAGCCATAATTTTTCCAAAGTTAAAATTAATTTCAGGCTGTGCTGAAAGACCTACAAGTACAATTGTTCCACCATTTTTAACTAAATAAGGTGTCTGAGCTATAGTAATAGGAGATCCAGCAGTTTCAATAACCTTTTCTACTCCCATTCCATTTGTTAACTTTTCCATTTCTGCAACAACATCAACATCTTTGCCATTTAGGACTCTTGTTGCCCCTAATTTTTTTGCATATTCAAGACGTTTTGGAATAACATCAACAACTGTTATATCTGTAGCTCCATAAGCTTTGCAAGCTAATAATGTAACAAGTCCAATACAGCCAGCTCCAAGTATTATTACTTGCTCTCCTAGACCTATCTGTCCTTGAGAAGCTGCATGCATTCCTACTGATAAAGGCTCAACTAAAGCTCCTTCTTTTGTAGAAATATTTTCTGGTAACTTAAAGCACATATTTTCTGGGAAAGCAATATAGTTTTCATAACACCCCTGCACTGGAGGTGTTGCTAAGAATTGTACATCTGGGCAAAGGTTATATCTTCCTGATTTACAAAATTCACACTGTCCACAAGTAATACCTGGTTCAAGAGCAACTCTGTCTCCAATAGCTAGTTTATTTGCATTGCTGCCAACTTTTACTATAGTTCCAGCGCATTCATGTCCTAACATGAAGTCTCCGTCTACTATAAAATCCCCACATCTGCCATCATGGAAATAGTGAACATCTGATCCACAAATTCCAACATATTCAAGTTTAACTAATACTTCATTTTCCTTTGGTTCAGGTACTGAAACCTCACGAATTTCCATTTTATTTAATTCAGTCATATATGCTGCTCTATTTTTCATTTTAATGTCCTTTCTTAGTTTGTTTATATGTTTTTATAAGTTAAGAAAGGTGCCTTATTTGGTATAAAGGCACCTCTATCATTTCTATTTATTAGATAAAATTACTATTCAGTAATTAAACCTCTTTCTTTATAGATATTTACATATTCAGTTGCATTGTCTTTTGTAATAAGTGGTGCAGCAATATCTGTGTCAATTTGAGTTTCCTCACCAGTTAATAGCTTGTGTACAGTTTCCATATTTAACTTAGCAAGGTCAATAGCTGACTGTAAGCAAGTTGAAGTCATCTTACCTTCTTCAATAAGAAGACAAGCTTCAGCAGTACCATCTACACCATAAGATAGGATATCAGCATACTCAGGATTGTCCTTTACAACTTCTAAAGCACCTGCTGCCATGTTGTCATTCATAGAAACAATAGCATCAATTTTACCCTGAGAAGTAACCCAGTCTTCCATAAGCTGCATAGCTTCATCCTTATTCCAATTTGCAAAATCTTCACCAACAATCTTTACGTCAGGTCTTGCTGCAAAGAATACTTCTTTCCAAGCTTTTAATCTTTCATCAGCATGGAAGTTTCCTGAAGGTCCTTTTAAAACAACAACCTTACCATTTTGAGGAACCTGATCGATAGCTGCTTCAGCATTAACCTTAGCCTGTACATATGGATCTGCGTCAACAGAAGAAGCACCTTCAATATTATCAATACGAGAATTTGTAGTGATAGCAATAATACCAGCATCAACAATCTGTTCTACATAAGGTCTTTGTGCTTCACCATTATTGGGCTGAACAATAATTGCATCATAACCATTTGCAATAGCATTTTCAATAGCTGCATTTTCTTTTTCATCATCAGCTTGTCCATCAAAAACATCAAGAGAAATATCTTCATATTCATCCGCTGCTGCATTCATTTCATTTGCAAGCCAAGCTGCAAATGAATCAGACTGAGCTCTTGCAATATAAGCTACTTTATAAGTGCCATCGTCCTCTTTTGATTCAGTGTTTCCACAACCAACACATGTAGCAAGAACAAGTGTTAAAACTAATAAGACTGCTAAAATTTTCTTTTTCATAATGATTTTTTCCTCTCTTTTCTTTATTTAAATTTAATAAAAATTGGATTCATAAAAATTAATTAGATTTTGACTATTTCTTAGTTTCTTTCTTACCAAGAATAACTTTAACGCTCTTTTTATTTTTAAATTTAAGGTCATATAAAACTGCTGCCACAATGATTCCACCTTTTACAACCTGTTGAATATATGAATCTACTCCCTGTAAATTCATTATGTTATTTAAACATCCAATGATAAAAGACCCTACTAGTGTACCTAATGTAGTACCTACGCCTCCAGAGAAACTAGTTCCTCCAACTATTGCTGCTGTAAGCCCTTCCATTTCATAGCCTTGAGCTCCATTTGGAAGTCCTGCATTTACACGAGACATAAATAAAACGCCTGCTATACCAACTAAAATACCATTTATAATAAAAGCTTTATACTTTGAACGAACTACATTAATACCAGATGCAACTGCGGCCTCTTCATTTCCACCTATGGCATATAATGAACGACCAAACTTTGTATGATTTAACACATACCAAACTACTATTGTTATAACTATTAAAAATACAATTGGGATAGGAACATTTTCTAAAAATGTTATCTTCTCTAAGATTGGAATATCTGTAAGTTTACCTTGTCCAAATATTTTATAGTCACCAATCTGAAGAATATTTTGCCCTTTAGTATATAGCAAGGCTAACCCTCTGGCCGCCATAGTCATAGCTAGAGTAACAATAAAAGCTGGCATCTTGCAATTTGCTACAAAGAAAGCATTTACAATATTACATGCAACTGCCACAATTATTGCTACCATAAATGCCATAAAAAGCGAACCCGTGGTTTTGTAAACATTTACTGATAAAACTCCAGATAGGGCTAAAACTGCACCTACTGACAAGTCTAACATACCACTTATAATAAGTAACATTTCTCCATAAGCCAATATAGTCGCAACTGCCAACTGTCTACCAATATTAGTTAAATTTCCAACACTAACGAAGTTATCATTCATAGCTGATGAAATAAATATCATAACAAGTAATACAAAAAAAATAGAGTATTTCTGCATTGCTTGGCTTGCATTATCCTTTAGTCTCATTCTTTGCTTCCTCCCTTAATATGTTCCTGTAGCAAATTTCATAATTGCTTCCTGTGAGAACTCTTCTTTTTGAAGTTCGCCTTCAATTCTACCTTGGCACATAACATATATACGATCGCACATGCCTATAAGCTCTGGTAGCTCAGAAGAAACCATTATTACTCCTTTGCCCTCTTTAGCCATTTCAGTCATAAGTTTATATATTTCAAATTTCGCACCTACGTCAATTCCTCTAGTAGGCTCATCAAGGATAAGTATATCTGGATTTCTAAGCATCCATTTAGCTAAAAGAACTTTTTGCTGGTTACCCCCAGATAAAGATTGAATAGTTGTTTCTAAAGTAGGTGTTTTAACATTCATCTTTTTAAAATACTCACCTACAGTTTTTTTCTCTTCTTTCTTGTGTGAATGTCCACTATATATAAATCTTTCCAATGAAGATAAACTAGCGTTTTCCATAACACTTCTTATTGGAATAATTCCGTATCTTCTTCTATCCTCAGAAAGCATAATCATTCCATTCTTTATACTGTTTTCTACATTTTTTATGGATACTTTTTTGCCAGATATATGAATCTCACCTGATGTAATGCTATCTAATCCAAACAAAGATCTCATTACCTCTGTTCTTCCTGCTCCAACTAAACCTGCGAATCCTATTATTTCTCCTCTTTTAAGGTTAAAGCAAACATCTTCATAAATGTTTTCGCTACATAAGTCTTTAACTTCTAATAAAGTATCACCTATTGATAAAACTTCTTTAGGATAAACATTATCCATTTTTCTACCAACCATAAGAGCTATAACTTCATTTATATCTGTTTCTTCTGCTCTCATACTCTTTACAACAGTTCCATCTCTAAAAACTGTTATATCATCAGCAATTTTAAATACTTCATCCAACTTATGTGATATGTAAATGATACTTACACCTTTTTCTTTTAGCATTTCAATCTTCTTAAAAAGGAGTTCAACTTCCTTTTGTGTGATCGCTGATGTAGGCTCATCCATTACAATTATTTGTGCATCATTGGAAATAGCTTTAATAATTTCAAGCATTTGTATATCAGAAACTGTCAATGTCTTTAGTTTCTGTTCTGGTTTATATTTTAAATTTTCATCTTTAAGAAATTTTAAAGTTCTTTTCCTAACTTCTTTCCATTTAACTTTACCAAATTTATTTGATGGTAATCTTCCTAAAAATAAGTTCTCTTCAACTGACATTTCAGGCACATAGTTTAGTTCCTGTGCAATCATTGCAATTCCTAAGTTCTGTGCTTGAATTGGATCTTTAACCTGAACAGGTTTTCCATCAATAAAAATTTTTCCTGCATCAGGTTTATGAATGCCATTTATAATCTTCATAAGTGTTGATTTGCCTGCACCATTCTCTCCACAAAGAGCATGCACAGTGCCTTTACGAACTGAAAAATCTATTTTATCAAGGGCTTTTACCCCTGGAAAAGACTTTTCTATCTGAGAGACTCTTAGTTTAACTTCTTCAGACATATTAAGTCCCCTTTCCTATCAGAAATCGTTGGTTATAATAAATACTTTTGTATATCTGTTTTACATAAGTTTAAAAAAAGTATACACTTATCTTTTTTCGCTGTCAATCTTTTAATCTAAATTTTAAAATAATTTAGATTTGTTTTTATTATTGTTAAATTTTTAGCAATAAAACAGCTCAAAACTCTTCATTTTTCAATATTTTTGTATACATATCGAGTAGCTAGAAAGTTGGGTAATTAGCCCAGCTTTCTTTGCTCTCACAG
>DAMCXN010000072.1:0-2992 GCA_032096995.1 Aminipila sp.
TAAAAAGAGCCCTGAAAGCATATAAAGGCAGCATCCTCCTAGTTTGCCACGAGCCTGAATTCTATAATGACGTGGTAACAGATGTATGGAATTGTGAGGAATGGACAACTAAAATAGTTTAAATAAATAAAATTATAGATAAGTGTTTGGTGTTTTAAATGATAGAGTATAGACAGCAGTAATATCAACAGGTATTATTGCTGTCTTATATTTTTTATTTAATAGAGAAACCCTACATAATTGAACAGGATAAGTCGGATATGTTTTTGTGATTTCTGATATTCTATTAATGAAAGGAGGGGTCACTAAATGGATTCAGTAAGAGGAATGAATAATGCATTAAGTTATATTGAGGAGAACCTTACTAATGATATTGATTTAAAAGAGGTAGCTAGATTGGCCTTTTGCTCTGAATATCATTTTCAAAGAATGTTTTCTTTCCTCGTAGGTATTTCACTGTCGGAATATATTCGCAGAAGACGCCTTACTATTGCAGCTTTTGAACTTAATAATAGCAACCTTAGGATAATTGATATAGCCATTAAATACGGGTATAGTTCACCTGACTCATTTACAAGAGCCTTTCAAAACTTGCATGGTATAACACCTTCTGAAGCAAGACTAAATGGTCAATCATTGAAGGCATATCCAAGAATGACCTTTCAATTATCAATTAAAGGGGGAAATGAAATGAACTATAGAATAGTAGAAAAAGAATCATTTAACATTGTTGGTATTAAGAAAAGAGTGCCTATTATATTTAATGGAGTTAATCCAGAGATTGCAGAAATGTGGCAAAGTTTAAACCAAGAAATCATTCATCAACTTAAAGAACTTTCTAATATAGAACCAAAAGGTATAATAAGTGCGTCCATTAACTTTTCAGAAGGGAGAATGGAGGAAAAGGGAGAACTTGACCATTTTATTGGAGTGGCTACAACAAGGGAGTGTCCAGCTAACTTAACACAACTTAAAGTTTCTGCATCAACATGGGCGGTATTTGAAGCTGTAGGACCATTTCCAGATACACTCCAAAATATCTGGGGACGTATATATGCAGAATGGTTTCCATCATCAAACTACGAACAGACAGAAGGACCAGAAATATTATGGAATGAGAATAAAGATGTAACTTCACCAACCTTCAAAAGCGAGATTTGGATACCAGTTATGAAAAGATAATAATTAAAATGTATGATGAATTAATTAAATATAAACAATTATTAGATATGGGAGCATTAACACAAGAAGAATTTGATGCAAAGAAAAAAGAACTTTTAGGATTATAAAGTAATAGTGTATATGGGAATATAATGTATATTTTCATATACACTATTTTCCACTATTTAATTGATGCAGTAGTAATAATAAAAAAGATTACTGCGGTTCTATATTTTTAAATATATTTATACTTAGTATATATTTAAAGCTGTAATACTAATAAGAACTTCTTATATTACCCATATAGGCGATATCTTTTCAACTAATGTGCGAGTTATTTCTCATTTTACGTTATGGATTTGAGTTAATGCTCATGTTAGCATTAAATTATCAAGTTCAAGGGGGGCGTTATATGACAACAATTAAACTTAAAATAGATGAAATAAGTTATGATTATCTTTGCACAACTTTTGATTTTCATAATGTATGGAGGAAAGAACTAGCGTGTGAAGGTAGAGACTATGCAATAGGAATGAGATTGCCGTTTTATATGCAACAATTAGGTTTGCATGATATTGATGCTCGTATGAATGATAAAGTAATGTATGTAAATCCTGATATGAAGAATTATCATGAAAAAGTACAAGACTTCATTGAAATTAACGGGTGGGATAGGTCTTTTAGCATATCAAATCAAGAAAATACAATTGAACTATTGATGAATAGAGGAATTCCTAGAGTTGAGGCAGAAGCATATATTGTAATGCAATCTAAAATAGCTGAGTATTTTAGGAATACAGAAAGTAGAAAATCATTTTTAAAAGTACAAGGACAATTAATTACATATGGGAAAAAATGAGTATAATTAGAAGTAATTAAGACAGAATCGTAAAAAACTGCGAAGGGAAGATTATTTATATTAGTGGAGGTTTAGACGATGGACTTGAAGTCAAGGATTTCTGAAATTATTGGTATTAAAGCTGATGATATAGCAGCTTCAATTGAATACAGGATAATAGAATCCATAAAAGAAGCTGGGTATGAGAGACAGCTTATTGAGTATAACTCCAATGGAGATACAGTCATTGCCTTTCTTTTAATTCCCGAAGTTCTTAATAATAATCCTGCAATACTAATAAATCACCAGCATAACAGCGAGCGTTATTTAGGGAAAAGTGAGGTGTGCGGGTTAGCTGGTAATCCCTTGCAGGCTTTTGGACCAGAATTAGCGAGAAAGGGATTTGTTGTTTTAGCACCTGACTCGATATGCTTTGAAGAGAGACGGAAAAATGCCCAGGGGATAGTACCTCTACCAGGCGATGAGGATTTTTTTCAACATTTAAATGAAATGTGTTACCGTATCTTAAAGGGTGATAATCTGATGAAAAAAGTACTGCTTGACGCTATGAATGGTGTAACTTTACTGTCTGAACTTACTTTTACTGATAATAAAAAAATTGGCACACTGGGGCATTCTTATGGTGGAAATACCGTGCTATTCTTGTCTGCATTAGATGAACGGATTTGTTTTAGCTGTGCAAGTGGAAGCGCATGCACCTATGAGAACCGAATGCTAAATGATGTGGGTATTGAACTGGCAAGCGTGATTCCGTGTTTCAACAAAAGCTATGATATATTTGATTTAGTACACTGTATTGCTCCAAGACCGTTATTGATTGTCTCTGCGAATGAAGACAAATACTCGAGGGATGCAGACTTTATTGTTGAACAAGCCCGTCCATCATACGCAAAATATGGGGCTCATAATAAATTATGTCATAAGAGATATAATGGTGGCCATGGACTGACAAAAGAGAGGTTTGATTACATC
>DAMCXN010000072.1:3002-10717 GCA_032096995.1 Aminipila sp.
TACATCGTCGAATGGTTGTGTATGAGTGCCGGATAGACCGCATTATAAGCATTATATGATGATATTTTACTTCACATTCTTCTTTTATTGTTCACTAGTAAAGATTCTAGAGATGTCATTAATTTTATAATTCATGACATGGTAGTCTGTATTCAATATAAGGCAAAACTAGTTTGGGATCTTCTTATAGGATTCATTAACAGTTTTTTTTAATGAACCTTTTTGGATAGGTATATTTGAGGAACATGACAATAATGGCTATAAAGTATGTAAAGTAACTTTTGGGGCAGAACCTAAGGATGAAGAGGTTTATCAATTTATATTAAAAGAATTTAAAAATTTAAAATTCAGTAGTATAATAGCCGCTTCAAATAAGGAATTAGTTATAAGAAAAGAAAACCCAAAAAGGATGCAAAGAAAAATTAAAGAAGAAACTAAAAATGAGGGTATAGGAACTAAGGCTCAAATAGCTCTAAAAAAACAGTATGAAGAAAATAAGTTAATTAACAAAAAAATTAACAAAGAGAGAAAAAATGAAATGGAAGAAAGAAAGTTTCAATTAAAGCAAACGAAAAAGAAAGAAAAGCATAAAGGACATTAGAGTATTTGTCTTAAATTTGATTTTAAGATTCTTAACATTCTGAGGAGGGATAGCAATGAGCATTGAAAATGAGAAGATATACCCTGATTGTCCAACTATTGTAAGAAGAGTTGAGGTAGGCGGACTTACAAAATCGCAGCTTATCCAGAAATTTCAAGAACACTCCATTTTGATGAATGAGTATGCAAAGAGGTTATTTGCTGATGATAATTTTACTACCTCAGATTTAACGTGCAGTCTGAAGACAGTGGAGCTCACCGTTCATGACCTTGGATTTCTTGAGGGAGCCACTACGGATCAAATCTTTAAAAGAGCCAGCGAGATTGGTTTGGATTTGTGTCCGCTTGAACTAGGACCTAACCTGAGATTACAGTACCTGGACCAGCCTGAAGGTTATTTGGGGAAGCCTTCCTTAGAGCATCAAGCTCCATACGGTTCTATCACAATAGCATCGGAGATATTAACTGAAGATGAAGACTTTCCCAAAGGCTTCTATCTGAGAAGAATAGATGGCGTATTGTGGTTGCGCGGATATGTTGCTGGACCTGAGCATGTTTGGAAGCCAGAGGACCATTTTATCTTTTTGACAAACAAATAAGACTTTTCGGATTGTGTTGCATGAATAATTAGTCATTTTCTTAATTGAACTTGTAAGATATTTGAAATATAACTGCAGTATATTATGTTTATGCTTATTGACTTAGGATATATCTATTGTCAGTTCTATAATGAAATTAACTTTATAAGTTAATTGAATTGAGATATAATCTTACTTATAGGGAATTGATAATTTATAATGAGGTGATTAAAGTGAGTGAAAAAAACAACGCTGTAGTTAGCTCTGCACAACGATTGTAAGACATGAAACAAGTTGTTCAGAGCTGATTTAAAGGATTAATTTGATATATATGTTTTATTAATCGTTGTGCCTTATTTACAGAATAATTGTAGATAAAGGAGCAATGATTTATGAGATATGAAAAAGCGCAAAATATACTTCCAGAGGAAATATTGAAAATAATTCAAGAATATATAGATGGAGAATATTTATATATCCCAAGGAAAGATGAAAATAAAAAGACTTGGGGAGAGAACAGTGGAGCCTTGAAGGAGCTGGATATTAGAAATAGAAAGATTATGTGCAAATATAAAGAGGGAACTTCTGTAAAGGAATTATCCGGTACCTTTTATTTAAGCGAGGCCAGTATAAGAAGAATATTGAGATTGTACAAAAATAGGGAAGAATATTCCCCGTGAATATGAGCAGGTGATATTACTTAGTTTATAGGTTGTATCATCTGCTTTTTTGATAAAGATCTTTACAGAAATGTTTATGAGCTTGTAGTTTTGAAATAGAACATGGTAATTTAAAATAGATGATTTGTTATGAATGCTTTTCTCTTGAAGCAATGGAAAATAACAATGTTAGAAATGAAAGAAAAGAGGGGAAATAACAAATGAGTATTTTGAAAGTGACTAACATGTCACAGGGATTTGGGGATAAACAGATTTTTAATGATGTATCTTTTAATTTATTAAATAGAGAGCACATTGGACTAGTTGGTGCCAATGGGGAGGGAAAGACTACCTTCCTAAAGCTGATTACCCATGAAATATTACCTGATCAAGGAACTATAGAGTGGAGCAGAAAGGTTTTAGTTGGCTATATGGACCAAAATGTGAAGCTTAGAGATGAGGATACAGTGAGGATGTATTTGCGGACAGCTTTTACAGAGCTTTTTAATATAGAGAAAGATTTAAATAAGCTATATGAAAATATGAGTGCCATGGCTGGAGAAGAAATAGAGAAGGCCCTTAGCAAAATAGGAGTATTGCAGGAAACCTTAGAGAAAGATGATTTTTATTCCATAGAATCTAAGATAGAAGGAATAGCCACAGGTCTTGGATTTAAAGATTTGCTGGATAGAGGAACCTCGCAATTAAGTGGTGGACAGAGGAGCAAGATACTGCTTGGAAAATTGCTTCTAGAAAAACCTGATATTTTGCTTTTGGATGAGCCAACAAATCACTTAGATGAAGAGAATATAGAGTGGCTCAAGGAATATTTATCAAACTATGAAAATGCTTTTATAATAATCTCCCATGATAATGCATTTTTAAATAGTGTTATCAATGTGGTTTATCATTTAGAAAATAAAAAATTAACTAGATATGTAGGCAACTATGAAAAGTTCCTAAAATTGTATGAGGAGAGAAAAACACAGATATTAATAGATTATAATAAACAACAGAAGGAGATTGAAAGTCTTGAGGATTATATAAGAAAGAATAAAGTTAGGGCATCTACAGCTGCTATGGCAAAGGCAAGGGAGAAGAAGCTTAACAAAATCCAAAGAATAGAAATAGTAAAAAACAAGCCTAAACCACATTTCATATTTCAAGAAGCTAGTCCTTCTGGAAGTTTAATCTTTGAAACAAAAGATTTAGTCATTGGCTATGAAAGAGCATTGACTTCTCCATTAAATTTAAAAATGATGAGGGGGGAGAAGATTGCTCTTGTAGGCGCTAATGGAATAGGCAAAACTACACTTTTAAAGAGTTTGATAGGCTTATTGAATCCTATAGACGGAGAGGTAACTTTAGGAGTACTTCAGCATATCGGTTATTTCCAGCAGGAAATGAAGGAAGAGGTTACAAAGAAATTTGTGATAAAAGAATTATGGGATGAGTTTCCCAAGGATAGTCAAACTCAGATAAGAACAAAGCTTGCTAGATGCGGGTTGACTAGAGAGCATATTGCAAGTACCATGGATATCTTAAGTGGTGGAGAACAAGCAAAAGTAAGGCTTTGTAAGCTTTTAAACAAGCCAACTAACATTTTAATTCTAGATGAGCCAACAAATCACCTAGATGTAGACGCCAAGGAAGAGTTAAAAAGAGCCCTGAAAGCATATAAAGGCAGCATCCTCCTAGTCTGCCACGAGCCTGAATTCTATAATGACGTGGTAACAGATGTATGGAATTGTGAGAAATGGACAACTAAATAGTAAGAATGGAGGTAATAAAAATGAAGCAAAACAAATATGATGATAAAAGTTTTTTTGATAAATACAGTAATATGAACCGTTCGAAAAGTGGACTTGAAGGTGCTGGAGAGTGGTATGAACTTAAAAAAATGTTACCAGATTTTCAAGGTAAAAGGGTTTTAGATTTAGGCTGTGGTTTTGGGTGGCATTGCCGATATGCCATAGAAAATGGTGCAAAGTCGGCCATTGGAGTTGATATTTCACAAAAGATGTTAAATGAAGCAATTAGCAAAACAGAATCAGAAAATATCCAGTATATATGTATGCCTATAGAGGATATTGATTTTCCTGACAATTCCTTTGATGTAGTTATAAGTTCATTAGCACTTCATTATATTCAATCCTTTGATGATATTTTAAGTAAAATAAGCAAGTGTATTTTAAATGGCGGAGAATTTATTTTCTCTGTAGAGCATCCGATTTTTACCGCACAAGGGACACAGGAATGGTATTATGATGACAAAGGCAATATAGTGCATTGGCCAGTTGACCGATATTTTACGGAAGGGCTTCGTAATGCAAACTTTTTAGGCCAAGAAGTAATAAAATATCATAGAACATTGACAACATATTTAAACAACCTTATAAAAGCGGGGTTTGAAATAACAGGACTTGTTGAACCAAAACCAGAAGAAAATTTACTGTACACTATTCCTGGAATGTTGGATGAATTGCGTAGACCAATGATGTTACTTATATCTGCAATAAAAAAATAATAGAATGAGTGCTATAAAACACACATCCTTTGTAGTTTTTATTGGACAATCAAGATTGCGTAAAGCTGCCATAATCTCATCAAACAAATTATAGTATAAAGACAGCAGTATATTGGACTGTATTATTGCTGTCTTTTACTTGCATTGGAATGTTTGTGTTCAGGATATTTATGGAATATAATGTTAGTATGAAGTGGTAGCAAAATGTTCATATATCACAAATTTACGATATGTGAACGTAGTAAATAAATGTGAATAAAACAGGGAGGTGTAGTTTTTTGAGAATAGCAGTTATTTCTGATATCCATGCAAATTTTACTGCTTTACAGGCGGTAATAAATCATTTTCAAGAACAAAAGATAGATAAAATAATATTTCTTGGAGATTTGGTAATGAATGGACCACATCCTAAAGAAGCTATAGAAATGACAAAAAAGCTTTCACCTTTAGTATGGATTAAAGGTAACACAGATAACTGGTTCAATGAAATAGGAACTGGTTTTATGCCCAACACAAAAAGAGAAGAAAAACTATATTCTCTTTACAAATACGCAAGCAATCTTTTAACAAAAAGTGATATAGAGCTTCTTTTATCAAAACCAGATGCACAGCTTATAGAAATTGAAGGTGTTAATATTCTCTGTGTTCATGGATCAAATCGTTCAAATAGCGAACCGATAGGAGTTATGAGAAGCACAGAAGATATTGAACAAATAACAAAGGAAATAGATGCAGATATTCTGGTTTGTGGACATACTCATCTTCCATATTATGTTTCACTTAACGGTAAAAAAATAATAAATGTTGGTGCTGTAAGTTTATCTATGGATGGGGAAGCTATGGCATCATATGGAATTATAGATATAAATGAAAATATTATTTCTTATGAAAATCATAAGGTTCCCTATAATATTAAAGAAGTTTTAGATGATTGCAAAAAAAGTGAATTTCCTGACTTAAGTAATTATGAGAAAAAACTAACTTGTGCAAGATAATAAGAAATCAAAGATTAACTACATTCTATTTGGTTTCAACAGTTATAGTCGCTTATCGAAATATTTTAATGCAAACAATTCTATCGCATTGCGTAAACCGATGAAAAGTATGCCATAAATTAAAACGCGATTTAAAGTAAGGGTTATTTGAATATCAGAAAATGTCAATATCCCGTCTCCAACAACTAATAATACTATCAAGATATGGTTTGAATAATTCGCCGCATTATTCGCTTTGTTCTGGATCATCTGCCAACGTTCATCTTTTTTGTATTCGATTTCCTTTTTAGCCTTCCACAGATAAAGAAAAAGAGTAATGCTAGTAAATACAATAAGGAAAAATGAAATAGTAGTTTGTTCATTCATGGTTTTTACCCCCCTTGTGTTGAAAAACTTCATTGATTGAAACATTAAAAACTTCTGCAATTTTGAAAGCTAATTCCAATGAGGGAGTATATTTATACTTCTCGATTGATATAACCGCTTGGCGGGAAATACCTGCCTTTTCAGCTAAATCCGCTTGCGCTCAAAACCTTAATTCGATTCTGTATCAATGTAGTACCTCCTTATCAAAATGTAATCTATTGATTACTTTTACATTGTAATCAATAGATTACATTTTGTCAATAGGTGCATACTATTTTACACATCGATAATTTAATTATACAGATGTATTTCATTCAGAACCAATTGCAGCAGTTGCAGATAGATTTATAGAAGGATTTAACATTAAAAATGGAGATTTTGATAATATAGTGGAGTGTAAATATAGTAGTATACTATATGACCCTACAGTATTTAAAGTTGCCATATGAAGAAGGCGGTTTAATAGAATAAAACATGCACTGAGTAATGAGATTTGAACCACTAAAATTGTTACAACTCTATGCTAAAAGGTTGGTTTAAAAATTAAGGGGACTATCCATAGATTTGTTTACATAAACCTATGGATACTCCCCTCAAATTCTTTTCTAATATCATAATGTTAATTTTTGTAGAATTTCTTGTTATTCTGCTACATATCTTTATCACGCTTATATTGTTCAATTCTCCAATTGCATTTCCAAATTATCTCTAAGATAGCTAAGGATATTACTGCAAGTAAAGCGGCGAATATTCCAAAAATATAGTGACCTGTATTAATTGCTGCTAGCAGTTCCATAAAGAAGCAAAGGATTTCTATAACCAAAGCTACTTTGAAAAAATTCTTAATCTTAGTATAATGAGTGATTTTTGAGTCTACATCTGTATACATTTCAAAGGTGCCCTCTGATGCTCTTTTTCTTAAATATACCCATCTCCACCATTGATCTATTACCTCTACTCCTGTATCTTCCATGAAAGCAGAATAATCATCTTTTTTACCATTCCAGTTATCAAGCAAGTCTATTTGATAATTGAATTCACCGGGTTCACATTTTTCAAAAGTATAAAATCCAAGAAAGAATTTTTTAAATGCCCATCCATCTAAACACATTTTCTTCAGCCAATCTTCTTCTACGTCTTTGTCATAATGTAGCTTGAATTTTAACATACACTTACATCCCCTTAATCATTCATCTTTGTTGAATTTTTTATAAGCTCATTTAACCTTTTTACTTCATTTTGAAACACTTCTTTTCCCGTATTTGTAATTAGGTACTCCTTTTTCTTTCTAGATTCCTTGTCTTCACTATACAAGCTTATCCATCCTTTTGTAACCATTGAATTAATAGCTCCATATAAGGTTCCTGGCCCTAAGGTTACCCTTCCATCTGTCATTTCACTTACATCTTGAATAATCCCATATCCATGGTTCGGTGTACGTACAGCCAATAAGATATAAAATATGGCTTCTGTTAAAGGGGTATTGTTATCCAAACATATCAACCTCCAATATATCGCGTGGTGATATATTTAATATATCACCACGCGATATATTTGTCAATGATGTATTATAAATAAGATAAATAAAAACAGAGTACACAAATACTATGATAGAGCATCATAATTTCACTATTTAGTTATATAAAGGATTAGGAATGCTGAACCGTACCATAAGTAAGTGAGGTTTATAGCCTTAGGCCTTGATATTATTTGGTTAAGGCTATTTTTGTATGTATAAATACTTTATATGAATCAGTGGTTATGAGACAGTAAAGTTATTAGCTTTTCGTTATTTTCCGGAGAACATAAAAATTATTGGAGTACAGGTAGTAATGGTAAAACAACTATAACGGCAATAATTTTTGAGATTTTAAAAAGAGCATCAACAAATGTATTTTTAATGGGCAATGTTGGATATCCGGCGAGTTCTTTTATATCTCAATTAAAGGATAATGATATTATAGTTGTTGAAGTATCAGACCATCAATTA
>DAMCXN010000072.1:10727-10994 GCA_032096995.1 Aminipila sp.
GTAATTTATTCAGGGTATATGTAAATAGTTTAGATAATTAGTAATGAGCTAATTTATAGCTTAAGAGATTTATATAAAAATTGTAATTAAATTAAAAGAGGTATATTTATATTACAAAAATTTTAATGTTTATTTTTTATAAAAATTTGATATAATATAAATAAGAAAAGCAGATAATAAAAAAGTAGAGAGGAAAACATACTGGTAATATGTTTTCACACTCTACTGATGTACAATTCTAGTTGCTTAGGCAACTGGTATCACTAT
>DAMCXN010000073.1:0-10780 GCA_032096995.1 Aminipila sp.
GTAATGAGGGCTTATAGCCCTGAGCAAACCACCCGTTGGACGGGTGGTGCTGATTTTCTAATTATCATTGCTAACAAGAAAAAGGTAATTTCACTTCTAATTGTTATTTTATTAAGTAAGACTTCTTCAAAAATAGTTATAATATCAAAAAAGTTGTCAAGAGTTAGAATTATTTTCTGTACTCTTATTTTTTTTGTGTTTACGAATCATATTTCTAAAAGCACTTAGCGTTACTCCCATTGCTTTGCTAGCACTTTCCAGTGTGTAATCACCATTTTGCCACTTTTCATAGATTGGATAAAATTCGTGGGGAATAGGAGCAGGGAATCTGCCCAAATGCTTTCCTTGTGCTTTTGCTATTGCAATACCTTCTGCCTGACGCTGTCTGATACTTTCTCTTTCTGCTTGTGCAACATAGGATAAAAGCTGTAGAACAATATCAGAAATAAGAGTTCCAATTAAATCTTTATTTGTTCTGGTATCAAGGATAGGCATATCTAAAATGACAATATCTGCTTTTTTATTTTTGACAATTTCTCTCCATTCCTCTTGTATATCATCGTAGTTACGACCTAAACGATCGATGCTCTTTACAACAAGGACATCGCCTTCTTTTAGCTTTTTCTTGAGCCGTTGATATTGAGGTCTGTTAAAGTCTTTACCAGATAATTTGTCACAATAGATGTTTTTGTCGATAATGCCCCATTTAAGAAGTTCGATCTTTTGCCGCTCAATATTTTGTTCTATTGAAGATACACGCATGTATCCATAAAAATTTTTCATAAAAAAACCTCCTTTCATTTATTATTATGGCAGAAGGTTTTATTTATATTCTACAAGTTGTTAAGGTACACCTTTACGACTTGTAGAAATTGAAAATTTATATATTATTTCTCACATTAGAGAATACTATAATTTTCGACAAAATACAAGCTATTTTTACTATTTCATAGCTAAAAACGGGGTTGTTATTAAGGTGTAACTTGTTGACATAAAGGAGTTGTTTTGTATGGGTGATAAAAGTTATATACACCAAAGTAAAAACTCTAAAAGTCCTAATGAACTGTGTATAGGTGACAAACTTATAATAGGGAATATAATTCAATATCAAAAAGATAAAGTGTTATATCATTTTAATAAGCTTTGTTTGATTAAAATCGAAAATGCCGATTTGTTATTATCCTATTTGGGAGAAAAAAATTATATAGAACATTTGGAACAGGCTTTGTTAGAAATATATGAATATATGAAAGAAAAAAGGTTTAACGGGATCCTTTCTGCCTATATCATAGATAACAATACTTTTATTATTGTTGGAAAGCCTCATGTTAAGGAGGAGTTATTCTTAAAAATTGTTAGAGGAATTTATAAAAACTTCCAATATATTAAGCCATATCAAAATAGTGTGCCTATTATAGGTAGATTTGTTGTTGCTATAAATCAGCCTAATATGTTGGAGCGTGCCTTGGAAGAATTGCGTGATGAAGGTAATACACAAAGGCATTTTATTATAAGTGAAACCAATAGTAATAAAATATCAGAAACGAAACATGAATTAAAGATGATAGAAATAATTTATTGGGCGATCCAAAATAATGGGGTAATACCATACTATCAAGGAATTTTTGATAACAAGAAAAAATGTATTGAAAAGTATGAATCGTTAATGAGAATTAAAGATTCCAATGGAACAATTTATTCTCCAAACTCATTCATTGATATTGCAAAAAAATATCATGTTTACAATAAATTAAGCGAAATGATGATTCATCGAGTTCTTTTAGAAACTGACGATAAGAACATGGAAGTTTCAGTTAATCTATCTGCATATGACATAAATTCAAGTAAGTTTAGGGAATCGTTATTTCAATTGCTAAAGCAAAGAAAATCAAAAAAATTACTTATCTTTGAAATCTTAGAGGGTGAAATTTTCAAAGATATTATTATTTTAAAACAGTTTATAGCAGAAATTGAGAAGTACGGGGCAAAGATTGCTATTGATGATTTTGGATCAGGATTCTCAAATTTATTAGAAATCGCACAAATATCGCCACACTATATAAAAATTGATGGGGGAATTATTGGTACTTTAAATGAGTCTTCTACAAACAAAATTATTTTGGAATCAATTGTTTATTTATCTCAAAAACTCAATGCATTAGTTGTTGCAGAGCATGTAGAAAACCATGAAATACAAAAAAGTATAGAGCTATTTAATATTGATTTTTCACAAGGATATTTTTTTGCTAAACCTGTTCCTATAACAAATTTAAAAGTATAAAAAATATTGTCGTATGTTGGCGAAACAAAGAGCAACCTTGCTATTGGAAGTAAGAATAATAGAGAATATACTATTTATATACGATACAAATTACTGAAAATTGGTGGTTTTATCATAAAAATGTATAGGGAGGCTTAGTATGGTAGGATTCTTTTCTTTATTAACACTTATTTGCTTGGTATGTTCATTTATTGGATTAGTTAATCCTAAACTTGTTATAAGATGGGGTGACTTAGAAAAAAGAACTACAAAAAAAGTTTTAAAATATTATGGGACAGGTTTTATAATATTTTTTATTTTGTTCGGAATAACTGCTGATATGGCAGCTTCAGAAGAGGACAAGCTGAGACCGCCAGAAAGTAGTATTGAACAAGTTTTAACGGAAGATGAAAAAGTCGCAATAGAACTTGATAAAGAAATAGTTGCTTTAGGAAATGTAGAAGCTGTTACATTATCAAGCGTCGAAGATGTAGAAAATGTAAGAGATACTTATGAATCACTAACTTTGGATCAAAGGGTACTTGTAACAAAGCTTTCCGTTTTAACAGAAATGGAAAAAACGCTTTCAGAGCTTCAAGAAGAAGAGGACATAAATGCAAAAGAAGACGCACAAGCATTGGAGCAGGAAGTTCAAGTACAAAATTCAGTAGCAACAGCACAAGTTCAAACTCAAGCACCAGCACAGGCAGCGGCGCCAACACCAGCTGAGGTTCAAAACAACGAATATATAGTGTATATAACTAAGACTGGGAGTAAATATCATAGAGGCGGGTGCAGATATTTAAGCCAAAGTCAAATATCTATATCAGAAGATGACGCTATAAACCAGGGGTATACCCCTTGTAGTGTCTGCAATCCATAAGAATATTTATATAATTAGCAGGTATGTCTAATAACTAAATTAGATATGTCTGCTTTTTTATTAACTACAAATTTCTATAAATATAAAAAGCAGAATATGTTATGATATTTGAAAGAGATTATTATACAAAGGGGATTATTGAATTATGGCTATATATTTAGAAAAATTTAAATTACCAGAGGTTGGAGATGAAGAGAATTTTTTGCAATATGATGAGAGGTTAAAAGCTACTTGTTATTCTACAGTTTATCCATTTATGCTATTTCCTCAAAAAGAACTTTCTGAATTGGAATTTGAGCCAATTACATTTTTTTATGGGGGTAATGGATCGGGGAAAACGACACTTTTAAATGTTATAGCAGAAAAACTTAGGATTCAAAGAGGTACATATTTTAATAAAAGTAATTTCTTTGAAGATTATATAAAACATTGTGAACAAAAAACAGTAAATTGCACTTTTTCAATTCTACGAAATAGTAGGATTATTACAAGTGATGATGTTTTTGATTATATGCTAGATCTTAGATGTTTAAATGAAAAAATAGATTCAAGAAGAGAAGATATGTTTGATGAATATATAGGGTCTAGATATTCAGAGTTTAAAATGAAGTCTTTAGATAATTATGAAGCCTTGAAGAGGAATAATGCAGCAAAGGCGAAGACTTTTTCGGGATATGTTAAAAAAGGATTAATGGGTAATGTGAAAGAACAATCCAACGGTGAAAGTGCTTTTGCATTTTTTACTGAAAATATTAAAGAAAATTCATTGTATCTTTTGGATGAACCAGAAAACAGTTTAGCTGTAGATTTGCAAATAAGACTCCTTCAGTTTATAGAGGATGCAACTAGATTTTTTAATTGCCAGTTTATCATTGCAACACATTCACCATTTTTATTATCAATGAGAGAATCAAAGATATATGATTTAGATTCAATACCAGTTGCAGTTAAAAAGTGGACAGAACTCGAAAATGTTAGAAGTTATTTTAACTTCTTTAAAGAATATGAATCAGAGTTTTAGATAGCCTATATAATGATATGAATTTAAAACTAAATTCTTTCCTTGTTTCTATAAATTGTAAGATGTAAATTTTCTAAGGAGAGACTTCTATCTTAAATACTGTCGTTTCCAATAATGAAAAGGGGGCTTCAGAGCTTTCTCTTGTTGGAAGCTTTCCAAAGATAGAGATGATTGGTTCAAATTCAAATACCTTTACTGTTTTAGGGAGTATCGATGTTACAGCTATTATTTTATAAATTAATATTAAGTAAAAGCAGGTAGGGCTAGTTTTACATTAGGCATACCTGCTTTTTATAGTTGCAGCATAAACTTCATTCTTAATAGTTAAACCCCGCAAGCCTCTCCAAGAACCTTGCCGATAGAATCATATATAACTAAATTTGCTTTATTATCATATTGAGTTTCAGTTTTATTAATTAAAACTAAATTCTTTCCTCTAAAGTAGTTAATTAGACCAGCCGCAGGATATACAACTAAAGAAGTTCCACCTACTATTAAAGTATCTGCGTTTGATATAGCATTAACTGCGCCTTGTATAACTTCTTCATTTAAACACTCTTCATAAAGAACCACATCAGGTTTAACTGTTCCACCACACTCTTTGCAGGAAGGAATCAAAGTCTTTAAGCCTTCTTTGTCTTTGCAGTTTTCAGACTGCATGACATAATCTAAATCATAAGATTTACCACATCTCATGCATGTATTTCTAAGTACAGAACCATGCAATTCATATACTTTCTTACTTCCAGCAAGCTGATGAAGCCCATCTATATTTTGAGTAACAACACCTTTCAACTTTCCTTCAGCTTCTAGTTTTGCAAGAGCTAAATGTGCCTTATTTGGTTTTGCATCTGTATATATTAGATTATTTTTATAATAATCATAAAAAGTTTCTAAATGGTTATTAAAAAAACTATGTGAAAGCATAGTTTCTGGTGATTGTCCATACTTTTGAACCGCGTTATAAAGACCACTTTCAGAACGGAAATCAGGTATATTACTTTCAGTTGATACGCCTGCTCCACCAAAAAAGACTATATTTTGGCTTTCGTCAATAATCTGTTTTAATTGTTCTATTTCTTTACTCATAAAATCATCTCCTATATATATTCATACATATTAATTCCATTATGTCACAATTATGGCACAAAGTCATCAAAAGTAAAATATATTATTGAATATATTGAAATATAGAATTTAAAGGATGTGTTTTTATGAACTATCAATACCGAAACTTAGTTTTTTCTGGAGGAGGCATTTTGGGAATTGCTTATATAGGCGTATTAGAATACCTTCATATGATTGGAATAATTCCCGACATTAAAAGAGTAGCAGGAACGTCAGCAGGGGCTATTACTGCCTGTATTACATCTTTTAACCTGCCATTTTTAGAAACGAAACAAATTGCAGATTCGCTAGACTATAGTAGGGTACCATCTACTACAGACCCAGATGAATTCAGTTTTTTTTCTAAGAATGGTAAAGCAAAGCTTGATAAGATATTTATAAATACAGAGTGCGCGTATAGGCTTATTACCAAGTATGGTTGGTATTCATCAAGTTATTTTTACTACTGGATAAAGAATCAAATTCAAACTCAGTTTGATATGGCTAAAAAAAGTCCCCCATATACATTTAGAGATTTTCAAAACTCTTCTATACACAAAGACGGCCGTAAATTTAAGGACTTATATATCATTGGTACAGATGTATCAACTAAAAGTTCATGTGTATTTTCTGCTGAAGACACTCCAGATTTAGAAGTTGCAGAGGCTGTACGTATTTCTATGTCGGTACCATTATTCTTTGAGGCAGTTAAAGAAAGTAATACTTTTTTAGAAAAAATGCAAAACAAACCAAAGATTTATTCCGATGGTGGAGTTATGTACAACTACCCTATTACTCTTTTTGATGATGATGAGCCTTCATTCCAGACTATCGGAGCATTATTCAATCGCAATTCGCCACCATCAGAAATTGATAATTTGTTAGAGTTTATTATGAACCTATTATCATGTCTTAACTCCGTACAATATCAGCTTATATATAGTGAACCTGAAAATATAGAAAGAAGTATTCAGATTAATACAGGCGATATTTCATCTCTAGATTTTAATGTTAAGGTAGGAGATGCTACATATAAATTTTTATATGAACAGGGCTATAAGGCTACAGCAGATTACTTTAATAACGTTTTTCTCTAAATAAGAATTTTACTTAGATTTAACATTTGTTTACAATTTTTTTACGGTTATGCGCTTTTTGATTTAACATTGCGAATATAGTATGTAAATGTAGACAAAATAAGTAATGACTTACGTATAATTTTGCCAAACAAAATGGGATAAAAATAAAAGTCAAGCTAATTTTGCTAAGCAAAATAAAAAAATATAATAAATCAATAGAAGGTGTAACTTAGAAAAGGAGATAAATGAAATGAAAAAAGGATTAAAAAAGTTTCTAGTATTTGCAGCTGTAACAGCACTTATTGTTGGAAGTTTCACAGCATGTGGGAGTAAAGAAGAATCCGAAGAATCAGGTGAGTCTATGACAGACAACGATATTTCAGTAATATCAAGAGAAGACGGTTCTGGAACAAGAGGAGCATTTATAGAACTATTTGGTATAGAACAAAAGAATGATGCAGGAGAAAAAATAGACCACACAACAGAAGAAGCAAGCATTACAAATAGTACATCAGTTATGATGACTACAGTATCTGGAGACACTTATTCAATAGGTTATATCTCTCTTGGTTCATTAAATGATACTGTAAAAGCACTTAAAATTGATGGCGTAGCACCAAGCATGGAAGCAATTAAAGATGGAAGCTACAAAATTGCAAGACCTTTTAACATCGCAACAAAAGAAGGTTTGAGTGAAGTAGCTACTGATTTTGTAAACTATATCATGAGTGCAGAAGGTCAGGCTGTAGTTGAAGATAACGGATATATCGCAGTAGGAGATGCAGAAGCATTTGAAGGAACTATGCCAGAAGGAAAAGTTGTAGTTGCAGGTTCTTCATCAGTAACTCCAGTTATGGAAAAGATTAAAGAAGCATATATGGCAGTAAATCCAAACGCAACAATCGAAGTTCAGCAGAGTGACTCAACAACAGGTATGACATCAGCAGTCGAAGGTATTTGTGATATAGGTATGGCTTCAAGAGAACTTAAGGACAGTGAACTTAGCAAGGGGTTAACTCCAAAAGTAATAGCAATGGACGGAATCGCAGTAGTAGTAAACAATGATTTCCCAGTAGAAGAATTAACAACAGAACAAGTAAAACAAATCTTTACAGGTGAAGTAACAAAATGGTCAGAGGTTATAGAATAAGATGAAAAATTATAAAGAAGTCTTTATGAAGTTCATATTCTTTGTAGCTGCTTGCACTTCGGTGCTTGCAGTTGCATTGATTTGTTTATTCCTATTTGCAAATGGTTTACCAGCCATGAAAGAGATAGGAGTTTTTGATTTTCTTTTAGGACAAAAGTGGAGACCATCCAATGATATATATGGTATATTCCCTATGATTTTAGGAAGTATCTATGTAACTGCAGGTGCTGTAGTTATAGGAGTACCAATTGGAGTTCTTACAGCAGTTTTTATGGCAAAATTTTGTCCTAAAGTAATATATAAACCACTTAAAATGGCAACAGAATTATTAGCAGGCATACCATCTATTGTGTATGGTTTTTTTGGGTTAGTCGTGTTAGTACCCTTTATTAGGCAGAATTTTGATGGAAATGGAACAAGTATATTTACTGCATCTGTTTTACTTGGAATAATGATTCTGCCAACTATCATTGGTGTAAGCGAATCCGCTATTCGTACAGTACCGACTCACTATTATGAGGGAGCTTTAGCCTTGGGAGCGACACATGAAAGAAGCATTTTCTGTGTAGTACTTCCAGCTGCTAGATCTGGAGTTATTGCAGGTGTAGTACTAGGTATTGGACGTGCCATTGGAGAAACTATGGCAGTAATGATGGTTGCAGGAAATCAAGCGAGAATGCCTGTAGGCATATTTAAAGGCGTAAGAACCATGACAACAAATATTGTTATCGAAATGGGATATGCGGCAGATCTACATAGAGAAGCTCTTATCGCTACCGCTGTAGTCTTGTTTGTATTCATACTTATAATCAATTTATCAGTATCAATTTTGAACAGGAGGAACACAAATGGAGGCAATTAAGCAAGAAATAAACCCCATAAATAAGATTACTGCAAAGGAAAGAATGATGACATATTTTAGAAACCCTGTTTCTTTATTATTATTCTTACTAGTTATTGCAGCAGCTGTTTTAACTTTTGTAGTATTGATTTTTTTAATTGGATATATTTTGATTAAAGGCGTTCCACATCTACACCCTAGTTTGTTTGCCTTTTCATATAATACAGAAAATGTGTCGCTGATGCCAGCGCTTATAAATACAATATCAATGACGTTTTTCTCCTTATTGATAGCAGCTCCACTAGGCATATTTTCAGCCATTTATCTAGTGGAGTATGCAAAAAGAGGAAATAAATTTGTAAACATAATTAGAATTACAGCAGAAACATTATCAGGAATTCCTTCAATTGTATATGGACTATTTGGAATGTTATTTTTCGTAACAGCGTTACATTGGAGTTATTCCATTATGGCAGGAGCATTTACCTTAGCTATTATGATATTGCCTTTGATTATGAGAACTACTGAAGAGGCTCTTAAATCCGTACCAGATTCTTTTAGAGAAGGTAGTTTTGGTTTAGGAGCAGGAAAATTGCGTACCGTATTTTTCATAGTGCTACCTACGGCTGTTCCAGGAATTTTGGCAGGCGTAATATTAGGCATAGGTAGGATAGTAGGAGAAACAGCAGCATTAATTTATACTGCAGGAACTGCACCAAATGTTCCAGAAAGCTTAATGAGTTCGGGAAGAACTTTAGCAGTTCACATGTATGCTCTATCAAGTGAAGGGTTATATATGAATCAAGCATATGCTACCGCTGTAGTCTTATTAGTCATAGTAATATCTATAAACACTATTTCAGGGTTTATAGCAAAGAAAATTTCTGCGCGTTAATGTTAGTAAAGAGGAAAGAATATGGATAAAATTAAAGTTAGCAATTTAGATTTATATTATAGTGATTTTAAAGCTTTAAAAAATATAAACTTGGCTTTGCCTGAAAAAGAAATAACTGCATTTATAGGACCCAGTGGTTGTGGAAAATCCACACTTCTTAAGTCATTAAACCGTATGAATGATTTAGTTGAAGGGTGTAAAATAACTGGAGAGGTCTTTCTTGACGACGAAAATATATATGGAAATTTAGACATAAATCTTCTTAGGAAAAGAGTAGGAATGGTATTTCAGAAGCCGAATCCTTTTCCAATGAGCATATATGACAACATAGCTTTTGGACCTAGAACACACGGAATAAAAGCAAAGAGCAAGCTAGACGATATAGTTGAAAAATCTTTAAGAGATGCAGCTATTTGGGATGAAGTAAAAGATAGATTAAAGAAAAGTGCCTTAGGGATGTCTGGTGGACAGCAACAAAGACTATGTATTGCTAGAGCTTTGGCAGTTGAGCCAGAAGTACTTTTAATGGATGAACCAACTTCTGCCCTTGACCCTATATCTACATCTAAAATTGAAGACTTAGCCGTAGAGTTAAAAAAAGAATACACTATTATCATGGTTACTCATAACATGCAACAGGCGGCACGTATTTCTGATAAAACAGCATTTTTCCTTTTAGGTGAAGTAATTGAGTTTGGAGATACTGAAGGATTATTTTCTGTTCCAAAGGATAAGAGAACAGAAGATTACATTACAGGAAGATTTGGATGATTTCTTTCTCTTACAATAAATATTATGATAGAATATAAGGAGGAATAATGGTGCGAAATAGATTCGATACTCAGTTGAGTTTATTAAATACAGAAATTATTGAAATGGGAGCTTTATGTGAGGCTGCCATTGGTGATGCGGTTAAAGCGCTTATAAATAATGATAAAGAGTTAGCTAAAAAAACCGTTGAAACCGATAAAATAATAGATCAAAAGGAAAAAGATATTGAGTCTTTATGTTTAAAGTTGTTATTGCAACAACAGCCTGTAGCAAGAGATTTAAGACTTATTTCTGCAGCCTTAAAGATGATTACGGATATGGAAAGAATAGGAGATCAAGCATCAGACATTGCGGAAATAGTTACATTTGCAGATCTATCAATTCCAACAGATTTTAAAGAAACGAAGGAAATGGCAGAGGCAACTATTAAGATGGTAACTGATAGTGTAGAAGCTTTTGTACAAAGAGATCTAGTTCTTGCAAGAGAAGTAATAGCTTATGATGATGTGGTAGATGACCTTTTTAGTATCATAAAAAATGAGGTTATAGATCTTATTGCAAATATGCCTAAAGAGTCTGAAGACATTAAAAATAAGATGGGATTAGATCTTATAGATATTTTAATGATTGCAAAATATTTTGAGCGTATCGGTGACCATGCAACTAATATTGCAGAGTGGGTAGAATTTTCTATTACAGGTACACATATTGACCAAAACAATTAACAGTGTGAAAAAGGAGACCAACTATGAATAGTCAATAGAAAAATCTAA
>DAMCXN010000074.1:0-719 GCA_032096995.1 Aminipila sp.
TGCATATCTTATAGGATTATCTACATTTCCAGTAGTTTCAGTAGGAACACCAAAGGCATCATAGTAGTAGGCTTCAAAATCTAACTACTTGTGAAATTATTATATAGCAAACACTTTGTGGAAGTAAGGTATTTAAAATAATTTAATCAATTAAAATATAATACTATAGATAATTCACTGTATTAATATTAGCTATTAGTTAGTTATATTCTTTTAAGAAAATAGTTTCTATAAGGTCTAAATTTCCTTTAATCAAAGAATGGCTAATAGGCATACTGCAAGACCTCGTCCGTATACAGTTTTCTTGTTTTCAGTACAAAGTTTCTTAACTTTTCTGAACATCTTTGGGAATTCAGCCAGTGTATTTGCGAAGGTAATTTGTCTTGGAGCCTTAAGCTCCTTGACGCGAGGACACCACCTGTTAATAACAGGTAACTTCTGAAAAATGCTTAGAATCTCCAAAAGTTTTGTGTGCTGTTAGCTCTAGTTCAGCTAGATTAGAAATCAAACTTTGAGGAAAATGTTGAAATAGCTATGATTCAAAAACAATAACAACAGAGAAATAAAAGCCTTTAAAACCTTTTTATTCTCCGCTGATAGTTGATAAATTACTTATTCTGTTTTGGAATATTCAGTTGGCTTGTCGCCACCTAAAACCCCACTGTTACGTCCCAGAGTATAACTGATCAAAAAAGCCGTCAAACCACTGGTTAGCCCTA
>DAMCXN010000074.1:729-4062 GCA_032096995.1 Aminipila sp.
TGAGCTTGAGAAGAAACGCTGTCTTTCGGGTAAAGATATTGTCGTTACTCAGGTAATGATGCTATACAGGGTGCAGTGAATAATGTCTAATCCGAATTTTTAGCCGTTTTATAGATAATGTTTGGTTGGCTGTAACCAAAAGAATAGATTGTTTGTATAGCATCGATTCTTAAAGAATAAATTGCCCTACTTTTGAGTATTTTTGTATCCATCCATCTTCATCTTGAAATGCGATTTCTCCACCCATTTTCTCTGAAATAGTACTCAAATCATATTCAGAGTTCTCATGAATAACGTTTATTTTCATTTCATCCGAGTAAGCTTCAAACATATATAGAAAATTATATATTGTATCAGTAATTGTTTCTGAAAGCAAGTCGCATATTTTCTCTTTTTCATCTGAAGATAGGCTTGAAAATACGTAATATTGCTCTCTTTTTATTGGATTTGCAATATTACCTTTTGCAATATCCATCGCAATTGTCAGAGATACATCTCTTACATGTTCAATTACTCTTTCCCCAAATCTATCCAATATTTCTTGCTTTTCATTCTCAGATAACTCTCTCATATTTGTTCACCTCGTAAAGATTATTTTGACCAAGGAATACGTGAAGGTTTTGTAACACCTGATTTAATGAGTGCATCAACAGCCTTATCAACAGCATTTGTTGCATAATTTAGTGGTACTCCTGAATTTGTCATAGCCTTGATTTCGATTTCCATCATGGCATTTAACGTAAGCTGATCCCCTGTTTTTGCAAAAGCAGAATATAAGGCTTTCTGTTACCCCGTTATAGTAGCATGTTTCACCCCAAATTCAGTCAGCTTTGACTGGCTAATAGTTAAAGCTTTTTTAAAGTCATATTGGATGATTGCTTCAAATGCACTTTTTGCCATAGGGTGATGACCTGCTTGACTTTCATACGTTCCTAAACCATCATCTAACCCACCCTTGACATACACTCTAACTGCTTATGTTGAAGTGGGCGGTGGCTGTTTTCTAAAAAAAGTAGGTGCTTTTCAACACGCTGTTCTTCTTAAAATTGCTACTGCCTACATTTTACCATGTTCTGTTGTTTTCAAGTATTCTTATTCCGTTACTTCGCCTCTTTCAAGGCTTGGAAGTCGGCACTCGGTTTTATTTTTCAGCATGCCATAAATGATGTTGACCAGTCTTTTGGCTATGCTAACTAAGACCAGCTTGGCAATTTTACCTTCTGCCAGTTTGCCGTCGTAGTAGTCTCTGAATATGGGATTTCGGGCTTTGCCTTTAGTGGAAACCTGAATCATTTGGATCGCAAGAAAGTAAAGGGTCGCTTGGAGTCTGCGATTGCCTTGTTTGGATGCTTTATCCTTGCCCTTACCCGCTGATGACAGCTTGGTTGGGGCTATGCCTGCGAACTGTGCCAGATTTGCAGGGTTTGGAAAGCGATTGACATCGCCTATTTCGGACATGATTTTCACTGCCGTGATGATGTTCATGCCGGGCATAGTGGATAATGTACAGCCAAGGTCATGGTAGAGTTGCTACAGTTCCTTGTCTACAGACTTTAGTTGTTCGTCATAATACTGAAGGTCTTTGACCAGTCCTCTGGTGATGACATCCCGATAGCCTTGGTATTCCTTGGCTTTGGTGTGGTCACCCTTAACAGCATCTAAGATAATCTTGCAGCGCCTAACAGAAAAGATGTTGTGACCAACGTCTTTCATTTCTTCTGAAAGGCTTTCGGGGGTTTTGCATCTGAGATATTTCTCACACGGGTAGCTCCTGTTCTAGTTAACCAGGAAATCCTTTATCAGATGCTTATTCTTAAGGAACTGCTGAAAAGATTTTAATCACCTATCAATTTCTATTAAATCTGTATCTTCAGCCTTTATTAAACACTTTTAAAATTTAATGTCACTCTTGTTCACAGTCTTTAAAATCTCTGTTTTCCGATGTGTTATCGTCGCTTTTTAATATAGTTCTTTTGAATGATGTATTTATAGTCTCTGTTAACTGCTAAAAAAATAATGAACCAGCCTACTTGATTTCAGCTGATTCATTTCATCTTTTCACTGCATTATTTAGATTATGCAGTAAAATAAATCTTAGGGTTTATTAGTTTAATATAATCTTCTTCATATTCATTTTTATGCAGTGAATTTATGCATTTTTAGATTTAAGCACTTATTTCTCTATAAATTCACACTTATCTCCTGGAAAATCATCTGGGAAAGCTGAACATTCTATTTCCTTTTCTAAAATTTTATATAAAAACTCAGCTAATCCCATGCTATATTCATAGTAATCAGATGACCTTGATTCATATACAACTATATTCCATTCATCAGATGTATTGGATGTTAACCAGTAAATTTCATCTCCATTATCTGTTATTGCACATGGCAACAATCCACCATTACTTGGAAACATATCATGCATAAAATCATCTGGAAACTCATTCTTTGATGTAATATATGCCTCTCTAATTTCTTCACCCTTTTTAATTAGATTTAGATTGGAATTTTCAGTAAATGGATTTAGAATCCATAAAAAATCATTTATACTTCCAACTCCATATTTATTTATAAATTCCTTATAATCTGTCGGTAGCTTTATGCCCAATGCTAATTCAATTTCATCCCATTTTTCCTTAGTATATTTATCTGATAGGTCATTACTGGGTTTAATTATATTTTCTAATTTACTTATATACATTCTATCTTCCTCACTTTCTATTTAATACACTTACATCTAACTGGAAGCCTCCATTTCCTTTAGCACTTAGCGTTACTCCAGATGGAAGCAACTCATTTCCTTTATAGATTGGAGTTGCAGAATAATTAATAGTTTCACCAGCTTCTACCGCTTTTCTGACCTGTCTCTCAAAAGAGCTCATAACAGGAGTATTTACTGGATTCTGATATAGTGTTACTAAGTTTCTAGGGTCGCTTCCACTACCACCTAATTGCTTACCGAATAAGTGTCCTCTGGCATGTCCTTCTCCACCACCTAAAAATCCTGGAGGTTTAATAGATGAATTTGCTGAACTTCCTGTTCCTATCATGTCTCTTGTAATAGTAGCATTAATTCCAGTTGGACGTCCTAATGAATCTAATTCTCCATAGATTACTTTAGGGTCAGCCGCCCCCTTGGGGCAGAGTCTGTCTTATTATCTTTTAGTGGTAGAGTCTACTGTTTTCAACATCTACCACTATTTTATCATGCTATTTGCTCTACTTCCATATCTGGTAAAATGTATTCAGTTTTATTCTTCATCATCCCATAGATGATGTTGTTAAGCCTTCTCATTACACACACTAATGCTTGTATCTTGGTTTTACCTT
>DAMCXN010000074.1:4072-10733 GCA_032096995.1 Aminipila sp.
ACCTTCAGAAACTTTTCTCTTGTAGTACTCTAGGAAAACTGGATTTCTAGGAGTTCCTTTCTTGGATACCTGTATCTGCTGCACTGCTAGAAAGTAGAAAACTCCATAGAGTTCCCTATTACCTTGTTTACTCTTTTTATCCTTACCTTTACCTGCTGAACTGAAATTTACTAGTGCTATTCCTGAAAACTTAGCTAGCTTATCAGCGTTACGGAATCTTTTAATGTCTCCTATGTGAGCAACAAGTGCTATTGCAGTTACTGTATCTATGCCTGGAATTGTTTCAAGCTTTAAGTCTAGGAGCTTTAGCAGTTTTTTCATTTCAGTTTCTACCTTCTTGATTTCCTCACTGTTAAAAGCAATGTCTCTTACAATGCTCTGAATGATGAAATCTCTAGACTCTTGGTACTCCCTTGTTGTATCTCCATCACTTTCTACAATGTCCAGTATCTCTTTAGCCTTTCTTATGGAACAGCTATTATGACTAGGTTTTCTTAGAAATTCTGCAAGTTCCTCATCGGTTACACCTCTTAGGTGCTTCGGTGATGGGTACTTCTCGTAGAAAGCTAATGCAGTTTTACTGTTTGCATCAGAAAAAAATTTCTTATAGCTTGGGTAATTGTAGTTTAATTGTTCATGAAGTTGATTAGTTAGAGTTGTTATAGATTTTACGATTGCATCTCTTCTATTAACCATCATCTTTATTGTCCAGTATAAATCTTGTGGATTAGCATCTGGTAAAGTATCGAGCTTTCTTAAAAGTACTGATGCAATGCACTTAGCATCCCAATCATCACTCTTTTTAGTGGTAGGATAGCTCATTCTTTCCATGAAGGAAAGAGCGGAGTTAACTTCCTTTACTATCATTCCTCTTTCAATTAAAAATACTGCTAGGCTTCTACCGTAGCCATGAACATCTTCAAGCCCATAGACTGGTGTAATCTTACCTGCAATCTTATTTACCTTATTCATTAGTTGTGAGAAATCAGAAGGCTTATTCTCAATGGTTATCGAGCCTATCTTCTCATCCCAGCAATCTATAATAACAGCGGTATGGGTATCCTTGTGTAGGTCTAGTCCAACATATACATGATTTTGCTTCTTATGCATTTCTACTCACTCCTATTCATTATTCATGCAGGAACGCAGGCAACCTCAGTTTAAAGCATTCAATCAATCCTCTAGGAGAATTTTTGTGCATGGGGGCGAAAGCCAATCCGTTCTTATTCTGCTAGAGGTAATGACCTTGTAGCTTTCAATGAAATCATTATTGAATCTTCTACTGTGAGATAACCCACTCCCGCATTTGGTTACAATTTCTTTTGTTTACTGTCTCAGTTTAACTCATATTGAGTTAAATCTCATTGTCTGAAAATCCTTGCTACAGCTAATCTTGTACTAGCCCTAGAGTTCCTTAGCTAGTCCACTTTTATCAGTTTCCAGTTAAGGACTTCCTTCAATAAAAACCTTAAGTTTATCAGTTTTTCTCTGACTTTTTAGCATATTTCTCTGATTTGCTCCTTCTTTCTTAGAATTTCATTTTCTTATTGGTTATTGATTTTCCAATTTCTTATTAGAATCTATATAAGCTAAAATACTGACACTATTGAAGTATCAGTATTTATCAACTACTTACTTTTATTCATTACTTGGGCTATTATGGGGCTTACTTAGGGCTTATTATTTAATTCAGAAGCATTGATTTTACTAGCTTAGGGCGTATGGGCATAGTATTCAGTGAATTCTTACTTGTTTCTATCTAAATTTTCATTAAAGATTATCTTAATTAAAGTATAACTATGCCCATGTGTCCAACCTATTGATTTTACTCAATTTCTCACAGACTTATATGCCCTCTCTATGCCCTATTACGCCCAACTATTAACTGCACTTGTTGCCTTGTATTCTCCGACTACCCTTATTCCAGTACGGAATCTTTTAGCATTTGATTTACTTTTCCCTATCTTATATCCAGAGGCTTCTGCGTGTCTGTCGAATTCTCTCCAGAACCCTTGATTACTTATATTAGCATATCTTTTTAAGCCATTTTGATATGCCCAATTTCTGAACGTATTATATACTAACTTAGTATCTTCCTTAACAGTAACATTATCTGTTGTCTCTATGCATTCCTCAAAGAATTGTATTATTGGATTCAAATCCTTTTGATATTGAGAAAGCAATTCATCCATATTAGTACATTTACTAAAGTTATAGTTATTTTGTCTTAGTCTTTTTAACCCTTCTACTGCCCAATTGAATATACCAGCAATCTCTTCCTTCAGTTTCTCTTTTAGTTGCTTATCTCTTTTTTCTTCTGGAATATAGGCACTAAACTGTATAATAGACAATCTTCTGTAGTAACCATAACTCTTATCATTTGTGTATGGTAGGTTATTCATAGACATTACAATCTTGGCAGTAGGCTTAAAGCTAAACACAGGCTTATTCTTTTGCTCCGCATTTATAGTGTCTTCGCCTACAATGCTTTTGAAGTATTGAGTATTGAAGCCTTTTCCTTCTGTTTCATTTTCATTGCTTATATTAGCAGTCTTATTATATATGCAGACTCTTGAAAAACCCTTGTTTAACTCATTTAGCGGTATATTAGAAATATTATCTTCTCCAATCAACCACGTTAGAACCTCTGAAAAAACTCCCTTACCATTTCCACCACCTCCATATAGAATTAGTGCTTTCTGTGCTTGTGTTTCAGCTGTCAGAAGATATCCTAGCCACTCTTGAGTTACTGTTATCCTTTCTTCATCCCCTTGAAAACACTCTTCTAGAAACTTAATGAATCTAGGGCATTTTGCAGAGCTATCATATTCTACAGGTATCTGGATGCTACTTAAGAAATTCGCATCATGATATCTAATGGTAAAATCATCACTATTAAACATACAGTCTTGAAGGTTTATGAAATTTTTATATGGATTCATTTCTCCATTGTAGTAGACTGTTCTTTTTAGTGCTTCAATATACTCTTTCTCTCTTTTTAAAGTCCACACTCCGAATCTAGGTTCTTGAAGAATATCTCTTAAAGTTACTAGTATCATAGTTTCTTCTTCTTTTCTCCATACACCCTTTTCGTAAAGATAGAACCATCCATCTTTTGCATAGATTATATACATTCTTGATTTTACATATAGTGCAAATTGATTTGCATTAAACCCTTTTGTTGCTCCTGTTTCTTCATCAACTATAAAACCTCGTTGCATTAATTCTTGTACTGTGTTATTATTTTCTTTATTCATTTGTATCCCTCCATCATATCTTTATTGGCTTGACGTCAAGCACTTATGAATGAAGTATACAACCTTTCATTAAATAACTTAAATCTGATTATAAGCAATCCGTTATAGTCCAGGATTTCCTTTGCTCATTGTGTTTCCAATTTTTTTAGTCCAAGACTTCCTCAAACATAATCTATACGTTTTTACACTTTTTATCAGCTATTTAGCTCTTTTCTCTTTTTATCTCTATTATTCTTTACCTTTCATAGAAATGACATTTTTTATTTTTATTTAGAATTTCCAGTTAATATATACTCTATTTGAACCTATAAGGTAGGTTTCTCCACAATACTGTTGATGCCACACCGCTAGCTTTAGCAACTTCTCCAACTGCTCCTACTGATGACATTCCACTTAGTATCAGCATTATTATTCTTGCAATCAAAATCATTATTTCCACTGTATTTTCCTCCTTCACCTTCTTAGCCATTACTCCATCAAGTATTCAATTATGAACTTATCAAATTCCTTAGAAAACTTTCCTATCGGGCAGTACACAGAAACACCGAAGGAATCATTACATATCCAGATTATTTTTAGCATTTCAATGCCACCAACTACTATCCTTAGTGCAAATTCTGGCAGTGCTAGAGGTACGCTTTTACTGCCTTGCATCAATCCATATTCATCTAACACATCAACAGCATCATCATCTTCTATTACAAGTATTGGTCCAACCTCCTCAAGATTGTATGAACGCCATTCTTCACCTACAATTCCTTTAGCTATCTCTTGAAAATATGATAGTAATTCTTCTCTCATTGCTTCTGATATGTTTTTTAAATCCTTGATTTCTTCTAAAGTATAGATTGTTATCATTATTTTCTCCTCCTACAATAGGCTTACCGCCTTCATTTTCTCTTCTCTGCTACTATTAATATAAAAGGTCATAGTAGTATCCACACTACTATGACCTGCTAGTTTACTTACTGTTGAAATTGGTACTCCTCTATTAATTAACCTTGTACAGAAGGTATGTCTAAATGTATGAGGTTTTAATTTATTTATCATTCCTATCTCCTCAGTTAACCTTTCAAGCATTGTATTTATTGCATCTCTTCTTAATGCTCCTCTTTGACCTATTATTAGGTATTCTGAATCCTTATCATTGTAATTTCTACCTGCAATGTATTTCTTGATTGCATCTGCTAAATCGAATTTTAATGGTACTTCTCTAAACTTACCTCCCTTACCGTAGATTTTTATTGAGTAGTTTAAGAAATCAATGTCTTTAATCTTAATGCTACATAGCTCGCTTACCCTAACCCCTGTGTAAAGTAGTAGCATTACAATCACCTTGTTTCTTTTACTTACCTTTTCCTCATTCTGAATATAGAAGAGCATTCTATCTACCTCCTTATCTGAATAGACCTCTACTTGTTTCTCTGAACCATGGGCTATTTTTACTCTGTCCTTAGAATTTTCTACAACTATTTCCTTCATGTCACCAGTAGCTATTAAGTACCTATTTAATGCATGAATGCTATTTATCTTTTTATTGATTGTTGCTACTTCGTAGTTGCTCTCAACTAAAAAGTTCTTGTAACTTACTACGTAGAATCGTTGTATTGTACCATTAAAATCAACTCCTTTAGCTGTTAAAAACTCCTTAAAAGCTTTAATGTCACCAACGTAGCTTTCTATGGTTTTAGCACTCTTACCATCCTCAATTAGGCTTATTTTGAAATCTTCAATTATTCGACACATCATCTTTACTCCTTTCTATTTCTTTACATGGAAAAAGAGTCAATGCTTCTTCATTAGAAACATTGACTCTTATCATTGTTATAATATATATTTAGTTTTTATTTTAGTTACAACTCACTGCATTATCATTATTATGAAGCAAGTATTGTATGTCAATTTGTATCAAATGTTAATGATTTTATTGGATATATCATTATTTAACTTAACATTTAATGTTTTGCAGTTAGCCCAATTGATATTTTGCAGCCAGATTACAATTTTGTAGATTCATTTTCAATGATATATTTGCTTGATACAAAATCAGCTAGCCAAACCTTGTCATTTCCTTGATAGAATTTTATTCCTTCATTCCAAGCTTGTTTTGCATTAATAATAAGAATGATTGGTTTATTATCACGTCTTTTCCCTACTTGTAGTGCTGTATCAATATCAATTGATAGATGAACATATTGCCTGTCTCTTGGTAGTAGTCCATTCTCTGTTATAGATTCTAAAAATCTTCTAGCTGTCCCATGGTACAGAACCCTAGGCGGCTCCTCATTCTCCCAAGCTATTTTTTGTGGCACAGAGTGACCATATAGAGCTCTAATCCTTCCTGATAGTATTTCATGACGCTTTTTCTCTGAACCTTCTATCATAGCTATCAAATCTGCTTCCGTTACATTACTCCATCGATTATCTTCTCTTAATGAAGTTAGCAATTGTTCAACATCTACCCATCCATTCTCATCAAGTTCCAATTCATATTCCCATGGTGCATGTCGTAGTGCATATGATACTTCTTTACTTAATCTTAAAAAATCCATGTTTCCTCCTTTCTAGGAATATATTAATTTTATTACTTTATGCCTTGATTTACACTTGTGCTAATAAATTCGTAAGCCCCATACCCATCAAAGTAAACCAAATAGTGTTTAAATTGAATATCTCTATTTTCTTTATTACTATTTGAAATAACTTCATTTATCCATACTGAATCTTTTAGTTCAACAACAGCATTGTAAGCTTTCATCATATATTCACTAATGTCGCTATCCTTAGTATGTCTATATTTTATTGTATTAAGGAAGGCGATTCCAGTCCATTCATATTCCCCAGAATCTGTTTCATAGTCATACTTAAGTACAACATCCTCACCATTTTGTTCTATCTTAGGCGCATTCATAAATTCTTGAGCAAGTTCTTTTATATCAAATAACTTATTTAAAACCATACGTTACCTCCTTATTTTAAGCTACTAGCATTTTTACCTTCACCTGTAATTCTTAAAACATCAGTGCCTGAATTAGTAAGTCCATTTCGTTCAAGTCTTTCGGTTATTTTAGCCTCAATTGTCGGGTCACCTGTTTTATTAATTAGAGTCCATTCAGATTCTGGAATATTTGCCCTTTTCAAACCAAGTGAAGACCTTGTATTTTCTATCAATCTAGTACCATCTCTTTCAATATATGTCACTGGTACTTCGCTAGCTTTTAGTTCTCCACTTCTCAACATATCAGATACTTCACCTATTGTTTTTCCTGCAAACTTACCCTCTGCACTGTAGTATGGTGATGCGGTAGTTTGAGTAAATCTCAAATTACTTTCAGCTTCTCCTACCCCCTTAATACTAGAAGAAATATTATTATCTATATTCTTAACAGTACTCTGAAGGGTTT
>DAMCXN010000075.1:0-10611 GCA_032096995.1 Aminipila sp.
GAATAAATATAATCAATACTAATTAATTATATTTACTTATTCTAGTGTCAATATAATCCTACAATTACAATCACGCCTATACTCTACCATTTGAGATTTGACCTAAATTATAATATAATTATATGAATGAAATACACTGCACTTAAATAATTTTTATATTCAATTTAGGGGTAATTTTGAATTGTAAAAGTTCTAATATACAAGAAATATTTAAAACAGGGATAGGAGAAAAAATGAGTATTATAACAACTGCAACAAGAATGTGGCTTACAAGGTCACTAAAGCCATTTAAATTTACAAATATATATGATAAAGAATTGATGTACAATGATTGCGAGACTCTAGGATTATATGTACATATTCCATTTTGCAAAAGTATTTGCTCTTTTTGCCCATACTGCAAAGTGATTTACCAATATGATATCTGTCAATCATATATTAACCATTTGATTCAGGAAATACATATGGTTGGGAACAACCAAAAGACAAAAAAGAAAGTTACCAGCTTATATTTTGGTGGTGGTTCTCCTGCACTTGCAGTGGATAGGTTAAAAGAAATCATTGATACCCTCAAAAAATATTATATTATCAGTGAAGGTATCGGATTAGAATTACACCCTGATGATATTACTGTTGAGACATTAACTAAACTAAAAGAAGCAGGAATTACAAAAATCAGCATAGGTATTCAATCTTTTCAAAACAAATTCTTATCCATATTAGGGCGTCAACATTTTAATTTAGAACAAATGCAGCAAGCCCTAAAAAAAGTAAAATTCAAGACGGTTTCTATGGATTTTATTTTTGCATTGCCTACTCAAAATATAGGTGACTTAAAGTCTGATATTGAAAAAGCCTTTTCTATTGGTGCAAATCATATTGCAATTTATCCATTCATTGATTTTACTTTTGTAGATAATAATGTAGAAGCGATGAATAAAAAGCAAAAAAGAAAGCTTCTAGATGATATTACAATTTATTGCAAGGAAAAAGGTTATACTAGAGATTCAATCTGGACATTTTCCCAGAATGGTAATGAGAGATATTCTTCTATGACAAGAGATACTTTTTTAGGTTTTGGTTGTTCTGCAACCACATTGCTTATGAATCAGTTTAAAGTTAATACGTTTTCAATAGCTGCTTATGAACAAAGAATTAATGAAGGAAAGCTACCAACCTCTCTAACAATACGATTTAACAAAAGACAAAGAATGTTATATTTTTTATTTTGGACTGCTTACAGTACAAAAGTATCTAGCAAAAATTTTGAAAATTTCTTTGGTACTCCTTTAAAAAAAATGTATGGTTTGGAACTTTGGATAGCAAAAAAATTAGGCTTAATTACTGAAAATGACAGTCAATATGAAATGACTTTAAAAGGTGCTTTTTATTATCACTATTATGAAAATTTCTACACTCTATCTTATATTGATAAAATGTGGGGAATTATGAGAAAAGAAGCATTTCCAGATATGATTACATTTTAATACTAAGGTTTATAAAAAAGGCTAAGTGTGAAAGTCAGTTCAAAATCGACCTAAGTCTTAGCCTATTCTTTTTATACTTATCTTTATTACTTTCGCACTGGTCTTATATACTTAAAAAACCGTTCCGGATTATAATAAAAGTACATTATTCTACCGGGTGAAGTATCAAAACAGTAACCAGTGCCAGCAAAATCAAAATTTGCCATGGCTTTTTCAATTTTTTCCTCTACACTACGATTTTGCTGTTCATAATCAAATGGTCCATGTTCAAAAACTATATATTCTGCTTCCGGAACATCAATCATATGCATTTGCAGTGGTACTTCCCCTTTATAATCAAAAGGAAGACGTGCTCCATAACATTCTATGCGTGGAATACCCCAATCACAAAGTCTGCCATTTGAATCATTAAGGTAAGCCATAATCTGTCCACTACCGCAGTTAGCTTCGCTCCCACCATCGTCATCCAATTTGCCCTTGATACTATCTAGTAATCCGCAAATTGTTTCACAATCCTGCCCCGGAATAAGATTTTGCTTTTGCCAAAAATCCCAATAGCCATTACTCTCATAGTTTTTAATGTGCAAAAACTTGTGCTCTGGAATGGTTACAAAATAAATTTTAACATCATCTGTAGATTTTATCATACCAATCTCTCCCAATCCTAAAAAGTAGCGATCGAAAGGCTTTATTTTTGTACGAAGGACGACAGGTTTAGGCTTTCTTCGGTATTCACTAGGAGTTACACCATATGTTTCCTTAAAAGCTCTGGTAAAAGCTTCATGTGATGAAAAACCGTAATTAAAAGCAATATCTAAAAAACTTTTTTCACTATCCCTAACCTCTTTTAATGCAAAAGCTAATTTTCTATGCCTCAGATAATGCCTAAATTGCATACCCGATATTTCTTTAAATTTTCTTGTTGTATAAAATTCTGAATAACCTAACTTACAAGAAAGAAACTGTAGTGTCAAATCTTCGTCATTATAGTTTTTAATACAGTTGTCAATTTCATCAACAATTATTTGAATTTGCCTCTCCCACTCATACATTTGTCCGTTCACCTCATTTCAATCACCCTACACTCATTATAATGCAATAAAAAGATTACTACTTGATTTTACTTGCTGTTATTTTATTATTATAAGAAAATAAGGATAAATCCCTCTGATATCTATGATTATTTGACTTATGTTTAGCCTATAGAAAATTCTACAGCTGCTCTTGAATGAATTTCTGTCGTGTCAAATACTTCAATATCTACATCACCTTGCTTAATCAGTAATGGTATTTCTGCACATCCTAAAACAACTCCCTTTGCAATTTCTCCAGAAAATATTTCATCTCGTATTTGAGAGTAAATCTGATAATATATGCTTATATTTGATTTTCTATTAATAACAAACTCCATAGCATACACTCCTTAAAAAGTATTGTGTTTATTCTAACACCCTATTGAAAATAATGAAACCACCACTTTATCATTAAATTTAACCAACCACCCATATAGTTAAGAAGCCTATTATTCATTTTTTATATAATATCTTCTGAAATCTAAAAAACAAATACCATAATTAAATACAAAAAAAGATGCCGTTTACCATAAAGTAAACTGCACCTCTTTTGATTATCCTTCTATTTATTTTTTAACCGATTAAATGGTATTCCTTTAGTAGTTTTTCAATTTCTGTATTATGTACTTTCTTAATTACCTCAACAATTCCCTTTTTCTGATTAGGTTCTAATTCAAGGTCCATTAAACTTTTTCCATCCTGTAACTGTACTGTAGCACTAAGAAGACAACGAATATCATATGTACTTCCCCAAACCTCAGGCACACCGCGATCAATGTCAAGTAAGGTATAAACGGACTCCATTCCAGTCCTTACAGAGTATTCTGTAGTAAAGATAGTATCACGTTTGGTTTCAGCGAACTGTCCAATGAAAGCAAAATTGATGCTACCTTCAGGTACAATATTGGGACGGTCTCCTAAACGACGCGGCATGAAAAATGCAGTAACATATGGCATCATGCAAGGTACAGTATTAGCACTATTTTCCGCTAATTCCTCAATTTTATCTGTAGTTATGCCCATATGATACAGCCATTCCATACATATTTCCTTACCTGTGCACTCTCTCATAGATTTCTTAACAAAATTACCTGGTTTATCACTGAACAATCCATAAATCCAACCAACTAGCTGATTCTTTGGCTGAATTTTATAATGTGGTTGGCGATTAAATGTCCAACTAAGAAGCCAGTTAGAATCTTTAGCTGTTACAATTCCACCGGTTACGACTTTACCCTCAAATGGATCACGTTTACAAACTTTTTCAATATACTGTGGGATGATATCATCCAAAGTAGTGACAGTAGCTGACATCCAGTTACTTTGCTCGGGATTGCTACAGAATTTATCTGGATTTCCAAAGCATGTGTCCTGCTTTGCAATTTTACGCCACATATCCCAGCCCCCACCAGCATTGATATCGCAGTGGAATTCTGCAGGATGATTTTGGTCACCCAAGGTTGAATTCTCAACACAGCCACCATTTGTAATGAAAACAAGGTCGTTCTCCGTAAGGTTGATAGTATCCTCTTCACCATCATGAATACATAAAATACTCTTTGCCTGCTTTTTATCATTTTGGATATCAAACTCCACATTGACTACTTTCGTTTCATAATGAAATTGAACATTATGTTCCTCTAAATATTTTACCATCGGAAGAATTATAGACTCATATTGATTAAATTTTGTAAATTTAAGAGCCTTAAAATCTGGCATACCTCCAATAAGGTGAATAAAACGGTGAAGATAACGTTTCATCTCCAAAGCACTATGCCAATTTTCAAAAGCAAACATAGTACGCCAGTATAACCAGAAATTAGAATTAAATACGTCCTCATTAAATATTTCATCAATACGTTTATCATACAGGTCTTCATCCTGCATAAAAAACAGTTTCATAATCTGCATAGATCCCTTATCAGACAAACCAAATTTTCCGTCTGTATGAGCATCTTCTCCCTGATTAATTGTCGCACGCATAAGAGAATAGTTAGGATCCCGTTTGTTAAGCCAATAATACTCATCTAATACACTGACGCCTTCTGTTTGAATAGATGGAATTGAACGCATCAAATCCCACATGCACTCAAAATGACTTTCCATCTCGCGTCCACCGCGTACCACATATCCAAGTTCATTATATTTATAGCCATCGCAAGCACCTCCAGGGATTTTATCTTTCTCCAAAATATGGATTCTTTCTCCCTTCATTTGTCCATCACGGACAAGAAAGCAGGCCGCCGATAAAGCCGCAAGCCCAGACCCTATTAAGTAAGCAGATTTGTTATCCACACCTTGAGGCTTCGAAGGACGCGCAAAAGCTTCATAATTTCCACTACTGTAATACATACAATTAATCCTCCTTTATAATAGTAAATTCAGGGTTTGTAATATGAATCTATTCTATCAACAAAGTGTTTTCACTTATACAGACAAATTATAAAGAGTGTTCGAATATCGAACACTCTTTATAATTTGATGGATTTTCATATATGTATTTTTAGAATAACTTTACCAACTATCATTTAGCTCAACGCTTTTTCGTAAAGAACGCTCTATATTTCCATTAAAAAGTTGCCCACTTCTACAAATAATGTTTTCTTGCTCCACGCTCATGCCAGAAGAAATCCAATTAATAAACATTTCCGTAAGCGCATATTGATAAAACAGGATTATAATATCCATATCGCTATTAGATGCATGAATATCAAGGTTTATTCTTACCCTTTCCACATAACGTCTCATGACATTACCACATACATCAAACAAGTATTTTTCTAATTTCTCTTTCTGTATGGAATTATAAATATGATAAACAGCCTTTTTGTTTTTTACCGCAAATTTCAAAGCTTGAAGTACGCTCTCTTCCCATGAATTTTTATCATTATAATCATCAATTACTCTTTGCAATTCTGTTTGAAATATTTGAGATACAATATCATAAATATCCGCATAGTAGTAATAAAACGTGTTCCTATTGATATCACACTCATTTACAATGTCCGTCACTGTAATTTTATGTAATGGGCGTTCGTTCAGCATCTGAACAAACACTTCACGTATCATTTTCTTAGTCAACAATTGTGGCATTTAGAGTCCTCCTTATTCCCATAACATTTGACCAACTAGACCTCCGTATTTTTAATATTATTCGTTTATTTGTTTGATTATTATATCATTTCATTATAATATATCGAAAGGCTCAGTTGCAGATTATTAACCTTATATTTTTCAATACTTACATACTTTTCCACAATATATGAGTATGATTCTTCCTTGTTTTAGTTTTCGTATAAGACAGCTATGTCATGTATTCTACGCTTCATTTCTGTTGGGATATGTAATGGCTTTAAACATTCGCATTTATCCCCAAAACCTAAAAGAATATTGTAGTAGTAATCGTTCTCTATGAAAGGAAAACTAACAATGTAATGCTCATTGCCATCAATTGAAAAGTTTTGATAATCGCAAAATTCAAGTACACTTTGTATAATTTATGACATTATTGTGAGCAAAACAAGCATGTTACTACTGCCGGGTGCACATACATGGAATGAACCTAAGCATGGCGCTATCATCGAAAAAGCAAGAGAATTTCTCTCTTTTGATGCTACGGCGTGTGCAATCTGTGGAGCTACCGCTGCGCTTGCCAACTTTGGGCTATTGGATAAGCGTCATCATACCAGCAATGGACCTGGATTTCTTGAAATGTTTTCTCCTAATTATAAAGGGCAAAACAAATCATTGAGCATTTAGGTGTTTTTCAATCAAATACACTGAGTCTTGGTATGAATATTTTAGTACCGGTGATCCAAAGCATTTCTTTGCTTTAACGCAAACTTTGCCGTCTAGTGAGGAATTTGGCAAAACACCTGATATAGCAATTGAACGCTGAGCTAAAACTAATTGTGATTGCACTTAAAAAGGCAACTCCTCAAGGGGTTGCCTTTCCTTATCAAAACTCGGTTTTTAGACTTTCAAAGTGCGTTTGTTTACTAAATCATTTGATTCATTCCTCATTAATCCCACTTGAAGTTGAAGTAATAATAGGTTCAGTAATCATATTGTATTTTATAATTTCCTCATTGCTCATATAATGCATTCCATCTGCTGGTGCAGAATAAATGGTGTACCAGTAAAAATCGTCTTTTCCAAGCATATCCTCAATATATGCTCTATTCATTTCATGATCTGGATGGTCTTTTGGAAGATCTTTTGCCTCTATTCCACTTGTATCACGCCAAGAATGCACCCCAATTTTTGCTCCATTTTCAATCGTTCTTTGATTTCCTGCAAGAAAAAAGTCTGTTCCTCCAGAAGCGACCTCGCTATCCTTGGTAAGATAAGTATTTAACCCTTTCTCACGAACCCACTTTGCCATTGGCAAATTTGATTCATCATCTAAAGATCCCCCCACTTCTTTCATAACAATTGTTTTCACTTGAGGATTTGCTTCGATAACTTTTTTTAATTGCTCTGGAGTTTTACTGCATATATATCCGTCCATATATAAAAGCTCCCCTTCAACAGTAAACTCCGTTGACGATTTAATCATATTATGATATACAACATAAAACATCAGTCTTGCATCTGGAACAAAGTAAACTATTCCAACTATGAGCATAAGCACAGCTAATAATATTACACCTATTTTTTTCTTCATCAATGTTCCTCCTAATTTTAATTATCGTAACATTAAGCCTTTAAATAATGTTTAAAATTCAAGTTTTTTAACACCACTATCTCATCATTCTAACCAAATCATCCCTGATTTGGAATTATATAAATGTGGTCAAAGTCTACTTTTTGCCCTCTGAACCACATTTCGACATCATTATTATCGTCTCAACGTGCCTTGAGTAGACAATAATGATGTCGTGAGGAACTGGTGGTTCCTTGGTGGAACAATATTTCTTTAAGAAAACACCAAATGCCCAAGATTTTCTTCCAACATTTTATCTACTTAAGCCATAGTAGTCGTGCACAATCTTATCAAAAGTAAAATTGTACGCAATAAAACTTTTAAATGATGATACTGTAATTTAAAGGCTTTATTCTGTGCAATTTATTAAATTGTTATCATAAAGTTTGGTCTATTATTAGGCCTGATTTAAAGTGGATACTTATTTGCTCTTTATCTAGCACATCAATTGAACTTATTAAACTATTTAACTTTACTTCTCCAATTGTTTCTATGTTAATTTCAATACCATTAAATAGATTTACGATAGAAGCTTTAGACCCCAAAAGCAGGGAAGATGCTGTTTGTATTTTATTAGCAATAATTGTATTTAGCACTTTATAAACAGCATTGAGCAATGCAGTTTCACTTACACTACTTGCATTGCTGCACTGTGTAGTGTCACTTTTTTATCGCCGTTTACATCTCCAAACGATTTATTATGGTGCTTGTAATACCAAGTAACTCCTTCATAGTATCCGTGAAAAAAACAAAAGCTTTAGTATTTTTAAGTATTTTCAATAAATTTGTAAAAGTGCTTAATAATCTTCCATTGTGTTTGGATTATAATAAAAAGCTGTTGAATAAATATTTTTAATTATTATTCAACAGCCTATTAATTTTTTAATCTAGCTTTTACAATAAAGTGGTAATTAACCTTTTTGTCCTAAAATTGCTCCCAAATCTTGTTCAGGTGTCGAAATAGGTTTTAAATTAAATTTGTCAACTAATACTTGCAGTATATTTGGTGTAATAAATGCTGGCAGTGTTGGTCCAAGTCTAATATCTTTTATTCCTAAAGATAATAAAGCAAGAAGTATTCCAACTGCTTTTTGTTCATACCAAGAAAGAACTAAGGAAAGTGGCAATTCATTTACTCCACAGTTAAATGCTTCTGCTAATGCAACTGCAACCTTAATAGCTGAATATGAATCACTACATTGACCACAATCAAGTATTCTTGGGAAACCAGCCACAGTTCCTAAATCAAGTTTATTGAAACGGAATTTGCCACAGGCTAAAGTCAAAATAATCGTATCTTTTGGAGTTTTTTCTGCAAATTCTGTGTAGTAATTTCTGCCTGGTCTTGCCCCATCACAACCTCCAATTAAGAAGAAGTGTTTAATGTCACCATTTTTAACTGCATTTACTATTTCATTTGCATGACTTAAAATAGCATTGTGTGCAAAACCAATTGGTATTCTCTTTTCAGGCTCATCTTCCTGCCATCCACCTAATTTCAATGCTTTTTCAATAATAGAAGTAAAATCTTTTTTTCCATTAGATTCGTCTATATGTGGACAGTCAGGCATACCAACTATACTTGTTGTAAACAATCTATCTTTATAGCTTTCCCTTGGTTTTTGTACACAGTTAGTAGTCATCAATATACATCCAGGGATTCCATCAAATTCTTCCTGCTGTTTCTGCCATGCTCCTCCAAAATTTCCTATTAAATGCTTATATTTTTTCAACTCAGGGTAAGCATTTGCAGGAAGCATTTCACAGTGAGTGTATATATTTATACCTTTACCTTCTGTTTGTTCTAACAGTTCTTTTAAATCTTTTAAATCATGTCCTGATACTATAATAAAAGGACCCTTTTTCTTAGTAATCAATACTTCTGTTGGTTCAGGATTACCATAAGTACTGGTAACTGCAGAATCTAGTACTTCCATACATTTAAGGTCTGTTTTGCCAAGTTCCATATTTAGATTAAATAAATCTTCAACCGTTAAACTATCATCAATAGTACCAGCTAAACCTTTATAGAAGAAATTATTCACTTCATCATCAAATTTACCTAGTATATAAGCATGATGGGCATAGGCGGCCATTCCTTTAAATGCATATATTAACAGCTCTCTTAAAGAACGTATATCCATATCTAGACTTTCATCAGACATTATACCTATATTCTTCGCTTCTTCTACCATTTCCTCCATAGTTTCTGGTGCTTTGTATTTTGCCGCTTCAGGTACATTTTCAATATCACCAACTGCATTTTTAAGTTCTTCTTTTATTTTCTCTGCATTTTTAATATACTCTACAAATCTGATCGGGTCAAAATTAACATTTGTAAGTGTAGAAAACATACTGTCTACTACAAATTTATTTATTTCACTTCTAATTTTTAGACCTTTTTCTAGATTTTTTTGACCATAGAATCCTATACCTTTTAATTCATGAATCAGTACGTCCTGCAAATTGGCAACAATTGGATTTTTACCACATACTCCTGATTTCACACAACCTTTTCCACCTAATGTTTGCTCACACTGATAACAAAACATTGAATTTTCCATTATTAAACCTCCTTAGGGTACTTTTATTCCGCTTGTATTAGTTTTTCTAGCTGAGTGAAATTTACTCCAAAATATATTAAAAATTAATATTTCTGTGAGATTTATTTTCAAATATAAAAGGCAAAGATTCTGATTTGCAACCAGAATCTTTGCCTTTTTTATAAAACATCAATATCAATTATTAATCCATAAATAACTTAATATCATCTTCAACTTGTCCAATACCTGCAATGCCAAACTTTTCAACAAGGACCTTTGCAACGTTCGGAGATAAAAATCCTGGTAAGGTAGGACCAAGATGAATATTCTTCACACCTAAATAAAGTAAAGCAAGTAATACTATTACCGCTTTTTGCTCATACCAAGCAATATTATATGCAATCGGCAGGTCGTTAACATCCTCAAGTTCAAATATTTCTTTTAGCTTCAGTGCGATTACTACAAGAGAATAAGAGTCATTACATTGCCCAGCATCAAGAACTCTTGGAATACCACCAATATCTCCTAGCTCAAGTTTATTATAACGGAACTTTGCACATCCCGCAGTGAGAATAACTGTATCCTTAGGGAGTTTTTTCGCAAACTCAGTGTAATACTCACGGGATTTCATTCTGCCATCACAGCCTGCCATAACAAAGAACTTTTTAATTGCTCCGGATTTTACTGCATCCACCACTTTGTCTGCAAGAGCAAAAACTTGATTATGTGCAAAGCCGCCAACAATACTACCTGATTCAATTTCTACAGGAGGCTTACACTGCTTTGCCATCGTAATAATTTCA
>DAMCXN010000076.1:0-947 GCA_032096995.1 Aminipila sp.
AGCTGACCACGAGATGTAATGTGCCTCATACAGATATTATAATAGTTAGAAACCTAAAAATTGATTGTCCAAAGGTTAGGGGAATTGATGATTAGAAAATAATATAAAGCGATCACTACCGTGTAATCGTATGACCATGAATTGAAATTCAGGAGATACACTTTCGAGCTAAGTAAAATCTGGTAAAATTAAGAAAGCCGAAAGTTATTAGTGTCTGTCATTTATAAACTAACAGGTACGATAGTTCAGTAAATCTCCTTTTTACAACTATGCAGTTTTTCGATGGTCAAATACAAACATTAGAATTAAACATATCCAATCTATTAAAGGGTAATTTTGCTTATATGATGTTGATTTACAATGAAAATTGGGTTCTTTCCAAAGTTAGTTGAAAAGCAGATTTTTATATGTCATAATTAAACTCTAAATCTAATGATTAATATGAAAAAGCGTCATATATACGGAACAGTTATGATTGATATAGAAACAAAAAAGAAGATATTTAACCCCTAATATATCTGCAATACATGGATCATATGGTGTGTCTAGAAACTGTGCGTTAGAACCTTTTCACAGCATAGTAGATGAGTTAATAATTAGAGGGCAAACTTTTAAAAAAGTAGAAGAGCATATAAGAAGTAAGGGGTATTCCGGTTCGGCATCAGCAATACGCATGTATGCAACAAAAAAACAGAAGATTAATTCAGCAATTAATAGAATCCGATATGGATAAATATGATTTAGTGGATCGTAGATATCTTATAAAACTATTGTACAAGCCTATTGATAAAATAAAAGATCTTTCAGTTGAACTATTAAATAGAATAATAAGCGAATATCCTATTTTATCTGATATTTATGATAAGCTTTTCCCAGAATTATAAAGTTCTACTATTGTGTTTTTGAATTACTCTGTATATTGTTTTTGACCCCTTGCCATTATAAAC
>DAMCXN010000076.1:957-2602 GCA_032096995.1 Aminipila sp.
TCTTTTCTTTATTTTAAAGTGTTCGGCTTTCTCTGTCTACAATATTATACTAATACCATTTATATAAAATATATTGGTAGAGGTAAGAGAAAGAGAAATTATTATAAATATTACTAGAATGAAGAGATCAAGAGAGAATCTTGGCCTTTTTTATTTTACTAATGTCTTTTAAAAATTGAAAAAATATGTTGACATATGAAATAGCTCGTGATATATATTAATATATAGACCGACGGTCGGTCTAAAGAAGGAATGGAGTAAATTATGAGAGTTATAAAAGAGCATGACGAAAGGAAAAAAGAGATTCTTGATACGGCTGAAGGACTATTTCGTATAAAGGGATATGAAAAATGCACCATCATGGACATAATTAAAGAAATTGGCATTGCAAAGGGTACTTTTTATCATTATTTTAAATCAAAAGAAGAGGTTTTAGATGCAGTTGTATTGCGATATGCAGATATTGTTAGAAATAATGCTGAAGAAGCACTTCAAATAGAAAATATTAGGCCAGTAGAAAAACTTATGCGTGTATTTATGGCTATGCAGATAACTAACCAAATTGACAAAGACTTGCTTGATAACATGCATAAGGTTGAAAATGCTCTGCTACACCAAAAAATATTAAATAAACTAGTTACAACAATGGCTCCGATACTGGCAAAGGTAATTGAAGAAGGAATAGAAAAGAAAGTTTGGAGTTGTAAGTATCCCTTAGAGTATATGCAAATTTTCCTAGTAGCGTCACTATCATTAACGGATGAAGGAATTTTTGAGTTGGATACTGATTCGCAGATGAGGGTTATGGCTGCAATGATATCAATGCTGGAAGAAATGTTAAATGTACCTGAAGATTGTTTTATGAAGTTATTCATAGAGAATTTTGTATAAATGTAAAAATATTAGCATAAAGGAAAATATTAGTGTTTATGAAATGGAAGGGAGCATTAGATGAATTGGCTGATAGTTAAAAATGATTTTAAAAGAAATAAAATAATTAACATTGCGCTGCTATTATTTATGATGTTTTCTGCATGTCTTGCTGTTTTATCAGCTATTATGGCAGTTCAAACTATTACATCTATATCTGACTTATATGAGACGGCACAACCACCACATTTTTTACAGATGCATAAAGGAGAAATCAATCAGGAACAAATAGATGAGTTTATGTCTGATTATTCAGGGATTACTTATTTCCAAACAATTAAAATGATTAATGTATATGGAGAAGATATAACTGTTGACAATGCTGAAAAAACATTCAATTTGTCTGATACACGTTTGGACATAGGATTAGTAAAGCAAAACGAAGAAAAGGATTTGCTTTTGAACTCTAAACATGAAAAAGTAGTATTGCAGGAAGGGGAAACAGGGGTTCCAGTTATTCTAAAGGGAATGTACCATATGGAAATAGGTGACAAAATCATTTTGAATTCTAATGGCAATTCAATGGAATTTGTAATAACTGAATTTGTTTTGGATGCTCAGATGAATTCTACAATGGCATCTTCTACAAGGTTTTTATTAAGTGATGTAGATTATGGAAAAATTGAAGACAGAGTTGGAGAAAATGAATATCTCATAGAGGCATACTTTAAGGATATAAGTGAAGCTTCTAACTTACAAACAGCTTATGAAAATG
>DAMCXN010000076.1:2612-7422 GCA_032096995.1 Aminipila sp.
GCCAATTTACCTCAAAATGGTCAAGCGGTAACTTATGCTATGATTTTTATTTTAAGTGCCTTAACAGACATAGTTACTGTATTTGTAATGCTTTTAGTAAGTTTACTATTAATCATTGTATCATTTATATGTGTTAGGTTTACAATCATGGCGTCTTTAGAGGAAGAAATTCGTGAAATAGGAACGATGAAAGCCATAGGAATTCCATTTTTAGATATTAGAAACATTTATCTTAATAAATATAGGTTATTAGCCATAGCTGGAGTGATAATCGGGTATATCTTGGCATTTCTTATGAGTGGTATTTTTACAAATCATATTAATACAACATTTGGAGATATGAAAATATCTAGTCTTGCAACAATTTTATCTCTTGGAGTAGGACTCATTGTTTATTTCCTAATAATTGCTTATTGCAAGAGTGTATTAAAGAAACTAAAAAAGGTAACCGTTGTTGATGCACACACAAGGGAAAATGGATTTGATAAAGCTACAAAAGGCATAAAAGATGGGCTGTATAAATCCAAATCCTTACCTGTGAACTGGCTTTTAGGAGTGAGAGAGGTATTTTATAAATTTAAGAATTGGATAATCATTTATGCAGTCTTAATAATTGCTGTATTAATGATCCTTATTCCTGTGAATCTATTGAATACATTTGAATCTCCTGAATTTATAACTTATATGGGAAGTTCTACAGATGATATACTTATTGAAGTAGAAAATGGAGAAAGGTTAGAGGAAGGATACGAGAATGTAAGAAATATTTTAAAAAATGATGATTCAATAAAACATTTTTATGAATATAGGAGAATACGCGTACAGACTTTTGATTCAGAAAATGAGACTATGAATTTGCATATTGATTGTGGTGTTAACTCAGGAAATGAACTAAAATATCTCAGTGGAGCTGCTCCTAAAAAAGAAAATGAAATTGCCATATCTTATTTTAACGCTGGTAAGATTGGAAAGAATCCTGGCGACGAGATCGTACTAATATTTGACGACAATAAAAAGAATTTTACTATATCAGGGGTGTATCAGGATGTTACCAGTGGAGGTTTTACAGCAAAGTCCATATATGATTTTCATAGTTTAGATTCTGAAAAGTATTCTTTTTCAGTAAATCTTAAAGATGAGGTGAAGATTGAAGAAAAGGCAAAGGAATGGTCTGAAACCTTAGGAGCAGGAATAAATGTTGACCCAATGGAGGATTTTATAAACCAAACATTGGGAGGGGTTTCAAGACAGTTGCAGTGAGTATAGCTGTAATAATAACGGTAATGTTTTTAAAGCTACGCCTTGCAAAGGACTTGTCTGAAATAGCTATTTTAAAAGCTATAGGATTTTCTGAAAGAGATATTAAACAGCAGTACATGATAAAGACAGGACTTGTTTCCATAATGGGAATATTGTCCGGAATTATATTAAATAATTTAATAGGAGAAAAGATTGTCAATGCTGCCTTAAGCATAGCAGAAATAGGGATTAAGGAGGTTCAATTAATTTCAAATTCTTTAGTTGAATTTGTCTTGTGCCCTGTTGTATTAATTGGATTGATACTAATTGCAACAGCAATTTTAATGAAAACTATAAAAAAATATAATATTGTTTCTATTATTGATGAATAGAAGGAGAGACCTATGAAAACCATTTTAGATGTAAAGAATTTATGTAAAAGCTTTGGTGAGACACAGGTTTTACATAATATAAATTTTAAGGTCAATGAGGGTGAGTTTGTAGCAATCATGGGGCAGTCTGGATCAGGTAAATCCACAATGCTATATAATATAAGTGGAATGGATAGACCTACTTCCGGAAATGTGTTCTTAAGTGGTGAAGATATTTCAAAGGTAGATGAAGAAAAATTAAGCAGTATAAGATTAAATAGGATGGGTTTTATTTTTCAACATTCCTACCTTTTAAAAAATTTATCTATTCGTGACAATATAGTTCTTCCAGGATTTAAGTCAGGTAAGTATTCCAGAGAAAAGGTAAGTAAAAATGCTGAATCAATAATGAAAAAGACAGGAATTATAAGCGTTGCTGATCATGACATAAAAAAGGTATCAGGTGGTCAGCTTCAACGTGCAGCAATTTGTAGAGCACTTATTAATAAGCCCGATATTTTATTTGGGGACGAGCCTACAGGGGCATTAAACAGTAGTACTACAAAAGAGGTTATGGACAATATTAATGATATAAACATAGAAGGTACAACTGTTATAATTGTAACCCATGATGCAAAGGTGGCAGCTAGAGCGAGTAGGGTGATTTTCATTATGGATGGAAGTATCAATGATGAGCTGGAGTTAGGAAAATATAATGGAAACAAAGATAATTCATTTCGTGATAAAAAACTAACACAGTGGTTGGATAAACAAGGATTCTAGATGAGGATAAGATAGAAAATCTATGTAGTAATTTACTTGCTACTAAATAATAATTTAGAAGTAATTCATATCGGAAGGTTGTTTCAATTAGAAGCACTAAAAGGATCGCATGTTAAAATAATCCTTTAAATTAAAAAACTAGACCTTCAAATGAAGTGAGCAGTAGAAAATCAGAATTATCATTTCACGCTAAGGGGGTAATATCAAGCTATGATATAATTATTATCCTCTCACGCATTGTGAGGTCGTAGTGTGATGGTTAGGGAATAAAAAAATTGTTATAATCCTCTGTTGAAATCTACTCAGCAGAGGATTTTGTTATGCAAATAAATTAATAAAAGCTGTAAACGATATAATAATGTAAACTCAAAGTGACACTATATGTTAACTTTGATTGGTGGATTATCTGCAGCAGTAAGATATAATGATTCAGAAGGGGTGAAAAGTATGATAAGTATGAATTTAAAAAAATTACGAAATAGGTATAGATACACACAAGAAGAAGTTGACTTGCCTTAGCAGCCCTACAAGCGGCGATGCAATTCTGCTTGGAAACAGCATTGTATCCAAACCTTATGAAGTAAAAGAAAAAAATAATGAATTAGTTCTCCTATTAATACACGGACAGTCCATGGAATTTGACACAATATGTTGTGGTGGTTTCGCAACAAAAATTGAGCAAAAATCGAACTGAAAAAAGCACCTGAAACAGTAATTTATCAAATACGGATTGACCATTCCGATTAGGAGCGCTGCTAAAATTTTCTGTGCTCCTATAAAAGTTATATTCAGAGATTAAGAATTAAGTTGACATTTACGTTACGTCGTAGAGTAAACTTATCAGTAATTTAGTTTTTTATTAAGGAGGCTAATTATAATTGATTGATAATAACACAGTTATGGAATTTGGGAGATGCATAGAATGCGGAGCTAGGGAGACGGACGGGCATTCATGCTATGAGCTTTTTGGTTTTCCACTGATATGGGAGCATAATGATCCAAAACTATATGCACTACATTTTTGGCTTGTTTCATCTTATATGATACAGCATCCTTCGAATTTTACAGCAGAAGGATATAAGCATTTAGTTAATCTATTTATTGATGCTTATGATAATGATTGGGATACACCATATATTCTCAAGAAGAATCGAGAGATTGTAAAATCAGTAGGCAAAATAACAAATCCTATTTCAAGTAAGGAGAGACAACGTGAACTAAGATTATGGCTCATGACAATTGAAGATATATATATCGGGGGAGAAAAAAACGCAATTCAGAATATTAATAAATGGAAAAAACAAATAAGAAATGAACTAAGATGATAAGAAACAAACTGATAAACTGAAAATAAGTGTTGAGCATGAAAATTGTTAAAAATATACCCTGACACCAAGGGGCTACCAGACTCGATGGTCATCAGAATTGCAACAACAAGGCATGTGGAGTGCTGTGTGTTGCTAAAAAAAGCTGAAAAATAAATGGATGACTCCGAGAATCTATAAAAGATTTTCGGAGTTCCATCTGCTTTAACTTTTATACATTCCACAAATCTATTTAAGATTTCTGGTGTAAGTTCTTTTAAATTGATAATTTCATCTTTTAAGCCATATAATTCATTTAAGAGGCTTGTATTAAATATCTCCTTCTTCTTCATTATGAGATGTAGTGAAGTTTACCTGCTTAGAATTGTAGTAATCTTCTATAAAATTGTCAATATTTTCAGCAATTAAAGAATTAATTATATCTATAAGATTTATATTACTATTTTCATTAAATACTCTCTCTATAGTCATTAGGATTTTCCTTTCAGTTTTAGTTATTCAAATGAGGGAATATGAAAAGGATAAATATTATGTTCAGGTTGTTACGGAGTTTATTTGGAACTTTTATAGACCATGTAGTAATAAATATATTGAACAGGTGCTACTAACAAATAGCAGGAAATACGGATGGATTACTAAATATGCTATGGCTAAGAATTATTTAGATACTTAAATAGAAAAAGCAGAGAAACAAGCTATACAATCGAATAAGCTTATAAAACTTAACAATACAAGACTATTTCCTTTTAGTAAATCTGATATAATGAAATATTTAAGGCATGAAACCTCAAATATTTTTATGAATTAAGGATAGAAATTAAATATTTTCCAATATGTTGAATATTCATTTGAATTGCATATAAATAAGCTATATAATTTGTCTACGGGGATAGTTGTAGAAACTTTAATTGTTTCAATTTATTAAAATGTGGGAGATATACTTATGATGGAAAAAGTACCAACAGACGAAGAATTGAATCAGTTGATGGGAGAGGATATATTTGAAATATCAAGGATGGACTACTCTGAATATATTATTAATTTATATGATAATACTCATCAGTATCATGACGGAAAATGGTTATATATAGA
>DAMCXN010000076.1:7432-10180 GCA_032096995.1 Aminipila sp.
ATTAATGGTACAGTAATCGAAGACATAAAAAGATTATTATTGATAAAGAAAAAAACAAATAGAAAGAGAGTATAGTTATGATAAATGTAACAAGATGTGGATATTGTTGTGATTTATGCAAAGCATATGCACCAAACATAAAAAATAATGACCAGCGAGAAGAACTTTCAAAAGTATGGAAGGAATATTATGATCTTGACATTCCTGTAGAAGATATATATTGCGATGGTTGTAGGTGTGATAAAGAAGAACTAAAACTAATTGATACAAGCTGCCCAGTAAGAAAATGCGTTATAGATGAAAAGTTAAACCATTGTGGAGATTGTTCCAAATATCCTTGTTCAACTTTTAATGAGAGGAAAGGACTTTCAGCAAGTGAAGCAGAAGAAAAATTAGAACAAAACTATGATACTTCTAAATATAATGAGTATTTACTTGCTTATGATAATAAATCAAGAATTGACGAATATAAAAGGAATAACCTATAATATAGAATTGTTATTTTAGATATAACTTTAAGAGTATAATATTCTTATTTAATTTTATAATTATTAAATAGAAAATGGCTTGCTTTTAATAGTAAGCCTAATTATTTTATTAATAGATTTGTCTTTCTAAGATAAACTTAGCTTAGAAAAACTAAATTGGAAAAAGCCATCAAATTCGAAGCAAGAAAAAGGGAAGGTATTTCTCTGAATCTTAGATATATTGAAGGAATAATTATAAATAATTTTGATCTAGAACTATTTTTAACCCATGTACCATAGACTTCTTATGATACTCAAAAAAATAGATGATTAAGTAAAGATATTAAATATTATCAAGAGTTTGTAAAATAAAAGTAAATCCTATAAACTCGACTTTAACCCTCCATAGGTTTATGAGAACATATCGAGGGTTTATTTTTGTAATAAGAAATTTGGTGGTGTTAAGGGACGGAATAGCTAAAATTATAGGGGTGGAGATAGAAGGGATGACAAATAAATGTACTTTATATATTTTTTCAATCAAAAGAAATGTTATATATAGAATTATTATCACGTGAGGGAGAGAAAATTGAAAAGCAGGTTTGGCCAAAGGTTATAGATGCTGATGATATACATTTAGCTATAAAGATATATTTAAATGAGATGGCTTTGGAACTAGAAACAAAGATTTTAACTCAAAGACTGATTTATGATATTGAGGAATATAAACTTGTTTCTAGAAAACTAAATCCAGAGTATGTTGGCTCGGAGCATTTAAGAAGCATTGTCCCTCTTATGGAGTTTATAAAGTCACGCCAAGACTCTAAGGAGATTATCGATGAAGACCCAGGTGTTATAGCAGGGGGGTTAAGATCAGCATTATTAAGTTGTATTTGCACAAGATGAAAATGTAACGGATTGGGTTCTTAGATTGCCTAGGCGTGAAGATGTTATGACTAGAACAAGGGTAGAAAAACAAGCATTAGATTTGGTTAATCAGTATGTTAGATCTTTTCAGACACCAAACTGGATTATTTACACAGATGAGCTAATAGCATACAAGAAGTTAGATGGTGTGCCAGCAGGAATGATTGATCATAATATAGGAAACTATGTTTGGGAGATAGATATTAACAATGTTCTAGAATCATTTCACATGTCTCTTGGAAGAGTGTTAGCAGAGCTTCATGGTATACCTAGTGATAAAGCTACAGAATTTGGGCTAATAGTGCAAACACCAGAAGAAGCAAGAATGTCAATGAAGCAGCGTATGGATGATGTAAAAACAAAGTTCGGTGTAGGTGAGAAATTATGGAACAGATGGCAGTCATGGATTAATGATGATGAAATGTGGCCTAAGAAAACTGGATTAATTCATGGAGATATTCATGCAGGTCATACGATGATTGATAAAGAGGTTAATGTGACTGGATTAATTGACTGGACTGAAGCTAAGGTGACAGATATTTCAAATGACTTTGTTTTTCAATATAAGACTTTTGGAGAGGAAGGACTAGAAGTTTTGATTCTTGCTTATAAAGAAGCTGGTGGATATTATTGGCCTAAGATGAAAGAGCATATTACTGAGCTGGTCGCTGCTTATCCAGTTTCAGTTGCTGAGTTTGCAATGGTATCTGGTGTAGAGGAATATGTACAGATGGCAAAGAAAGCGTTGGAAGTGCAAGGTTCGTAGGGGCATGGAGATAGGATAGATGTAGAAAACATAACATCGGGATCTACCGTCAATCAGGGGATAATTCTGTTGATTGGAGGTTTTTAAATAATATAAGAACTTTATTCAAAAAAGCAATTGAACCTCACGTTGCGTTATGTTATATAATGCATGCATGGGGGTAATGATTATGAAGAAGAATTTAGTAAAACTATTAACGAAAGATAGGGAAATCAGGATTTTTATTGTTGATGCAACAAATATTCTCCAGCGTAGCAATTTAAAAGATATGAAAACAGATTTTACAAGAAAGCTTTATATGAACATATTTATCGATTGTTGTCTATTACGTGGCTTTTTAAGCGAAGTCGATCAGCGTATAAATGTAAGTATTCGGTTTAAACCAGCTGGGTATACGGCCCACTGCGATGTAGATGGTAGCGGTAATGTTAATTGTACTTTTTCTTCCCCGCTAGCAGCTTTTAATGGCGACTTTGATGATTTAGTGGGGGATGGGGCATCTCTTTCTATTTCGAGAGCTAGTTGGATGTCAGGGATATTTACCGGAACGGTAGAATTAAAGTCTGCTTCTATAGATTCGTGCTTTTC
>DAMCXN010000077.1:0-6842 GCA_032096995.1 Aminipila sp.
GTAATGAGGGCTTATAGCCCTGAGCAAACCACCCGTTGGACGGGTGGTGCTGATTATTTACACGTCTCTTAACTCATCAAAAAACAAAGGATGTGCTAGTTTACCTAGACTATAAGGCTGATCTGATGGTTTGTAGTTATCAAATAAACTTGCTTTTACAACTTGAATATTATCATATGTTTTAACAAAGTATTCACACTTATTTACATCAATAAAAGCAGTATATTTGGTATAGTCATATGTATTTCTCGATGATATTACAGCTCCTCTTGGGATAGTAACACTTTCCACAACATGGAAACATGATACTATTGCTTCCTTAGCATTTTTAGGTGTTGGTATATGAGTTTTTAAATACGCAGTTCTTACAAATCGTTCTGGTGCTGTATATCCTCCTGGTAAAATCGAAGTTCCTCCAGCTTGCCCAAATGGTTTTAACTGAACATTTCCCCAAATTGCTTCTTCTTTTTGTTCTGGAGAAGCATCCATGTAATTCCTTAAATTTGTCATATGCCATTCAAAATCAGGGCTATTGGTCATAACACCAATAGAATTATCAAAAATCTCCAATCCTTTTATTGTTTGTTCAATAACAACACATTCTCCAGTTTTGTCTGTAGCAATCCAGTGTAAAGGAGCTTTTGTGTGCGTTACAGGATCTGTCAAACCTATAATAGAAACATTATTTAATACTCTTTTTAAATCTTTTATTGATGCACATCTTCCTAAGATATAGTTTAGAAAGTCAAAGGAAGCTATTGGACGGGCAGTTGAGCAGGATAACAATTCATCATATTCAGCATATCCCGCAAAATACAAAGCTGCTGCTGCAAAACCTTCCTCATTTACACCATCAAAAACTCCAAAAATCCCATCAAGATTTTGACCAATTCCAATAAAACTATAGTTATTACGAATAGTATTCATATCCAAAGGGTTATCCCAAATATAGTCCTTAGGTACTATATAAATCTCAGGTTGAATATCATAAGAAAAGTCCATAGTTCTTCCAAAAAATATGTCAGATTGTTCAGATTGTAACGTCATTGCTGTACACATATTATATCCCCCTTTTTTATACAGTATATGGAAGCTTATAGCTTTAATACTTAAAATCTTTTTATAATTTACAAATATAGTATATCACCATATTCTGTATACTGCTGAGCTTAAATAAAACAATGTACTACAAATTTACTTGTTTATTTACATCAAATAACCTATGTCTAATATCTAATTTTTTCTCTCCTGCTCATTAATAGAAATATATTTATATGGTCTCTTTTCTGAGTAAGTCTCATAATTCCAATATTTATAAAACTCATAATCTGTTGTTTCATTAAATTCTAGTATTTTTATATATGGATTTCCTCCGACATCGTATCCCGTTCCTATAGTATTTCCATCAACTCTTATCCATTGTCCTCCAATAAGTGTCTCATTAAATACATGATCAGCTACAATATCTTCATTAATGAATCCCTTTTTATACTTTGATTTAACATTTATTTCAACATTATCATCAATTCCAGAAAATATAAGTGGTATAGTAAATATAGATTTTTCTGGAATACCTGCTGCTCTCATAATTCCACCACGTAATGTAGCTGTTGAACTACATGCGCCTCTTGTTTTATTTAAATACATTGAATTAGCAAAAAAAACTCTTTCTAAAAGTTCTTGTTTTGAGTATTTAGAACTTTCGGGAATGCTGCTATAATCAATTTCGCCATCTTTATCAAACCTAAATGAAAATTGTAGTGGTAAATCTGTGTTCGTACCGAGCTCTTCTCCCACTCCCTTATATTCTGATTCCGATACAAGTTCTAACAACTTCTTTGTAACCTCAAGTTCTGAATCCATGCCGTTTAGTTTTTTTTCTATACTTCGCTTCATTTCCTTAGAGTAATTTTTACTAAAAGTAGCACCAGTATATTCATTTTCAATAGGTACATATGTTCCCGAACTAATTATTTCTTTTGCTTCCGTATACAATACAACTTCCACCCTTGTAACATCATCCCCAAGCTCTTTAATTTTTCTAGCATCTTGCCAAAAATCATTCATATGCTCCACATTAAACGGAGATCTTAAATCAACAATCGCAGTTATACTATATGTGTATTCCTTTCGCTCTTCCCAATCAGAATCAGAAAGACCATCCATATCGCTATCTTCCTCTAAAGGGTTAGTTAGGTATTTTCTGTACTCAAAGTAATCTGTAAGTCCATCATTGTCTGTATCTTTGCTTAGAGAATCTGTTTTTATTTTTTCTTCCAATGAATCTGGTAAACCATCCATATCACTATCCGCCTGATCTATATATACATCACTTTTCATATTTTGGCATCCTGTAATTTGTAACATAACAATAATAGTTAAAAAAACAACTAAAATCCTTTTCATAATATACTCCATTCAAAATTAATCTAAAATATCCTATAAATAATACCATAGATAATGAATCGAAAGGAAGACGTATTTGAATAAATAGCCATTTGTATATCTCATAGCTAGATATTTATTAATTCTGATATGGAGATGCAAATCAAAGGTAGATACATAAATAATAACGTTAGTCTTTGCCACAAACCTTCCTTTTCAATTTTAGTATTCTTAAATTTCGGTTTTTCTGCAATTATAAATAAAATAAAAAAAATAAAAGCTAGTATAAAACATACAAGAAAAAATATTCCACTACCTATAGTGTTACCTTTGAATGAAAGTATAGAAAGCATTAAAGGAACAAATAACAAAAATATAAAACCAATTGATGCACCAATTCCATGAAGTTTTGATGCAGTTGTAACAATCTCTTTACTTTCATTAACACTGAATAATCCTGAAATAACTCCTGCTCCTAACGCAAAAGTAGTCAACAATACAATAATAGAAATTGTTAAACTTTCAGAAATAGACTGATACCTAATATATATCAATCTATTTGATAGCAGTAATAAAACACCTAAGATAATTAACCATAAATTATAGATTTTATGTACGGGACTATTGGGATTTCCTAAAGAACTCATGACAAAAGTTGAATGTGAGTAGCCTTTATAAAATGGTGCTATGGTATATGGAACTACAAAATCACCCAAAAGTGCTATTAACAATATCACACCTAATGCTTTATTATTATCAAAAATCATTTGAAACACAAAAAATTCCTCCTTATAACCAAACAAATCCAACTTTTACCATGATATTCAGTTATCATATATTTTTATAAGAACTCAAATACCTTATCTAAAAAAACGTCTCCATCTAAATGTTCTAATTCATGGCAGAAGCATTTTGCCATATCACCATCACCAGTTAAAATTATTTTTTCTCCGTTCTCATCTAGTGCTTGAATGGTAACAGACTGTGGACGAATTGTCTTTCCAAAACGTCCAGGATAACTTAAACAACCTTCGATGCATTCCTGAACACCACTACTACCAATAATCTTAGGGTTTACTAATTTTAAATACTTATCTTCAAAATCAATTACTACAAGACGGCGTAATATCCCTACTTGATTGGCTGCTAATGCAGCACCATTATCAGTTATGTGAAGTGTATCCATCATATCATCTAAAAGAACCCTTATATGATCGTCCACAATAGTAACTTCCTTACATCTTTTTGTTAATGCCTCATCACCATCAAAACGAATCTCACGAATTGCCATTATACTCCCCCTTTACTTCTTTCAATAAAAAGATTTCTTCAATTGTACATCCAAATGCCTGTGCAATATCATATGCAATCCAAATAGATGGTTCAAACTTCTCAGTTTCAATAGCATTGATAGCTTGTCTAGATGCACCTATTAGATTACCCAATTGTTCCTGTGTTAAACCTTTTTGCTCACGTAGCTCCTTAATACGATTTTTCATAAGTCAATGTTTCTCCTTTTAGCCACATATAATTAAAGTAATGTTAACATTACTTGCATTCTATCATCTGTTATTTTCAATGTCAAGTTAACGTTACATTTTATCATATTGACTTTTTTTGATTTGAATTATATAATGGTCACATAAAAATATTTTGATATGAGGTGATGATTTTGGAAATAAACCATGAGAAAAATTCAAAAGTCTTTAAGGCTTTTTGTGACGAAAAACGCCTTGCAATTTTGGAATTACTTCGTAGTGGTGAAAAATGTGCTTGCATATTAATTGATAATATGGAAATCGGTCAATCTTCTCTTTCCTATCACATGAAGATTTTATGTGATTCAGGCATTGTGGAAAGCCGACAAGAAGGAAAATGGACTCACTATAAAATAAGTGAACAAGGCAGTAACAACGCCATGTTATTGTTAAAAGCAATTACTACCCCAAAGGCAGAAACCGAGCCCAACTCTTGTTGCAATCGATAAACAGCCATCTGCCATCAGATGGCTTTCATTCGGTACTACACATCAAGTTTTTTTGATATGACAATATATTTATAAGAAAGTGAGACATTTTAAATGCAAAACAGTTCATCTTTATTTCTAAAAAAGAACAAGGAGGTAATCTAATGACAGAAAATAAAAACTCCGGCATAGGTTTTTTTGAACGCTATTTAACGGTATGGGTAATTCTATGCATGGTAGTTGGTATCTTGATTGGAAAATTTATTCCTGCGATACCTTTATTCCTTGGAAAATTTGAATATGCCAATGTGTCAATCCCTATTGCACTTCTAATATGGCTAATGATTTATCCAATGATGTTAAAGGTTGATTTTCAAAGCATTAAGAACGTAGGCAAAAATCCAAAAGGCTTATTTGTCACATGGGTAACAAACTGGCTCATCAAACCATTTACAATGTTTGCTATTGCTTGGTTATTCTTTTTCGTGGCATTTAAGACACTGATTTCTCCAGAGCTTGCTAAAGATTATTTGGCAGGAGCCGTACTTCTAGGAGCCGCCCCTTGTACTGCAATGGTCTTTGTGTGGAGTCATCTTACAAAAGGAAATGCTGCCTATACAGTTGTCCAAGTTGCTACCAATGATCTTATTATTTTAGTAGCGTTTACCCCAATTGTAGCTTTCTTACTTGGAGTAAGCGGGGTACAAATTCCTTGGGATACACTTCTTTTATCCGTAGTATTGTTTGTTGTTATTCCCCTTTTAGGAGGAATAGTCACTCGACATATTGTCACTCAAAACAAAGGATTAGATTACTTTCAAAATAAATTTATCCCTAAATTTAGCAACATTACCATTGCAGGGCTATTACTTACTCTTGTAATTATATTTTCTTTCCAAGGTAATGTAATTTTAGAAAATCCAATGCACATTATATTAATTGCTGTACCACTTATTTTGCAAACGGTATTCATCTTCGCCCTTGCCTACATTGCTTGTAAGCTGCTAAGACTACCACATAATATTGCCGCACCTGCTGGAATGATTGGAGCCTCTAATTTTTTTGAATTAGCAGTTGCAGTAGCTATTGCACTTTTTGGAACAGAAAGCCCAGTAGCTTTAGCTACAATTGTTGGGGTTCTTGTTGAAGTTCCCGTTATGTTGATGCTTGTACGCTTTGCAAATAAAACGAAAGGATGGTTTCTAAATGAATAAACCAAAAGTAGCATTTATATGCGTTCACAACTCATGTCGCAGTCAGATTGCCGAAGCCTTAGGTAAACATCTAGCTACCAATGTTTTTGAAAGTTATTCTGCTGGAACAGAAGTTAAACCACAAATCAATCAAGATGCTGTTCGAATGATGAAACAACGTTATAACATAAACATGGAGAAAAAACAATACAGCAAATTACTAGAGGATATCCCTCCAGTAGATATAGTTGTAACAATGGGTTGCAATGTGCAATGTCCATTTCTCCCATGTAAACACCGAGAGGACTGGGGACTAGATGATCCAAGTGGCATGGATGATAATACATTTTTAGAAACCATTTCACAGATAGAAAACAAAATTTTAAATCTTAAAGATCGTATTGAAAATGGGATACTTTGAATGTTGATTCGCTCCCACAATATATTTTACAAACCAAAAGAACAGAGTCATAACTTTTTTAGTTATAGCTCTGTTCTTTAATTTGCTCGTATAAAAATTTAAGGCTTAATTAATTCTGATAAGTTCAAAACTACAGTAGCAGCTTCAGCTCTAACTCACCGCTTTTACTTATTTGTACTATATATATCAAAATCTAATCATTATGTTCTTGTTACTTTAAAGGAAACCATAAATTCTTAAAATATAATGCTAAAAGTGATTTAATCGTTTCAAAGACAAAACGCTTAGTTTCTATATCTATACCTCTTATGTTATCCATAGCAATAGCTGTTTTTTTATGCCAGTTTTCAGTAAAATCACCTAAATTAATAATTTCCATAGACTCAATTACGGTATAAAGTGTTGTTATAAATAACTCTCGTTTTTCATCATCCAATGATAGGAGCCACTGATTAATAACCGTATTAATATGCTCCGCACCTCCAGTAATTTCTTCTGTAAATTTAAAATCACCTTTATTTATCACCCATGAAAAGGGATCGTGCTGCATAATCCAAAACTGTTTACTTTCTACCACAAGATAATCTTCTTGGTGATGCAGAAGCATACCCACTAAAGAAGACTGAGGGAGGGTTTTATGGATCCTAGATTTAATTTCTGCATATTTTTTGCTTGTAAAGATTTCGTCTTTAAAACCAGGTCCATCATGACTGTAAATACTCACAATACGTTCTTGAGCATCTTTAAGGCATTCCATAGCGGAATAAACTGCAATATTTCCTCCCTTGGAATGCCCCCCAACCATCAACACATGTGGAATTCTTTCAGCCACAGCATTCAAATAGCAGACTCCCTCTTTCTGTGCAGGTATTGGAGA
>DAMCXN010000077.1:6852-9904 GCA_032096995.1 Aminipila sp.
TCTTCTCTCCAACCTACAATAGTCGAATCTGTTCCGCGATAAGCAACATAAGCAGTTTCATCATCAATCAGATAGGTGACAGCTGCAAATTGTTTTTGTTCATTGACATTTAAGCTATCTGAAAAAAAACACATTCTAATATTACGAAACCTTGGACTCATTCCAAGAGCAAGCAAAAGTCTATGATTGTTTTTTGGATCACGCACATTATGCAACATATGTGAGATATACTCTGCTTTTAATAAATCTGCTATTCTTATAGGTTCATGGTTATCTGTAATATCAGGTACCACTTTATTAAAATGAATATATACAAATTGAGATAAAACCAAGCTATCTACCATATTGAACTTTATAGTTTCAAAATCATCCATTTGTGATTCTGCATAATCTACAATATTCATAATTTATTTCTCCTATATATCTTCTTATTTAATTTTATCTTCCATTATTAACATAACATATCTTTTTATAATTATCCATTTGTACTAATAAAAAAAGGACATAAAAGCATCTACTCCTATATCCTTAATTCTAAATTATTAATTTAATTTTTTAACATTCATATTTTAGTTTATCTTATCTACAACTTGCGTCTTTTTATGTTTACTAGCAAATACAAGTAACCATATAAATAAAATTATCCCTGTCAGTATACCAATTGGATACCCTATAGTACTTGATATACCTAAACCTTCTGGTGCCATTAAAATATATGATGTAACTACGCTAGTCATAAAGGCCGCTGGTATTGACACAATATAATGAGTTTTATTTACTTTAATTAGAAATGCTGCTGCTGTCCAAAGCATTATAGTAGCTAAAGTTTGATTTGACCATGCAAAATATCTCCATATAATACTGAAATCAATAAAGCATAAAGATATACCTATTGCAAACAATGGTATTGCAATTAAAAATCTATTTTTTATCTTTCTCTGTTTAAAATTTATTGCATCGGCAATTGTTAAACGTGCACTTCTAAAGGCTGTATCACCAGAGGTAATTGGACAAGCAACTACACCAAATAAAGCTAATATACTGCCCGCTGTACCCAATAAAGATACAGAAATAGTTTTGACTACTAGTGCCGCTGGACCCGCATTCATAAGAGCTTCTGTACTACCAAAGAATGTCATAGCGGCAGCTGCCCAAATTAATGCTAATATTCCTTCTGCAATCATAGCACCATAAAAAACAAAACGTCCTTCTTTTTCATTGGATATACATCTAGCAATGATGGGTGATTGTGTAGCATGGAAACCACTTATAGCACCGCAAGCAATTGTTATAAATAAATAAGGGAAAATAGCTCTTCCCTCCGGATGCATATTTACTAGCTGAATCTCTGGGATTTTATATCCTTGTACAAAAATTCCTAAAATAATACCTATGCCCATAATTATCAAAGCTGCACCAAACAGTGGATAAATTTTTCCAATAATCTTATCTATAGGTATAACTGTTGCACATAAATAATAAATGATAATTACAGTTATCCAAATAAATCTTGAAAGATTTGTCATGCTCTCAAGAATAGCCGCAGGCCCTGTAACAAAAATTACGCCTACTAGAACTAGAAGAATAACGGAAAAAACTCTCATTACATTTTTAGCTGTTGTTCCAAGATATCTACCAACTAATTCAGCAACCGTTTCTCCCTCATGCCTCATTGAAAGCATACCAGAAAAATAATCATGTGTTGCTCCTGCAAAAATGCAACCAAAGACAATCCATAAAAATGATACTGGTCCCCAACATGCTCCCGCTACTGCTCCAAAAATGGGTCCTAAACCGGCAATATTTAAAAATTGAATTAAAAAAGCTCGATTCTTATTTATAGGAACAAAATCCACCCCATCATTTAAAGCTGCAGCTGGAGTTGTTTTTGAAGCATCAGCTCCATAAATTACTTCCACAAATCTTCCATACACAAGGTATCCTAAGATTAAAGCTAATATAGAAAGAATAAAAGATACCATAAATTACTCCTTTGAATATTATTTATTTTTCTTTTGTATTAAAAAAACAAATATATTTTACGTTATTAATCAGGTATATTATATTCAATCTAATCAGATTTCATACATTTTAGGAAATTTGTTCGTTTTTCAGCTTATTTATAGACACTTCTATATATTGATTTACCTCTTCTTTAGGAATATCTAAAGCCATTGAAAATTCACTATCAAGTAAATCTTCAGCAATTTTTTTGAATTTTTCATCTGTCTGCCCTAAGTTTTTACCTTGTAACTTTAATGACTTTCTTTTATTATATATAGACTTTATTATATATATTAAATCCATACATTTATGAGATGAAAGTAATTTCTTATAGCATTCTTCCATTACCTTATAGTTTTGATTCTCAATAATATCTGTTTCTATTTTAGGAATCTGCCTAATAATGTCTTTAGCTTCAGATTTAGTAACAATTGGTCTCATATATATTGAAGTATCTACTGGAATATATATAAGTCCATCACTGTATATGGGAGATAAGGTATAATATAGTCTTTCTTTATCTATGCCAGAAATATTAGGACTTCCTATTTCATCAACTCGACAAACACCTTGATTTCCATAAATGATAATATCACCTATTTTATACATCATAATGCCTCCTTCTTTTAACTACAGTATTAAAATAGCAATTTATTTTTTTTTATTTTTCTTTATTTTTGTTTTCAAAAGCAATTCTATCTAAATAACCTTGTAATATTAAAATTGCTGCCTGCTTATCTATTACGCCTTTTCTTTTCTTTCTGCTTACATCAGCTTCAATTAGAATTCTTTCAGCCATAACGGTAGTAAGTCGTTCATCTTGAAAAACTACGGCTATATTTGCCAGACCAGAACTTCTTAACTTATTTTCAAGCATAGTTTTAAAGTCATATACTTTTTCAGTTTGTATACTATCTGTTCCATCAAGTTTTTTTGGTAATCCAACAACTACAGTATCGCAATTGAATTCTTTAACATAGTCTATAACTTTTCCTGTATCTTTTCTTATCCCTACACGTTCTATAGTTGTAACACCGTTAGATGTCAT
>DAMCXN010000078.1:0-9220 GCA_032096995.1 Aminipila sp.
GACCGTGGGGGTTCAAGTCCCTCCACGCGCACCAAATAAAGAGAAACAACCAAGTCATTGGTTGTTTTTTTTATGCTCAAAATCAAAAGGGACTTGAACCCGAAAGGGCAGGAGCGTAAAGGAAAATAATATGATAATTAATATTATATATCCAAAACTTGACAAAAATTGTCCAGAATAGTATAGTATAGTTACAAAGTTAATTTATATAATATTTAGTAAATGGAGGTGTTTAATCTGCTTATTACACGCGAAACAGATTATGCTTTAAGAATTTTACGTGCACTGGCGGATGGTGAACAATTAACATCAAGTGAAATATGCGAAAAAGAACTTCTTCCTCAAAATTTTGTATATAAGATCTTAAAGAAATTAAATAGAGCAGATCTTATTTATATAACTAGAGGGGTAGAAGGAGGATGCAGACTGAAAGCAGACTTGAAAAAAGTAACCTTATATGATTTGATGGGAATTATAGACACAAGGAAGAACATTAGCAATTGTATGGATCCAGAGTTTAACTGCACATGGAGACAACGATTTGGTAAAAAGTGTAAAGTACATAACAATTTAGTTGAAATACAGAAAGTTTTAGATGAACAGTTAAAGTTATATAGTATATATAAAATTTTATTTGAAGAAAATAAGAAACAAACTAATTAGAAATTTAATAGTTAAGTGAAGATTATTTTTACTTAAAAACTGGAGTAAATTAGTCTAGTATATAGATTAAAATAGCTAACATAAATAAATTTAATTTTTTTATAAATCTAAAGGGAGGATGGAATATGTTGTTTAAAACCACAGAAGAACACGAGGCTTTACGTACAAGAATCAGGGAGTTTGTAGAATCAGAGCTTAAGCCACAGACTTTTATGTTGGATAAAGAAAATAAATTTCCAACAGAAATTGTTGAAGAATTAGGGAAAATGGGGATATTAGGCATACCATATCCAAAGAAATATGGAGGTATGGGGCTAGATGTACTTAGTTATGCAATAGCTGTCGAAGAGTTATCAAGAGTTGATGGAGGTACAGGGGTTATACTTTCTGCACATGTCTCTCTAGGTTCATGGCCAATTTTTGCATATGGCACAGAAGAGCAAAAACAAAAATACTTGATTCCTTTAGCAAAGGGAGAAAAAATTGGAGCGTTTGGCTTAACGGAACCAAATGCAGGTAGTGATGCAGGAGGGACAGAGACTACTGCTGTTCTTGATGGTGATTACTACATATTAAATGGGGGAAAAATTTTTATTACAAATGCTGATAAAGCTGACACTTATATTGTTTTTGCAGTTACAACACCAGATATTGGTACAAGAGGAATAAGTGCTTTTATTGTTGAAAAGGGCTGGGAAGGTTTTACGTTTGGAGATCACTACGATAAGATGGGAATAAGATCTTCTTCAACAGCTGAGTTAGTATTTAATGATGTAAAGATACCAAAAGAAAATCTTTTAGGTAAAGAAGGAGAAGGCTTTAAAATAGCAATGTCTACACTGGATGGTGGACGTATAGGTATTGCTTCTCAAGCTTTAGGTATAGCTCAAGGTGCATATGAAAGTGCGTTGGAATACTCAAAAGAGCGTGTTCAATTTGGTAAACCAATATGTTATCAGCAGAGCATTTCATTTAAGCTAGCGGACATGGCTACTAAACTTCGAACAGCAAGACTTTTAATATATAGTTCCGCAGAACTTAAAGAAAATCATGAACCATATGGAATGGAATCGGCCATGGCTAAGCAATATACATCAGACATATGCTTAGAAGTTGTTAATGATGCTTTACAAATCTTTGGTGGTAATGGTTATTTAAAGGGTATGGAAGTTGAACGTGCTTATCGTGATGCTAAAATTTGTACTATTTATGAAGGAACTAATGAAATTCAGAGATTAGTTATAGCTTCTCATATAATTGGAAAAATGCCAAAAGAAGAGTCTTCCTTGAAAAAGAAAAAAGGAGCACTTACTGGTATTCGTAAAAAAATGATTATAAAGGAAGGCGCAGCAGAAGATAGAGTAAATACTTTAGTGGATGCTCTTAAATCGGATGGTTATGATTTTACTGTAGGGATTGACATTGATACACCAATAGTAAAGGCTGAAAGAGTTGTTAGCGCAGGAAAAGGTATAGGTGCTAAAGAAAATATGGATCTTGTTAAGGCCTTGGCTATACAAGCTGGAGCAGCTATAGGATCATCTAGGCCTGTGGCAGAAACTTTGAAATACCTACCATTGAACAGATATGTTGGAATGTCAGGGCAGAAATTTAATGGAAATTTATATATTGCTTGTGGTATTTCAGGAGCAGGACAACACTTAAAAGGAATAAAAGATGCTACTACTATTGTAGCTATTAATAATAACCCTAATGCTCCGATATTTAAAAATTGTGATTATGGTATTGTAGGAGATGTATTAGAAATAATGCCAATTTTGACAGCTGCATTAGATAATGGAGAACCAAAAAAACCAGCTCCTCCTATGAAAAAAATGAAACGTTCCGCTCCTAAAAAAGAGGTTCCTTCATGGAAAACCTATGTTTGTAATGGCTGTGGTTATGAATATGATCCTGCTATAGGAGATATAGATAATGATATTAATCCAGGAACCACATTTGATTTACTTCCAGAAGAATGGATTTGCCCTGAATGTGGAGAAGGAAAAGAAAGTTTCATAGAAGTTTAATATAGGATTTGGGATATAAGGAGGATTAAAAATGTATTGTGTTAGAAAAGTAACGGATAATCTTTATTGGGTTGGTGCTAATGAACGTCGACTAGAACTTTTTGAAAATATTCACCCTATTCCAAAAGGGGTTTCATATAATTCTTATTTGCTTCTTGACAAAAAGACGGTGTTATTTGATACAGTGGATTGGTCAGTTTGTCGTCAATTTTTAGAAAATGTTGAACATGTTTTGGATGGTAGAGATTTAGATTACTTAGTAATTAATCATTTAGAGCCAGATCATGGTGCCGCAGTAGAGGAAATATTACTTAGATATCCGAAAGTAAAAATTATAAGTAATGAAAAAGCTTTTTTACTTATGAGACAATTTGGTTTTAACATTGATGGAAGAATCATAGAAGTTAAAGAAGGAGATACTAAATCTTTTGGTAAACATACAGTAGCGTTTGTGGCAGCCCCTATGGTACATTGGCCAGAAGCTATGGTTAGTTTTGATATTACAAATGGTGTTTTATTTTCTGCAGATGCCTTTGGAACTTTTGGTGCTTTAGATGGGAAGCTGTTTAATGATGAAGTGAATTTTGATAGAGACTGGATTGATGAAGCAAGAAGGTATTACACCAATATAGTAGGAAAATATGGACCTCATGTACAGTCGCTATTAAAAAAGGCTTCTGAAATTGATATAAAAATGATATGTCCACTTCATGGCCCTGTTTGGAGAAATAACTTACCATATTTTATAGAAAAATATGATAAATGGAGTAAATATGAACCAGAGGAAAAGGGTGTTATGTTGGTATATGCATCTATGTATGGCAGTACAGAAAATGCTGTAAATGTTCTTGCTAATAAGTTTGTTGAAAAAGGAATAACCAATGTATGTATGTATGATGTATCTAAGACTCATGTTTCCTATTTAATTTCGGAATCTTTCCGTGTAAGTCACATTGTTTTAGCTTCTGTAACTTATAATTTAGGTATATATCCACCTATGCATAATTATCTTATGGATATGAAAGCATTAAATCTTCAAAATAGAACATTTGCAATAGTCGAAAATGGTTCTTGGGCTTGTAAGTCTGGTACATTGATGCAAGAATTTTTAGAAAATGAAATGAAAAAAATAAATGTTTTGGATGATAGACTTACTTTGAATTCAACTATGTCAGAAGATAAGATTTCAGATTTAGATATTCTTGTGGATAGTATAATTGAATCTATGCAAGATGCTACGAAGAAGGCTTAATTTGAAGTAACTTATTTAGAACAAAACTTTCCAATTAATAACAATCTAGAATCTCACGAATATATTAATATAAGAGTTAATGGGTAATGGAGGTAGAAGATGTGAATATTAATTGGAAATTACGTCTAAAAAATAAAACTACACTAGTATCTTTAATAGCTTGTATTGTTGCTTTTATATATCAAATGCTAGGAATATTAGGAATTACTGCACCTGTTACAGAAGAAGGTATAATGCAGATTGTTACTATGATGATAAATATACTTGTTACTTTAGGGGTTGTGGTAGATCCTACTACTAGTGGCATAAACGATAGTGTGAAAGCACTCGGATATAAGGAACCTATAAAGTAAGAAATAGATTATAAAAAAGAACGTAATTTTTTGCGTTCTTTTTTTATTGAATGTAGAAAATTCTATGATAAGAAAGTATAATGTAAACAACTTGCAACAAAAAAGAAAATAAAGGGAGGATTTTAAGATGACTACAGCACATGAGATCGATTTTAAGCTTTATGGAGATGACATGCAATTTATTGAAGTTGAACTAGATGGGGGAGAAAGTGTCATAGCTGAAGCTGGTGCGATGATGTATATGGATGAAGCTATAGGTATGGAAACTATATTTGGTGATGGAAGTGGAAAAAGTCATGGTTCAGGATTAATGGGCAAACTTATGGGGGCAGGCAAAAGAATTATTACAGGAGAAGGCTTATTTATGACGGCTTTTACCAATAATGCTGGCGGTAAAGCTCATGTGGCTTTTGCAGCACCATATCCAGGTAAAATAATTCCTGCTGATTTAACAAATTTTGGGGGAACACTTATTTGTCAGAAAGATGCCTTTTTATGTGCGGCTAAAGGAGTCTCTATTGATATTCATATGAACAAGAAAATAGGAGTAGGCTTCTTTGGAGGAGAAGGCTTTATTATGCAAAAATTACAAGGGGATGGCATGGCATTTTTACATGCAGGTGGGACAATCATTAAAAAGGAATTGCTCCCAGGTGAAGTATTGAGAATTGATACAGGGTGTCTCGTTGCTATGACTGCTGATGTTAGTTATGATGTTCAATTTGCTGGAGACATTAAATCTGGACTATTTGGAGGAGAAGGCTTATTCCTTGCTACGCTTAGAGGTCCTGGCTCAGTTTGGTTACAATCTTTGCCATTTAGTAGAATGGCAGATAGAATTTACTCAGCTGCAGGAGGAAGTAAGGGAGAGTCCAAAGGATTCAATAATCCATTAGAGGAACTTTCTGGATTAACTAATTTATTTGGACGAGATTAAAAGTATATTTAATGGAGTAGAAAAAGAAAGGATTTTATTATGAAAAAAAAGCTATTTGCCGTATTATTAATTGTTGCAGCAACTTTTGTTTTAGCATCATGTTCAAATCCTGAAAAAACTGAAGAAAGTAAAGTTAAAGAAAGTGCTGATAATAAAGGGCAAGATATAGTTAGCATTGACACTATATCAACAGAAATGCCTGAAAAACTAATGATAAAATCAGAGATAAAAGCTTTTAATACTACTTCACAAATGGTTACATATTATGATGGAGATAAATCAAGGATTGAAACCACTACACCTAATTTACCAAAAAGTATTTTAATTTATTTTCCTGAAGAAGGAATAATGTACAGTTATGTCGAAGGTGAAACTAGTGGAGTAAAAATGACAAATGCCGATACTTCTTATGCCGAAGAAATGGGATTTATGATGGATGCTGCGTATATGTTGGCTGACATGAAAGAAGATTCAGTTGAAGATATCATAACTAGAGAAGAAACACTTGATGGAGAAAAAGTTATTTATTTTGAAGGAGAGTATACTGATAAACAAGTTGGAATTGTTAATTCTAAACTTTGGTTTTCTGATAAATATAATATACCTCTAAAATATGAAGTTGTTATGGGCGAAAATATTATGTCTGAATATAAAGTTATAGAAATAGATGATAATTTTAAAATGGATGAAGATTTGTTTATTCCGTCTAGTTTGATTGATTTTCAAGAAATGGATATGGAGACAATGATGAAACAATGGTAATTGATTCTTAATTGTTAATTTGATTTAAACTTATAAAAAATAGGTAAGGTCTCTTTATAATTCAATTAGTAAAGAGTATTCTACCTATTTTTTATAAGTAAAATATTTAGGAATAATAATATAAGTATAAAATTTGAAAGAATATAATAAGAAAAATATAATTGACAATTTGAAATATATGTTGTAACGTTATATTATAGAAAAATTTAAAGAGATATTAAAATAGAGGTGTTTAATGAGTGTATTGGAATCTAAATAGAGTTAATTTTAAATAAAAGGAAGTTTATGTAGTCTAAGAATAATTATTTTTTAGATTTATTTTGAGTTTCCTTATTCTATGAAGATACCAAAAACTATATTCGTATTAAATGCCTTCACTTGAACAGATCTAAATGTAATCAAGTGTATATTTTGTATTTAATAAATGATTAAGTTTAGTAACTACGGGTATCCGTAGTTTTTTTTGTTTTGTAGATAATCATAAATATGCATAGAAAATGTGTATTTTGATTTGAATCTTTTAGAATAGGGAAAGTATAATTATGTAGCTATAAGTGAGGATTACTTTATGAATAATAATACTTTTGAAAAAATAGGTTTTTATGAATTGAAACTAAAGTTAAGTGAATATGCATCTAGTGGACTAGGAAAAGAATTAATTACAAAATTAAAACCAAGTAGCAATCTAGAAGTAGTAAAAAAAAGGTTAGACGAAGTAGAAGAAGCAAAAATGTTATTAGATTCATCTGGAGGCGTAACAATACAAGGAATTTTTTATATATCTCCAATAATAGACAACATAGAAAAAGGTATAGTATTAGAGCCACAAGAATTATTGAATATATCAGACTTTTTAAGAGGATGCAGAAGAGTAAAGAAATCTATGGAGTTAAAAGCAAACGAAGCAAGTATACTGAGTAGGTATGCATTATCTATAACTGATTATAAAAATATTGAAGAAGAAATTAATTTTACTATCCAAAATAATGCTGTATCTTCTGACGCAAGTAAAGAACTTAAAAAAATAAGAAAACAATTAGAAATAGAGAAAGAAAAAATACAAGAGAAAATAGAGCGTTTTTTTAAGAACAGTGATAATAAAAAATATATACAAGAGTTTTTTGTAAGTGAAAGAAATGGACATTTTACCATACCAATAAAAGCAGCATATAAAAATCAAATAGAAGGAATAATTGTTGATGAGTCGGCTAAGGGAGGAACAGCATTTATAGAACCTAACTCTATTGCTAAGCACTCAATAAAAATTTTAGAGTTAAAATCAGAAGAGGCTATAGAGGAATATAATATTCTTTCTTATTTAACAGGTCTTATATTTGAAGAAATACAGCCTATTAAAATAAACGTAGAGGTAATTGCAGAATATGATATGATTTTTGCAAAAGCAAAATATGCAAATGCAATTAATGCAATAAAACCTGAAATTAATAATGAAGGTTTTACACGTATAGTAAAAGGAAGACATCCCTTATTGGAAGGAGAGGTTGTTGCTCTTGATTTTGAGATAGGCAAGAAATATAGAAGTTTGGTTATAACTGGCCCTAATGCAGGAGGAAAAACGGTTGTTCTTAAGGCCGTGGGATTATTAACTATTGCAACTCAGTTAGGTTTATGGATTCCAGCAGAAAAGGGAACTAATATATCTATTTTTGAAAGAATATTTGTAGATATAGGAGATAATCAAAGTATAGAAAATGCTTTGAGCACTTTTTCATCTCATGTTAAAAATTTGGCTGATATTATTAAAAATAGTAATAAGTCCACTTTATTGTTATTTGATGAAATTGGCAGCGGTACAGAACCAAATGAAGGAGCAGGAATTGCAATTGCGATACTAGAATATGTGTATAAGAAAGGGTGCGTAACTGTAGCTACTACACATTATGGAGAAATAAAAAACTATTCTCAAAACCATCCAGATTTTGAAAATGCTGCAATGAAATTTGATAAGGAAAGTTTAGAACCTTGTTACAAGCTTTTAATAGGACAGTCGGGGCAGAGTAATGCACTTTGGATTGCTAGGAAAATGGGTATTAATGAAAAGATTATAGAAACAGCTGAGCATTATATAACAAATAAAATTTATAATTATGACTATGTTTTAGAAAGTAAGATTAGAAAAACAATAAATGAGAAAAAAGAAAGTTTATATGAAGAGGATATATTAAACAAGGGAGACATGGTTATTGTCTTAGAAAATCAAAGTAAAGCCATTGTTTATCAAGAAAAAGATAAAATGAACAATATTATTATATTTCAAGATGGTGAGATGAAAGAAGTTAATATAAGAAGAGTAAGGTTAAAAGCAAGGGCAAGTGAATTATATCCTGAAGATTATAATTTAAATGATTTATTTGTAAGCTTTAAAGAAAGAAAATTAGAACATGATATAAAAAGAGGTTCTAAAAAAGCTATAAAGAAGATAGAGAAGGAAGTTCGTAATAAAACAATATAATATGGTAGTTAGAACATTTGTAATGCTATAACATGTAGTAGACGTTAATTGTTAAAGTGGCTTTGGTTTTTTATTAATGTATTTTAAATGATAATTTTATAAAAAAAGAGCAAAACCTATAGGTTTTGCTCTTTTTACGTTTTTGGTGACTCCACCGGGAATCGAACCCGGGATACCGCCGTGAGAGGGCGGTGTCTTGACCGCTTGACCATGGAGCCATATTTGGTAACAAAAAATATTATACCATAATTTTCAAAAATGTACAGGGTTTAACGTAATATTATTAGAAACTTTCTTATTTGTATATAAATAGTAATTATAATAGTAAATAGGAAAAGGCCCAGTTTATACAACTATCGTATTTACTTGTTGAAAAATTATAAGTATTCTTATATAAATTTATAAAAATATAAGGGTGATAAATACGTTTTATATATAAAGAACTTTGATTTATCAATGTTTTCAGTAATAAATAAAAAAATAGTACAAATTTACAAAAAGAGTATTGACAAGAATGTATAATTTTGTTATTCTGTTATAGCTGTCGCGTGAGGCGGGTAAGCACCTGTGTATTGAGATATACTATATCTTGTTAAAAAGGATAGATACGGTACAGAGGTAAACAACATCTTGAAAAATTCAAATTTATATATAAGTTTGAAAAAAATAAAAAAAGATGTTGACAAGCTTTCTGCACAGTGTTAATATATAAAAGTTCCTTACGGGGAGCGGCGCTAACGACATAGTCGC
>DAMCXN010000079.1:0-4212 GCA_032096995.1 Aminipila sp.
TCGTCGGGCTCATAACCCGGAGGCCGTAGGTTCAAGTCCTACTCCCGCAACCATGAAATAGTCCCTAAACTTCAAGGAGTTTAGGGTTTTTTAGTTTTTGAAAATATAGCCAGTTTAGAATTGACTTCAATGGTACTACAACTAGAGAAGTATTTGTATTTATAAAATAATTAGATTAAAAACACAGTTATTAGGAAATCAAAGTAAATAAAAATACTGTATTGACAATAATATAGTGGATTGTTACACTAAGAATAATTAAATATATATTTTATGTTCCAATGTAAAAGTTGGCTAAGAGGGAAACAGGTTAAAGTCCTGTACGGTCCCGCCACTGTAAGTGAATAGTTATTGCTCATATTTTTATATGAAATATCCACTGAATAAATTTTCGGGAAGGAGAGCAATAATGATTAAGCACAAGTCAGGAGACCTGCATAGAATTGTTAAGAATAAACGCGCTACGGGTAATTAGAGTGATATAAAGAATAAAATCAACTGTAGTTTTGTGCTACAGTTTTTTTTGTATACTTTTTAATTATCATATGGTTAATGCTACTTTGTAAATTTGTAAAAGTATTTGGATGTATGGTAATGAACATAATCAAACAATTAAATGTATGGTGTAATGTAAGTCGTAAGGGCGAAAAGGTCTATTCACAATGCATTTTTCTTGATAATGAGTGGGAAACGGTTATAGAAATTTTAGCAGATATTCATAGCTTTATAATTGCCGAAGCAAATTGGGAAGTACATAAAGCTCCTAAAAATATTCCTACTGGTTTTTTTAATATTCAGGAGCTGGAGGGAAAAAGCGGATATATTGAAGGGAAAGCCCAATTGAATACGCTACTTTTACGATCTGGTGGAGAAATGCTTAAGTATATGGTTAATCAGTGTATAAATGGAATAATACAGGCTGAAACTTATGTTTTTAAGCAAAGGGGATTTTTTAAGGAAGAAGAGTATGATATTTTCTGGGATAAATTAGAGAAAAATGGATGCAGAATGTATAGTCATAAAAGTGAGGAAGATTTACCTTGGTCAAAGTATGCGGCTCCACTAACAAGAAAAAATAACCTTTTTAATAGATTTAAAAGCTGCAAAACAATTTATTACGGTAGAAAATATATGTTTGCCTATGGAAGCTTTTCTGACAGTTTTCATAAAATAGACATTAACATTGAGTTTAATGCTAATACAGGATTTATATCAGATTGTGAAATAGTATTTAGTAAAGCTCCAGGGAAAGCTTGTTTTGATAATAAAGCACATAGAAAAAAGTTAATTGGCAGGAATATTAAAGAAATTAGAAAGAAAGACATAATTTCTTTATTTGGCAAATCAGAGGGATGTTATCATCTTGTAGAAATTATGTCGGATATATTACGTTTAGTATAGTTTATGAGGTTATGATTATGGAAAATATGCAAAATACGCAGAATTTTGGGTTTAGCAGGGTTATTGAACCTAAGGGATTCATACCAATTGCTGCCTGGAAACTAAATAATTCATTTAAGATTAAGAATAATGAGATGAGAATAAAAGTTAAGTGCATAAAGTTTGAAGAAGGAAATTTCAGACAGCTATGCAATATATGCAGTTATGATGAAGAAAAAATTAAGGAAAGAGTATATGATATTGTAAAAAAGAGAGGTAAGCTTCATAATCCTTTTACAGACAGTGGAGGTATTTGTTATGGAATTGTAGATGAAATCTGTGAAGATTATAAGAATCATGAAAATTTAAAAATAGGTGATTCAATAATATGCCTGACATCATTGACTTCTATCCCTTTATATATAGAAAAAATCGGAGATATTAATTTCGATTATGGACAAGTACAGATTGAAGGCTATGCTATTTTGTTTGAAACCAGTCCTGTCATATTAGCACCAGAAAATGTGAATTTATCTTGTGCTTTATATGCTTTTGACGAATCAGGTTCAGTTGCAAAAGCTTATCATATGGCAGAAAAAGGAAAACGGTTTTTACTCTTAGGGAGAGGGCTTTTATCTATACTAATTTATTCTGCTGCCATAAGAAAATCGGCGGGAAAGTCTTGTAGAATTGTTGCTGTGTTGGATAAGGAAAGCATGGCCTCCCTTAATGAAGACGATATAAAAAAAGTCTTGAAGGAATATGTCGATGAAGTATATGTTGCTGACATTTTAGCCTCATTACAGACCTATGAATTAATAAAAAAGAAAGAATTTAATGGCAGTGAAGAACTTTTTGATGTCAGTATAAATTGTGCAAACTTATTAGGTGTTGAAACTATCAGTGTATTGTTAACAAAAGAACATGGAACTCTGTTTTTTACTAACCTTATTAATAATTATAATATGGTATTATTGTTTGCTGAATCACTGGGTAAAAATATAAATATTATTTCATTAGAAGAATATAGTCAGGATTTTCCTCAATTTACTATAAATCTTTTAGAAAGTTTAAAGGATAAATTAAAGCAAATTAACAATATCTATAATAAGTATGATGTAATAAGTAAATTGCCTGTTAAAGTAACCGAATTGATTCAATATAACAATGTTAAAAAATTAGACGGATATATTTTTTCTAGTAATATTACAAAAAAAATGTTGGAAAACGTTTTAAATATTGCAAATTATGATTGTAGTGTTATCATTCAGGGAGAAACTGGAGTTGGTAAAGAAAAAGTTTTAGAGATACTTCATAAAAACAGTAAAAGAAACAAGAATGCATGTATTAAAATTAATTGTGCTACTATTCAGGAAAATTTAGCTGAATCAGAATTTTTTGGATATGAAGCAGGTTCTTTTACAGGAGCCAGTAACCTAGGTAAGCTAGGGTATTTCGAGTTAGCCAATAATGGAATATTGTTTTTGGATGAAGTCGGGGAATTACCTTTAGCACTTCAATCAAAATTATTACGTGCCTTGCAGGAAAATCAATTTTATAGAGTAGGAGGACAAGTACCGGTTCAAGTAAATATAAGGATAATCTGTGCAAGCAATGTAAGCTTAAGAACTTTAGTTAAGCTAGGTGAATTTAGAGAAGATCTATATTATAGATTAAATATTTGTGAAGTAAACATACCGCCTTTACGAGAACGTAAGGAAGATATAGTTTGTTTAGCAGAGTATTTTTTGGAAAATTATAATGAAAAATATATGAAAAATAAAAGGTTAAGTCAAGAAGCAATACGAGAATTGGGTAATTATACATGGCCCGGAAATGTTCGGGAACTAGAAAATATGGTACATAGAGCTTTAGTAAATAGCAAAAATGCAATAATAGAAGTTGAAGATATTAGAGAGTCTATAAATAGTAATTTATATGGGACAGATAAAGAGAAAGAGTTAAAAGGAATAATTACAGATAAAGACAGGAATATGACTTTAAATAATATTATGGAAAATCATGAAAAGGCTATAATTGAGGAAGTATTGCAAAATGAAGGAACAACAAGAAAAGCAGCTGAAGTTTTAGGAATAAGTCAATCGCAGCTAATGCGTAAGAAAGCAAAATATAATTTATAAGTATGATGTCAAAATCGGTTCAAATAAAGCAGTTGAACCGATTTTGAATATAGACTAAAAAAGATAATAAGTGTTAAAAAGTCCAGAATTGTTGAAATCTGGACTTTTTATTTTGTAAAAATAAATTGGCGCATTAATTGCTATATAGGTATATGAGATTAAATATTTAATTCTTTTTAGTCTACGTAATGCTAAATAAAATTTAATGGAAAGGACGAACAATGATAATGGAAAACAAGTTTGGTAAAATCAAAACCATTGCTGAAGCAATGGAATATGTTACAGATGGTTGCACGATTATGGTTGCTGGGTTTGGTGGCATAGGTTCTTCACATGATTTGATTCAGGCAATCATAGAAAAAGGTGTAAAAGATCTTACACTAATCTCAATTGATGCCGGTGGTGTTGGCCTTGCAGGAGTTCTGACTGATGTTGGTATGGGCACAGTTATAGAAGATGGAAAGCAGAAAGTGGTTGTAGATGGAAAAGAATATCTTTTAGAAAAACCTCTAAAAGCGGATGTAGCAATTATACTTGCGGAGAAAGCAGATGAATTTGGAAATCTAGTTTATAGTAAAACTGCAAGAGGCTTAAATCCTTTAATGGCAAGAGCTGCAGAAATTACTATTGTTGATGCAAAAGAAATTGTTTCTCTTGGAGACATTGATCCTGAAGATGTTATAACACCGGG
>DAMCXN010000079.1:4222-9193 GCA_032096995.1 Aminipila sp.
CGGGAGCTTATGTTGATATTATTGTTCATGGAGAGGGGGAATGGAAATGGTCATGGCAATAAAAGATATGATGGCTAAAAGAGCGGCAGAAGAAATTGAAAATGGTAATGTTGTAAATTTAGGATTTGGTATACCTCAAAAGGTTTTAAATTACATAGATAAAGATAAAACTGTTTTTTTTCATGCAGAAAACGGAATCTTGGGAGCAGGCCCTGCTGCTGAAAAAGGCAAGGCAGACCCTGATATAGTTGATTCTGGATGTGTACCTGTTACTGCTGTAAAGGGAGCTTCCTATTTTGACAGTGCTGATTCTTTTGGACTTGTCAGAGCAGGAAAACTTGATATAACCGTTCTTGGAGCTTTAGAGGTTGCAGAAAATGGGGACCTAGCCAACTGGATAGTACATGGGCAGCTAGTACCAGGAATGGGAGGTGCTATGGATCTGGCCAAGAAGGCAAAAAAAGTTATAGCAATTACTATGCATACGGACAAAAATGGAGTTCCTAAATTAAGAGATAGATGCAGACTGCCACTTACTGCAGTAAATTGTGTATCTTTAATTATTACAGATATCGCAGTTCTTAAAGTAATAGATGAGGGATTCCTACTAACAGAGATTTTTGAAGGACATACAATAAAAGAGGTAATGGATAAAACAGCAGCAAAACTAAAAATTGCAGATAACATAAGAATAATAAATTATAGTGAATAGTTAAGAGACAAGAAAGGAGTGGAAATTATGAGAGAGGCCGTAATAGTATCAGCAGTAAGAACAGCCATAGGTAAATATGCAGGAATGTTATCCGACTTTGAGGGGTATCAGCTAGGTGGAATTGTAGTTAAAGAAGCAGTTAAAAGAGCAGGAATAGACCCTACTCAAATTGATGAGGTTTATATGGGTAATGCTGAAGGTGCGCCAGGAAATATCGGAAGAGTAATCGCATTAGAAGCAGAACTTCCAATTACAGTTCCTGGTATTCAGTTTGATAGACAGTGTGCTTCAGGGTTAGAAACCATTTGTATGGCGGCTGCTATGATAGAAAGTGGACATGGTGATATCTATGTTGCAGGAGGAGCAGAGAGCCAAACTAACAATCCATATTTTATGAAAAAAACAAAGAGGCAATATAGTTATGCCTTTCCATCATTTAACTATGTTATGATGTCACCTCCTAGACTTGGAAATCCTGATATGGGAATTACTGCAGAAAATGTTTTAAAAATGCATCCTGTGTCAAGAGAAAAGATGGATGCGTTTGCATATGAAAGTCATCAAAGAGCGTTAAAAGCCATTGAGGCAGGTGCATTTAAAGAACAAATAGTTCCAGTAGTAAAGACTGTAAAAGGTAAAGAAGTTATCCTTGACACCGATAAAGGTCCAAGAGCAGAGGCTACCCCAGAACAGTTAGCTAAATTAAAACCTGTTTTTCTTAAAGATGGTTCTGTTACAGCAGGAAATAGTTGTCCGTTGAATGATGGGGCTGCAGCTGTAGTAATTATGAGCAAAGAAAAAGCTGATAAATTATGTTTAAAACCATTATTAAAAGTAAAAGGATTTGCATCAGTAGGATTAGACCCACATTATATGGGCTTTGGACCAATTTGTGCTGTTAAGAAAGTACTGGAAAAAACAGGTGTAACTTTAGACAAAGTTGAGTTAATAGAGTTGAATGAAGCTTTTGCTTCACAGGCAATTGGCTGTATTGAAGAATTAGGTTTAGATACGGCAAGAGTAAATCCTAATGGAGGAGCTATTGCTCTAGGTCATCCTTTGGGAGCTACAGGAGCTTTTTTAACTACTAAAGCAGCTTATGCTATGCAAAACGCACAAAGAAAATATGCAATCGTTACAATGTGTGTAGGCGGAGGCGAAGGTTCAGCGGCTATATTTGAAAAAATCTAAATAAAAAGAAAATCAAAATCTTTTAATATAAAATAGATACAATTTATACATTAATTAAGTTAATTTAGCAGAAAGGAGCATGTAATATAACTTTATATTGCACGTAATAAAAATGAGTAGCAACAATAATGTACTAAACGCAAATTTCTTTAGACAATACCCAAGAGTAGATAGTGGAAAAGGTATTTATATGTATACGGAGGATGGGACTGAAATTATTGACGGAGCTTCAGGACCAGTACTTGTGAGTCTTGGTCATGGTATAGATGAAATTGCAGAAGCTATGAAAAATCAGGCTGCAAAGTTAGCATTTGCACATAGAGATGACTGTGTAACTCCTATATTAGAGGAATCCTGTGAAACTTTTAATGAAGCTTCTGAAGGAGACTTTTATAAAACCTTTTAGGTAGCAGGAGGATCAGAGGCAAATGAAATAGCTATTAAACTTGCAAGAAATTACCATATGGTTAGAGGTAATTCAGGGAAATATAAAGTTATTTCAAGGTGGCAAAGTTATCATGGTAGTAGCATGGGAGTACTTTCACTAAGCGGATTTACCAAGAGAAGAAAGGGCTATGAACCTTACTTATTTGAACATGGACACGTGGCTCCGTGCTATTGCTATAGATGTTGGTTTGAACAAAAACCAGAAAGTTGCAATTTACTGTGTGCAAAAGCACTTGAAAATGAAATTTTAGCTCAAGGGCCAGAAACTGTTTCGGCATTTATAGCAGAGCCTATTTCAGGTATGTCTTTATGCGGTGCAGAACCACATGCTGAATACTTTAAAGAAGTTAGAAGAATTTGTGATAAATATGATGTTGTCATGATTATGGATGAAGTTATGACAGGATGGGGCAGAACAGGAAAAATGTTTGCGTATAAGCATTTTGGAATGGTTCCAGATATGGTTTCTACAGGGAAAGCAGTTAGTGGGGGATATTTCCCGTTAGCAGCAGTTTCAGTAACAGAAAAATTCTACAAAGGTCTTTATGATAATAAGGGAGATTTTACTCCAGGATATTCTTGGTCGGGAAATCCACTTGGTGCTGCTGTACAAGTTGCTGCTTATAAACATCTGAAAGAAAATAATTTAGTAGAAAAATGTGAAAAAATGGGAGATTACTTAAAAGAAAAAATTATAGAAATAAGTAAGAAACATCCAATTATGGGGGATATACGAGGAAGAGGTTTAATGGTTGGAATCGAACTTGTTAAAAACAAAGAAACCAAGGAAACCTTCGAACCAAGTTTAAAAGTAGCACATAAAATTCAGGATGAATGTCTGAAACAAAATATGATTATTGAGGCAAGCGCTGGATGCAATCGAGGGCAAAGTGGAGATGCACTGGTTATCTCACCTGCGTTTGTTATTACAAAAGAAGAAATTGATAAACTTGTTGAAAGATTGGATAAGGCTATTAGCACAATAGAAAAAGAAATCGGATGTTAATGCAAATAGTATATAGCACAGAAATACTTTATGAAGTGGAGGAAAAATAATGTTAAGAGAAGCGTTACCTAAAGTTGTTACTGCTTTACCAGGACCTAAAGCTAAAGAAATATTGGAAAGAAGAGCCAAAGCCGTACCTAATGCCATTAGGAGTATATATCCTTGCGTAATAGAAAAAGGTCAAGGAGCTATGTTCCAGGACGCAGATGGTAATATATTTTTAGATTGGATTGGAGGTGTAGGTGTATTAAATATTGGTTACAGCCATCAGGAATGTATAACAGCAGTAAAAGAACAGGCGGATAAATTCTTTCATTCTATGTTTAATATTACTACACATGAAGGATATGTTAAATTAGCTGAAAAAATGAATGAGCTTGTACCGGTTAAGGGTGAAACAAAAAAGACAATGTTTGTATGCTCTGGTTCTGAGGCAAATGAAAATGCAGTTAAAATTGCAAGAAACTATACTGGAAGACCAAATATTTTAGTTTTTTCAGGAGCATTTCATGGAAGAACACAATTAACAATGACCATGACTGCTAAAAAAGCTTACGCAGTTGGAATGGGGCCATTCCCAGATGGAGTTTATAGAACAGAATTCCCTAATTTGTACCATGCACCAGGACATATGACAGAGAAAGAAGCGATTAAGTATTATATTGGTAAATTAGAAGAAGCTTTTGTTGAGTCGACTCCAAAGCAGTCTTGTGCAGCAATTTTATTTGAACCGGTACAAGGAGAAGGTGGTTTTGTACCTGCTCCGATTGAATGGGTTAAAGCGGTTAGAAAAATTTGTGATGAAAACGACATACTTATGATTTGTGATGAAGTTCAGTGCGGATGGTCAAGATCAGGTAAGCTTTTTGCTTCTGAATATTTTGCTGATGTAAACGCGGCTCCAGATATTTTGACTACAGCTAAATCTATGGCAGCTGGTATGCCTATATCTGCTGTAACTGCTAGAAAAGAAATTATGGATTCTGTAATTGCTGGAACTATTGGAGGTACGTTTGGTGCAAATGCTATTTCAGCAGCTTCAGCATTGGCAGTAATTGATGTTATGCAAAAAGAAGATTATCCGGCAAAAGCAATACAGATTGCTGAGAGATGTAATAAAAGATTTAATGAATGGAAAGAAAAATATGAAGTTGTTGGTGATGTAAGAGGAATAGGAACTATGATAGGAATTGAATTTGTAGTGGACAAAGCTTCTAAAGAGCCAAATGCTGAAATAGTAAATAAAATTGTACAGGAAGCTGTAAAACATGGTCTTTTATTAGAATCTGCAGGAACTTACAATAATGTAATAAGATTTTTGTGTCCTCTTTGTGTTACAAATGAACAGTTGGAAGCAGGATTTGAAATCTTTGAAAGAGCTATTAAAAATTGTATGTAATAGTATTAATTATAATTTATTTTATTTAGATGATAATAAGAAAACATATTAATTAATGAATAAATAGCAAGTACTCAACTAAAACTTACTAATTTTTTATTTTCATCTATTTTTTAATAATAAAAATTACAATTTATTCTATATGAAAGGATATGATTATCATGTTAATGACAGGAGCTCAGTATATTGAGAGTTTAAGAAAACTTAACACAAGAG
>DAMCXN010000080.1:0-9150 GCA_032096995.1 Aminipila sp.
TCAAACATATCCAATACCACCTCCTAGCTATAGTGAAATAGTTCACCAATAGCCCGGGAGGATAAAACGTTCAAAACCTCCGTTAAGGCTGTTTTTATAGGTGAAAAGACCGTATCATAAGTAATTAAAATTTAACAAAATATGTTATAATATAATTAAGAATAAATTTGAGGAAGAGATAAATAGTAAATTTGCAGTTAACATACTTTATATAGAATTAACTGTGAAAGGAGGAGTTTATTATGAAAAACAAGAAAAATAAAGAACTTTTATGGAGGGGTTTACCTCTATAAATTATGGAGGAAATATGTTTAAAGATAAATTTAAAATTACTAATATTCCTACAGTTTTGTGGGGAGAAAAGAGTGAAAAACTTTTTATTGCAGTACATGGAAATATGTCAAATAAGGAAGATGTTGTGATTGAAATTTTAGCTAAAGAAGCGCTTCAAAAAGGTTATCAAGTATTAAGTTTTGATTTACCAGAGCATGGTGAAAGAAAAAGTGATGGTATTCCTTGCAAAGTACAGTTTTGTGTTAATGAGTTATCTATAATTATGAACTATGCAAAAGAACATTGGAAAGAAGTAAATTTGTTTGCATGTAGTATGGGAGCTTATTTTAGCCTTTTAGCGTATCAAAACGATGTATTAAGAAAGGCATTATTTTTATCACCAGTAGTTAATATGGAAAGAATTATTGAAAATATGATGCTCTGTTTTAATGTAACACCAGAGCGGTTGCAAAAGGAAATGACAATAGAAACACCAATTGGTCAAAAGTTGTATTGGGATTATTTCTGTTATGTAAAGCAACATCCTATTAATACATGGAATACAGATACAAATATTATGTATGGAGCTAAAGATGAATTGTGTGAAATTGAAACTATTAATTATTTTGTTAAAAAATACTGCTGTGGATTAGAAATCATGGATAAAGGAGAACATTACTTTCATACAGAAGAACAGTTGAATGAATTCAAGCATTGGTTACAAAAGCATATTGATTAACAAGTTCTCATTTAAGGTTCAGTAATATAAATAGTAAATTTGTAAGGTGGGATAAGATATGGCTTCTAGTCAAGAGTATTTAGATTTTATTATTGGGCAATTAGATACGCTGGACGATATTTCCTTCAGAAAAATGATGGGAGAATATATTTTATATTTTCGAGGGAAAATTTTTGGTGGAATATACGATGACCGGTTTTTGGTTAAGATAACCAAGACAAGTAGACACTTGATGCTAGGAGCAATTGAAGAGTTGCCTTATGATGGGGCAAAACCAATGTTTTTGGTTGACGATGTTGATAATAAAGAGTTTCTATATCAACTGATTACAAAAATGTATGAAGAACTTCCTGCTCCAAAAGTAAAAAAGTAATTTTTGAATTCTAATTTATGTGTTAGTTAAAGATTTTTAAATAGAAAAAATTATTTAGGTTTATTTTTGATAAAAATTTGATATAATATAAGTAAGATTCTAAATCTATGATTTAGTTAATCGAACTTATGCAAAGCTAAATAAGAAATGCAGATAATAAAAAAGTAGAGTGCGCTAACACTCTGCTATATACAATTCTAGTTGCTTAGGCAACTGGTATCACATATTTTTATGGTAATAAAAATAGTAGCTTTCAAATTGCGCGTGGGGCTACTATTTTTTTGATATTTTATCTATAAGTAACACTATAAATGATGTAGCTCTTTTCTAATCTCAAAGAGGAATTGTCCTAAAATTATCGAATAAATATATAATTAGAAATATTTATATATTTGGGAGGAGTTTATGGAAGATAATACAGAAAAAATAAAGTTAAGTTTTTGGAAGAAAATAACAGGTAGCATTCAAGGAATAGCGCATTATGAGAATGTGTTAAAAGAAACTACTGGGAAGGCAGTACTATATTTGCTATTAATATCGTTGTTTCTTGGAGCTATTGGATCTATAAGAGGATCTATTGAGGTTAATAATGGCATATCAGAGTTTATAAAAATATATAATGATAATTGTCCAAACTTTGAGCTTATAAATGGAGAGTTAAGTGTTGAGGGCGTTATGCCAATGGTTTTATCAGAGGATGAAGATAATTATATTATTATAGATACAACTAACAGCACTAATCCTGATGTTCTAGATTCTCATAGTAAAGGTATTTTAATACTAAAAGATAAAATGATTCAAAAAGAGAACCAATTACAAACTCAAGTGACCGAATTCAAATCATTACAAGGATTAACCATAAATAAAGATATAGCATATAGCTACTTTCATTATGCAAAGATTATTATACCATTTATTTTTATTGCAAATATCCTTGGGTATTTCTTGGGTGGACTCTTAAGTGCTCTATTGTTAGCTCTATTTGCTCTTATAATCAATGGAATTTTTAAAACAAAATTGAAATATGGACAGTTGTATAGATTAAGCATTTATGCACTAACTACTCCGCTTATAATAAATACAATCTTGAAAATTTTAAGTATAGAACATTTTAGTTTCTATTGGTTAGTATATCATACTATAGCTTATGTTTATATTGGCTTTGCACTGAACAAACTAAAAAGTTCTAAGAATAATATTTCATTAGGTGTATAAATCAAATAAAAAGGTTAATGTCATAAATATTTTGGTTAATGGTACCATAAGTAACGATGACTCTCTATATTATATATGTTTAGGGTATTAAAATTCCCTTTATGATATGCAATGAAAAGTATATTAAGGGGTAGCGCCAACATTTCCGACAAAACCCACGCTAAGGAATTAAATGGATAAAAAGTTCACCTTTTATCCACTCTAAGCCATTTTATGGATTATTAATATTCAACGGTCTTAATTCATCCGATTCAAGAACATTTTTAACATCAAAATTATATTCGCCAAGTAAATTAATATGTTCCCATCCTAATGGGGATATATGCTTAAGTAAACTTTCATCAAAGGTATAATTCTGTTTTAAATGATCTATAGCCTTTTGTAAATAAGTTGTATTCCAAATGCTGATAGCATTAATTAAAATATTCAGAGCACTTGCTCTTTGAAGCTGATCCTGTAACTCTCTTTCTCTAAACTCTCCACGTTTACCAAAGAATATAGCCCTAGCAAGGGCATTCATAGCCTCACCTTTATTAAGTCCTCTTTGAATACGCCTTCTAAGCGCTTCATTAGTTATATAATCTAAAATAAATATAGTCTTTTCTATTTTTCCCATCTCTCTTAGAGCTGTTGCTAAAGCGTTTTGTCTTGCATAAGAACCTAATTTACCCATAATAAGAGAACCTGTTACTTTCCCTTCCCTTATGGAGTGTGATAATCTTAACACATCATCGTAATTTTCCTCAATAATTTTAGTGTTTATACGTCCATTCAAAATGCTCTCAATTTTAGGATAATCACTAGCCTTTCCAGCACAATATAATTTAATCTCTGATATATCCCTAATTCTCGGTGCAAAGCGAAAGCCCAGTAAATGGCTTAATCCAAATACCTGGTCAGTGTAACCGGCTGTATCTGTATAATGTTCCTCAATATTTAAATCTGTTTCGTGATAAAGAAGTCCATCAATTACATGTACTGCATCCCTGGCATTAGTATTTATAACCTTAGTGTAAAAAGTTGAAAATTGGTCACTTACAAATCTATACATGGTAGCACCTTTGCCAGTTCCATAATGTGGATTAGTGTCAGCATGTAAAGAAGAAACACCGACCTGAACACGCATGCCATCACTGGATGAAGTGCTGCCATCACCCCAAAAGGCTGATAAAAATAATTTATGATGATAATTTACAAGTGTAGATTGTGCTTTTTTCATAGCATCATCATATAATCTCCATTGTGCTGTATTAGCCATTTGTCTATAAGATATACCAGGAGTTGAATCAGCCATTTTTGACAACCCTATATTAGTTCCCATAGCCATAAGAGCTGCCATTAGTATGGTTTTTTCTTCACCTTTAGCAACATGTCCACTTGAAGCATGAATAAAATTTCTATCAAAATCTGTCCACTTTGATACTTCCAAAAGTAAATCAGGAAGTTTAATTCTAGGTATCATTTTATATAACTTTTGACTTAATAGAATAGCTTCAGGAGGGGTATCTTTTTCTAATTTATCAATATGTATCCTAGAATTTTCAATTGCTACACCTTCTAATGTATCAATATTTTTTGAGAACCACTTTAATCTACTGTTCAACGATTCAATTCTTTCTTGTAGGTATTCTCTCACATCTAGGTTTACTGCAAGTCTTGTACCTATTTTTTTAACAGTGTTCCATTCCTCATGTGGTATAAGATACTCCTCAAAGTCTTTGAAATTCTTGCTTCCTTCAACTGAAACATCTCCAGAACGTATTCTATTTTTAAGTTCACTAAGTGTTGCTATTTCATAATAGTGGCGGTTTATTGAACCATCTTTTTCAAATAAACATTTATTCCAACGGTTAGATATAAAATCCGTTGGAGCATCTTCAGGAACTTTTCGATTTCCATTCTCATTCATATTATTTAATATTTTTATAGCTTCAATTAAGGGTTTTGAAGCATTATTCGTTGAATTGAACTTTATATGCTTAACTAAAATAGGTGTGTATCTACGGAGTTGATTATACCTACTGTCTAACAAATCAAGATAATCATAACTTACAGGCCTTGCTAGCTTTTTAGCTTCCTCAACAGATGCTACAAGCTTACCCCATGGCATTACAGATTCTAGTATTTTAAATGGATCCAAATTCTCATCCCTTGCTTTTATTAAAGCAGCCCCAATGTCTATATAGTGAATAATCTTTTCATTCAATGACTTACCATTTTGTTTCTGTAATTCCTCTTGTTTCTTACGCCCTTTGGACAATAGAATATTTATCTGTCTATCATGTATTTCAATTGCTCTATCTATAAGATTTTGGCTTAATTCATATAGATATAAAGCCAATATTGCATATCTCTTTTTTTCTTCAAATCGTCTTAATGAAAATGGTTCGTATTTAGAGCCTAACCTAGATAACTGACGAATTCTATTTGGATGCAATCCCACAATATTAAGTTCAAGTTGTAAGCTTCTTATCAATTCTAGTCTTTCTACTACTTCTGCAAATGCTTTTGGTGATGAATGTCCTTGATCTTCTTTTAACCAGCCAAGTTTTGTTTTTGTATCCTCAGTTTGAGCATTTATAAGCATATCTAATTTATACTTTTGTTCACTTGTAATACTATTATTTACAATTTCAATAAATTCTTCATCAGCCTTTGCTATTACTTCACTTACAATTTTTTCAATGGTTGTAATACCTGGTAGTATCATCTTTTGTATTTTAATTTCGTTGATTGCTAATTTCATGAGATTTATGACATTATCATTTTCAATGGCATAAGGAAGTAAAGTTTGTATTAAAGATTGAGTATGTTGGTCAGTATAGTTTTTAAATCCATATATTTCTCTAATCTCCTGTAGATGTTCTAACCTCGTATTCTCCCTTTGAGCATATAATTCAAGCTCTTTTGGGCTAACTTGTATTTGTTCTGCAATATAATTTAAAACACTTTCAGGAATATTATTTATACTGATTAAAGACCAACCTGGATTGCGTAGTAAGGCTAATTGAATAGCGAAGCCAAGACGGTTATAATCTCTTCTATGTTTGTTAATAATGCCAATATCATAGGTCGAAAAAGTATAGTATTTTACAATTTCATATTCACTAATATTTTGTGGTATTTGAGTAAATTCAAGTCTCTGATCCTCTGTCAGTAAAATTTCTGGTGTTGCCACTATATTCAACTCCTTGTTTTAATTACTAGAACTATTTATTGTTATTAATATACCGATAAAGAGTAGTTTTGCTTACAGCAGTTGCTTTCGTAATTTCAGAAATGCTGTAGTTCTTGCTATTATACATCTTAATTGCTAGCTTAATATCTTTATCATTTATTTTGGGACGTCCACCTTGTTTACCTCTTGCACGTGCTGCATTAAGTCCTTCTATTGTTCTTTGAGATATAAGATCTCTTTCAAATTGACTAATACCTGCAAAGATAGTAAACATCAGTTTTCCTTGAGCTGTTGTAGTATCAACCCAAGATTCCTTAATTGATTTAATATTAGCACCTTTTTCTTCAATCTGCTCTACAAGACTAAAAAGATCTTTAACGTTTCTACTCAATCTTGTAAGGTCTGCTATAATTATTACATCACCCATACGAAGTTGATCTAATATTTTATTAAGCTCTGGCCTCTCCTTTTGTATACCAGATACCTTTTCTTCATAATTCTATCACACCCAGCCTGCCTTAAAATGTCTATTTGTCTATCTAAGCTTTGTTCCTCAGTACTTACCCTTGCATAACCAATTTTCATATTACCACCTCACTTAAACAGTACCAAAAACGTGCTATGGTAGTCAATTATGGCACTATGTTTTTGGTAATAGTTTTGGTTCTATAAAGTATAAAAATAGGAACTAAAAAAGTATATATCTTTTTTAGTACCAAAAACGACCATTTATGATACTTTTACAAAAAATAAAAACAAGAGTATTGCACTCTTGTAGATAAATAATATAAATGAGTAAAGATTTAACATACTGAAAGACCTGTAATAAATAGTATATTCATAAATCTACTCATAGCAACTTCTTACGAGATTAATATATTATCAAAACATCAAAACTCACCGATCAAGCTTCAATTCAATCTCGATCGGCAAGTAATAAACTATAATCCTTGATTATTATATTGCTCTCTTTTAGCACAATCCCATTAACATATAAATGTATTGTTATAGATTCTTAACATTCAATGCTCTGAAAGAATTTAGTACTGCCAGGATAGTAACACCTACATCCGCAAATATAGCGGCCCACATAGTAGTTATCCCTAAAGCACTTAAAAGAAGCACAACTATTTTTATACCAATTGCAAATACTATATTTTGATATGCAATTTTTAGTGTCTTTTTAGAAATTTTCATTGCAGTAGCAATTTTAGAAGGTTCATCAGTCATAATGACAATATCAGCAGCTTCAATAGCCGCATCAGAGCCTAAACCACCCATTGCTATACCAATGTCTGCTCGTGCTAAAACAGGAGCATCATTGATTCCGTCACCTACAAAAGCAAGTTTGCCTTTTGCAGATTTTTGTGAAAAGAGTTCTTCCATTTTATCTACTTTATCACCTGGTAACAATTCAGCATAAAATTTATCAAGACCAAGCTCTTTAGCAACTTTTGCACCAACATTTTTATTATCACCTGTAAGCATAACCGTTTGTTTAATGTTAGCTGCCTTTAGTTCTTTGATTGCCTGTGCTGAATCTTCCTTTACCTCATCAGCAATAACAATGTAACCTGCATATTTGTTATCAACTGCAACATGTACAACAGTACCAATCAATTCCCCCTTAAAATAAGAGATGTTCATCTTTTTCATGAGTTTGATATTACCTGCCATAACCTTTTTTCCATCAACTGTTGCACTAACACCATGACCTGATATTTCTTCCACATCTGAAATACGTCCATTGTCGATTTCTTTGCCATAAGCTCTTTTTAATGATATGGATATTGGATGATTAGAATAGCTTTCTGCATAAGCAGTTAACTCCAATAAATCTTCTTTTGAAATTCCATCAGCGTGAATTTCCTGTACATTGAATACACCTTTTGTTAGTGTTCCAGTTTTATCAAAAACAACAATTTCAGTTTGTGCTAATGCTTCCAAATAGTTACTACCTTTGACTAAAATCCCCTTTCTTGAAGCTCCACCTATTCCACCAAAGAAACTTAAAGGAATGGAGATAACAAGAGCACAAGGACAAGAAACTACAAGGAATGATAATGCTCTGTATATCCAATCACTGAAAGTAGCACCATCTATAACAAGAGGTGGTACAATAGCAAGTATAGCTGCAATAATTACTACAACAGGAGTATAGTATCTAGCAAACTTCGTAATAAATTGTTCTGAATTGGATTTTTTGCTACTTGCATTTTCAACCAAATCAAGAATTTTGCTTACGGTAGATTCTTCAAATTCCTTTGTAACCTCCGCAGTAATAACTCCATTAATATTGATGCACCCGCTTAGAATATCACTTCCTACTTCTACTTCACGAGGAACAGACTCACCAGTAAGTGCTGATGTATCAAGCATCGAACTTCCATCAATAACCTTACCATCAAGAGGAACTTTTTCTCCTGCTTTAATTACAATAATGTCTCCAATTTTTACTTCATCAGGGTCCACTTTAACAAGTTCATCGCCTTTTTTTAGATTGGCATAATCCGGTCTAATGTCCATAAGAGTTGCAATTGACTTTCTTGACTTATCAACCGCGTAGCTTTGAAATAGCTCGCCAACTTGATAAAATAACATAACTGCAACACCTTCTGGATACTCACCGATTAAAAATGCACCAATTGTAGCAATACTCATTAAAAAACTTTCGTCGAAAACCTTACCCCTAAAAATATTTTTAACAGCTTTTTCAACTACATCTCCACCTACAATAATGTAGCTTATTACAAACAGTGCAGCTTGTAACCATTCAATATCTAAATTAATGATCAATGCTGCAGCAAACACTACTGCACCAATTCCTATTCGCCAAATACGTTTTTTCATGATTGATCAACTCCTTTAAATTTTTTTCATAACAACATGAGATTCAATATCTTTAACGATTTTTTCAGCTGCTTGCACAATTGTAGGCATCTTTTCATCTTCACCCTCAATAACAAGCTTTTGAGTCATAAAGTTTACAGTAGCTTCCTTAATACCATCAAGCTCATTAATAGCCTTCTCCATTTTTGCTGCGCAATTTGCACATCCTAAACCTTCAAGTATAAATTTCTTTTTCATAATTCCATCCTCCTAAATATTATTTACAATTTTGCCTTAATATACTCCAAGTCTTTTTCAAAGTTTTTTAGAATATTTCACATTTTACGTGAATACATGAATACATATTCATGTATTGCTTTTAAAAAATACCTAAATTTATACATTACTACTTCTCATTGCTATGAATAAATCTAGATTATATATATGCTTTACAACTATTTTAAGCTTTTTTCATAACAGTATCGGGCTCAATATCTTTAACGATTTTTTCAGCTGCTTGCACAATTGTAGGCATCTTTTCAT
>DAMCXN010000081.1:0-3381 GCA_032096995.1 Aminipila sp.
TGACAGGTCTCCTATTGAGACCATTAGCTCGGCAACATGCCTCGCAAACAAAAAAGTAGCTGAGTTTGTACTACTCAGCCACCTCCATTAATTTTATTGATATTTTGATATTAGTGATTTTCATTCCATTCTTCTACATAACCTTCCATAACATCATGAAGAACTTTTCCTATTTTAGAATATGATTCGTCACAGAGATTTGCCAGTGATATTCTTATAGACCATTCAGGACCATTGAAACCATTTCCGTCTAGGAGCACAATTGATGACTGCTCTGCAAGCTTGATAAGTATGTCTACAGTTTTATAGTTGTCCTTTAGGTATTTTGCGAAATCCTCACTGTAGTTTTGGCTTGCCCACTCAAGGAGAGCGAATTGAGTATAGTACGCTGCGCTATATTGATCTTTTTTCACATCAAGTCCCAGCCCTTCGAACAATAGCTTCTGCCTACGGCGGCAGATATTCTTTGTAAGGTTTTTGTACTTGTTCTCCCGATCCGTTATGGCGAACAAAGAAAAGAAAGCCATCTGCACCTGCTGAGGTGTTGAAAGTCCTGCAGTGTGGTTAAGAGCAACCTGTCTGCTATCCGCCACTATCCTATCTACAAACTTTATACTATCTGGATTCATTGAAAGCCCGGAATATCTTCTTCTTGCTCTCTCCTTCTTGTCCTCATCCTGCTCCTTTAGAAGTTTATCAAATACATTGTCCTCATAGATAGCGATAGTTCCAAGCCTCCAGCCTGTGACTCCGAAGTATTTAGAGTAAGAGTAAACCCCTATAGTGTTATACGGTAGGTCAGCCATCAGAGACTTGAAGCCGTCCACAAAGGTGCTGTATACATCATCTGATATGATCATGAGGTCTGGGTTGTCCTTATCGACAATGTTTTTCAGGTGTTCAACTGATTCTGGCTTCATAGCAACCGAAGGAGGATTGCTTGGATTTACTATGCATAGTGCTTTTATTGATTTGTCACTAAGCTTCTCTATTTCCGAATCAGGATACTGCCATGTCCTGTTACCTTGCTCATCCACTTCGTTTGCGCAAATATTTACCACTTCAAAGTTATATCGCGGCAGATGCGGTATCTCTAGATATGGCGTAAACACTGGTGTCATGATAGCAATTTTATCTCCCTTTGAAAGCATGTTGTTTGCGATGAGGGAATCGAACACGTAGCACATCCCTGCTGTAGCTCCCTCTACTGCAAAGGTTCTGAAAATACCTTCAAGCGGTTCATTATAGCATAACTCCTGTATAAGGTAGTCGTTCACCACCTTTTCTATATGCCAAAGCATCCTGTCAGGCATAGGATAGTTATCCCCGATTATACCGTCTGCCAGCTCGTATATCCATTCGTCCGGATTGAATCCTTTCATTGTTATTCCGTAGTTTATTATCCTCTTAAGTTGCTCTGCCCCTGGAGCGCTGCTGTTTTTGTTGATATATTGCTTGAAACGTTGTGCAATCCCTTCCTTTTTGGGCATTCCCCCTAAGTCCCCCTCGTTCCAGACCCTTCTGCTTTCCGCAACTGCGAACTGACCAAATGTGAAGAATGCTTCTCTAGGTGTTGCTGCTATCCAGTTAGGATTTCCCCTTCCCGCATCCAGCAGCGAGTGCGTTCCACTCTTGTTTGACTCTTCTGCAAGACTTATTAACTTGTCTTTGAGTTCAAATGGGCTGATTTTACCATATACTTTTTCTATTTCTTCTCTTTGAAGACTCATTTTATCCATTAATATTTACTCCCTATTATTTTTATGTAGTTTTATATTAATTATCATTAATTATATTCTGCTTATACTATAGAGTTTAATCCATAGCTTTTCTTCCCACCATTTCAATTGCGCTCTGGGCTAATATTTTAGTTGGGTCAATAAAATTGCCTTTTATATTCATCATCTGGAAAGCTACAGGCAGTTCTGTGCAACCTAATATTACAGTATCTATGTTCTGCAATTCGAAATAAGAAAGTATAGAATCTATATCGCCCGAGTTGTATTCTGTTCGTCCTGCTTTAATGCCATATATTAAATCACTAATTTTGTCCTGATCTGCATCATTTGGTTTTATAACTTTAATACCATACTTTTTTAATATTTTATCGTAAACTCCGGACTTGCAGGTTCCTGCTGTGGCTAACAATCCTATCTTACTAGCATCAGGTTTAACCTTTTTTATTTTTTTAGCAACTTCTTCAATCATATTAATAAAAGGTATACGAAGGTATTTTACTATTTCATCGTAAAAGTAATGGGCAGTATTGCATGGCATTATTATGACATCAGCACCCATCAATTGCAGTTTCATAGCTGCCTCTACCATGTATTTCGTCGGATCCCCCCCATAACCTAAAATATAACTAGTTCTATCAGGTATGGCAGTATAATTATCAATCAGTATATGGATATGTTCATTATCATTCTTAGCTTCTGTAAGAATAATAATTTTATGGAAAAGATCATCCGTTGCAAGTGGCCCCATGCCACCTAGTATTCCAATTGTTTTATTATTCAAATGCTCATTATTAAAATTTATATCAGACATTATTAAATCACCACCGAATTTATATTTATTTTTATTTTGAAATTATGTTAATAAGAATATGATATCGCGATTTTCAATTATTCTGATTTACAACATCATTATAGCACCGTATAATATATATGAAAAATACTATAAATATATCTTATTTATACTTTTTAAATATAAATCAAAGGAGTGATTTTCTTGGATATTAAACAACTTAATTATTTTCTTGCAATTATTGAGGAGGGCAGCATAACCAAAGCTGCTGAAAGACTGCACATAGCTCAGCCACCTCTTAGCCGTCAATTGAAGCTTCTTGAGGAGGAACTTGAAATAAAACTAATAGAAAGGACTACTAAAAAGCTCCAAATAACAGGTGCCGGGGAACTTTTACAATATCGCGCTGAGCAAATTTTGCAGTTAGTAGATACTACTATCAATGAATTAAAAAATTATAATAAAGAATTTTTAGGTGTATTATCAGTGGGTACTGTACCATCTTCAGGTGGAATACTTTTACCAGAATTGCTATATTCTTTTCATGAAAAATACCCTAGCTTGAATTTTCAAATACGGGAAGGCGATACCTATAGAATATTAGATATGCTGACTAAAGGAATAATAGATATTGGAATCGTTAGAACTCCATTTAATTCTGAGATTTTTGATTCAATTAGCTTACCATTTGATCCAATGATGGCTATAACCAAGAATGATTTGTACTTACAGGCAGAAAATGAATTCATATCGGTAACTAATCTTATCAACACCCCCCTAATAATAGATCGCAGATTTGAATTAATGATAGTTAGCTCATGTAAGAAGGCCGGATTTAAGCCTAGAATACTT
>DAMCXN010000081.1:3419-8838 GCA_032096995.1 Aminipila sp.
ATGGGCAGAAACAGGGATGGGAGTTGGAATTGTACCTAAACCAGCTACTGGGCTTATATCAAATCCCAATATAATTTGCAGAGAGATCAATGAGTTGTCTTTGGAAACAAGAACAACTCTGTTATGGCTAAAAGACAGACATTTATCATACATCGCCAAAGAATTTTTACAAGTTTTCGAAGCTGATATATAGACTATAAACACCAGGAACTTTAGAAAGGTGCGGAGCAAATCTAAAATAAACATCTATTAATTCTATATATTTTGGGCTTTACTTTCTAATTAATGTTAAGAAATTATCATAAATACCCGATTTTAAAGGCCAAAAACGTCACTTTTTTGTCCGTTTTGAGCCTTGTTTTATGATGTCGCTTGGACCTGGTAGTCCCTAATTTTATTGAAAACAGTATATGTACCTTTTTAGTTCCTTTGTTTTTTAACTATTTCTACTTTACAAGGGATACTTCCTGTTCCCTTTCCTGGTTACGTCCTGTCATAAAAAATATAGTCAACAGTAATCCAATAAAACAGCAAATACCAGCAATCCAATAAACCATATTGCTAGCCGAAATATAAGCGTCATTATAGCTTAATGTTTTCTCATAAGTGGCCATCCTACTTGCAAAGAAGCTACTAAAAAACGAAATACCTAGTGCATAACAAAGATTTCTCACTGTGGCAAGAAAGCTTCCACCATAGCCTTGCTTCTGTGGCGGCACATCAGAAAGTATTGTACTATTATTGGGAGCATTAAAGCACCCTACTTCAATAAGGCCATCCCTACAAGCCCCATAGTCATCAATGCAAATGATGTCAACAACACTTTCTTTGCCCCTTGTTTATCAGATAGTGCCCCTGCAATAGGCGCAATGATAATCATCCCGAAAGGATGCACACACATTAGAAAACCCGCTGTAATTGTATGATAATTTTTTAATTGTTCTAAATAAAATGGTAACAGAAATGTTACGGACAGTTGTGGTATGTAACAAGCAATTGCAATAATATTACCCCATATAAAGTTTTTATGCTTAAAGAGAGGAATATCTAGAAGGCTTTGTTCATGCTTAAACTCTCTTATAATAAAGAATATTGCAGCACCAAGTCCCAAAGCCCAGCCATAATTTGTATGGGTATTTATTGTAATCAACAATAGTGCAATAGATACAAAAAACATAAAAGTTCCTGGTATATCATAGCTTTTTATCTCTTCATTTATAGGTTATTTTGGGAAAATCCTTATCCCTAAAAACATGGCTATAATTCCTATAGAAATATTTATTATGTAGATAATTGGCCAGTTAAAAAAACTCCAGTAAAATTCCTGGTATATCATAGCTTTTTATCTCTTCATTTATAGGTTATTTTGGGAAAATCCTTATCCCTAAAAACATGGCTATAATTCCTATAGAAATATTTATTATGTAGATAATTGGCCAGTTAAAAAAACTCCAGTAAAATTCCTCCTAAAGCTGTCCCACTCATATTGCCAATACCGACTACTGCTCCTACAATACCAATAGCCTTCCCCTTTTCACTCATAGGGAAAGTATTTGAAACTATAGAGAACATTAAGAATCCACCTATATATACATAGTTTGAGTCATTTTTGTCCCCCAGCTTACCAAAAATAACATGGTTACTGTAATGATTAGCATATATACAGTTGAGACCCATTGAACTTGTGACATAGGTACTTTAAATGATTTTGTAAATATTGGATTTGCAATATTTACAATACTTCCCTGTAGCGTCGACATAAATACACCGATACATACAATTAATAAAATAGTACACTTCTTTTTCATATTTTACATTCCTCCATTTTACTTTTCATATTATCTTTTTCACAATAAAAAAACATCTTAACAAGATGCTTTTAATGATATTACCAATATTAACTAAACAAGCTATATGGTATAAAAACGCCATACAGGTTGTTAAATAAAATCATGTAGATCTATATAACATCTCGCATACTGTTCTCTTCTACCATCCAGATTATAACTGTCGGCTTCGGAATAGAACCGAATCTGCCTTGCGGCTTGCGGACTTTTACCGCCGATAGGGACTTTCACCCATTTTCGAAAAAATATAATCTTTTAATTTAATCCAATTTTATCATAAAAAAGATATTTTTTCAATTAATATGTTCTTTATACTTATAAATTATGTCATTTATATTTTTACATTTTATTATCAAAATGCCTATGTCATCCCTATTTCCACCTATTTAAAAATGGCAAAAAAACATCATTCTTTTCATTCGGTTTTCGCCCCAAGTTCACTCTTATATCACAATCTCTGGGATCCTATATTTAACTACATCTTCTCCTACAAACAAAACATAAAATGCATATGCCATTTGATAATATGCCATTCCATCTGTATCAATAAGGTTGCCCAAAGGAAGGCGAAAAAACATTCCTAAAACTTTTATAATCAATCCTGCACCGCCCAGAACAACAGCACCTTGAACAAACAATTTTTTTCATTCTAATAAATTTCTCCCTATCTAGTAATTATATATTCAGTTCTATATATACTATTAAATACTTACCATTTAAATTGATATTTATTATAAATTGTTTCAATTGTAATATTATAACATTTTTTGTTTTACACAATAAAAAAACCTCAAAATCCTTATACTATAAAGGATTCTGAGGCTATTATATTCTAATTTATGCACAACTTACTTTTTAAATTTTTATTTAATCACTATTTGACATAAATATTAAGAATGTACTTATTATACTTTTTTCACAACTTCTGATTTTAATTTCATAGCACCAAAGCCATCAATCTTGCATTCAATATTATGAGCATCACTTGAGTCAGGTACTAATCGTATATTTTTAACTTTTGTTCCTATTTTAATTGATGAAGAACTACCCTTTACTTTTAAATCTCGAATAACAGTAACTGAATCCCCATCATTTAGTTCATTTCCGTTTGCATCTTTAATCACATTCTCTGATTCTTCAAGATTTGCTGATAAAGTCCATTCATGAGCACATTCGGGACATACCAGAAGGTTTCCATCTTCATAAGTGTATTCTGAGTTACATTTTGGACAATTTGGTAATTGATTCATTAATATCTCCTTTTCTTTTGTAATATAATACTAGTTTATTTTTTTCAACAAGCATACACATTCTGCATGCTCTGAAATGATACTGAGTTCATTTGCATCCTATTCTCTAAATTGTATCTATAAATGCATGTAATAATATACATGGTGTCAGTGATTTGGTTTTGATATATATTTTCCCCAATATATATCCTATAAACATTTGAATGCAAGTTGATAGAAATATTCCTATGGATATTTCTTCATAACCAAGAATATGAATGCTACCAAAAATAATAGATTGAATTATATTTGATTCATCTTCTCTTTTATTAAATGCAAGCAAACCATTTATGAAAAGACCTCTAAAAAGTACTTCCTCTATTATACTTGGATAAAATAATTTCTGGATAAAATTTCTGATATAAAAACTAATCGTATTGCTCTCCGTCTGCAATCCAACAATTGTTACTGACTCTAACAAAATAAATATCAATATAATTATAAAAAAACTTTTAAGAGTAATACCCCAGTTAAAATCTTTCAGCCTAACCTTAAATAAATATCCCAATAAAATAGTCATTGTCAATGGCACTTGAAATAACAACCTTATTTGATTATGTGTATAATCATCTATATTTACGGAATTAACAAAACACTGAATAATCATATATACAAAGAAAACTAAAGCAAATGCGTATAAAAAAGTTTTTTCCTTCTTTATTTCGACTTTATTATTTGTTAATTGATTCTCAAAGACAATTAATACTATTAAAGATAATATGAATGAGAATACATACTTTGTATCAACCAAAAAAATGAGAATCACGCATACGCAAAGGAAAGCCAATTCCATGAATGACAATCTTTTAATTTTCATCCCAGCGCTCTCCTCCATTTCTCAATTAATTATCTATATTCTTTAGTTTATTTTCTCCAACAAGCATACACACTCTGTGTGCCTTGAACTGGCAATAATGATGTCATGAAGATCTGGAGGTTCCTTGGCGTGAAAATTTATTAGGTCTAAAGGTTTCTCATACAAACACTATGGAATTAATTTACATCATAATTTCCATTAACTAACCTATCGAAATCAGATTGAAAAAGTCGATCTTGTATAATACGATATTTTTCAAATTCACTTTCAGCATGAGCTTTTGCAATTTCAGCCGTTACCTTTCCTGCATCTTTTAAGACCTCACGATCTGTTGCCTCTATGAAACGATTTAATCTAGTTTCCCAATCTTGCATAGTCATTGGAATATGTCTAAGTGCCATATCCTCTGCAATATCCAAATATGCAGAAACTAGCCTTTGAAGTTGCGACATTTCAAATTCTGTTAAATAGTTTTTAGCAACAGAAACATCAAATTTTTGAATTTTGCCATTAGGTGCATCTTTCCAAGAAGTAAGACCCATATGTGTTTTCTCAGCGTCTGCTCGTGTATATATAATTTCTGATGCGGTTTGACCGTGAATAGCCCAATGGAGCTTATTTTGTACGGTTGCAAAAAAACGCTTTGTAGCATTTGAGCTTACATCGTAATCAATAGCGGTCGCATATATATCAGTAATCTTTTGATAGAATTTTCGTTCGCTAAGACGTATTTCACGAACTCGCTGAAGCTGTTCTTCAAAATACTGTTCAGTTAAAATAGAACCTCCATTTTTCAAGCGTTCATCGTCCATGACAAATCCTTTGATGGTATAATCCTTCACGATTTGATTTGACCATTTACGGAACTGTATGGCTCGCTCATTATTCACTTTAAATCCAACCGCAATAATCATTTGTAGACTATAATGCATTACTTCTCGGTTCACTTCTCTACTTCCTTCGGTTTGAACTATCCGGAAATTCCGGATAGTTGAATTTTCATCCAGTTCATTATCTGAATATACTTTTTTAATATGTTCGTTAATTGTACGTATATTAACATTATATAGTTCTGCCATCATTTTCTGAGTTACCCATATGTTCTCATCTTGATAACGCATTTCAATACTTTGAGGATCATCTCCTGTTGCAGCAAAATATGTAAGATATTCGGCTGCACTTGATCGAATAGTAATTTCATTTTTCTTTTTCACATTCTCAATCCCTTCTATTTTATAATTCATGATTGAACTAATTAAATTTAATATTAATTTTAACATATAACCGTTTCAAGAACAATTGTTCTTTAGGTTTTATTCTATATTTTTAAAATTTTAGAAATATAGTTACCCGATTTAACATTATATTTATACATCAGTATGCTTAAAAGGGGCAAAACCGCATATTTTAGCCATAGTGTAAAATTAGAATGGGAAAAATAAGAAAAAAATAAAATAAGAGTAGAC
>DAMCXN010000082.1:0-8141 GCA_032096995.1 Aminipila sp.
GAATGAAATGAGTGCCAAAGGGAACCATGGGGTTCCCTAGTGGAGTGGCGAAGCCACATTTTTGGAACGGATAAAGAGTAAAATAGATGAGGTGAATAATGGCTAGTGTAGAACTTAAAAATATTAAAAAAATATATGATGGTGGATTTGAAGCTGTTAAAAATTTAAATCTTGAAATAGAGGATAAAGAATTTGTGGTTTTAGTTGGCCCTTCTGGATGTGGTAAATCTACAACACTTAGGATGATTGCAGGACTAGAAAGCATTTCAGAGGGAGAACTCTTAATTGAAGAAAATATTGTAAATAAGGTAGCCTTTATCATTAAATGATGGAAAATTAAATATTTCTGTGAATAAGGAAGAATCTCAAGAAAAGAAAGAAAAAAATTATATTCATAGAGAAATAAGACATTGTTCCATGTCGCGAAACATATTTTTAGCAGATGCGGATTCAGAAAAAATTAAAGCTAAATTGGATGATGGTGTTTTAAGGATTATTGTAGAAAAGAAAAATACACCAGATAATTCAAGATTTATAGAAATTGAATAAATTAATAAAATTAATTTTATTCACTAGCATATGAGTTTAAGATAAAAAGCAAACAAAAATCAACTATTTTAGGGAAATTAATTTGCTGGTGATTTTATTTTTAAATTCTTATAATTTCCTTATAATTAACCTCTATATTTAAAAAAGTATGGAGGTTTTTTATTGTTGTCGATACTGCCTAGGAGTTATGCCTTCATGTTTTAGAAAAACTTTTGTAAAATATGAAGAATCTGAAAAATTTAAGTCCATTGCAATGCGATAAATAGGAGTATTTGAATTTTTTAGTAAATCTTTTGCACGGTTGATTTTTAGATCTTGTATGTATTGTGTGATTGTAGAACCAGTTTTTATTTTAAAGTAACGACTAAAGTATTTTTCACTTAAGTGTACTTGTTTAGAAATATCAGCTAAAGTTAAACCTTTTAAATAATTTTCTTCAATAAATTTTATGCTTTTAGTTAAAGCTTCTTGAGTAAAAGAAGATTCAGTATCTTGCGAGCTTTCATGAAAGCCAGGTAAGTTAATAATTGATTTTATACAATCAGATAATACTTTTGGTGAAACTGGTTTTAATAGAAAATCATAAACACTATGCTTGATTGCTTCTTGAGCATAAGTAAATTCACTGTATGCAGTAACTATCACAGTTTTTATGTGGGGAAGAAACTTAATTATTTCTTTTTGAGCTTCTATACCGTTTTTTAAAGGCATTCGAATATCCATTAGAAGAATGTCAGGTGTGTAAGTTTTAGCAAGATTTATAGCTTCTTCTCCATTTTTAGCATAATTTAATACCTGTATGTTGGGAAAATTTCGTTCTATTATTTTTTTTAAAGCAATTCTTTCAAGTTCTTCATCTTCAGCAATTAGTAATTTATACATTTTTATCACCACCTTATAATATTTTGTGAGTTAGTATTTATTTTGAATCAGGAATCCTAATTGTAACACAGTTTGAAACAAAGGGAATACTTGTAATACTTATACCGTATTTTTTACCAAATTCATGTTGAATTCGAATATGTGTATTTAATAATCCTAAACCTAGGTTAGCGCTGTCTAGATCACAATTTTTATTAAACAATTCTATTACCTTGTCAGGAAAGCCTACACCGTTGTCTATTATTTTTATATATATATCAGATGTTTCTACATCTTTTTTCCCTAAAATTTTAATTTCACCACCACATTCTAAGGATTCAATCCCATGAACAATGGAATTTTCCACGATAGGCTGAAGTGCCATTGAAGGAATTCTAGAATCTAATATTTCATTATCTATATTTATAAAAAAAGAAATACGGTCACCAAAACGTGTTTTTTGTATTTCAATATAATGCATTAAATTATCCAATTCTAAGCGTATTGGAGGCATTTCATCAGTGCTTTTTATTGTATATCTAAGATAATCAGATAATTCATATATTAATTTTTCAGCCTTAGGGGCATCTTCTAACAGAGCAGTACGCGCAATTGAATTTAGAGCATTAAAAAGAAAATGGGGGTTCATTTGAGCCTTCATTCTTTTTAACTCTTGTTCTTTTACAATTTGAAGTAATTTTAAGTTTTCATTAGTTTCATTTATTAAGGACTGTTCTATGATTTTTTTTATGCTAATTTGAGCAAGATAGGTAGCCATAAATGAATAAAATTGCATGCATTTTTTTACATAATCTTCGGATACTATTTTAAGATTATTTACAGCTGTTTGCACGTCTTCCTGTTTAAGATCAAATTTAGTAGCAATTTCGTTAACATCAATATTTTTTCGTTCAGATTCATTTGTTAAAATTTGCCCACCAAGGACACTACCTAAATATTCTCCTTCAACTATAATTGGTGCTGAACAATCATGTAAGCCACAATGACATATATAACTTTGAGGTACTCCCAATTCAAGGGCATGAAGACTTGCTTGTCTATCACAGTCTACACAACTTTTAAAACCTTTTTTAGAACTGCGTATTAAACGACAGAATTCACTAAAATTATTCCAATGACCAATAGGAATTCCATCTTTGGTTACAGTAACAACTGAAAATTGAAGCAAATTTGATAGTTCATCTTGAACTGCCATAAATTCATCTTGATCAAGAATATGTTCTAGAGATTTAATAGGAATTTTTTGCATGATTATTACCTCGATTATGTTTATTTCTATTTGTATAATGCTTCAATTTATGAAGTTTAAATCGTACAAATAAATTACTTAAGTAATTTATATTAATTATATAACACATATCATTAATATTTCAATTGTATTTTTTCTATATACATTTTTTAAAAAAATATAGAAAATTCAATGGATTGAGAAATTAGGACAATAACTTGAGGTGGAAAAAGTACCATTAAAATGGTAGGAAAAGTAACATTAATAGTGGAAATTATGAAATTAATGAGGAGGCTATAAAGCTACAATATAGTTAATTCCAAATTGAAATATTTTAGAATTGATGGAGGTATAAGTATGGAAGCAGATCTTTTAAAAAAAATTATGGAAGCTGTAGAGAATCCAGATAGTAAGTCTAATGAGTCAAAAGAAGCTGTTGACGCTAAAAAAACAAATGAATGTGGATTAACAGAATTTGTTGGATCAGGAATTGGCGATACTGTAGGAATAGTTATTGCAAATTTAGATGCAAGTCTAAGAGAAAAAATTAAATTAGATCCTAAATACAGATCTATTGGGATTGTAAGTTCAAGGACAGGAGGAGCACCTCATGTAATGTCTGCAGATACTGCAGTAAAAGCAACAAATACAATTATAGTTTCAGTAGAATTTGCAAGAGATACTAAGGGCGGAGCTGGACATGGCAGTACAGTTATTTTTGCATCAGAAGATGTTTCTGATTCAAGAAGAGCAGTTGAAATTATGCTAAGTGAGCTTAACGTAAACTTCGGAAATGTATGGGGTTGTGATGCAGGTCATATTGAAGTTCATCACACTGCTAGAGCTAGCTTTGCACTAGAAAAAGCTTTTTCTGCACCAGTTGGAAAAGCTTTTGGAATTAGTGTAGGAGCACCTCCAGCTGTTGGTATGCTTATGGCTGATGTAGCTATGAAGACTGCAAATGTTGATATAGTTACTTATGCAAGTCCATCATCAGGAACTTGTTATTCAAGTGAAATAATTATAACTTTTACGGGAGATTCTGGTGCTGTAAAACAAGCAGTTTTACAGGCAAGAGAAGTTGGATTGAGTGTTTTAAGAGGCATGGGACAAAATCCTGTACCAACTACTAAACCTACATGGTAAAGATGAAAGGGGTGTCTTAAATGATAAAAAATTCTTTGAAAGCTCAGTGCATAGCTGAGTGGTTTGGCACATTTCTATTTTTATCAATCGGTATTGCGTCTGTCGCAGTATTAGTACTTGGATTGAGCGACATAAACTATTCATGGATGGCTGCTTGTTGGGGTGTAGCAATAACATTAGCGATTTACATAGTAGGCGGCGTAAGTGGAGCTCACTTGAATCCAGCTGTAACAATAGCATTAGCTGTATTTGGCGGATTTGATAAGAGAAAAGTTATACCATATATATTAGCACAGATTGTTGGAGGAATAACAGCAGCGGCATTAATATATTTCTTATTTAGGTCAAATATATTGGAGTTTGAAAGTACTAATAAAATTGTAAGAGGTGTAACTGAAGGTTTAGGTTGTGGTGGAATATTTGTTACTCAAGCAGGACCATCGGTAAGTATGCTTGCAGCTTTTATAAATGAAATGTTTTTAACTTTTATATTAGTATTGGTAATTTTTGCTACGACGGATAGCAATAATAGTGCAGCTCCTGCCGCAGGAATTCCAGCCTTTGCAATAGGTGCAAGTGTTATATTTGGAGGCATCGCATTAGGACCACTAACTGGATTTGCTATGAATCCAGCAAGAGACTTAGGACCTCGTATTTTTCTTTTATTAAGTGGATGGGGAAACAATGCATTAGGGGAAGCTTACTATGGCTTAATTGTTCCTATATTTGCCACAATTATTGGAGGCCTTATAGCAGGCGCGTTTTATAAGAAAATTATACAAAAATATTTTATATAATCTGGAGGTAAGTTATGAACAGAAATTTAGACATATCAAATGTAAAGGTTAGCCCTAGAATTCAAGGCTTAATTGATGAACTATCTAAAAGAAAGCCACAGGTAGAATGTGAAAGAGCTGTTTTAGTTACAGAATCATTTCGTAAAACGGAAAACATGCCTACAGTTTTAAGAAAAGCTAAAGCCTTAGAGCATGTATTATATAATCTTCCTATTGTAATAAGAGATAATGAATTAGTTGTTGGAAACTTAACTAAAGCTCCTTTTTCAACACAGGTATTTCCAGAATACTCATATAAATGGATATTAGATGAGTTTGATACAATAGAACTTAGAAAAGGTGATGTATTTGAAATTAGTGAAGAAGCAAAAGCTAAGTTAAGAGAGGTTCTACCTTATTGGGATGGTAAGACTGTAAATGACTTGGCTACGCAATATATGTACCCAGAAACAATAACTGCAATGGGACATAATGTTTTTACTGTAGGTAATTATTACTTTAACGGTGTAGGTCATATTGGGGTTGACTATGAAAAAGTATTAAAAATTGGTTTTAATGGGATTATTAAAGAAGCTGTTGGAGCTATGGAAAAAGCTGATAAGAGTTGTCCTGATTTTATTAAACAAAGAAATTTTCTAGAGGCTGTTATAATTACTTCTAAAGCAGCAATACATTTTGCACATCGTTTTGCTGAACTTGCCGAAAAGATGGCATCTCAGACAAGTGGTGTTAGAAGTGAAGAACTTCTTAAAATTGCTCAAAACTGTAAAAACGTACCGGCAGAGCCAGCAAAAGATTTTTATGAGGCAGTTCAGTCGTTTTGGTTTGTTCAGGCAATTATACAAATTGAATCAAATGGACATTCTATTTCACCACTTAGGTTTGACCAATATATGTATCCATATTACATATCAGATATAAAAAATAATAGACAAACAAAAGAAAGTGCTCAAGAAATTCTTGATTGCTTGTGGGTAAAATTTAATGATATCAATAAAATTAGAGATGCTGCTTCTACAAAAGGTTTTGGTGGGTATCCATTGTTCCAAAATTTAATTGTTGGTGGACAAGATAAGACTGGTTCAGATGCAACCAATGAATTATCAATAGCTTGCCTAGAAGCGACAGAACACACTAAACTACCACAGCCATCTATTTCAGTACGTGTTTGGAATGAGTCTCCAGATGAATTTTTAATGAAAGCTGCAGAAGTAAGTAGAGTTGGTTTAGGTATGCCTGCATACTATAATGATGAAGTAATTATTACATCGCTTACAAATAGAGGACTATCTTTGGAAGATGCAAGAGATTATGGTATTGTTGGTTGTGTAGAACCACAAAAAGGTGGAAAAACTGAAGGCTGGCATGATGCGGCATTCTTTAATATGGCAAAAGTTATGGAAATTACGCTTAATAATGGTGTAGATGAAGGAATACAAATTGGACCTCAAACCGGTGAGGCATCAACATTTAGAACTTTTGAAGAGCTAATGCACGCATATAAGGTACAGATGGAATATTTTGTATCATTACTTGCAAATGCTGACAATGCGGTGGATCTTGCACATGGTGATAGAGCACCTCTGCCTTTTGCATCTTCAATGGTTGAAGATTGCATTGGAAGAGGAAAGCCAGTACAGCAAGGTGGTGCAGTTTATAACTTTACAGGACCTCAAGGTGTTGGTGTTGCTAATGTGGCTGATTCAATGGAAGTGTTGAAAGAACTTGTTTATGATAAAAAACTTTATACCATTCAACAAATTAAAGCAGCAATAGATAGTAATTTTGAAGGAACTGGTACTATAACTTCAAATGTTATGGGAAATATAACTAGAGCAGATGTTGAAAAAGTTGTAAATAAATTGACAGAGGGCGGTAAGAAAATTACTTCAGAACAAGCTCAAATGCTTACAACTTTAGTTGAAGGCTTATCAAAAGTAGGAAATACTACTGAAGAAAGTGTTAATTGTACTAATTTAATAAAAAATATTGAGGATGTTCCTAAATATGGTAATGATATTGAATCTGTTGATTTAATGGCCAAAAATGTAGCTTTAGTTTATTGTAAAGAAGTAGAAAAGTATAAGAATCCAAGAAATGGATCGTTCCAGCCAGGACTATATCCAGTATCTGCAAATGTACCTATGGGTGCTCAGACAGGAGCTACTCCAGACGGAAGAAAGGCAGGAGCACCATTAGCTGATGGTGTATCACCTATTTCAGGCAGAGATGTAAATGGACCAACTGCTGCTGCCAATTCAGTTGCTAGACTGGATCATGCTATTGCATCAAATGGAACTTTGTTTAATCAGAAATTCCATCCATCAGCATTAAGTGGACAATCAGGTCTTCAAAAACTTGCGGCATTAGTAAGAGGGTTCTTTGATCAGAAAGGTATGCATGTTCAGTATAATGTTGTTGGAAGAGAAATATTAATTGAAGCTCAAAAAAATCCTGAGGCTTATAAAAATTTAGTTGTTAGGGTTGCTGGCTATAGTGCTCATTTTGTAGCATTAGATAAGAGTCTACAAGATGATATTATTGCAAGAACTGAGCAGGTGTTCTAATGAATCAAACACTGTATAATACAAAGGGAATAATAACTGAAATTCAACGATTTTCAGTTCATGATGGTCCAGGAATAAGAACTACAGTTTTCTTCAAAGGTTGCCATTTGCGATGCAAGTGGTGTTGTAATCCTGAAACTCAAGAGATTCAAAGTCAAACTTTTATTGAAGGTGGACAAGCTAAAATGATAGGGGAGGAAATCACGGTAGCAGAAGTAATGGATGAAGTTAAAAAAGATAACATTTATTATAGACGTTCTGGAGGTGGACTTACTTTATCAGGAGGTGAGGCATTAGCTCAGCCAACTTTTGCTAGATATATTCTTGAAGCGTGTAATATATCAGGCATAAATACAGCTATAGAAACGACAGGTTTTGCTAGCTATGAAACATTACAGTCAATTATCCCATTTGTTAATTTGTTTTTATTTGATGTAAAACATATTTCAGATGAGAAACATAAGTTATTTACGGGACAATCAAACAAGTTAATTTTGTCAAATCTTAAAAAATTATGTGATAACAATGTTCAATTAATTGTTCGTATTCCAGTAATACCTACATTTAACCATACAATTGAAGAAATTGAATCAATTACAAGCTATGTATCAAAGATAAAGGGTGTTAAAGAAATACATTTGCTCCCTTATCACAGATTAGGAGAAAGTAAATATAAAGGCTTAGGTAGAAATTATGAATTATCTTCAATTGATTTGCTAGGTAATGATTATATGAAGAAGTTACTTAAAGTTGCTGAAAAAACAGGATTACCTTGTCAAATTGGTGGATAATAAGGAGTTTTAGGAGCGAAAATAGCTATAGAAATTGACTAAAATATAACTCTAGAGACAAGAAGGGAGAAATCACAAAATGGATAATTTTGATTATGATTTACGTTCAGTACAAGAAGCAAGAAACTTAGCACGTCTTGGCAAGATTGCAACAGATAAGCTTGCAACTTACACAGAAGAA
>DAMCXN010000083.1:0-597 GCA_032096995.1 Aminipila sp.
TGATACTTGGCGGGCAGCTGCCTGGGAAAGTAGGACGTCGCCGGTTTTTCAAAAAAGACTCTAGCTTAATTGCTAGGGTCTTTTTACTTTATAAAATAAGCTAATTCTATAAAACTATATGGGATTATTTTATGACAATGAGATTTATACATTTTTACTAATGATACAAAATAAAAAGCAAGCTTTAAAATAAGCTTGCTTAAATTTTATTCTGTAATAACAGATAATAATGAATTATATTAGTATAAGGTTATATCTAATTATATAATATATCTAAATCTTATCAATCTTCTTTTTAGAAAATCTAAATGCTGTGATTGCAGAAAGAACAATCATAGCAGTTCCAAGACAAACATTTAATATAGATAATATAAGATTTACACGTGCAATTGCTTTCATAATTTACTCCATTCTTATAATACATTTAGAAATAATTTACTTATAGATAATTTTAACTTATTTATCTTTAAAATTAAAGCTTTTTTTACCTTCTGCATAATCTGCAACAATATGTCCATTGCCAAAGAGTTTATACTTGTATGTTACAAGCCCTTCTAAACCAACAGGACCTCTAGCATGTAGTTTTCCAGTACTTAT
>DAMCXN010000083.1:607-4847 GCA_032096995.1 Aminipila sp.
CAGCACCAAAACCATATCTAAAGCCATCTGCAAACCTTGTAGAACAGTTTTGATATACTCCAGCCGAGTCTACAAAATTCATAAATTGTTCAGCGGAAGCACTATTTTCAGTTACAATACAATCTGTATGATGTGAACCATATTTGTTAATATGCTCTATAGCTTCTTCAATATTTTTTACAATCTTTATAGAAAGTATGTAATCTAGATATTCAGTTTCAAAATCTTCCTTTAATGCTGGTTCACATGCGATAATATCCTGTGTTTTTTCACAACCTTTTATAAGTACATTTTTAGAAGCTAAAGATTCTTTTAATTGAGGTAGAACCTTTTCCGCAATCTCTTGATTTACTAAAAGGGTTTCGAGTGTATTACATGCAGCTACATATTGTGTTTTAGAGTCTGTAGAGATAGAAACTGCTTTATCAATATCAGCATATTTATCTATATAAATATGACAAATGCCATCAGCATGCCCCATAACTGGTATTTTTGAATTAGCCATAATATATTGAACAAAAGAATTAGAACCTCTAGGTATAAGTAAGTCTATGGATTCATGGCATTTTATTAACTCATCAATTCCTGCACGATTTTCAACTAAAGTTATAAAACCCTCAGGTAATCCAGCTGAAAGGCCAGCTTTTTGTATAGTTTCAAATAATATTTTATTTGTATTGGAAGCTTCACTTCCTCCTTTTAGAATAGAACAGTTTCCGCTTTTAATACAAAGAGTAGATATTTGTATTAATGCATCAGGGCGTGATTCAAATATAACGCCTATAACACCAATAGGGCAAGTTGTTTTTATTAACGTTAAGCCTTCATCAAGTTGTCTTTCAAGTAGTTTCTTGAAAAGAGGATCTGGTAAATTCAAAAGACTATCTATACCATTTAAAATATCTTGAAGTTTATGTTCGTCAAATTTTAACCTATTGATAATAGGCAAAGATAAATTATCGTTATGAGCTTGGAGTAAATCTTTAGAATTTTCTTTAAAAATTATATCCTTATTTTCTTGTAATGCCTCTGAAATGGAAATTAAAGCCTTGTTTCTTATTTCCTCATTTAAAGTCGCCATTTTGAAGCTTGCTGCTTTAGCTTGATAAGCTAGTTCCTTATAATTAATCATTATACTCCTCCTTTGGATTTTAGTTTTGAGTAAGCTTTTAATGGTATTGGACCTTTTAAAGCTGTACGTTTTATAAATAATGTACCATCTTTTTTAGAATGAACACGCCAAGTCACTAAAATAAGTTTTCCATATATTAGTTCAAGACAAGTTATTCCACGTGGATGCATTCCGCAGCCTATATTAAAATATGCGGGCTCATCGGGATCAGGAAATTTAGGTCTATGGGTATGACCACATAATATAATAGTATTATCATGCTGAGCATTCCATTTTGTATAGTTTTTCTCAACTTTGTGTCGCTTTCTTCTGCTTTTAGATGGACTAGCAGCATATTTTACACCAATTAAATGCATAAAGTGCCAGAAGAAACGAATAACAAAGTGTGAAACAAATGCAAGTTGATCATTAAATAAATCTCCTTGATGTCCATGAACCACAAAAATTTCTTGTTTGGTCTTTTTATGCTTAAAGCGTAATGCCTCATAAACTTTTAAGTTTGGAAATAAGTCAACTTTTTCTCCTAAGTATTCATCATAAACTTTATACATATTTTTTGCTACCCATGTTGGAGATTTCATATACATGTTGTGGTTACCAAAAATCATATACATTCTACCAGCATCAAAAAATTCTTTTAGTTTATTAAATACAGAAAAATGACTATTTCTTATATGCTCAAAATTGGAATGTTCCCAAAGCTCATCACCATCTCCTACCTCAACATAGGTAAAGTCGTTTTGATAGTAATAATTTAGAGCATGATAGAAAATGTGTTTATTTCTTCCAAATTCATCAGCAATGCTGTCATCTCCTCGATGAGTATCACTGAAGAAGACAAACTTTGATGTATCATCAAAATTTACTTTTAAAGCATTTTTATATACTGCATTCAATCTTGAAATTGTTTTCATTGTGACATAACCTCCAAGATTCGTTTTAATAATTTTTTTACAAAGTGATTAGTTTCCATATAATTTATTGAATTATTCTGCTTTAAAACTAGAAAACCAGAATTAAAGGTTTCATAGTTTTCAAAACTAGAAAAGTCTGAATTTAAGGATTTTGTATCAATAATAATTAAACCAGACTTTCTTATTATGGGCAGATTTATATAAAACTCTTCAGTAAATTTATCAAAATTAAAAAAGCAAGGACAATCATCAAGGCCATAAGATGAATATGAGATAGGCTTTTTTTGACGTCCCAAAATTTTTAAGGCTTTTGAATCAAAAGATATTTTTGTAGTAAATAAATTATCTACAGGAAAACCTAGATTAAAAAAAGCTTTGTGAATATCAGCTTTCTCTAAAACTGGAAGTAATTGTGATAGCTGTAATACATCATCACTATTGTGTAGCATTATTAGATCACGCAACTCATCACTTTTAGTTACTAAGAATTGTTTATACATTTCTACACTTTCAGCTCCAGATATTTCATCTGTACGAGTAGACCAGAGTCCCATAAAGTTTTCAACAGTTTTTTGTTTTAAATTAGGTAATAGTTTTCTAAGTGGAGAATGTCCATTTAAAAGCAAATATAAATCTAAATTAAACGGAAAAATACAGTCCGTTTGTATTTCTAATTTTTCTATTCTAGTTTTTAGGAAATTTAGATCAAAATGTTTTCCATTATAAGTTATAATTGCGTCTAAACTTTTTATATCATTAAGAAAGGCAATAAGAATTTGTTTTTCTTCTTGGATATTTTCTGCAAAATATTGCTTTACCGTAACACCAGAATCCTTATAGATTAAAAGTCCACCAAGGATAAAATAATTATTCTGAGGTGATAATCCTGTTGTTTCAATATCCAATACTCCGATTTTTTTATTTTTTATATTTCCTATATAAAAATCAAGAAGACGTGATTGATATTTAATATATTTGTTATCTATATAATTTTTTTCATTTATGTACATTGTAAGCACCATCCCAAAATGATTAATTAAAACTCTAATTTTTTAATTAATTATATCATAAATTATAAATTTAATTGATGACTTTTCTTTTACAAAAAACAAAATAGACCGCAGGGGTGCAGTCTATTTTGTTCAAAAGGGGTATTGGGATTAGAGATTAATGAGGTTATCAGGGGGATAACCACGTGGATATTATACATAAATTTGTCGGAATATGCAATACTTCGTCGCAAAAAACTATAAAAAAAAATATTTTGACGTTCGTTTCTTATATAAATTGTTTAATTTTACCTATATAATTAGTATATAAACAATAGCTTAGCCCAAAATGGGTAATAGAATTTATATTTTAGGAGGATACAAGTAATGGAAGTTTTAAAAGTGTCAGCAAAATCAAATCCCAATTCTGTAGCAGGAGCACTTGCAGGTGTTTTAAGGGAAAAGGGAGATGCAGAGATACAAGCCATAGGGGCTGGAGCTTTAAATCAGGCTATAAAGGCTGTTGCAATTGCCAGAGGGTTTGTAGCACCAGGAGGAGTAGACTTGGTTTGTGTGCCAGCATTTACAGATATACAAATTGACGGTGAAGAAAGAACGGCGATTAAGCTGATCATTGAACCTCGTTAATGGCTTACATATTAGACTTTTAAACTAAAATACCCTTAGTACAAAAACTAAGGGTATTTTTTTTTATGAAATATAAAAAAGTACATTTTTCAAAAATAAGAATAATTTGCAAATAGTATTGAAATAATATATCTAGAAAATTAATTATATTTGTTAAATGAAGAAAGGAGTTCTTTTAATGATGTTAAGTCAAAAAGAAACAATGCTTTTAAATGATTTAAAGGCAGAAGAAAAGTTATGTATTGAAAAATATAATAAATATGCTTCTCAGGCACAGGATCAACAGTTGAAAACTTTATTTTCAAGTTTAGGACAACAGGAACAGCAGCATTATGACACAATTAACCAAATCTTAAGCGGAACAGTTCCAAGTACGAATAGTAGTAGCCAGAAGCCAAATTTTCAGCAAAGCGTAAATTCTCAGCAAAGTTCAAATGCACAACAAAGTTCAAATTCTCAGCAGGGTTCTATGCAATCTCAGGCTGGTAGTCAGGGTCAGCAGGTAAATGATCAATATCTTTGTTCAGATGTTTTAAGTACAGAAAAGCATGTTTCAT
>DAMCXN010000083.1:4857-7783 GCA_032096995.1 Aminipila sp.
GTTTATGATACTTGTATTTTTGAATTTAAAGATCAGAATGTAAGGGATGCTTTAAATCATATCCAAAAAGAAGAACAGGAACATGGAAAACAGGTATATGATTATATGTCACAGCATGGCATGTACAATTAAATAAAATATTATAATTGTATTGAAATTTAAGGCGTTTTACTATATAATAATTAAATATGTATGTAAATAATATTAATAATGGAGAGCTGCTTTTAGTGGCTCTTAATTATTGTCTAAGAATAAAATGTTTTTTTATATAAATTGGGATAATATCTCAGCGCCAAAATGGAGGTACGATTAGAAAATGATAAACGTTACAAATGTAAGTATGAATTTTAGTGGGACTACACTTTTCAAAGAAGTAGATCTAAAATTTACACCTGGAAATTGTTATGGAATTATAGGAGCAAATGGAGCTGGTAAATCAACATTTCTAAGAATTTTATCTGGAGAGTTAGATCCTACAACAGGTAGTGTATCTATAGGTAAAGATATGAGAATGTCAGTACTTAAGCAGGATCACTTTGCTTTTGATGAATTTACTGTTGTTGATACTATTATTCAAGGAAATCCTAGACTTTATCAAATCATGAAGGAGAAAGATGCTCTTTATGCTAAAGAAGATTTTTCTGATGAAGATGGAATCAAAGCGTCTGAACTAGAGGGTGAATTTGCAGAACTTGACGGTTGGGAAGCTGAATCAGATGCTGGAAGATTGATTCAGGGTCTTGGACTTTCAGTGGATATACTTTATAGTGAAATGGCTTCTTTAACAGAGAAAGAAAAAGTAAAAATTCTATTAGCACAAGCTTTATTCGGAAAACCTGAGATTATTTTGTTGGACGAACCTACAAATGGTCTTGATATTGTAGCTATTAACTGGCTTGAAGATTTTCTTTTGGAATATACGGGAACAATGCTTGTTGTATCTCATGACAGACATTTCCTAAATACTGTATGTACAAATATCGTTGATGTGGATTACGGAAAGATAAAGATGTATGTAGGTAACTATGAATTCTGGTATGAATCATCACAATTAGTTCAGAGAATGGTTAAAGACCAAAATAAGAAGAATGAAGATAAGATTAAAGAATTACAGAGCTTTATTCAGAGATTCTCTGCTAATAAATCTAAGTCAAAACAGGCTACTTCAAGAAGAAAGCTTATTGAAAAATTAACAGTTGAAGAAATGCCATCATCTTCAAGAAGATATCCTTATGTTGGCTTCCAGATGGATAGAGAAGCAGGAAAAGAACTTTTGACTGTTGAAGGTATATCAAAGACTATTGATGGAGTTAAGATTCTTGATAATGTTTCCTTTAGACTAAATAAGGGAGATAAAATTGCTTTTGTAGGTGAAAATGAAATAGCTAATACTACCTTGTTTAAAATATTAATGGAAGAGATGGAACCAGATGAAGGTACTTTTAAGTGGGGCGTAAGTACATCTCAATCTTATTTTCCAAGAGAAAATGGGGAGTACTTTGAAGGTTGTGATTTAGGCATTATAAAGTGGTTAGGTCAATTTACAACAGAAACAACAGAAACATTCTTAAGAGGGTTCTTAGGAAGAATGCTTTTCTCAGGAGAAGATGTGTATAAGCCAGTAAAGGTTTTATCTGGAGGAGAAAAGGTGCGTTGTATGCTTTCAAGAATGATGCTATTTGGATCAAATATTCTAGTCCTTGATCAGCCAACAAACCATTTAGATCTTGAATCTATTACAGCTTTAAATAATGGCTTAATTGATTTTAAAGGTAACTTATTATTTGCATCTCATGACCATGAGTTTATTCAAACTATTGCAAATAGAATAATTGAAATTCAAGAAGATGGAAGTATAGTAGATAGGCTATGCACATATGATGATTTTCTTGAACAATTTGATAAATAAAGAAATAAAAGATAAAATATATTTTTATGAAAGAGCAAAGAATGATGTGACCCCAATAAGTTAGACTTTATTGCGTAGTAGTTTTAACTGCTACGCAATTTTTATGCAGCCAAGAGGTTGAGCCTGTATTGCACAGGACTCATCCATCCTAGCTTTTCTTTGATTCTTTGTTCATTATAATACTTTATGTATATTTCAATCTCAGATTTCAATTCTTCATAACTGTAATAAACAACACCATAGTAGATTTCTTGCTTCAATAAACCAAAGAAATTCTCCATAACAGAATTATCATGGCAGTTACCTTTACGAGACATGCTCTGGAAGATTCGTTCTTTTTTTAGGCGATTTGAGTATGCTTTCATCTGGTAAGCCCACCCTTGATCAGAATGAAAGGTTCTTCGGTATGGACAGTCAGATGTTATCTTAATTGCTTTATCTAAAGCATTCATTACATTGATGGCAGATGGATGCTTGTCTATCCCATAGCTTAGTATTTCGCCATTGCACATATCCATAAATGGATCTAGGTATAGCTTACGCATTGTCATGTGTCCTTTTGAATCCACCTCATAGTATTTAAACTCAGTAGTATCAGTTGTAACCTTCTGATGTGGGATGTGAGTATTAAAGCGTCTTCTAATTCTATTCGGAGCAACTGTTCCGACTTTACCTTTGTAAGAACTATACTTACGACTTTTTCTAGTAAAAGAAGTAACCTGAAGATTTAGTTTCTGCATAATTCGTTGAACTTTCTTTTTATTGACAATGAGACCTTGATTGCGAAGTTCCCCGTACATTCGCCGGTATCCATAGTCTTTATTAGATTCATGAATTTCTAAAATCTTATCTTCAAGTTCCTGATTTGGATTTTCTCTGGCAAATCTTTTTTGCCAGTACATATATGTGGCTTTAGGAAAGCCAACAACTGCGAGAATGTCTTTTAGTTTGAACTCTCCTCGGAGGCTGTGGACGATTCTCGCTGTTTTTTCAGAAGAGCTTCCTCCTCTAAACGCA
>DAMCXN010000084.1:0-2585 GCA_032096995.1 Aminipila sp.
CATACATGTATTTAGTGGCTATGCTAAAATAATTAATTATATGGGTAAATGGAATAATGATTTTGATAAGTCAAAAATTCAACCCTTTAAATATACTGACGAAGAGCTGAAGCAGATGGCCATAGATAAAGATGGTTTTCATAATAAATACACAGTTAAACATGTAAGGATATACAAATATTTTGATATGGAAACATTGGAATTTAAAGCAGAAGTTGAAATTGCATATTTAAAAGACGATGGACTAACATTTGTGTTGAGTCATGTATTTTAATAGGAACTATGGCATTTTTGATATTGGTTTATAAATCAAATTTATAAGTGTTCTAATATTTTACTGATAAATAATAGTTGGGGGGTTATATGAATTTTATTAAAGATACTAACAAAAAAATTTTAATTATCTGTATTAGTATAATATCATTATTTGAATTATACTGGGGATTTCAAGTGGGCAAGGAGTATAGAGGAAGCTATTTTGTGTCTATTTTTATTCCATTCTTAATGCAACCCTATTGGTATTATATATTATTGTTTAGAAAGCATAAAACTTTTTTAAACCTAAGATTTTTGGGGATTGCTCTGATATCATTCATTTTACCTTTATTAATTTATTGTACTATACCAAATTATACATACAATGACGGAAAACGTCTTATAGAACAGTGTATGAATTTAGATAGAAAAGCTGAATTTATTAAATATTCGTACAGTGAATCCACAGTGCCTGTACTGAATTGTGAAAAATCATTGTTAGGTTCTAGTCGAGAGTATTATTATGGTATAAAATTAGATAAAGAAAAAAAATATGTTACAGTAAATGCTGTATCCGGAAAAGTAACACAATTATCAGAAAGATATTGGGATGAATAGGTTAGTTCGTGTTCCCTCTATTTAATATGTAATGTATGGCGTCTGCTTATACTTACAAAAAACAAGTAATTTCTGCGTTTGGCCATCAAACGTAAAAACCCCTTGAAATCAATGATTTCAGGGGGTGATTCTTTATATTATCGTGAGCAAACCTATAAGCCGGGTTATGACCACCCTTATTGAAATGCTCTTAGAATGCTGTATATTCAAGGTTTTTACGAGGTTTTTTACTGGTTATAGACACTGTTATTTTGAAAAAACAGCACTATAAGTAAAACAGTACATAACCCTGATACTATTATACGCATTTTTAGGAGGGCTGTCAATGGACACACAATCTAATCAGTTGCACGAGGAGTTTTTAAACTATATGCTGAGTGAAAAAAATGCCTCTAAACTTACTTTGCAAAGCTACAAAACGGATTTTAAGCATTTCACAGAGTATTTAAAAATGAGTGGAAGGTGCGAAAATATAATAGCGTGCCAAACAAAGGATGTTCGACTATTTATTACTTACTTAAAAATCACCAAAAGTTATGAGTCTAACTCCGTCAGAAGAAAAATTCATTCATTGAGTTCATTTTATAATTACCTTTATGAAATGGAGTATATACAAACCAACCCAATGGTGCCCATCCACGCTCCCAAGCGTGAAGAAAAATTACCAATTTATTTTTCGAAAGCCGACCTGAAAATTCTTTTAAAAGCCCCTGGTAAATTCGCTCGTTTTCCTGAACACAGATTGAGAGATAAGCTATTGATAGAGTTATTTATCTATACCGGTGCGAGAAGATCCGAAGTTCTTCAGCTTAATTGGTGTGACGTAAATTTTCAGGAAAAAACCATCTTAATAAACGGAAAAGGAAAGAAACAAAGAATTGTACCTATTATTGATGATTTAGGTACAGATTTGGTTGCATATTACCTAGAAACTAAGCCTTTACCAAACCAACCCCTTATAATCTCCGATGCAGGGGGTAGGATGTCTGTCTCTGCCGTACAAACGCTATTCCAACAGTATATTAAAAAATCGGGTTTAGGGAATAAAGGATACACCTTACATAAACTAAGGCATAGTTTTGCTACCCATCTACATCAAGCAGGTGTTGATGTTTTGACAATACAAAGTTTGCTGGGTCATAATGACTTAAATTCAACGAAAATTTACACGCATACATCCATAGAGTCTTTGAAAGCGAATGTTGAAAAGTTTCCTTGTTTAAAATAACGCAAACCATGATATAAGAGTGCTTCGTCCATGGTGGAATTCTCTTAGATAACCCATTCCAAAGATCAGCACTCTTGATTTATTTTTACAGTATCGCAAATAGGTTCAAAAGTCAATAAAGGAATCCCCAATTTTTACGAATTTTGATACACACAAAATAGCTATTAATTTAAGTTTGTCTATAACAGTTTCATTCATTAAAATCAAATTCTGTTTCCTCAAATCTAAGGTCCAAATACTCTTCAATCTTTTGTTTAACGCTCGATAAATTATTTATTATATCATTTCTAACAGTAAGGTTACCTTTATAAAAATTCATATATATTTCTTTTCTTTTGTCAGTGTTCGCATTTTGGGGAATAAGATATTTTTTTATGCTGTTTTCTAAATCCATAAACAGTTCATCACTATAAAGGATTAAATGATAATTTTGAAACCAGTATTCGTCATCCGTTTTTTCTTTTAGATACGAAAGGCTTTCATC
>DAMCXN010000084.1:2595-3540 GCA_032096995.1 Aminipila sp.
CACTAAAGTAGTTATCCTTTAAATAATATGAAATCCTGATAAATCTTTTTATCTTCTTCATTTATTTCTAGTACTGAAAAATTCCTTTTTTCTATAGTCTCTCTTACTTCCTTAAAATTTTAAAATCGCTGTTGTTTATCTACTTGTAGCATTTTTTCTAAAATAAACTGATATGAAAATATAGTATCATTTTGAGTTTGTTTTAATATCCGGTTGAACATTTCTGCAAGATAAAACATATCCGTTTGAGAATCACAGAGACCTTGATAATATTCATTTGGCAAAACATCAAGTCCTGACCTATTTATAATATCCACCAAGCTATCCTGAGTTTCTTGAATCGGCAGAAATTTTATCCCAATCCAAAATCAATTATTTTAACAACACCGTTATTATCGATTAATATATTTCCTTCTCGTATATCCCTGTGTATAATTTGGTGCTCTTCAATGTATTGAAACCCATCAATTAATTGGATAAAAATATCATCTGGTGCAGGGCTTCCATCCCACGGGAGGAAATCAATAAAATATTCATTTATATTTTTGCCAGATATATATTCCATAAGTATAAAGCCCGTATAAATTTTGTTATAAGCATAGTAATTATATATTCTTACAATATTTCTATGATTTAACTTGTAAAGGATTTTTATCTCCTCAAGAAAATTTCTGTAAAATTGTTCCTGAATTTCTACATATGCGGATTCGTACTTTTTAGCAACAAACAGTTCATCAATAAAGGGATCCTTCAATAAAACTGTCTTACCAAATGAACCTTCGCCTAAATTATTATTAACCATAATATATTCTTTTTGTTTTATGAATTCTATAATATCACCATTTTCTTTTAATTGAATCGCCATAATTAATCACCCACCCATTTTCTAAAATTTTTTCATTTTATTATTTAGGAATTACGATGGCTGAATTACGAATTACAGTT
>DAMCXN010000084.1:3550-6888 GCA_032096995.1 Aminipila sp.
AAAATCCATTTTATTACATAAAGTTAATCTTTCTTGTTCTAAAAACATCATATCTTTAAGACAGTAAAAATACAACACGAGATTTTTAAAAGTGTGTACTTTATGTGTACTTTTTTATTTTGAACACTATCTGAAACACTCAATTATCTTCAAATATAGTGACTTTGGTATGAAAATTGTGATAATACATGTTTTCCAGAAGTTCTAATACAATTCTCACATTAGTGTTTTAAAGGTCAGTTAAATTCAAAACACTTTCCTTATTTATTAAATCAAATAACCCAAAGCCATACTAACTATAGGTAAATATAATTACCATTTTCATGAGGATTTTGAGAAGCGTTTTTAACATAATTCTTCCTACCCTTTCATATTCAACTAAAATTTGGGACCTTCTGATTTGGCAGAACACCTAACTTTTGTAATGGAAAAAACTAAGCATATCATAAGTAAAAATATACAATACATAACCGGAGGATGAAAAATGAACTCAATAGAGGACTATGAGCAGAACCCCTAAAACCCTGGTTCTTTTGATTTAAAAGCCATTACAAATTCCATCTAATCCCAATTATTTTTTAAATGCAGATAATAAGCACCTATAATTAATGAAATTATTTCCTTAATATGGTATAATAGTATTCATAATAAGGAGGATGTTTCATGCTTAAAATAGCTATATGTGATGATAACAAATATGTTTGTGGAGAAATTGAACAGATTATTTATAATTACTACAGTGAACAACGCAACATTAAAATGGACATTGAAGTTTTTTACGATGGAAAAGACTTATTTAGCTTTATTGTAAATGAGCATTATTTTGATTTAATTTTTCTTGATATAGAACTTAAAAGCACAACCGGTATTGAAGTTGGAACTAAAATTCGAAATAAACTAGATGACTATATTAGTAAGATTGTTTTTATTTCATCAAAATCAGGATATGAAAGACAACTTTTTGATGTTCAACCATTAAATTTTTTGGACAAACCTATTGAGAAAGAAAAGTTAATAAAATGTATTGATTTAGCATTGAAACTGTTAGATAAAGAGAACAAGATTTTTAAGTATAAAGTTAGGAAAGAATATAAGCAAATAGCATTGCAAGATATTTTATATTTTGAAAACAAGCTTAGGAAGGTAAAAATTGTTACATTAGATGGTTCAGATGAATTTTACGAAACTTTAGCAAATATTAAATCACAGTTACCAAATATCTTTGTGCCTACACATGCTTCATACATAGTAAATTACAATTATATTAAAAAGATTTCAGGTGATACTCTCGTGATGATAAATGGAATGAATATACCTATTAGCAAAAGAAATCTTAAAGATATACAGAAATTTCAAATCCAATTTATAAAGGAGTTTCGAGAAATCAGATAGAAACTTTTTTGGGTAAACGAATTTAGCCAAAAAGCAGGTGTTAAAATATTAATAAATAATTACAAATATAACGAAGAGATTGTAACCCAATCATAAGCCTGACATTTTTTCAGTTTTTTAATTTTATCTACTTTAATATTAACAATCAATTATTACATTAAATCATACCAATTATTACAACTTACCGCACGCATAGACAAAATATGATATTATCCAGGTATCAAAATTATTTTCCAAGCATAAGAAAGGAGGAAGTCAAAATGAGGAATAATGCTTTTAAAAACTTTATGCATTTCTTTAGGAGGGGTGGTTGATTCCCTATCTTTTGATGATCACGACTCTAAATGTAAACGCCACATGCTTGTATATGGCACATCAGTCAAATATACCTGACTCAGCAAAAACCTTCGTAAATTCTGATATTTACATAATAGAAGGAAAGTCTTGAAGATGTATTGATTAAAAACGAGATGTATCAAGGTCAAGACAAAGATATAATTGTATATGGTCCATCGACTGGAATTAAGTTAGCTTTGTATACCTTAACGCCAATCGTTTTAGGTGTTATGTTCGGATTGGTATTAGAAAACCTTATACTTCTAAGCTCTTTCTCTTATTGATTCGTACATATGTAGGAGGGTATCACTCAAAAAGGCAATAAACTGCTATTTGAAATCAAGTGGAGCAAGCTTTAAAACACTAAATTTTAAAGCTTAAATAAAATTTAAGGAGGATTTTAGTTATGTCTAAAAAGAAATTAATATTATCTATGGCGATGATGCTCTGTATTGGTTCTTCGTTTCCTTTAAACGTTAATGGAGCAAATACGACTGCAACAACAAGAGTAGAGCAGGATATCCAGCAAGCTACAGAGGCTTACTTAATATCACCAGATGGAGATCGTATTCCATTAGATATTGTTGGTGTTGATGTTGTGCAGATTTCTAATCAAGCAAATTATCGAGCATTGAATAGCAAAAATATGGCTGTAGTATATGCAGCAACTGTTAAAACGAAGACTGGAACATCAAGTTATACTAAATATGGCATAGATGCTGATTCTGCAATGACAATGACATGGAGCGATGGACCAAGAACAGATAATAAAATCACAAATTTGCAAGGCTATTTTAGTGTTGCAAGTGGCGATTTTATTTCTGGAGAAGTTTTTTGGGGAAGCAAATATACAGGCCCCACTTGGGCGCCTCATAGTGAAGATGTAGACGATTCATTTGATATTGATTTAAATTATTCTTCTACTGATACAACAGCAGGAAAACTAAGAGCGGATTCTATAGGGTATATTGAATCACCTAAAGATGGGAAAACATACCAACTTACCTTGAAGGTATCACCAACAATTTTTGATTAACAAACAAATCTATTGTATCGTTCCGTTAATATTTAGCGAAAAATCCGATGCATTTTTCTGCATTACATGATATATTAAATGAAATGCAGTAAGTATCTATGATGCTTTGCTTCAAGTATTATTTTAATCAGCACTGTAAAAAAACTTATATGTCTCTTTTTCTAATTATTTAGTGTACTGACTCATAACTAAGTAAATGTAAATAAAAATCAATAATGTACAATATTATAATAAAATAGACTAAATTTAAAAGCTATTGTAAATTATTTCTATTAAAATGACAGTTACAGATTAACATTTTAATGAATAAAATTTGCAATAGCTTTTTAAAGGAGAGGTGCTAATTATGAATCAAATTATAGTTATACTAAAAACCAAAATTTTTATATTATTATCCATTGTAGTATATTTTTTATTGCTACAAAGTATAAACTCAGCTATTTATCTGAAATTTGCAAATAAAAGTGAGATGTCTTTATACCTTGTTATTTTAAATTACATAATGGTTTTTATACCTTTTATTATTTTATTCTGTAAAAATGGATTTAAAATAAATACACTTATGCTTCTATCT
>DAMCXN010000084.1:6898-7618 GCA_032096995.1 Aminipila sp.
CCGTGTCATTACAAAAAAACAACGTAGTAAAAGCATTAAAAAAATATTTTTTACCATATCTCATTTATATTTTCATTATTTACTTGATTAGACAACAGATCAAATTAGGAGTTAATTTTATTGATATAGGAATTACATCTTTTTTGCTCTCAAAATCCGTCACTTCGGAGTATACTATGTTATATATTTTTTGGATTTTCCAAAGTTTTATTTCCTTATTATTTTTTATTATATTGCCTTTTTATGCTCTCGTTTTGCATTCATATGTTTTTAAATTAAAGAAATATAATACATAGAAGCATGAAAATTTATAAAACGAATCATTACTGTTCAATACTGTATGCATTTTGAACTGTTTTACAAAAAAACTTCTTGAAAATGACCTCCAGATTTATATACTTTACGTGCCAGAAATCTAAGAAAGCATAATGAGATTGAATTCACTCATTTAGGACTTCGTTTTAATTCTGTTTAGGTTTTATACGGATTACAATTCAACTAAAAATATAGATCGCAAAAGGAAGGTCTTACACGATGTTCCCTTTGTGCAATACTAACGTATGTGAGGTGTTATATGCTATGAAAAATATCATTTTGGAATTCGTCAGCATAATTTTAGCTAGCAGTTTATTTTATACTTCTGCCTTTGCTATGAACGATACAGTGGTTGATAAACCATCAAAGAATACCATAATTTTACAAGAAAATGGTGAACAACGT
>DAMCXN010000085.1:0-7243 GCA_032096995.1 Aminipila sp.
GTTGCTTTTCACCCCAAATCATAGGGAAGAAAGGTGTAATTGGAAATCGAGTGTAAATCTCGGACGGTACCGCCGCTGTAAGCACTGAGTTCATGCTCTAGCATAGTCAGCCACTGAGAAATTGGGAAGGCGAGCATGAACGTTGGATTTATTATCCTGTAGGTGTAAGTCAGAATATCTTCACAAAAGTTTTGTTTACTCACGAGTATGGGGATTATCAAATTTAGTGACACGGGAATACGGCTGTGGCAATCGAAATGATTGCCACAGCTTTTTATATAGAAAAGATATTTTATCTATATAAGCAAAGTGTTAAATAAAGATATGATTTAGTGTTATTAAAAGAATGGAGTGGAGAGAAAAATGAAACAAAGAAGAAATGCCAAGCTTATATTAACGTGGGTATTAGTTATGGCTATGGTACTAGGGAATGCAATAGGGGTTTTTGCAGCTACAGATAAAAATGTTATTGATCAAGCGGCAACAGAAACTGCAAAGTATTTGCATAAAACTGTTGCTAAACCACAGGTGGGGTCAATTGGTGGAGAATGGGCTATTATAGCTTTAGCGCGTAGTAATTATGAAGCCCCTCAGAGTTATTATGATGATTATTATAAAGTGGTAGAGAATTATGTAAAAGAGCAAAAAGGTGTTTTACATGAAAAGAAGTACACTGAATATTCTAGAGTGACACTTGCTTTAACAGCTATAGGCAAGGACCCAACAAATGTTGGTGGATATAATTTACTTACACCTTTAGGTGATTTTAATAAAACTATCTGGCAGGGTATTAATGGCCCTATTTGGGCATTAATAGCCTTAGATTCAAAGAACTATCCAATGCCTCAAAATAAGGATGCAGAGGTACAGGCTACTAGAGATTTATATGTTAATGAAATTTTAAAAAGACAACTTGCTGATGGTGGATTTTCTTTGACTGGCGGTACTTCAGAAGCAAGCAAAATGGATGAGAAAGCAGATCCTGATCTTACAGGTATGGCATTACAAGCATTGGCAAAATATCAAAGCCGTGCAGATGTAAAAGCAGCAATTGACAAAGCTGTAGTTTGTTTGTCTAATATTCAGAATGAAGACGGTGGCTACAGTTCATGGGGCAATGCAAATTCAGAAAGTGTAGATCAAGTTATTGTAGGACTTACTGAGTTAGGTATTTCTATAGACGATAGCCGCTTTATAAAAAATGGACATACTTTGCAGGAAAATCTTTTCCAATTTTATATAAAGGGAAATGGTTTTAAACATGTACTTTCAAGTGATACAGCTAACCAGATGGCAACCGAACAAGCAATGTATACTTTAGTTGCTATGCAAAGAGCTTTAGACAAAGAGAATAGTTTATATCGTATGCATGATGTTAAAGCATCAACAGCACCAACAGAAACAACTACTAATAATGATGCGGCTGTTGGACTAGCTAATAAAAATGCAGATGTTAAAGCTACAAAAGTTGAAAATGAGGGAAGAACTTTTGAAGATATTTCAAATCATAACAATAAAAAATCAATTGAGGCTTTAGCTTCTAGAAATATTATAAATGGAAAAACTGATAAGTCTTTTGAACCTGATGCAACTATGACTCGTGCAGAATTTGCAACTATTGTAGTAAAGTCATTGGGGCTTGCACCAAAGGCAGACAGTACTTTTACTGATGTTACAAATAAGGATTGGTTTGCTGGATATGTGGGAACTGCATATAAATATAAGATTGTTAATGGTAGAACTGCAACAACTTTTGATCCTAAAGGAACTATTACAAGGCAGGAAGCAGCTAGTATGGTTGCTAGAGCAGCAAGTTTGTGTGGAATGGAAACAGAGTTAGATTCTGCAACTGTTCAAAATACTTTAGCTCAGTTTACTGATTATGTAGATGCAGCTTCTTGGGCAAATGACTCTTTAGCATTTTGTTATAGTAATGATATTTTAGATAAAAGTGATATAGAGATATTACCAAAGACAAATATTAAACGTTGTGAAATTGCAGAAATGCTATACCGTATGTTAGATAAATCAAATTTATTGTAGGAGATAGAACGTTGAAAATAACAAGAAACAAAATTATTGCAGCGTTAGTTATTGTTGCTGTATTAGGTATAACATTTGTATGGGGTGGAGGATTTGCTAAAGGCAATCCTTCATCAGATTTAGACAAAGAAAATGATATTCAAGTATCTAAAACTCTTGAAAATAAACAAGCAACTAATGTAGATGAACAAGAGATATTAACTGATACGGCTATAAAAAGCACAGATGCAGCTTTGGAAAAAAAAGATGAGAAAGAAAGTGACTTGAAAGAAAACTCATCGAAAGTAAGTCAAGAAAAGAAAACGGCTATAAGCGAAGAAAAGAATGATAAGAATGATAAGAATTTAAATACAAAGGATGTAACTTATTCTGAATCTAAAGGGATGGACATAGATCCAGAGACGGGGAAAGACAAGTATTTGACAGACCCAGTACCAGAAGGTAAACCTATTCCTGTGGAACCAGGTACAGTGGAAATTACTAAGACTCCAAAGACTTGTACTATATCAATACAATGTAAAACTATTTTAGATAATATTGATGATTTGGATAAGGAAAAAGTAGAGTTAGTTCCAGAAGATGGTGTTATTATGCCAGCTACAACTGTAACTTTTTATGAAGGAGAAAGTGTTTTCAATTTACTTCAACGAGAAACAAAGAAAAACAAGATACATATGGAATTTGAAAATACACCTATTTACAATTCTGCATATATAGAGGGAATACATAATCTTTATGAATTTGATTGTGGAGAATTGTCGGGCTGGATGTATAAAGTAAACGGATGGTTCCCTAATTATGGGTGTAGCAGATATGTAATAAAGCAAGGTGATGTAATAGAATGGATTTATACGTGTGATTTAGGAAGAGACATTGGAGGAGGCTTTGATGAATAACAAAGGCTTTGTAGATGCATTTTCATCTTATCATCCTTTTGTAAACTTTTTGTATTTTTTCCTTGTATTAATTTTTTCTATGTGTTTAATGCATCCTGCTTGTTTAGTTATTTCATTAACAGCAGCATTTACTTACTCTATTTGGATTAAAGGAAAAAAGGCAGCAATATTTAATTTTTTCGTTATGATTCCTTTTTTGCTTTTGACTGCGATTATTAACCCTGCATTCAATCATGAAGGAGCAACTATTTTAACATATTTACCAAATGGTAATCCTTTAACGTTGGAGTCAATTTTATATGGAATTGCGGCAGCAACTATGTTTGTAGCTGTTATTTGTTGGTTTTCTTGTTACAATGAAGTCATGACTTCAGACAAATTTGTATATTTATTTGGTAAAATTATTCCTGCTCTATCATTAATACTATCTATGGTGCTTAGATTTGTGCCTAGATTTAAAGCACAGATTAAAGTGATTTCTAATGCACAAAAATGTGTAGGGCGTGATGTTTCAAATGGAAGTATTTTTCAAAGAGCCAAACATGGTATTACAATTTTATCAATTATGATTACATGGGCTTTGGAAAATGCCATTGAGACAGCGGATAGCATGAAGAGCAGAGGCTATGGTCTCCCAGGAAGAACAGCATTTTCGATTTTTAAATTTCAAGCTAGAGATAAAAAGGCTTTATTAGCAATTTTTTTATTGGCGGTTTTGGTTATTTTGGGTAGCATTTTTGGTGCATTATATTTTAGATATTATCCAACTATGAAGGGAAATCCCTTAAATGTACTTGCATATTTACCATTTTTAGCTTATGGGGGCTTATGTATTGTGCCTATAATAATTGACGAACAGGAGGAGAGACAGTGGAAAGCTACTCAATTAAACAGTTAAACTTTTCTTATCCTGAAACTGATAGACAAGTTCTTAAAGATATAAATTTAAATATAAATCAGGGTGAATTCATAACTCTATGTGGAGGTTCTGGATGTGGTAAAACTACTTTACTTCGCCAATTAAAGCCTATTTTATCGCCACATGGTGTAAAAACAGGGGCAATATTATTTGAGGGTAAAAACCTTGATGAGCTGGATCAGAGAAAGCAAAGTGAAAAAATTGGATTTGTACTTCAATCACCAGACAATCAAATTGTTACAGATAAAGTTTGGCATGAATTAGCTTTTGGATTAGAAAGTTTAGGCTATGATACAGCGACTATAAGGCTTAGAGTTGCGGAAATGGCTTCTTTTTTTGGCATACAGACATGGTTTTACAAAAATGTTTCAGAGCTTTCAGGTGGACAGAAACAACTATTAAATCTTGCGGCTATTATGGCTATGCAACCATCTGTACTTATTTTAGATGAGCCTACAAGCCAGTTAGATCCTATTGCAGCTTCGGATTTTTTATCTACAATAGGAAAAATTAATAGAGAACTAGGAACAACTGTTATAATGACTGAACATCGCTTAGAACAAGTATTACCTTTATCTGATAGAGTAATTGTTATGGATAATGGCAGTATTATAGCCGATGATTCTCCTAAAGCTGTTGGCGAGCTTCTTGGCAAGCAGGGTCATAAAATGTTTTTGGCAATGCCTGTCCCTATGCAAGTATATGCAGGGGTTCCTAATGAATTAGAATGCCCTATTACTGTACGTGAAGGAAGAGAGTGGCTAAATAAATTATCAGAGAGTAGAGCATTACAACCTTTAAATAGTAAACAAAAAGTTGAAAATAAGCAAAACTCTAAAAATGGGAAAGAGCTTATAGAACAAGAAAATATAATGTTAGAAGTAGAGCAAGCTTGGTTTAAGTATGGAAAAGAATTACCAGATATAGTGAAAGGGGTAAGTTTAAAAGTTAAAAAAGGAGAGTTATTTACATTATTAGGGGGGAATGGTACGGGAAAAAGTACAACAATGTCTTTGCTATCGGGCATTAATCGCCCTTATCGTGGTACTGTCAAAATAGAGGGCAGGGACTTAGGGGAGATACCTGAACGTGAAAAATTTGGGGGATTATTAGGTGTTTTACCTCAAAATCCACAAGCTTTATTTGTTAAAAAGACTGTAAAAAAAGATTTATATGAGATGCTTTCAGGATTAAAACTTTCCGATGAAGAAAAAGAACAGCGTGTAAATGCGGCATCAAGTTTGTGTCAACTAGAAACTCTATTAGAACAGCATCCTTATGATTTATCTGGTGGTGAACAGCAAAGAGCAGCTCTCGCAAAAGTACTTCTATTAAAGCCTAAAATTCTTTTGCTAGATGAACCAACAAAAGGGTTAGATGCAGAATTCAAACAGACATTTGCAACTATTTTAGAAGGGTTGAAGAGTCAAGGAATTAGTATAATCATGGTAAGTCATGATGTGGAATTTTGTGCTAAATATGCAGACAGATGTGCTATGTTTTTTGATGGAGATATAGTTACTGAAGGTAAACCAAGGGAATTTTTTAGTGGTAATAGTTTTTATACAACTGAAGCCAATCGCATGGCAAGGCATATAGAAAAACAAGCAGTTATAGCTGATGATATAATTGAAATGTGTACAGGAAGTAAAAGAGAAAAAAAGTATGATGATATAAATAGAATTAAGTCTATTTTAAATCAATTTGACTTTACAACATCATCTAAAAAACGTGAAACAAATAAAGAAAACGTAAAACAGAAAAAGTTTGGATTGATGGGGATTATACTAAAGATTACAAATAAAAGTAATTATAAAAGAAAAAGTATTTGTGACCAAGTAGAAGTCAGCAAAAGAAAATTATCTAAAAGAACTAAAGCCGCAATGGTGATGATACTTCTATTAATACCTGTAACTCTATTTTGTGGAATTTATTATTTAGATGACAGAAAGTATTACTTTATATCAATGCTAATAATATTAGAAACTATGTTACCATTTATTATGATATTTGAAGACAGGAAACCACAAGCAAGAGAACTCATAGTTATTGCCGTTTTGTGTGCTATAGGTGTTGCAGGTAGAGGGGCCTTTTTTATGTTGCCGCACTTTAAACCTATTGCAGCAATTGTAATTATTTCTGGGGTTGCTTTTGGAGGTGAGACAGGTTTTTTAGTAGGAGCTATGATTGCTTTTGCTTCAAATATGTTTTTTGGACAAGGACCGTGGACTCCTTGGCAAATGTTTGGATTTGGTGTAATAGGCCTTTTAGCAGGAGTTTTATTTAGAAAAGGTTGGCTAAGAAGTAATAACATATCATTAGCGATATTTGGAGGATTAGCTACATTTTTTATCTATGGAGGAATTTTAAATCCTGCATCTGTACTGATGTTTTATACCAAGCCTACTTTTGAAATGTTTATTTTTGCTTATATGCGAGGAATTCCTGTTGATTTGGTTCATGCATCATCAACGGTATTTTTCTTATTAATTATGGCAGAACCTATGCTAGAAAAATTAGATCGTATAAAAGTTAAATATGGTTTAATACAACAGTAAATTTAATGATAAAGGGAGACTCTATAATATGAAGTTTGTAATATCATACAGTTGTGGTAAAGATAGCACCTTAGCACTACATAAAATGCTAGAACAAGGGCATAACCCAGTGGGATTGCTTGTTATGGTTAACAAAGAGAAGCAAAAATCTTGGTTTCATGGTGTGGATTTAGAACTATTGGATTCTATTTCGGATTCATTAGACATTCCATTGATAAAATGTGAATCTTCTGGTGAAGAATACCAAATTTGTTTTGAAAATGCACTGAAGGAAGCTAAAGAAAAAGGTGCAGAAGCCTGTGTTTTTGGTGATATTGATATAGAAGATCATAGGACATGGTGTACAAATAGGTGTGTTGCTACTGATATGAAAGCGATATTTCCTTTATGGCAGAGAAATAGGAAAGAAAATACTATGGAAGCTATAAACTTGGGATATAGATGTTTAATAAAATGTGTTAATAATAAATATTTATCTCAAGAGTTTTTGGGGAAAGTATTGGATGAAGATATGGTTAACTATATGGTAGATAAAAACATTGATGCTTGTGGTGAAAATGGAGAGTATCACACTATTACTTTAGGAGGACCTATTTTTTATAAAGAAATACCTTATATCTGTGAAAAGGTTATAGATTTTGGAGATGTTTCAGCAATAAATATTTTAAAAAGTCGAAAAAAGTCGAAAAAAAGGATTTGAAATTTGTCCAAATTGGGTATATGATGAAAATATAAAGAAAATTAAATAAATATTCATGTCTGCCAATGGAAGTTGGTAGCTAAGAGGGAAGTCCGGTGAAAGTCCGGTACGGACCCGCCGCTGTAAG
>DAMCXN010000086.1:0-7139 GCA_032096995.1 Aminipila sp.
TGATACTTGGCGGGCAGCTGCCTGGGAAAGTAGGACGTCGCCGGTTTTTCAAAAAGACTCTAGTTATTAAACTAGAGTCTTTTTTATTACATTCTTTAATATTTAATCGAATATAAGATTTTGTTACTAATTTTCATAGATATTAATCTTCAATTACGCATATATCCCTCTTGCAAGATCTCACGTGTTTTATAAAGGAGTTCAGGTGCATCCATTGGCTGTGCGACTATTTCTATTATGCAAAGTTTTTCAGGCTGTAACTGTTCTGCAAGAGTTATTGCTTCGTCTAGCTCTGCTTCTGTTGACGTACGTGCAGTAAAGGCTTCTGAACCAAAGGCTTCTGGTAACTTCAAATAATCCCAGGAAGGAATGTCATTATATTTTACTTCACTTGGAGTGTTAATAAACCTCTCAATAGTATAGCCATTGTTATTTAAAATAAAAATAATTGGATGACAATTATTTTGTAGCATGGAGCTGATTTCTTGAACCGTCAGTTGCAGAGCACCATCTCCTGTAAAGAGCATAACTCTTCGTTCTGGAGCTGCTGTGCATGCACCAAATGCTGAAGGAGTTGCATATCCTATTGAACCCCAGCCACCTTGAGTGATATATGTTACACCCTTTTTAAGCCTTAATTGTGTAAGGCCATTGGAATAGGTTCCTGATTCAGCTAAAACAATATCATTTTCTCTGAGCATTTGTTGTATACGCGGATAATAATAAGCAGCAGTAAGTAGAGCAGTGGTTGGTGCAGAGCAGTTGTCATAAGGAAAGGCCAAGGTTCTAATTGATGGATCAACTAAACACGTAGAAGAAGTAATCTCATTTAAAGCATCTTCCATACGAATGTTTTCGTATAGTGCCTTGCCGATTTTAACACATCCAGGGTTGATTTCTATAACCTGCAAAGGATTAAGCTTTGCTGTAAATGTTCCGGTATTATAGTCGTCCCAAACAGTTCCAATTGCCAGTATACAGTCAGAAGACTCTATAGCAGAGCGAACTTCTTCACTTCCAGCACGACCACAGTAAAAACCGATAAATTCAGGTCTGCTTTCGTCATATGAACCTTTGCCCATCATCATTGTAACCACTGAAGCACCAGTTTTTTGTGCCAGTTGTTCTACATGGTTCTGCAGACCATATCTCATGGAAAATACTCCAGAGATAATAACTGGCCGTTGAGCAGTAGAAATCATAGGAAGAATCTGCTTCATTGCTTCTGTAAGGGAAGATAAGCTAGTTACTTCTGGTTGAGGTGTGTAATAAGTTGGTTTTATTGGTTTATTTACAATGTCAATTGGGATTACCAGGTAAACAGGTCTACTCATTTGACGTGCAGTATGGATTGCTAAGGGAATCTCAATTGCTGCATTTTCTGGTGTTATAAAAGCTGTATATGCAGTCAAATTTTCATATACTCTGCGGAATACATCAAAATCCCCATCAAGTAGGGTATGATGAACTTTTCGCTTTTCCTTTATCATTGTAGATTTAGGAGCACCTACTATTTGGATAATAGGGACAGCCTCGCTATAAGCACCTGCTATAGCGTTACATGCATTAAGCTCACCAACTCCAAAGGTGGTAATAAATGCGCCCATTCCCTTTACTCGAGCATATCCATCGGCAGCGCAACCTGCATTTAGCTCATTCCTGCAACCGACAAAATTAATTTCGGGTTTATGTTCAAGAAGATCTAAAAGTGTAAAATTATAGTCTCCAGGTACGCCAAAAACTTCAGTAATATTTTCCTTTTGGAGACAATCGAATAAAAATTGTCCAACACTTTGCATGGCTTCATTCATTAGAAGATTCCTCCTTTTCTAATATATCCTTATCTTTTCACACTTTTATAAAGCTATACGTTGTGACTATTAGAAAGAAATGGTATTATAATAAGCCTATTCTAAAATAAAAAGACTAAAATAAAGAAAATATCCTTATTAAAGCCTTTTAATAATTTACATATAAAATTGTAAAACAAATTATTAATAGTAGTAGATTATACTATTCTATAGGAATAAAATTCATTCCAGAGGTTGACACGATCGTTCCGTCTTTATCTATAAAAGAAGCTTCAACCCCATCTATATTCTCAATTAAAGAAATTCCTTTTTCTGTACCAAGCATAAGACATATAGTACTTAGAGCATCACAATCTATTGATTTACCAAAGTCTGCAATAAGAGTAACAGATTCTACATTTGTTTCCGCAGGAAAACCAGTTTTTACATCTAATATATGATGATATAAAATCCCATTTTCCTTAAACATTCTTTCATATATACCAGAGGTTACAATAGTTTTATTCTTTGCCTGAACAGAACCTACAATTTCACGTCTATCAGAAAAAGGTTGTTCAATACCAATGTTCCATAATGAACCATCCTTTTTTGAACCTATAGCGACGACATTACCTCCTAAAGAAACTGTAGCACTCTTAACTCCCTTTGATACTAAAAATTTACTAACCTGATCAGCAATAAAACCCTTAGCAATACCTCCAAGGTCAAGTTCTGTATTTGGATCTTCAATCCAGACTTTTCCACCTTCTATAAAGTCATTCTTTATTTCTAAAGCATACCTATTAGAACTTTTTGAATCTAAATCATTATTAGAATCTGAAATATTTTCTAAAGTTGAACTGTTATTATTAAGTGATTTTTCTTCAAAGTGTATTTTTTTATAATCAATAGTATTTATAGCGGCTTTAATATCATTTTCATTTGGGACTTTAAGGGAGTCACCACTAAAATTCCAGAGTGTAGAAAGTTTTCCTACTGTAATATCAAAATTACTTTCTGATAAGTCGCCATAATAAATTCCCTGTTTTATCAACTTTAAAGTGGCGTTACAAACAGCAACTGGATTTGTATCGCTATGATTGATTTTATATACGTCACTACCTTCAATCGTTTTGCTTAATTTGTTTTCATAATCCTTACATAAAGAAAAAGCTGCATCTATAAAGTTTTGAGCATCCTTAGAATTCATATCATAAATTGTAATAATGCAAGTAGTATTTAAAAGATCATACTGTGTATCAGATACAGGAGACATTTCAGCAGTATCGTTTTCCTTTGCGGTGCAACCTGTTTGTGTTATAATAAGGGCTGTACAAAGAATTAAGCTAGTTATTATTTTGTGTATTTTCATATGTTATTTACTCCAATCCGGCAGAATAATTGATTGTATTATAGTGCTGCCTATATTATAAAGATAAGGAATCAATAATGATAAAAAAAGCTGACATTATTTTAGCAATAATATTATTACTTTTGGGCGGAATCACCACATATATGATTGCCTTTGGAAATAATCAGGGTGATACAGTTCTCATTACTGTTGATGGCAACGAATATGGTAGATATGCCTTGTATAAGGATAGACATATTACAGTAAAGCAAAACGATCACATTAATGAGATTAACATAAAAGATGGTAAGGTTTCAATGGATTTTTCAGATTGTTCAAATCAAATTTGTGTTCATGCAGGAGCAATATCAAAAATTTCACAAACTATCGTATGTCTCCCTAATAGAGTGATGGTAGAAATCATTGGAGAGGGGGAGCCTGAATATGACGCAATTTCAAACTAATAGAGACAAAACACAAAAAATAGCGATGAGTGCCGTATTAGCTGCATTAGGTTTAATTTTTTCTTATATTGAGGCTAGTATGCCTTTTTACATAGGAATTCAAGGTATAAAGCTTGGAATAGCTAATTTAGTAGTAATTATAGCCCTATATACTTTAGGAAAGTCATATGCCTTTTCTATAAATGTTATAAGAATAATTGTGGCAGGATTGCTTTTTAATGGTTTGTTTGGGGCCTTGTACTCTTTGGCAGGAGCTACTGTAAGCTTCATAGTAATGCTTATATTGAAAAGAACAAACTGGTTTAGTATAGTGGGAGTAAGCATGGCAGGTGGAGTTTTTCATAATGTTGGACAACTTCTAATTGCAGCATTACTAGTATCTAATATAAAAATATTTTTGTATTTTCCAGTATTACTTTTTTCTGGAATGGCAACAGGAATAATAATTGGTGTAGTGGCTCATTATGTTTTAAAAAAGAAAATTAGGCTTTGATTCTTGGACCATCTGCTCATATAAAATAAAATCAAAGAAATGAGCATCTTTTAAACCGGCATTTTTTACAATTAATTTAGCATGTTCCTGGACTTCTTTTGATAGGTCCTTTTCATCTATTAAATCAAAATATTTAACAAGATATGCATATACCGATAAGGATTCATAATCTACATATGGTTTTAAAGTGTTTCGAGTATATTGACCAGCAATTTTATGATTATTTTTCCATTCTGTTATAACCCAGTTTTCAAATGCAGGAGAGGATGTATTTAAATTTTCCCTATTTAAAGCAATTAAAAGTTGATCGATCATATGCACTTCTGGTGAGAAGTGATATTTACCTTTTTCTATGTCATAATACTCAGGGAAAAACACTTGATTAAAAGTACTATTTATAAGAAGGCTTTTGTTTTTTTCTGTATTAGAAAGAACTTCAAAAAAGTCTGGAGTCAAGTAGCTTAAAGTAATACGAGTTGCTGCTTTATTATAATTCCAATCAAAATAATCTACATAGAAACCAGTCTCACTTTTATTCTTCATTAAAGAAGCTAATATCAAATACGCTAAATCTTTATATTCCGCTTTATTAAATTGATTAGCGGCTGTTAATAGGCTATTAACAATGCGAACATCGTCAATTAGTGCATTTACACTTACGTTTTTATCTAAAGACCACTGTATGAAGCTATAATTATCTTTTTTTATTATAAAATTCTCTTCAAGTATTAAAACTTGCTTTTCAAAATTCGAATAATCATCTATAAACAATAAATAATTCATATAAAGACCTATACTTTCAGATAAAACTTGGGATTTAGGGTGATTAGGGTAGGCATGAATTAAAGATAAATTATCAGAATGAGCATAATAATCTTCTATGTAATTTTGAACCTTAAAATTGTTATTATGATTTATATAAATTATAAGCCCTATAGATAATAAAAAAATAAAAGAGGCTATATAGATAAAATATTTATTTTTCATTCTATAAACCTCCTTTTTTAAATCGTTTTGTTTTATCCCATCCTATGGTTTGGCCCTTAATTCTATTTGATATATACAAGTATGCACTTTTAGTGAGCAAAATGACAAAAAGTTGTGCATAGGTAAAATACATTATAACAATAAATAGAACGTTTTTGGGTGTAATATTTTTATCAATAACAATTGCACTTAATAGTTGTGAGGTATAAATAATATAGCTCATAAACCAAAAGAATAAAAGTGGTGCATCCATATTAGGAACTTGCATACCTAATATACTGGCAATAAAAAAAGCATCTGAAAAAAGCAACATTATTAGAAAAACAAAATAAGTAAGCAAATGCTGTAAAGTTAAAATAAAAGTCTTTCCTTTCCAATGAGATAGTTCATGAAATGATTTTTCTAACATATAAAGGTTTCCTATTAACCATCTAGATCTTTGTCTAATAAAAATTTTTATAGTTTCTGGTTCTTGTTCCCAAGTTCTTGATATAGGCACAACGGGTAATAAATAGCCTTCAGTGCTAATACGAACAGTCAATTCAGCATCTTCTGCTAAAGCATAAGGATCATAACCCCCTAGAGTTTCTAAAATAGAACGACGTAGTAGCATATTGGTACCTGCCAAGGAACCTATTTTAAATAGAGCCCACCTGCCACATTGCATCAGAAGCTGGAAAACTTGAAATTCAAGAGAAATCATTCTTGTTAAAGAATTAGTTTCTGCATTAATAGTTTTTACATAGCCTACTGCACCTGCTGCTCTTTTTGTCGTTTCGGATACTTCTACTAATCTTTTTACAGCTTCTGGTTCTGGTTGATTATCTGCATCATACACAATAAAATACTTAGATGTTGTAATACTTAATCCGTAATTAAGAACTCTAGACTTTCCTTTAGGTTCACCTTTTGGAACCAGAATATAGTTAATACGAGAGAATAAAGATGAGAAATGCATTGTTATTTCAGCAGTATTATCAGTTGAATTATCATCTAATAGATAAATATTCAATAAACCTGGGTATTCCAGTCTCATCATTGCTTTTAAAGTATCTTCAATTACAACACCTTCATTGTGAGCAGGAATTAATACATCTACACTAGGGTAATAATCTAATTCATCAGGGTGTTTGTAGCGAAGTCGATACCATAAACCAGCAATAGTTATAATAGAATAAAAAATTAATAATAACCAAAAAAAGCTCATAGTAAATAAAAGAAAACTTTCCACGTTATTTCCCCTCCACTTCATTAATTATTTCTTCAAAATCACTAATTAAGTTATGTGAAAAATAAAATAGATTTAGGTTGTCATTAAATACATCTTTGGAATTTGCTATAATTCTATCTTTAACAATGTTAACTCCGTCTTCGTGGGTGTTTTGTAAAAGAATAAAAATGGTTAAATTTTTTAATGTTATAATATCAAATTCTTTTCTTGTAGAAGAAAGAGACACTTTGCTCAAAGATTCTTTTAAGTTTTGATTCGTACTTTTGTTTTGAGAATTGATATGGACTTTTAAAAGCCACAATTCTTCGTTTCTGCGAGAAGCTATTTGGTAAATCATTTTTGCATTTTCAATAAATTCGTTAATAGTAAGAACCTTAAATTCTGTATCATATTTAGCTAATAGGGTTATTTGTCTTTTCAATAATTTATTTTCACTGCCTATGTATTTTAGATATTGTAATAAGACCCAATAAACTAAAAGAAAAACAGTAGCTAAAAGATGTATATACATATAAAGAACCTGATTTTCTTGAGAGGAAGTTTTTATAGCTTCTATTGTTAAAAAAGTTCCAAAGCCCAAAATCACAATAATACCATACAAAAAAATAAAATCTTCAGGGATGACCCCCATTATAATAATTGATATTGCTATAAAAATTAGAGTTTCATGATAAAAGGGCAGTTCAGTATAAAGAATTGTACCAGCAGCAACTAGTAAAGTTATAATTAAAAAGCTAATAACTATATTGGCATTGTTTCTCATTTTGAACTTGTATGATGTATTTACAAACAAATACATCAATACTCTCCTTTCTTTTTCAAC
>DAMCXN010000087.1:0-7044 GCA_032096995.1 Aminipila sp.
TTTTAGTCCATTATATACAGAATCTTGACGTTCTTTTCCTCCAACTACTGTACCTCGAAATTTATCAATGCCATCTAGCAGTTTTCCCGATTTTTCAATAAATTCTTGTCCAGTAACGACAAAAAAGCTGTCAACATACTGGTTCTGACTAAAAGCCAGAGCAGTTTTAACAAGCACAGTCTTACCTTCTATTTTTAAAAATTGTTTTGGAATACCGCTGCCCATTCTTTTTCCAGAACCAGCAGCGGCAATTATTACAGCTATTTTTTTATTTCTATACATAAGTCTATCTCTTAGGTTTTGCAAAAATCATACGACCAGCTGATGTTTGAAGTACACTGGTTACAGTTACTGTTATATTCTGTCCAATGTATTTTCTTCCTTCCTCAACTACAATCATAGTACCATCATCAAGATATGCCACAGCTTGATTATTTTCTTTTCCCTCTTTTACAAGGAACAGCTTCATATCTTCACCTGGAAGGACTACTGGTTTTAAAGTATTTGCTAATTCATTAATATTTAAAACTTTAACGCCCTTAATTCCTGCCACCTTATTTAAATTAAAATCATTGGTAACAACTTTACCATTCATAATTTGAGCAAGTTTTAAAAGCTTAACATCAACTTCTGGAATTTCATCTAAAGACTTTTCTGCAGTAGTATTGTATATTTCAATCCCATAATCTTCCTGAATCTTATTTAAAATATCCAGGCCTCTTCGACCTCTATTTCTTTTCAATCCATCAGATGAATCAGCTATATGCTGTAATTCAAGAAGTACAAACTCAGGAATAACAATGTTACCTTCAATAAAACCAGTTTTCATAATATCCGCTATTCTTCCATCAATGATAACACTAGTATCAAGAATCTTCGGAGTAGCCTCAGCTAATTTATTTTTTGATTTAAGTGATTGTCCACCTTTACTCCTAGCAATTAAAATGCTTGTTATGTCTTTAAATCTTTTAGTTGCAATAATAACCCCTAAGTACCCTAAAATCAAATAAGTTATTATTGTTAAAATAGTTCCCACATAAAGGAACTGAATTGTAGCATAAATTTGACTTACTAAAAAAGCTATAATTAGGCCAACAATCAGTCCAAAGGTCCCTGAAACAATATCATTTGTAGATACTCCTTGTAAATCAGATTCAATCCCCTTAGCCACTTTAATACTATGTTTTCCAAGACTAGGTGTAGCTCTAAAAAATAGAATTCCAAAAATAATAGCAAAGCATAACGCAGTTATTGTTAACTGTGTTTCTGTGAATTTACTATCTAAAGTAGTTCCTGACAAGCCATACATAAATTCACTTAATAAGAACACACCATATCCGGTAATCGCCCCAACAGCAGTTAGGATTAACCTAAATAGTTTTTTTAACATCCTTTCACCCCCTTTCAATACATTTTCCCTATACCCAAAGACCCATTTTCTATAGACTAACTATAGTTTGAGGTACTACTATTGATAGGCTAAAATTAAATTGCCTCTTCAATAATGTTATTTGCTTCATTTTGCCCAATATCCTTAACTAAAATAATCTCACTAAGCAAGATTTGTTTTGCATTAGTTAATAATTTCTTTTCTCCGGTAGATAGCCTTTTTTCTCTATCCATACGTACTAAGTTCCTTACAACTTCTGCTACCTCTAAAGCATCCCCAGTCTTCAATTTTTCCATGTTCTCACGATGTCTTCTATTCCAATTACTAGGCATTTTGGTAGATTCTTCCTTTAATGTCGAAATCACTACTTTTAGCTGTTCCTCAGAAATAATTTCTCTAACACCAATGCTGTTACTAGTTTCTATTGGAATCATTACTTTCATATCACCGCAAGGTAATTTTAAAATGTAATACTTCCTTGTTTCGCCTAAAATCTTCTTTTCTTCTATTTCTTCTATAACTCCTGCGCCATGCATTGGATACACGACTTTATCTCCTATGGTATACATAACATTTCCCTCCACTATATACTTCTAGTATATCTTAAGAATTCGGTTGATGTCAAGTATACGAATTTTTAAGTTTACCATACCGGTTTTTTTATGTCAATAATAAAATTGTTAATTTTTTCTCCATTTTTTTCATTTATAAAGTTCAAAATAAAAAGTGCTGCCTTTTCCTTGTTCACTTTTTACGCCGTACTTTCCATTGTGCAAATTAATTATCTCTTTTACTATTGCTAAGCCTAATCCTGTGCCCTTTGATGCTCTAACATGATGAGTGCTGGCCTTATAGTATCTATCCCAAATGTAATTAATCTCATCAGGAGCTATACCCATTCCATGATCAGATACCTCACATCTTGCCATTCCATTAGTCTCAAGGATTTCAATTATAATTTCTTTATCTTCTCCACAATATTTAATAGCATTATTAACCAAATTTAATATTACTCTTTTTATTTTATTTTCATCGGCATTAACTATAACTTCTTTTTCTGGAGCTTTAAGAATAAATTTGTATTCCTCACGGCTTTCATAAATTCCAAAAGTATTTATAATACTTTGAGCGGCCTCTGAAAGGTTAAAATTGCTCTTTTCAAGAGAATTAACATGGGTCTGAAGCTTTGATAAAGCCAACATATCACTAACTAACAAATTAAGTCTATCCGCTTCTTCAATAATAACTTCTAAATGAGCTTTTCTCTTCTTAGGATTATCACCAGAAAGGTCTCTAATCATTTCTGCATATGATTTTACCATCGTCAATGGAGTTCTTAAGTCATGAGATACATTAGCTATCAAATCTTTTCTCAGATCATCGGTTTTTTGCAATTCCATAGACGTCATATTTAAAGTATCTGCCAATTGAATTATTTCCGTGTAATGTCCTCCCTCAAAAGGTACTCCATATTCACCTTCCGCCAATTTTTCTGCCGTCTTAGTTATATTTCTTATAGGCTTAGAAATTCTGTTAGATAAATAAACAGATAGGCAGAAAGCCATACACAAAGAAATAATTGTCACATATCCCAATTGATTTCTTAAAATGCCAACGGTAGAATCCACAGGGTATAAAGGTGAAAAAATATATAAAATAACTTTTTCATTTTCTTTATTTTCAAGGTAACTAGCATAGGCTAAGGTCTTTTTATCTCCATGTCCTGAATTTTTCTCAGAAATAATTATGGAAGCCCCTCTGCTACTGCTGTCTTCAAGCAACAAGCTTCGTACAGTACGCATTTCTGGCAGATACATGTAAGTAGGTCTTCTCCCTGATTCATCATCTTTTGCAGGAGAAAAAATTATAGCCTCATCTGTTTCTATTTGAATATACATGTCATTTGTAATAGATAAAGATCTTATGGTCTCTAGAAAGTCTTCTTGTCCATACTTATCAATAATATGACTTGCTACTTTATTTGTCTCTGAAATCTTCATATCTTGGTAGTAAGTATTTAAAAAGAAAATCTGTAAAAGCCATAAAAGTGACAGCAGAAAAGCTGCAAACAGCACAAAATAAGCCCACAATTTAAAATTTATACTATTTTTATCAAAATTTATTTTAGCTATTTTCATTATTATGCCTCATTTATGCTTCAAATTTATAACCTACACCTCTTAAAGTAACAATAAAATCACGGTAAGGACCAAGATTATTTCTTAAATTTTTTATATGAGTATCAATAGTTCTATCATCACCAAAAAAATCATATCCCCATATATCAGATAGCAACTTATCCCTAGATAAAGCTAGATTACAATTTTTCGCAAGATAGAATAGCAATTCATACTCCTTTGGAGTAAGTTCAATCCTTTTTCCATCTACAAGAACTGTTCTAGCTGGAATGTTAATCGTTAACCCCTTAAACGTCAGTATATCCTCTTCTACTTGAGATGTTGTAGCTTTTCTTGACAAAACTGCATGAACTCTTGCCATTAATTCTTTTGGACTAAATGGTTTTACCACATAATCATCTACGCCCAGCTCAAATCCAAATAGTTTATCATATTCTTCACCTCTTGCAGAAAGCATTATTATTGGTGTGTCCGTAAATTTACGCAATTCTTTACAGGTAGAAAACCCATCTAGTTTTGGCATCATTATATCCAAAATGATTAAATCATACTTGTTTAACTTGCAAAGACCTATGGCTTCCATACCATCTGCGGCCTCATCAACCTCGTAATCATTAAACTCTGCATATTCTCTGATAACTTCTCTGATTTTAACTTCATCATCCACAATCAAAATCTTACTCATAATATACCTCTTTTGTTATTTTAATTTTATTTATTATAACATAAAATATAATAATTCAAAAACGTGATAGTTTTGTGATAATAATAAATATATTATATGTAGTTTTAGCATATTTTCTAATAATTCTGTATTTTTTATTGTTTATTTTATCTTGAGATGCTAGAATGTTTTTGTTATTTTAATTTTAAAAATTAAATAGAAAAGAGAGATGAAAAATGGGAACTGAATTAAAAGAAAAATATGGGCTTATTACAGCTATAGCCATGGTTGTTGGTATTGTAATAGGCAGTGGCGTATTCTTTAAAGCAGAAAAAGTGCTTAACGCTACCGGCGGAAATCTCCCTCTTGGTATTTTAGCTTGGATAATTGGTGGCTTAATAATGATTACTTGCGCCTATACCTTTGCTGTAATGGCAACTAGATACCAATATGTAAATGGTATTGTTGACTATGCAGAAGCTACAATGGGAAGCAAGTACGGTTATTATGTTGGTTGGTTTATGGCTATAATTTATTATCCTACATTAACTTCTGTTTTAGCTTGGGTGTCTGCTAGATATGCATGTGTATTATTTGGATTTGACATTACTGGTGGAGCATGCATGACAATTTCATGTTTCTTCCTTATTTCTAGCTATGCTATGAACGCTCTATCTCCTGTACTTTCAGGAAAATTTCAAGTATCAACTACTATTATCAAATTAATTCCACTATTTTTAATGGCAATAATAGGAACTATCGTTGGGCTAAGAAGTGGTATGACTGCATATAACTTCACCACAGTAGTAAAGGAAGTAAATACTTCAAATGCCCTACTCACAGCTGTAGTTGCTACAGCCTTTGCTTATGAAGGATGGATAATAGCTACAAGTATTAATGCTGAATTAAAAAATTCAAAACGAAATCTACCAATTGCTTTAGTCTGTGGAACCTTTGTTATTATGGCGGTATATATTCTCTATTATGTAGGTTTAGCAGGAGCCGTTACTAATGAAGTAATGATGGCAGGTGGCGAAGCTGGAGCAAAATTAGCATTTGAAAATATCTTTTCCAACATTGCTGGAACTCTTATTTTTGTATTTGTTATAATATCTTGTTTAGGAACACTAAACGGACTTATGCTTGGATGTACAAGAGGTATTTACTCAATTGCTGCTAGAAATGAAGGCCCTAAACCTGAAATTTTTAATCAAGTAGACAAATTTACTAATATGCCTACTAATTCATCAATTATAGGTCTGTTCCTATGTGGTGTTTGGCTATTATTCTTCTATGGAGCAAATCTTACAGCTCCATGGTTTGGATTTTTCTGCTTTGATTCATCAGAACTTCCAATCGTAACAATTTATGCATCATACATTCCTATCTTCATCATGATGATAGTAAAAGAAAAAGATTTACCTGTATTTAAACGTTTTGTTATGCCAATATTAGCTCTAATTGGTTGTGTATTTATGATGTATGCCGCTTGTATATCACATGGTATGGCTGTTGTGGCTTATTTAATCATATTTGCAGTTGTGATGATTATAGGTGCATTCTTCTCAAAATCAAAGAAGCCTGTTGCAAAATAAATAGCTAACTTATATATTTAAAATAAAAAAGCTCTGTCATTATTTGCTACGCAAATATAATGTACAGAGCTTTTTTTTATTATTATATATGTCTTTATATCATGACCTTTTCTTGTAAAAATTCTTTTGCAACAACATCAGGGGCTTGCTGTAATTCATCTACTTTATAATTTAATTCCATCATTACTTCATCAGAAAGAACTGTAGCTAACTCTTCCATAACTTCTCTTATTTCTGGATATTTTTCAAGTGTTTCTCCTCTTATAACAGGAATTGCATAATAAGGTGGAAAGAATTGTTTATCATCCTTCATTGTAACTAAATTAAACTTCTTTAAAAGTCCGTCAGTTGAAAGAGCATCAATAACATCAACTTCACCATTGGAAATAGCAAGATATCTTGGCCCTCCATCTAAAGTCATTGAATCTTTAAACTTGAAATTATATACTTTCATAAGTCCTGGTAATCCATCTTCCCTATTGGCAAATTCAAATACTACTCCTGCTTTAAACTGATCCGCCACATTAGCTAAATCACTTATTGTCTCAAGCTCATATTGCTTAGCCGTTTCTTTTGTTACCGCTAAAGTAAATGTATTATTAAAATTCAATTGATTTAATGTTTCTATATCATAATTTTCTTTTAACTCATCTTTTACTGTATTATATACTTTTTCCATATCACTTATAGGTGCATGGTTTAAGTAGTCTGCATAAACGGTTCCCGTATAATCTATATACATATCAATTTCTCCACTTCTAATTGCTGAGAAACAAACTTGAGAACCTCCTAATTCTAGTTTTCTATCAACGTGAATATCAGTCCTAGCTTCTATCATATCTGCTACTAAATTTCCTACAACAGCTTGCTCAGTAAAGTTTTTAGAACCAATAGTAATAACATCCTTACCTTCTTGGACATTACCACCTATCTGTGTAGCTATTAAGCTTATTATTATTAATATAGAAGCTCCCGCCAATATATATCTTTTTACTTTGGTACTAGATTTTTTACGATTACTAAAGTTTTTCTGTAAGCTTATTGGTGTAACAGTCTTTTCAACTATTGAACCCAATAAATCTACCATCAATGCAAGAATACATGCTGGTATAGCACCTGCTAATATTTGATAATTATTTACACTTCTAATACCTGAGAAAACTAAGTATCCTAAGCCACCAGCTCCAATAAAAGCAGCCATCGTCATAAGACCTACTGCAGTTACTGCAGAAATTCTTACACCAGCCATAATAACCG
>DAMCXN010000088.1:0-2497 GCA_032096995.1 Aminipila sp.
AAGGAAATATTGATCAAAAGTTTAATATGAAAGATTTTGTGGTTAAGGAGTCTTCCCCAATAGAAAACGTTTCAATTGAGTCGGATATTGAATTAACACAGGAATACATAAACCAGTTTGTTGCTCCAATAAATAATTTAGATATACGTTATTATGTGGACGGTTATCCCACACGCTACGGCTACCGCATACATGTATTTAGTGGCTATGCTAAAATAATTAATTATATGGGTAAATGGAATGATGATTTTGACAAGTCAAAAATTCAAGCCTTTAAATATACCGACGAAGAGCTGAAGCAGATGGCCATAGATAAAGATGGTTTTCAGAATAAATACCCTATTAAAGATGTACGGATACAAAGATTCTTTGATATGGAAACATTAGAGTTTAAAGCAGACGTTGAAATTGTATATTTACAAGACAATAGATATGCAATTGTAAAATCTAATAGAATTTAAAATAATGGCTTTCGTTATTGCGTTTTAATACCCCTATTGACTTGATAAAATACTTTATATCAGACTTAGGGAAATAACAAACAGAAATTATCCTTATCTTCAATTTGGATTCTAAGTCGTGATTTTCTAAAGGAGAATGGTTTGAAAAATAAAAGAAAAGACATAAGAGCATTAACAATTATTTCAATACTATTCAGCCCTTTGTTTGGAGGGCTTATTGGTAGATTTGTTGGATATTTAGATATCTTAAGTTTGCCTCATATATATTTAGATGCGGGATTGTGTTATGTAGGGGCTATTGCTTGGATAGTAGCTTCGCTATTCTTTTATTTTACTTATGAAGAATAGTCAAGGAATTATAGACCATTTAGTAGAACTATACAATTTGATACCTAACGCTCACAAAAAACAGCCCCACCTAATTCATATTAGATGGGGCTGTTTTAAAGGATTTACATAAAGGGGATGTATAGCAATAAACACTTAAATTTCCAGCTCTGTCGCAGGAAAAAAATAAAAATTGCTTAACCTTAGATTTAAGAAACCACTATTTGACTACTTTAGTCTCCTGATTTTTGTTGTTTATTATTACATACTATTATATGCAAATAAAAAACCAAATATAACTAAAACTCCTATTTTTCTTTAATATTTACCAAATTATTTTCTTGCTTTGTTAACATATAAACTTTTGCCTTATTATAGCCATTGCTAGCCTTAATCAAGACCTTTAAATCATGAGTTCCTACTGATACTGCGCTTGTATCTATATTGCAAGTATAAGGTATTTGTCCTTCAGAAGTAGCCTTTTTGCCATCCAGGGAATATTCCACTGTCACAGGAATATCTCCAGGTAAGATACAATAGGTTGCAAGCTCAATGACCGGAAGATTATCTTGATAGCTTCCTGCCTTAACGTATGCCTTTGGTGTGACCCCCTTTTGTTGAATGAAGCTCTCATTACTTTCAACGGATGCTTGATATTGGTTCATCATTTGCGAGTTGTTACTTAATGAATATAGATATTTATTGCTACTACCTAAATCCACGTCAAAATAAATGATGCCTTTCACTTGAGGATATAGCATATTGGCATAGGAGTACAGCATTTGGATTCTTTCTTTTGCAAAAGAATTTAAGTCAACTGTTTTTCCGTTGATTCCATAGCCCACACCACATTCTGTAATAATAATGGGTTTTTTGCTCCCGTATCTGTCAACGATATTTTTAAGCTTAGTAAGGGGATTTGCGTATGCCCCATTTCCATAATACATTTCTTCAAAATCCTTACCAGCCACGGGATTTTGAGAATTTCTATATTTATTTGTATATAGAGAAACGCCTACCCAGTCCACGTAACTATCCCCAGGATAATAATCTGAAATATCAACACTCCAATTTGATGCGTCATTCGGTGAAAATACCAATGCTACGTTTGGCGCTGTCTGTCTTGCAATATTGGCAATCTTAATGTATGCTTGCTTAAATAAACTTGGATCCGCAAGATTTTGCCATACGTTCATTTCTCCGCCAACTCTAAGCAATACCGGTGCATTTAAAGATTTCAAGTACTCCATAGTTTCTTTTAAGTAAGCATCAGAATCTGTTTGCATTACAAGCTTTAAAGTATCATTTTCACCAGGCATATTCATTGCAATATGTATCAGCCTAGTCCCATCAGCATAGGGACGTATCATGTAATCAAAATCTTCTAAGTTATCTTTTAAACATTCAAAATAGAAAGAAACTGCTGTTTCGTTTTCCATGGGCTTAATACCGCTATTCGAATAAACTCTGCCATAATATGTACCAATCTTCGGCTCATTCTTCATCCCATAATACGGAATAGTTGCTGTGTTTTGGGTTACAGCATACACCTGTGTCATGGGATTAATTTTATTGATTCTCTCCTTGGCAAGCTTAACCCCATCCGTAAAACCTAAATATTCCCCATAAGGAATTTGCACCTTTAAAATTCCAATGGCATTTCCATAATCCGCAGTATTTTCATAGGCCTTATACATGGCCTCATACGT
>DAMCXN010000088.1:2507-4180 GCA_032096995.1 Aminipila sp.
CGTAGTATATAAAATTTCCGCCTTATCTTTTTCCAAAGGCTTGTCCTTAAAAATGGCTACGATTTCCTTCCCATACTTTATAATATCCCTGCTATTCCCGGCATCTCTTGCAGAAATAAAGGGTTGTTGCACCTTCCAGTATGCGCTGGGAATTGCTCCAAAAGCACATACAGAAAATAACGAAGATGCCATAATACTTAAAAGAATTATGTGTAAATTTTTTCTCACATTAAATCTCATCTCTACTCCCCTTTCTATACCTAATTTGAAATCAAAATCATCCAAGATTACACTATACTTTTAGCATTAAATCTTAAAATCAAGATTCTTCTGCAATAAACTTCTTTAAATTTTCCTCCCTTTCATATATTGACGGCAGAATACAAAACATGCTTGTTTTTTCACCCGTATCATTATAAGAACGCAAAAGGCCGAAAATTTCATTTTTAAGTCCAATTTTGACAACAAATATATCCGTTTTAAATTCTCTATCCCTTAAATATGATCTAATGAGTATATTTTTCATAAAAACACCCAAAGATCTCAGTTTCTCAAAAAATAATGTTATTAAAGTAACTAAACCAAATGAAGCCAGAAAACTATTTTCAGAATTACTTCTTGATCCACCTACAACACTAACTGCCATCATACAAAGGGCTGTAATTATTAAATAATAACATTTATAAATCAAAAACAACAGAAAATAAACGAAATTTGATACTTTCATTACCATCTCCAAATAGATACCTTTTTCTATAATAACACCCAACTCTTTTGCTAGTAAAGATTGCTGTTGAAAATCCTCAAGATTTAAAAAGTCCCTGCTTAAAATAATTGTGTTTCTGGAAACAGCTTTTGCATATGTATCAATCTTGTTAGAAAAAAATAATTCAATATTTTCTGTTTGAGTAGAATTTTTGTTGCTGGCTCTATATAGTAAATCCTCAAAATAAACGTACGTTACACTTCTTTCATCTACTTTCTCCGCTTTATATAGTATTCTCATGACCATGTCCCCAAGCTTATGAAGGCTTAAGGCCATGACCGAAAAATAAATGACTACACTTAAATTAAAATATGCCTTTTGTTCAGAAAAAATTAAATCTGCACCCCCTAAAAACAGAATAAAATTAACCATTATATAAATAAATACACCTAGATTTTTAATTGATAGAATGCCTTTAACATAATGCTTTTCTTCTACTGTATTTGTATTAACTTCCATGAGTCCCCTCCAAATAAATCTATCACTTAATAAGAAACTTGAATTTAGTAAGAACTTAATACATACTAAATTCAAGTTTCATGTTTTGTAAATTGATTTAAATTATTCTTTTACTTTTTTTGTTTTTGCTCTTCCAACCACTTTTGATGACCCGCCTTAACACGTGCATCACCCTCGGCCTGCTCCTGTTTACATATTGCAATATACTCATCCAGAGTTTTTCCTCTGTACTTCTGTTGCTGACCGTTAAACAAGTGATGGAAAACAGACATTTTTAGAAATCTCTCTGTTTTATCTAAATATCTTAAATTGTAAAACCTAGCAAAATAAATGACCTGTCCATTAATTTGATGATTTTCCACCGCTAAGGCATGTATACCGGCTTGATGGATTACTTCACTGATTTTTACGGCTGTCTTATACTGATTTTCACTGCTTAGTAATGATA
>DAMCXN010000088.1:4201-6643 GCA_032096995.1 Aminipila sp.
TTCCTTCGGTGTATTAAAATACTGGAAAGTTATGTAGTCTATATTAGGTTTTCTGACTACCATATTTTTGGTGCTCAATATATTATCATAAATAAACGCAATTGTATTAGAAGGCTCTAAAAACAAACCGTCATCACTATATTCAACGGAGTTTTCTTTGGTATCATCTTCAATCTTCACATAGACAGGAACATCTCCCAAATATACATAATTTGTCTTCTTATCCCATGTGACTTCTATACCCATCGTATTCGATATGGCTCTAAGGGGTAAATACACAGTTCCATCTATAACGGCCGGCTTCGCCCCTCTCAAATCAACACTACATCCTCCGTAAATCACATTAATGTCTTTATATTCGGCATCCATACCAGGCACATCGCTTTCTGCCATGGCTGGAACCACATTGCCTAGCATTGTCACTGAAACTAAAATGCACATTAAGGATATTTTTATATTTTTATGATTTTTCATTCTGCCTCACCTTTTCTATAATAACTTCTCCATTTTTGTTTATTGTAATTTCCCTTCACTTCTACTAAAGTATCAAGTACTATTACTCTAGTTAAGATTTATGCTTATTGTTTTTGTTCTGCTATTCCATTCAATGTCAAATCCCATTATTTCCCCAAGATCTCTTAGTTTGTAATAATTATTACCAGCAATGTTATAGCCAGTTACATTTGCACTTTGTTCTACAAAATCATGAGAATAATTAGAAGTCGTTGTTTTTGCAGTCGCATTATTTTGTTTATTGCCAATTTTCAGTTCGCTTCCTGTTACTTGATACTTGCTTCCACCTGTAGTGGTAATAATTTTGTCTGCATTCTTATCATAGCGTACGCTAAACTCATAGGGGGTATCCTTTAGCGCCATAGCTACATCCCTGAGCATAAAATAACTGCTTCCGTCTATATTGTAAGCCTCGGTAGGCATATTTTTTCCTGCTATATTTAAATTTACTGAAGTTACAGAAGCTTTCTTTTCCACAGCCTTAACTGGGGCAATATTTTTATTTCCCGCAATTTTTATAAAGCAAAGGACAGTTTCGCCCCCACTCTCCGGAATATCCAAATTAGTTTTATATGGCGATACAGGTCCAAGAACGTATCCATAGCTCGCATCCTTTAGATCATAAAAGACCTGTTTGTTTGGCTCCAATTCTCCCGGATCCTTTCCATCTGTATAGTAATTCCCGTCAGATAAAATAACTCCTCTATCCACCATCTTCCAATCTTTACCCTTGTAACTGGCCATTGTCAACATAGGAGGATAATCTAGCTTGTCAATTTGAAATGACAACCTAGCACCTTGGGGCACTGTATAAACAACCGTAGAATAAGTTTCGCCCTCATAATTGATTACTTCTGTAGATTTCGAAGTCAATTCCGATACTTCAATCTTAAAGTCTGTCAATTTTTCACCCATATAACTATCCTGGGTCACGATTGTTTGGGCGTAAGCATTAAAGCACATAGCACAAGTTAATAGTGCAACTGTTGTCAGTAGTCCAAATGATTTTTTCATAAATTTTCTCCTTTTTCTGTGTTTGTTGCCACTTTTGTTTAATACCTAACTTCGTAATATGTTTTTCCAAGCATTAAAAGGTAAATCTATCGTTTGGGATAATTCGTCAAATTCCGGGATAAAAATAGACACTTTTCCAATAGAAATTTGTCTAGCTTTAAAATGCTGTTTATAATCCAGCAAATTTGAATTCGCCCCAATTAGCTCTTTTTCTAATCCTTCGATTGCAGTACAAGCTCCTGTGTCGTTATTAATAAGTGTGCAATACTGAGAATATGTAGTTGCAATGGCTCAGACAGAGTTTCATAAATATTTTTAATTTCTTTTCTCCTTTCCTCAATACTATTAAAATCCCTTGGCATTTTCTTTCGCCTCCTAACCACTTTGAGTTAATATGTATTATAATATTATCTCATTGAGTTAATTGTGTCAATATTTTCCTTGTGATTGCAATGAGTTCAAAAATATGGTAAATTAATTCAGAGGTGGTTATATGAAAGAGAGACTGAAAGAATTAAGAAAAGAATTAGGCCTTAGTCAAAGAGTTTTTTGCCAAGCCTTGGGCTTGAACCAGACGACTTATGCGAGTTTTGAAACAGGAGAAAGGCAAATAAAAGAAGCCTATATTAAACTAATTTGCAAAGTATACAATGTGAATGAAGAATGGCTTACAAACGGAACCGGTAAAATGTTTCTGCCAAAATTTAATACAAGCACATTAGAATTGCTAGAAATTTATGACGCATTAATACCTCCTTTGCAAGATTACTTGTTGCAACAAATAAGAGAATTGAAAAAACTTCAAGATCGTCTTTGAAGGTCTAAAGCCCAAAAATGGGCTTTTTTTTATGCAATAAACACTTCTAAAGCATATTTATCCGGTGCTCGAACACCCTTTTCCATACAAGGTGTTCT
>DAMCXN010000089.1:0-6106 GCA_032096995.1 Aminipila sp.
CATTGGTATTAACATCTTCAAGTTCATACTCCATTACAGAAGATACAGTATATTCATCTATATATTTTTCACCACCTCCACCAGCTACAGAGGCTTTTTTACCATTTATATAAACATCTGCAAATTCCATCAATCCCCCTTCATCTATTTTCTCATCAGCTTTAATAGATGATGATACTATTAACTGATCTTTATCCAAAATAACCTCATTTAATGTAATAGCATAGCCCTTATCTTTTACCTCACTTCCTATTACTGTGGTATAATCATCCAAATTTTTTTCTACACCTAAAAAGTCACTTATTTGCCAGACTATACTTTTAACTGAAGCATAAGCTGTATCATTGAAACTTATGGTACTTACAAGAAGTACAGCAATCATAGCACATGCAGCTATTGTCGTATATCTTCTTTTTTTACTTTTATATTTATTTCCAGACATTTGTCTAATATTATCAATCATAATTACTTTTTCCCTTTCTTCTAGCTCTTCTCTAATATACGAATCTAAATCTGTATCAACCTCATTTAGTAATGAATATATATCTTTCATAAAATATTCTCCTTTCCCGTTATAGATAAATGTTCTCTAATCTTTTTTCTTCCCCTAGATACACGATTATAAATTATCGATTCTTTCATCCCCACTGTTTTGGATACTAATTTTACAGATTCACCTTCCCAAAATATTTTTTTGAATATCCCCCTATCTTCTTGATTCAAGCATGATAAAATTTCGTTTAGTTCTTCTAATGTTTCTTGTTTCAAAAAGCTTACTGTACTTCTGCTATCCATAAGTTGTTCTGCATTTTCTAACGGTTCTTCATTTAAGTTTTTCAAATATTTTCGTTTACAATCTATAGCCTTATATCGGCTTACCCCTGACAACCAATTTTGAAAAGTATTTTTTTCTGTATCAAAAGATTCTATATTAAGCCATACGGCAAGCAAAACATCATTTAAGCACTCATCTATTAAATGAAATTTTATATATAAAGGCCCTTACATATATTAATTCGTAATCATCATACCTATTTCTATCATCTTTTTATAAAAAAAACTCCGAAATTTTTCGGAGTTTTGAAATACTTATATGTATTCACTTATATGTCTATATCTGAGGGATCGTTTTCTTCTCCCATTAAGTACCATTCTGATTCAGAAAAACCGCCATCTGCTATTTGACTGATTGGCATTTTCATATATTTGCCTGTAGCCTCTACCGCAACACTTCCATCAGGAAGTAATAGCTGGCCTTCTCCTTCGAATATTTTTCTTGTATTCCTTGTTATATGAGCTACACCTTTTAAATCAGCCTCTGTTGGTACAGGTTTTTTATATTTTAAATTAAGCTCTACTGTTACTCCCCAACAATCTGGTTCTTCAATACATACAGTTCTACCTATCAATTCATCTAAAACTGCTGCCGAAATGCCGCCATGTGTTCTACCAGGATAACTTTGATGCCAATCTTCAGTTCTAAAGGTACAAGTAAGTTGTCCATTTTCTATTTCATAAAATCTAGTATTTAAACTAAATTTATTTTTAGTTCCACAAACTACGCATCTTGCACTATTATTTTGTTTTTTAGTAACTTTATATTTCATACTGCCACCTATCAATATTCTTTTTAAAAAAGCTGCGAGTTATTAACTCGCAGCATAAATACATTATGTCTATATTTTATTCCTTGTTTTTTGTAGCGTCAATAGTTTTTATATTTTTGTAAATTAAATGCCAATAAAAAAATTATCTACCCATTGCTAGGAAAGCTAAATTTCTATCATTTGACAGCTGTATTGCATTATATAAAAACAATATGTCCGATATATTTTTTTCTTTTATTAAATCCAAAGAACTTTGTTTATAATACCTTAAATCTATGACATATATATTCTCAAAATTACCTGTAATAAACGGAACAAAACAGTTTGCATATGAATCTTTAACTACAAGTAAATCTCGCCCATTTTTCTCAACCCCTTTTATAGTCGTTAAAGCATTATTTCCACTTAAAAAATAAGAATACTTATCTTTTGTTTTAAGATATTTTTCATCATAAAGACTATCTAATGTTCTTGTTTTATTTAAGTTTTCAATTTTCATGCCTATATGTTCTAGTTTATCATATGAAAACTTCTGTATATAGTCAGGCTTTACTTTAATTCCGGCTGCTTTAGAATATGTTGTCCCATAAAAGTCATTACTTACAATTTTTAATGTAAAATCTTCTTGATTTAATGGTTTTAAATCATTTTGCTCTGCCCAAAATCTATAAGCATAATATGCCCCTAAAGTTGTCCAATGATGATCTGTTTTATAGTATATATATTCACTTTTATGATCTATCAATGCCTGGCTTGGATTAATAATCATTTTTCCTAATTTTTCCTCTGCTTTTTCAAAAATATAGGATTCATTAGGAATCATAGCATATTTAGGTAATTTTTCTTGTATAATCTCCGTGGAAGTTGGTGCTATTAAAACAGAAACTTTTATACTGTTTTGTCTCTCATTATTTATATCTTCAACAAAGGTTTTTATATACTCTAAATTCTTGTTAAGTTGTTTTTTATCAATTTTGTCTATTGGGAATAAATATCCATCATCTCCAAAGTACACACTACCATTATCTTTTTTTCCTAATGTTAGATCTGAAAGGTTCTTAAGCCTTACCCAGCTATCTCTAGCTACTATATTATCTGAAGCATATACCTCAAAGTCATTCATATAACTTCCTTCTAATACTCCAGAAATATCTAGATGAGGTAACTGTTGTAGCTTTCTATTTTCGTTTTGTGAAACTAAATTATCAGGAGTAATCATACACAAAATCAAAAGAAATATTAATAATATTACAAATCCTACACTAGTAATTGCTGCATTTTTATTTTTCATAATGCCTCCCTACTAGAATCTAAAGTACAGAAACGGGTTATATGTCGATGCAACAATATAAGCAAAACTTAATAAAAACAACAATAATAATCCCAAATTTTCTATAACAATTAAAGCTATATTTTTTTCTTTAGTAATTTTTATCTTTTCCCAGAGTTTTAAAGGAAGATTTGTTGATGCTATGATACAAATAATAAGCAAAATAAAATTACTATTTAATAAATAAAAGGTATGTTCATTTATATATCCAATATTTTCAATGCCAAATAAACATTTTATATATGACCTTACTGAAAATAAATCTTCAATGGCAAAAATAACCCAACTTATAGTTACAAGGAACATTGTATAAATATGAGAAACAATATTTCCTATTAACTGATATCTTTGTTGTAAATTATACAAAGCTTTGCCTAATATAATTTTTTCTATTATCAATATGGCGGAAAAATAGATTCCCCATATAACAAAATTCCAACTAGCTCCATGCCATAAACCTGTTAAGGCCCAAACAATAAATATATTTGCCATTTGCCTCTTAATACCTTTTCTATTGCCACCTAAAGATATGTATACATATTCTTTAAACCAACTGCTTAGAGATATATGCCATCTACGCCAAAACTCAGTTATAGATCTTGATATATATGGGTGTTCAAAATTCTCTAAAAAGTTAAACCCAAACATTTCTCCCAAACCAATAGCCATATCTGAATATCCTGAAAAATCAAAGTAAATTTGAAGTGTAAAGGCTATAGCTCCAAGCCATGCAGTGGCTATAGTTATTTCCGATTGATTTAGGCTTAGAACATTTTCCCATAGTAATCCTATGTTATTGGCAAGTAATACTTTTTTAGCCATTCCAATAACGAATCTTTTAACTCCCTCTGAAAAAAGTTCCATACTTTCTGTTCTTTTAACCAATTGTTCTTCTATTGATTTAAAACGAACGATCGGCCCCGCTATAAGCTGTGGAAATAAAGCAACATAAGTTCCAAAGGCTATAATATTCTTTTGCACTCGTACTTTGTTCTTATAAAGGTCTATAATATAAGACATTGCTTGAAATGTATAAAATGAAATACCTATAGGTAAAGGTAGTTCCATAGCAGCAAAATCTGTACCAAGTAAACTATTTATATTTTCAATTGCAAAATCTGCATATTTAAAAAATCCTAAAATACCAAGGTTTACTAATACATTAATTATTAAAATACCCTTAGTTACTTTGCTACTGCTTCCATTGAAAATAAAGTTATCCAATAGCATACCAAAACTATAATTAAAAATTATAGAAAAAATCATGAGAAGAACATATATCGGTTCTCCCCAAGCATAAAAAAATAGGCTCGTAACAAGCAAAACTAGGTTTTTTAAGCCTGTAGGAGCCAAATAATATAGGCAAATTACTATTGGTAAAAAATATATTAAAAAAGAAATACTACTAAAAACCATATATTATTCACCTATACTTATATTCCCTCATAATCAGCTATTAACTTTTCAACAGCATCATTGTCATTACAAACTACAAAAATAACAGTGTTTCCAAAATTCAAAATTAGAGGGTTTGATAATTTTTCTAATTCTTCTGGAACATAATTCTCAAATCCTTGTTTTTGAGCTTCAATTCTATCTTCACATGCCTTTAATACATTTTCTAAGTTACCGTCTGTAACCTTTATTACTGCAACCTCTTCTGCAGTAGCCCCAGTGCTTGAATATAGTTGTGCATCGGAAACTATTTTTTCGTCTAAATTAAATAAACTATAAAAGATCTCTGTATCGATCTTACTCATATAATCTTCAAATTCCGTATTTTCTACGATATAAGAAGATAAATCTTCTGGTGCCGCTTGTTCTATGATGTCTTTATTTTCTAAGCTTTCATTAGAGTTGTTGTTAGAACAACCTGAAAAAGCAAAACATACAATTGCTAACATTATTACAAATATTTTTATGTTCTTCATCCCTTATTCCTCCATTCTTAAACCAGTTGTGCCATATATTTTGCCCATGCTTTACAATATTCAGAGTTTAAATGTACTCCATCCCTTGTAGCACCATCTACTAAATATCCATTTGAATCAACCACTGCCGCTGCTGGGTTAATAAATTGAACACCTTTGTCTGATGCTAATTTTATAATGTTTTCATTATACCAATATATCTGAGCATTATTATAAATTTTATCTGTATCATCTTTTTTCTTAGATACAGGTAAAATAGCTTGAAGATAAATTGTTGCATTAGGTTGCTTCTGTTTTATATCATCTACTAATTTACCATAATCTTCTATAAATTTTTCTATATGTGTCCAACCCAATTCATTTAAACCAACACTAACTATTACTTTATCATATGTTGCTGAATTAAGTAAATCATATACAGAAGAATTACTACCATTTATGTTTATCTTTTTTCCTTCTATGATTTTATCTATACTAATTGCTTTCATACAAAAATACGTAGCATTTTTTACACCTGAATAAAGCTTGAAGCCTTCCGTTCTAGAATCCCCAATTAATAAAGCATTATTATATGCCGAAAACAGCTCGTCCTCAGGCAAATTGTCCGGTACAACTACTGGCTTAGTTGCATTTTCATTAGTGTTTTTAATGTTGGCTTCTTCTTCTTGGTTTATACTTACATTGTTATTTTCTTTAGAATTTTCTGTAGAATTTTCTGTAGAATCTTCTTTAGAAACTTTACTGTCGTTTTCATTTGTTTTATTTATAATTTCCTGATCATCTTCTATTTTTTCTTCCTTTTTATCCCCTGAATTTTCTTCCTCAATTTCTTGTTCTATTTTAGCTATATTGTTTTCATTTTGAATATCTTCATTATCCCTTTTTTGCTTACTATCTGAAGCATTTATCCAAATTATGCAACAAACTAAAAGAATCAGCACTAATAGGCTGATTACAATAAAAACTTTAAACCTTTTTCCATTTTTTACTCTAATCAATTTAATCTCCACCCTTTTGAAATAATATTACTTTGTCTAAATTTTACAGTCATTGTATGTACACTTGCCATTGTCTTTATATATTCTAAATCCTTAGATTAAAAAAGGCAATGGAAAATTTCCCATTGCCATAAATTTTCTTTTTTGATGTTAAAGCTTACTATTCAACGATAGTAGCAACTACCCCAGAACCTACTGTTCTTCCGCCTTCTCTGATAGCGAATCTTAATCCTTCTTCGA
>DAMCXN010000090.1:0-491 GCA_032096995.1 Aminipila sp.
TTAAACGCCCATAGTTCTTCTATAGAGCCTCCACCTCTGCCCGTTATAATTGTATCCGTATCAGGAAATAAATAATTTACCTGCCGAATAGCTTCTGCTATATCCTGAGCTGCTGCCGGTCCTTGAACCAATACGGGATAAACTAAAACATCAACAATATTATTTCTATTTTTTATTATTTTTATAATATCTCGTACGGCTGCCCCTGTCTCGGAAGTGATAACTACAATTTTGTCTGGGAAAAAAGGTATTTCTTTTTTATACTTTTCATCAAACAAACCTTCTTTTGAAAGTTTTTGTTTTAATTTTTCAAAAGCTATACTTAAATTGCCTAGGCCTGCTACCTGTATATCTCTAATATTTAAAGAATAGGAGCCTCCTTTTTCATACAAATAAATGTACCCTTCCGCAGTAATCTCCATACCATCTGCAAGTTCAAATCTTAAATGAGTAAAGTTCTCAGCAGATAAAAAGCAATTTATCTTACTCTT
>DAMCXN010000090.1:501-6056 GCA_032096995.1 Aminipila sp.
CTCTTTTCATCTTTTAAAGTAAAATAAACATGACCTGTGCCATGGAACTTCAGATTAGATATTTCTCCTACTACAGAAACACTGCTTAAAAGAGGATCTGATTGCAATATTCTTTTTATATAAGCATTTAGTTGTGACACTTTCACAGGTTTTATTGCCATATCTTTTGTCCTCCCAGTAGTGCTATGCCTACAGCATTGTCCCCTGACAATTCCTGATTGCCAAATTCAACTCTAACTATATCATTTGAGAAAGCCTTTTTTATTTCTTCACTAATATATTTACTACTAGAAACGCCTCCTACAAATAATACTTCTTCCATATGGAATTTTTCTAGTGCTCTTTTAGAAATAGAGATGATAATGTCAGAGATTTTATCAAATAATTCTTTAATAATTAAATCTTCTTCAATTTTGTTATCAGTTTTAGAATTGTCTTGTAAAATTCTATTACATTGGGTTTCAATACCAGATAAGTTAAAAAATAAGCCATCAGCTTTTATCTTAGTAAGCCGTTTTAACATCTTTTCTTGATTAGCTTTACCCGCTAATGCTCGTTTATCCATCATTTCCCCTGCCGGAAAGTTCATATTTAAAATAACACCAATCCTATCTATAACTTGTCCAAAAGAAATATCCTTACTTCCTCCTACTATTTCAATCTTATTATTTTCAATTTTTAATAGTTCGCAAGTTCCTCCAGATAGATGCCAAGCTAAAAATTTTTTAGAGTTTTTTATATCGCTATAATGTTTTACAGCTTCAATATGACCTTCTTGATGGGAAAAATGAAAAAAAGGTATGTTTAAAGTACTTGCAATAGCTTTACCAAACCCATACCCAGCTTTAAAACAAGGCATATAAGAACCTTCTATTGGTCTAGGTTTATTGGAGGTAGCAATTCCTATAAAAGTTAGTTTTTGATTGTTAAGCTCTTCCAATAAAATTGGAAGATTTTCAACGTGTTGAAAAAGGGCTTCCGATTGTCTCAACCCTCTTTCTCCGTGTTTTACACTTAACAATTTTCTTTTATCAATTATTACTCTTCCTTGACTGTCAACAACAGCAATTGAAGTTCTGTAATTGCTTGTGTCAATACCTAAAATATAACCATGACCCATTTTCTACGCCTTTGTTAGGTTTTGAGCAACCTTACCCAAAAGCCCATTTATAAATTTACTTGACTCATCAGCACCAAATTTCTTTGCAAGATTAATAGCTTCATTTATTGATACTGAAGTAGGAATATCCTCAACATAAAATAACTCTGCTATAGCAATTCTTACTATAGCAAGATCCACCTTATTCATTCTATTTATTTTCCAATTATCACTGGACTCTTCTATAGATTTATCAATTTCGCTTTTATGCTCTAAAATAAGATCAGATAGTTGATCTACATATTTTTTTTGTGATTTTAAATCTTTTCTGTCTTGTAGAAACTTTTCCTTAAGCTCTATATTAAATTCGTTTTGTGCTTCCATCTGAAATAAAAGCTGCATCATTAGTTCCCTCGCTTCACTGCGATTCATATTTTAATCCTCCTGATCTGTAAAGTGTACTCCTTGAACATGTATATTTATTGTATTTGCTTTTAAACTAAACATGCTTTCCACTTCTTTCTTTACATTTTTCTGAATGTTCCATGCAACTTCTGGTATTTTTACACCATAATTAACAACAACATAAATATCTATAATTATTTCATCATCCTCTTTGGATAATTTAATACCTTTTTTTAGAGGTTCTTTACCAAGCAGATTCTTCGAAATGGTGTCAGTTAAACCACCACTTAGTCCTGCAACACCCTTTGTAGATAATGCCGCATTTATAACAGATATGGCTATAACATCATCCGATATTTTAACTGCACCTAATTTTTCTTCTTGTTCGATACTCATAACTTCACCTCAGTAAATTTCTCCACTGTCATTATAGCAGATATATAAAGCTAAAACAAGACCCTCAAACAGCCTAGGTATAAGTAAAAACTATACTTTTAGCGATTCAAGGGTCTAAGTAATATTAAACTTTACTTTGAATTACAATCTGGCTTGCTGGTCTGCCAGTTTCTCTTATTATAATATCACAAATCTTTGCAACATCTGTTTGCTCAAGCTTTTCTTTATTTATAGTAACATTAACAGCGTTATCTGTTAATAAAACTAAGCTTTCTGGTAAACCTTTTGCGGAAATTAAGCTTTCAATATTCTTTTCTTTTTCCATATAGCTTATGATTTTTAATTTTTGTTGCGTAGCATTTTCTTTTTCAGTTTCATTTTTAGCTTCTGCAACAACATCTGTAAGCATCGATATAACCTGATTCCTATCTGAATCAATGGTATTTCTTATCTCCCCAAAGTATGTATCGGTGTTACTTAACTCTGAAATGTCGTCAGATGTTACAACCTCAGAAGTCAAAGCACTATCAGAAGTATTACTTATACTAGTACCACTTACGGCTTCGCTTCCTGAAACAGTTTTAATATTTAAACTGTCAACCAAAACATCTCCATCATGTTCCAACATTTGCTGCTGTTCATAATTTGTATATTCAGCCGAAGTTTTTAATGTTTGCTCCTTGTTTAATGATTGGTTTACAACTGCTAAACATAAAACTAATCCCAGTAAACCAAATAGAGCTATTTTTTTCTTTTTAGAAACCTTATTCATTGTACAGATCCCCCATTCTCCTTATCCTCGGATAAAATAATTGGCATAACCATTTCAACTCCGCCATTTTCATCTACAATTTGCCTTCTTCCATCTTTGTTGTTAGTGACAACCTTAAAAGTCAAAAGCGCTAAGCAGAGGACAACTATTATGGTTATAAAGCGACATATCATTTGTCTGTAATATTTTTTGCTTTTCTTACTTTTCACAAGAAAAATCCTCCACAGTAATATATATTTAGTACGTTCCCTCTTATTCCATAAAAATTAATAATGGCGATAAAATTGTGGCCATAATTATTAAAGAAAACACAAATTTTACATAATTTTGCATTTCACTTGAAGGCAATAGAGTTTCAATAAAAGACAAAGCTACCACTATTACAAATATATTCCGAACCCACTCTTTTATAATCTCCATTTTGTATAATCTGCTATTTAAGCAGACTTCCTCCTCCTATTCCAATAATAATAGTTAAAAATATTAAAAACATAAATGCAGCTAAAAATAAAACTACTCCCATTGTTATAACCGAGTTACCCATTTCATTCATACATCCAGATATCTGTTTATTTCCTATAGGTTCAATGATAATTGCTGTTATTTTATATATAACTGCAATTGCAAGTAATTTTATTATCGGTATAGCTAATAATGTAATGATAAGAATTACTCCAAAAATACTTACCCCATTCTTTATTACCCCTATACAAGAAAGTACCATGTCTATAGAATCTGCTGCAAACCCACCGACAATTGGTATAAAATTGCTGGCAGAATAACGTGCAGTATTTACTAACACTCCATCAGCTGATTCAGATACAAAACCTTGTATTGCTGTAAGCCCTGCGAAAAAAGTCACACATAGACCTGTAGCAAAAGTGGCTGCCCCTCTTATAAATACAGCTAATTTATTAACATAGTCTCTTTCTGTAAGGCTATTTACTAAAATAAATATAGAGGAAATAAAAATTGCTGGTAAGATAAATTGTTGAAGTATAGTGTTGAATAGTGTTATTGACCCCACGATTATAGGATTCAATATGCTACCAGAAGTAAAACCCCCAATGCTTATAAGTAAAGGGATTAAAACTGGCAATAGCAGTTGCATTGTTCTTGTCATAGTATCAAGAGTATCTGAACACATATTATAGGTTTGTGAGAAATTATTTAAACATAACCCTATAACAAAGCAACTACAAACAATGATTCCCAACCTGGATACAGCCTTATTTCCAAAAGAATTTGAAAGATTAGTCAGCAAACCTATTACTATGCATATTGTCACCAATTGCACTCCAAGAATCAGGCTACTTTTCATCTCATAAAAAAATAAATCCAAAACGTTATTTATGATGATTTGAGAATCAAATAAAGGTTGACCACTTATTGCATTATCAACAATATCTTGAATGGTCATGTTAGGAACTATTCCTCCATTCTGCAAAGAAGTATCTTCCATAATGGTTTCTAGTTCACTCAGATTTAATGAATCCAATTGCTCTTTGATAATTTCCTTATAATCCATACGTATCTACCTCACCTTTGTCCATATTTCATATATATGGACATGAACTCGTTTTATGCGTGTTTTTTAGGTATGGTATAAACAAAACTATGAAAGCAATAAAAAAACCCATCAGAAACGCATCTGACGGGTTTTAAAACTATATTTGAATCGACTATAACTCACAACCATGTTCATGGTCATGTTCGTCTGCATTAGGATCGAATCCTTCAAGTCCTTTATATGTCTTACCACTTTTTTGAGCATAATCATATATAGCTGACTTAATAGCATGATCTGCAAGTACTGAACAATGAATTTTAACCGCAGGTAATCCTCCAAGCTCATCTATAATTTGCTTATTAGTCAATTCTAGTGCATCTTCAACAGATAATCCAATAATCATATCTGTTGCAACACTTGAAGAGGCTATTGCAGAGCCACAACCAAAAGTCTTAAATTTTGCATCTTTAATAACGTCTTCCTCAACCTTAATGTCGATTTTCATCATATCTCCGCATACAGGGCTTCCATATGTACCTGTTCCATCTGGATTTTCAATTTCGCCAACATTATGAGGATTCATAAAATGATCCATTACTTTATCATTATACATTGCCATAATATACTACCAACCTTTCGTCTTTGAAACAGAAGAAATGTTTCTTAATTTTTCTACAACTTCAACTAGTTGTTCTATAACATAATCTATATCTTCCTTTGTAGTAGGTTCACCAATTGTAAATCTTAACGATCCATGTATTTTCTCTACTGGTATGCCTAACGCTGCAAGAACGTGAGAAGGAACCAGTGATGCTGATGAACATGCTGAGCCCGTAGACACTGCAATACCTTTCATATCTAAGTAAAGCAACATTGCTTCACCTTCCACATATTCAAAAGTAAGATTTGCATTTCCTGGATGTCTGTGTTCCTTACTTCCGTTAAGGGTAACATTTTCTATTTTAGACATTACTTGTTCTACAAAGTAATCTCTAAGTCCACTTATTTTTTTGATATGTTCGTCAAGATTTTCATATGCAAGTTCTGCAGCTTTCCCAAAGCCTACAATTCCAGGAAGATTTTCTGTTCCTGCTCTTCTCTTGTTTTCTTGAGCTCCTCCATGCATATAATTAGAAATTCTTAACCCTTTTCTAATATATAAAGCACCTACACCCTTAGGTCCATAAATTTTATGAGCTGACATTGACATTAAGTCAACCCCTAAATCTTTAACATCAATATGAACATTTCCAAGAGCCTGAACAGCATCTGTATGGAATATTATATTATTTTCTTTTGCTATAGCAGCTAATTCCTTTATAGGTTGAATAGTTCCTATTTCATTATTTGCAAACATGATGGAAATGAGAATG
>DAMCXN010000091.1:0-583 GCA_032096995.1 Aminipila sp.
TGTATTCACCTAATACTTGGTCAACTGCTATACAATCAATTCTACCTGCCTGCATATCCATAATAGCCTCATCATAAGTCTTGTACTCAGAAATCTTATCTGCATATGAGTCATAAGCTTCATTTGCCTTTAATACCTCAAGAGCGGCGGAATCAGCTTGTGTTGCTACATTATATTTAGCTAAATCTTCAGCTTTCTCTACCTTAATGGTGTCATCTTTAGCCATTACAATAATACTATTGTTTATATATTTATCTGTTAATGCCATCTTTTCCATTCTTTCAGGTGTTGCTGACATACCATTCCAAATACAATCTATTCTCTTAGATGTTAATTCCATTTCTTTTGCATCCCAATCAATTGACTGGAATTTAATTTCAACACCAAGTTCTTCAGAAACTGCATTAGCAAGATCTATATCAAAACCTACCAACTCACCAGATTCATCACGAAAACCCATAGGTGCAAATGTATCATCTAATCCAATAATTAATTCACCTTTATCTTCTATGTATGCCCATCCAGTTAAGTCAGATGTATTTTCATCAGCAGCCTGCTGTGTATTTCCACATCCTACCATTGC
>DAMCXN010000091.1:593-5722 GCA_032096995.1 Aminipila sp.
AAACAATCCAAACACTAAAGTTACCATAAGTAAAATAGTTAATAATTTTTTCATCTTGATGCCCTCCTAGCCAAATAATAAATAATTTTTTTCATTACGTTTCGCTTCTTGTCTTTATCATACTAAAGCATTAACGTAATATTAACATATAGTATTTACCTTGTCAACATAGTTTTCTAATAAATAATTATGTATTCTATAAAAATAGCCCTCTCAAAATTTCATATCAAATAGTATATGAAGTGTATTTTGAGAGAGCTTATATTTATTTTTTATGTTTAAATACTTGAATATTAAATTTTGCATATCAAGTATTATTTTACTTCTATTATTTCATACTCTGTTTTTCCTATGCCCATTTTAACACAATGCTCCATGCAAACTTCCCAATCGGTATCTGGGTGAGTCATTTTAAAATGATCCATTTCTGGTTCTTCATGATGATTATGATTACAACCACATGTACAACCTTCATGATGATTGTGATCATGTAAAATGCTTCCTGGCATTGGAACTTGTTTATTAACCGCATCTGCACAAGCCATATCTAATGCAACCGGATCAAAAGAAGCAAACATTCCTACATCCGGAACAATTGGAATATCATTTTCACTATGGCAATCACAATTTGGAGATACATCAACGACTAAAGAAACATGGAAGTGAGGTCTTCCATTAAGTACTGCCCATGTATACTCTGCCATTTTCTTATTTAAAATATCATTAGACTCGTCCCATTTTGTAGCAATAGCATCAGTTGGACAGACTCCAATGCATCTTCCACAACCTACACATTTTTCTTCATCTAAAATAGCCTTTTTCTCTTGTATTTTTATAGCATCATGAGCACAAACAGTTGTACACCTTCCGCAGCCCACACACTTTTTCTGTCTTATCATTGGTGTTCCAGCACTATGCTGTTCCATTTTACCAGCCCTTGAGCCACATCCCATGCCAATATTTTTTATAGCTCCACCAAAACCTGTTGATTCATGACCTTTAAAATGATTTAAAGAAATAAAAATATCCGCATCCATTATAGTTTGACCTATTTTTGCCTGCTTTACATATTCTCCATCTTTAACATCTACTAAAGCTTCGTCTGTACCTTTTAGTCCATCTGCAATAATTACATGACAACCTGTAGAAAAAGGTGAAAAGCCATTAGTATACGCAGAATCTAAATGATCCAAGGCATTCTTTCTTCCTCCTACATAAAGAGTATTACAATCTGTTAGAAAAGGTTTACCGCCTTGTTCCTTTATTAAGTCCACAAGAACCTTAGCATAATTAGGCCTTAAAAAAGCTAAATTACCCGGCTCTCCGAAGTGAATCTTGATGGCCGTATATTTACCTTCAAAATCTATTGTATTCATTCCAGCTTTTCTAATTAACTTATCTAACTTTGATAATAAACTAATGCCAACCTGTGTTTTCATACTTGTAAAATACACTTTTGATTTTTCCATTGTCTCCTCCATCAAAAATAATTACCTTTATTATATCTCTTTTTTAATTTATTCATTCTATTTCTATCATATAAAAAAGGTGGCTTCGCCACTCCACACTCCCCTTTTTATATAATAGTAAGAGCCAGCGATATTTCATATTATATAAAAAAGGTGGCTGGTTTTCCAGCCACCTTTAAATAACTTATTAAGTACAGATTATCTTTCTACAACTACAGCTGTTCCTTGACCGCCACCAATACATAATGTAGCAAGACCAGTCTTAGAATCTCTCTTCATCATTTCATAAATTAAAGTGATAAGAATTCTAGTTCCAGATGCTCCGATTGGGTGACCAATTGCAATAGCTCCACCATTTACATTTACGATATCAGGATTTAATCCTAATTCTTTTCTAACAGCTAATGACTGAGTAGCGAAAGCTTCGTTAGCTTCAATAAGGTCAAGATCTGCAACCTTCATATCAGCTTTTTCTAAAGCCTTTTTTGTTGAAGGGATAGGTCCAATACCCATGATTGAAGGATCTACACCAGCTGAAGCATATGATTTAATTGTGCAAAGAGGTTTAATGCCTAATTCATCAGCTTTTTCCTTTGACATAACTACTACTGCAGCACCAGCATCATTGATACCTGAAGCGTTAGCAGCTGTAACTACACCATCTTTCTTGAAAGCTGGTCTTAATTTAGCAATACCTTCAGCAGTTGTACCGAATTTAGGGAATTCATCTGTATCAAAGATTTTTGGTTCTCCCTTTCTCTGAGGAATTTCTACAGGAACGATTTCGTCCTTGAATTTTCCTGCTTTAATAGCAGCTTCTGCTCTCTGCTGTGAAATTGCTGCAAATTCATCTAATTCTTCTCTATTAAGGCCCCACTGTTCTGCAACATTTTCAGCTGTAATACCCATGTGGTAATCATTAAATGCGTCCCAAAGACCATCATTTACCATCATATCAACCATCTTAGTGTTATTCATTCTAGCACCAAATCTAGCAGCTGGCATTGCATAAGCTGTAGCTGACATGTTTTCAGCTCCACCAGCAACTACGATATCTGCGTCTCCAGCTTTAATCATCTGAGCTGCTAAAGAAACTGCTCTAAGACCTGAACCGCAAACCTTGTTTAAAGTCATTGAAGGAACTTCTACAGGAATTCCTGCTTCAATTGCCATCTGTCTTGTTACGTTCTGTCCTAATCCACCTTGAAGTACACAACCCATTACAACTTCGTCAACCTGTTCAGGTTTAACTCCTGCTCTTTCAAGCGCACCTTTAATTGCGATAGCTCCTAAAGTTGATGTTTTAACACCTTTTAATGAACCTCCGAAACTGCCTATAGGTGTTCTAGCTGCACTTACAATTACTACTTCTTTCATGTTCTTAGTCCTCCTTAAAACCTCTTGCATATAAAATGTGTTATAAATAAATTATGAATTTTAATTTAAAAGTCCTCTTAAATATTATCTTCATAATATCTTAGTTTTGTTGGGACAAGTTTAAGTATCGCCATATGTCCTCATTATAATATCATATCACACTTTCCACTAATTGCAATATACTTGCAATACAAAATCTTCAGTCATTGTTATATATTTCACAAATTTAATACAATTTTATTCCTATTTGACGCTATTGTCAATATATTTTCTAAATATTCCGTTACTTTATTAACAATTTATTTTTACAAAAAAACTTATATTTTTCTTCTTTAGTGTACAATAATTAAAATATTAGAAAAAGAACCCAATAAAGTTAACACTTACTAAGTTCTTCTAAAATCTATTTTTATGCAATTTTTATACTAGTACTACAATATATTTTTCTACTAAATCTACAGGCTTATAAGAAAGTTTTGCCTTCCTTAAATTCTTAATACCCATATCTTCTTCTCTATTAACATATTTTATTGATGAGTCAAGATGTTTGCAAAATTCATTGTTGATCGCAGCATATGCTCCCCTAATATTTCGATTTGCCTTTTCAACATGTACAACAACAGTATTTTTACCTAATCTTCCTCCAATACTAAAGGCTTGCATTTTTCCATCTATCATAAGAGCACCTGCTATATAACCCAATTTTTCTAAATTTATCATAACATCACGCATAGCATCAGTCTCCATAAGCAACCATTCCATTTCGTGTGGAGCTATATGTTTTGTAGCATTAAATTCTTCTAAAAAGGTCATTACTTCATCTACCTTATCAGGGGTTAATCTTACATATTCATAATTATAATTATTTAAAAAGTAATTTAAATGATTTTTTTTAGCATGATAGTTTCTTCCCTTTAGCTCAATTAAGTTTTCCTTCAAATATAAATAATCATAATTAGCCCTATCTGGTATAAATTTTACTTCTTCTTCAAAAGCTTCTTGAATAATGTTTTTCATATGTGCAGGAAGCAACCTCATACTAAATCTGGAGCCTTTTTGCTCAAACCTTTCTTTAACCGCATAAAGAGTCTCTCTTAAACTCTTAGGATCATAGTTTCCACTCTTTGTTAAAGGTGGAAATAAAAAATACTCATGCTTATCTATTTCTAAATGACTCAAACCAGCGATCACAAGATAATCTCCAAAAATTTCCCACGAAAATTCATTCTGCTCTCTCCACATATATAATGAAGAAAATGTTAAACCTGAAGTCCTATATTCAAACGACTTCAAATATTTCTCTAAAGTAACCTTGCTTTCTATTGTTATTTCATTTTTAAATATGCTCATTTAATACTCTTTCCTTTATATTATTCAATCCCCCAGTTCTTGAGTTCTTCTATCAATTCATAATTAGTGAAATCATAACGTAACGGGGTTATAGATGCATATCCATCTTGTACGGCTATTACATCATAGTGTTCAGGTAAATTATCATATAAAACAGGCTTTCCACTATACCAAAATTCAAATACTCCACCTTCTATAGTTTTACTTTCAAACCAGTTCTCATACTCTCTTGGTCCTAAAGTTGTATATTTTATCCCTTTCAATTCTTCTTTTGGGACATCTGGTAAATTTATATTTAATACAGTTTTGCTGTCAAGTTTTCCTGCAGATTTTAGAAAAGTTTGAGCTGCCAGCTCCGCAGCTACATCTAAATTTCTAGGATTGTGACTATTTACAGAAACTGCAACAGCTGGAATTCCACAAATACACCCTTCTATTGCCGCTGATACTGTTCCAGAGTAATGTGTATCAGTACCTAAATTCCCTCCGTGATTTATCCCTGAGAAAACCATATCTACTTTTATACCCCTATCTTTTAAAAGTAAAACACCCAATTTCACACAATCTGCTGGAGTCCCATTTATTTCAAAAGCAAGTTTAGCATTTTCAAAAGGAACTTCTTTAGCTTCAAGACCTTGTCTTACAGAAATACTATGTCCCGCTCCACTTCTTTCTATGTGTGGTGCACAAACATATACGTTCCCAACTTTAGAAAGTCCTTTTACAAGCTCAAAAATTCCTTTTGCTTTTATACCATCATCATTCGCAACTAAAATATTCATATGTATTTTTTCTCCTTATAAAATTTACTATCTACAAATCCTTTATTTAATATAGTTTAACATTAACTTATTAACATTTCTATGTAAAAAGGGACTAGGATTGTGTCAAGTTAGAATGGGAAAATAAATTATAGACTTTCCCTATGTCTTT
>DAMCXN010000092.1:0-430 GCA_032096995.1 Aminipila sp.
ATAGGATTAGTTTAAGCTACTAAAGAAACTTTGAATTATGCAATTTCCTTAATTAAAATAGCAATTAGGAAAAGATTGTGTAGATTCCGTATATGGAGGAATACAAAATCTGTAACAGAAAATTAACTATACCGAAAAGCAAATGACAATAAAGATATGAGGTACAAAATGTCAATCAAAAACAAAAAAACACTTACAATAATTGTCTTTATAATTATTGTAAGTGTTTTTATAGCATTAACCATAAGGAACAATTTACTTTACCCAGAGAACCAATTTGGTATAGTGGGAGATGAAGCTTTTAAATTAACACATTGCTATAATGTAAATGGAGTTGTTGGTGCTGAAAAAACTAAATTTAGTGCAAGAGAAAAACAAAAAATAATGGGATTTCTTGCAACTCTTCAGTACAAAGAAACCTTGCCTCTTG
>DAMCXN010000092.1:440-5130 GCA_032096995.1 Aminipila sp.
TGAGACAATATATGGGATTCCAGTACAACTAGAAGTAGAAAAGCAAGATGGAGCCCAAATTATATTTTTGCTTTGGAGTGACATTCAAGCATTAGAATATGATAAAAATAATAAAATAATAAGTAGAAATTGCTATACTATTGATGAAAAGCAAAGGAGAACTATTGAGAAAATAGTTGGAATAGTTCCAGAATAAAAATTTATATTTATCATAGGGTTAATTTTTACTATTACTATATTTACTTTACCAGCATCAATTATTTTGATGTTCATGGATTGTTTGACGATTACATTAAGTGGTTTGGTAGGAGTAGTTGGAATAATAAAAAGTTTAAAAGAAAATAAAAATACAAGAGAAACTGCGGTTATTCATGGGGCTTTACAATTTGTATTTTGTGTAGATGTTATTAGTTCCATTCTTATATATAGAAAAGCGAAAAATATTAAGTACATTGATGAGAGCGATTATAGCCAGCATCTAAGAAAGCCAGCATTTTTAGATGCTGGCTGAGGGTCAAAACTTTATAATCGCAATAAGTTTCTGATTGGATAGAAATATTATCGATTAGAAATATGTTAAAGTGTTGATACCATTTTATAAACTATATCTTCATAAATCTTGAGTTCTTTTTCTAACGGTTCTATTTTAGATTCTAATTCTTTTAAAGTTGCTTGGTCTATTTCTAAAAGTGTTTCTGCATCCATCCCATTTTTTATGTGGTTTTTATCATTTTCAATACATTCTTTTGTAGCAATTATTTCTTGCTTAATTTGATTAAGCTGACTTTCTAATTCATATAGTTTACTACTATCAGGGGTTCCCTTTGGATAATAGAGATAGGCGGCATCAGGAAACATTTGTTTGGAACCCTTAGGGGGATTAGGCAGAGAATCTTTTGTTGTAATCCTGTCCTTAAGATAATAAAGCGGCAAGAGACTTTGATTGGAATCATCAACCGGATTTTGTACAATATTGATTGTTTGGGTTTGTTGATCCCAAGTTACAGTAGCTCCAAAGTTCTCACTAATAAATCTAAGAGGTACAAAGGCTTTTGCATTTACTATTTTAGGTGTGGCATTTGCCGCTACCATTTTCTCATTGATAATAGTCCACATATTATTTAATTTTAATATAATAACAGTTTTGCCTTTATAAGTAATTATTTCTTTTGAGTCATTTTTCCAAACAACTTTTGCCCCTAGTTTTTCGAAAATTCCTCGAACAGGAACGTAGGTTTTATTATTTTCAATGAATGGATTTACATCAAAATTAATAACTTCTCCGTCAACTTTCACAGTAATATTTGAGCTTTGTGCAAAAGAAGATGATGGAGCCATTAAAATAATAGTAAAGGTCATTAAAAATAAAAGTAAAAATTTTTTCATAAGTTTCCCTCCTTGGTGTAAGTATATAATTTAAATTATATACTTAAATCTTTATTTTAATGTCGAATTATGCCTGCAATCCTTAAAGTTTTATATAAAAAGTATTTGATATAATAAGAAATTTCAGAGTGAAACTATTTAGCTTTTATATCCCTTGACTTTACAAATAAATACATATATAGGCAAATTGAAAAGTTGACTTACCCATATATTAATTATGGTAAACTTGAGACATTTAAAATGTTAAATTTGTTGAATCAAGCATTATCCAGAGCTTGAAGAGAAAATAAAAAAAGTCCTTAATTGGATACAAAATAAAGAAATCATACTGACTGGCATAAAAAATGATATTGACCGGTGGGAATATATCAATAACAGAATATATGAATAGCCCTTGATGTATATATGTATATACGTTATTATTAATCTACAATAAACGTAAAAAACATAGGGAAAAGAGTAAAGGGGAAAACATCATGAGAGGGAATAAACTACCAGTTGCAATATTCAACGGAACAGTGGCTACAACAAACGGATTATATAGTATAGAAGATACAGATGTTGATACTGCTAGAAAATATGTAAATGAAAACGGATTTATATCAGCAATCGGGCATGAAGCCACAGCAAATATTATGTCAGAATTATTAGAAGTACATATTCCAATGAACAGAATACAGTTTCATCAAGAAGTAGGCCAACTTGCTATAGTGTTTAAATTGAACGAAAGACCCCCAGAGGGAGAAATTTTAAATAGAGAAGAAGTTGAACGTGTAGGATACTCTTTAAAAATAATGGAAAGACTCAAATAAGTCTCTTGATAAGGCTTCCTAAAAGTGTTAAAATTTTTTGGCATGTTTAAGGAGGCAGTATATGAATTATGTAACACATTCACTAGGAGGAGTAGCCGCTGGATTACTTATGATTTCAGCAAACAACGTAAATGAACCAACACATCAAACGACAATGATGGCTGGCGCAGTGCTTGGATCTTTATTTTTAGATATAGACCACCCAAAAAGTTGGATTGCAAATAAAATACCAATGGTATCAGATGTAATGTCGGGAGTATTTAAACATAGAGGTTTTGTGCACACACCATTATTTATAATCATAGTAAGCATTGTTTTAAATGCACTAAATTGGGGCTGGTTACACGAACTACATTACCTTGCACCGTATTTCATAAAAGGTTTTGTGCCAGGTATGCTATCACATTTGATTTTAGATACGTTAAATGTACAGGGAATCATGTGGCTATGGCCCATTTCAACTAAAAGATTGCATATTCTAGGTATTAGAACAAATAGCTTAATGGAAGCAGTTGTATGCCTTTTATTAGGAATATGCTTATATGAGCAATATAACACAATATTTTAGAACGTATCTGAGTTTTTTAAAAGCCATTGTTTTTTATATGATTCCAAGCTTTTTAAAATTTCTGGATTGTTTCTTAAAAAATCATTTAAAATTTGAATGTTATTTAAAGCATTTGAGCTTATATAATGTTCTATCATTTCGGTATCCTTTAGAGTATCTTCAACACCTATCATAGTTAAAAAATTTTCTATAATTTGGTGCCTTTTTAAAAGAAAGGCACCTATTTTTTCTCCTTCAATAGTAAGCTTAACAACCCCATATTTTTGATAGTTTATATACCTAAGTTTTTCTAACTTTTGTACGATTTTAGTTGCTGAGGAAGGACGAACATTTACCTTACTGGCTAATTCATTTATTCTTATATAGTCTTCTTCTAATGATATTCTATAAATCATTTCTAAATAATCTTCCATGCTAGGAGTCAAGAAAGTATCTTTTTCATTTAATAGCTGATAACCTCTAACCGTATAAAAATTTTTCTTATTCATATTTCATAAATCTCCTTAAGTTAATATTTTTTGTAACCAAAACAGTATATTGAACATAACTATAAATTAGTCGTGGGAAAATTTGTTTCATATAACTAACTTATTGCGAAATAAATAAAAAATTAATAAAAGGAGCTTTTTATGCGTAAAAAATTAATTGAATTAAATAAATTGCCTCTAGGAAGTTTTGGCAAAGTAAAAATATTAGACTCAGAAGGAAATGAACGTAGAAGAATGTTAGATTTAGGATTAATTAAAGATACTGTTATAGAATCCATAAGAATGAGTCCTGCTGGCGACCCTATAGCCTATGAAATTAGAGGGGCAGTTATAGCTTTAAGAACTGAAGAAGCATCAAAAATTTTTGTTGAGTCTATATAAATATAAAAATTATAAAAATTAAAATATAAAATAAAAAGGAGTATAAATATGGGACTGACAAAACAATCTACAGGAATAAAGGCTCTAGATGAAATGTTTCATGTAGAAGTGGATTCTCCCGATGATATTGTGGTTGCGTTAGCAGGAAATCCAAATACGGGGAAGAGTACTGTATTTAATAATTTTACGGGAATGAATCAACATACTGGAAATTGGCCGGGTAAAACTGTTACTAATGCACAAGGAAAATATATGTATAAGGATAAAAAATATATTTTGGTAGATCTTCCAGGAACATATTCGTTATTATCTAATTCTGCAGAGGAACAAGTGGCCAGAGATTTTATTTGTTTTGGAAGTCCCCATGTTACTGTGGTGGTAACTGATGCAACTTGTTTAGAGAGAAATCTTAACTTAGTTCTACAAATTATGGAAATGACAAAAAAGGTTGTAGTGTGTGTTAATTTATTAGATGAGGCTGAAAAAAAGACTATTAATGTCAATTTAAATAAATTATCTAAGTTATTAGGTGTACCTGTCATAGGCACTTCTGCTAGAAGTGGAAAAGGATTAAATGAATTAAAAGAAGCGATAGAGAAAGTAGCTAAGGGAGATATTATTAATAAAAGCACTCAAATTTCATATGATATTGAAATTGAGGAAGCTATAAAAGAAGTAGAGGAAAAGCTTCATCCACTAGTAGGAGAACAGATAAATAGTAGGTGGGCTGCATTACGGCTTATAGATATTGATGATAAATTAATGGAATCCTTAAATGATTATTTAGGATTAAATTTATTGGAGAATTTAGAGTTACAAGAGGTTCTAAAAAAATCAAGAGAGCAATTAAATTCTAAAGATATATCTTTAAAAGAATTTCAAGATAAAGTTGTTTCTAGTATAGTTAGTACTGCTGAAGGTATTAGTAGAGAAGTTGTTAGTGTAAAAAATAAAATACATAATAATGTAATTTTTTATTGATAATTGGAATATTGATATTAAAATGAGCTATTCTTACAAAGAAACAAGTTAAGTTGTTGTGATATAATTTATAT
>DAMCXN010000092.1:5140-5572 GCA_032096995.1 Aminipila sp.
GACCGTAATATAGATAGAATTTTAACCTCTAGAAAATTTGGTATTCCTATCATGGTTGCCCTTTTAGGGGTTGTTTTTTGGCTTACTATTACTGGAGCAAATTATCCCTCTAGCATGTTAGCCACATTTTTTTGCAAGTTAGAAATAAAGGTTTCAGAGTTTTTAATCTGGATTGGAATAGCAGATTGGTTATACGATATATTGGTACTTGGTATATATCGTACTTTAGCTTGGGTTATTTCCGTTATGCTTCCACCTATGGCAATTTTCTTTCCTATATTTACCCTGCTTGAGGATTTGGGATACCTTCCTAGAGTTGCGTTTAATCTAGATTATTATTTTAAAAAAGCATGTGCCCATGGAAAACAGGCCTTAACCATGTGTATGGAGAAATTAATGCTATAAATGAAAAAACCTATAATCTGTATTTTC
>DAMCXN010000093.1:0-704 GCA_032096995.1 Aminipila sp.
AAAGCTAATAAGAATATGTCAATAGATGACTTTAAAGCAATAGTCCCATTTATTAATTCCTCAGCAGATAAATATATTACTAAAGAACAGTTAGATAAAATAAAAAATAATTTAGAAGCATATAAATCAGAATCAGAAGGAGCTACAGAGTGGTTAGAGTTCATTGCAAAACTTAACTATTGTTACAAGAACAAATTGTCTAATACAGATGTAAATGCCATTGAATGTATAAATTATTGGAGAAAGCTTATGAACAAATCAATAGGGGAAGATGAAAAACTTAAGAATTCCATATTTTCATTTCATGCTTCTTTAGAGAATTCACAGCTTAGATATGGCCTTACCGATGACCTATACAAATATCTAATGGAGTTAATGAAATAAATAAAGTCTTAGGTCGATATGTTTCCAACTACCGATAGTATAAAAAGTACTGAGGATATGTTTCCGATAACCGACGGAACGAATGACATTCATTCTATACTCTTGAGCCACGTGGAGACGGTTTGTCTGCCAGAGTTCAAAAAGCTGGTATAATCAAAGGCGTGGGTTCAGCTTTGATTTGTTCTATGATAAAATATATTCATGAATTAGGGGTTGAACAATTCTGTTTAAATAGTGGCTACAAGCATGCCCAAAAGAAATGGTTAAGAAAATTTGGTGAACCTTATAAAATCGTAAAAGACTACTGGGGAAAAGATTTT
>DAMCXN010000093.1:714-4250 GCA_032096995.1 Aminipila sp.
GGATATGTAAAATAATTAATTATGTTAAAGAACAGGATTAATTCAAATTCAAACTTACTCCCTTACTACAAAGGGTGGAATACATTTCTTTTGCCAAATACTATTATCCTTATGCCAAGGAACCATCAAGTACCCACGACATCATGTGGAGACCTGTGTACTGCTATATAATAAAGAGTATTACGATAAGAAAATTAAGGGAAAAGTTAAGGCTGAAGTGGTAACGGAGGTTTAGAATAGAGTTTAGGTATAATAAAGGGCATTCAATCTTTGAGTTGAGTGCTTTTTATTATAAGTAAATTAGGGAGTAATAATAAACAAAATTAGGTTAAAATGTGATAAAATATGTTCAGTAAAATATTTATTTTAAATGATAAGGATATCATAAATATAGATATTATATAAAGCGTGGAAGGGTAAAAACAATGAAAAAATTGGAAGGCTTTTTTATAAAATCAGTTATATACATATTTATTTTTGGATTATTAAGTTGTCTTACATTTTTAATACCTGTTAATAATAACTATAAATTAACATTTTTAATATTTGTTATAATCATATTTTTTCGATTAATAATACCACTATTTAAGAGCATAGTGGCTGAAAAATTTGAGTGTGATTCAGTGACAGTGACTTTGTGAAATGTCTTAGTCTTAAGTTATATAAGTTTTATTTTTGTAAATGCTCTTTCAACTGTTATATATTTTAAAAGTTTTGATTTAATAAAACAAAATACACTATATAAATTTATTTCAAATAATAAAATAGAAAAAGAAATTTTATTAACAAATGAAGAATCAAATCAATTAGATTTAGAGCCTACGATTAAATCAATATTAAGTGGACTTAAGGTTGATCTAAAAAGCATTAAAGACAAGCCTGCTTTAATTAAATTACTCTCTGAAAATCCCAAAGAGGTAAAAAAATATTTTTCTGAAAATAGTAAGCTAATGAAATATATCACCAAAATATCAAGAGTTAGGGTAGAGATTTAGCTCAGTGACCCTATACCAACCTGCATTATGTAAGTTGGTTCAGCTAAAAGTTCGATGAGGAGGTGAAATAAATGACGAATTGATATCTTCTTATATTAAGGTAAGAAGATTTTTTGTTTTGAGAAATAAATTATAGGAGTTGAATGGTATGAATACATCAGGAGTTCAAAGAGGGTACATGGACAAGAACATGACGGCAGAAGAATTTATCAAAGTAGTTGTAAATGCTTTAAGCATGGAATTTGGAAAAGAAGTTAAATTGAAAATTATAAATGAAAAATGAATTTGAGATACCATTTGATAATTATAAAATCAAGATGAGTAAAGAACTTATTGAAAAATATAAAACCCCATATGAAATAGATAGGCTTATATCGGTTGCATTTGAAAAACAAGGGAGCATCCCCAGAATTGATTTACACAATTCTGGGGATGCTCCCAGTTTGGGGTGAGTTATGTTATGTTTATTAGGAACGACACCTAACTGCAAACTTAATATTTTGGTATGTATAACCGCATAAAAAGATAACCTTCCTCCATATCGTCTGTCATTTCAAAGCCTACGCTACTCCATAACCTTTGTGCCACTATATTTTCCGGCTCAACTGGTAAAGAAATTTTACTTGCGTTGCACTCTTTACACAAATATTCAACACAAAGCCTAGCTGCTGCCACTCCATAGCCTCTTTTCTGAAAACGGTTATCTATCATGAAATTTATGATTTGATGGTTCTCTTCGCCAATATACATTAAAACATAGCCCACCATCACATCATCGGCATAAATTGCAAAGGGGCGAGAATCATCATAAAACACCCACGCCTCGGCTAAAGACCACGCGACAGGGTCTACAAAGTCTGCATTGGTAACAGATGCACTTAAATTCAAACACTCTTCATAATTATCTTCGTTAATCGTTCTTAATTCTACCAAAAGAATCCTCCTTTCTTAAACATAGGCAAGGTTGTTTAATATAAATAATATCGCATGCTGCTAAGTTTTCCGCCACCCTTATGCAAGTATTGACTGGACTATATTGGGTCTATAGGAAACAAAGAGCCGTTGTATCGAGTCGAAGATGCGACGGATAATCTATTAAAGGCACTATAATTAACTTATTATATATCAAGTATTTTAATAATTCTGTTATCAGTCTCAATCACACCCTCATCTTTCATTCTTTTTAGTTCCCTGAAAAGAGAGGGGCGCTGCACACCAAGATAATCTGCAAGCTGTTTCTTGCTGATTGGCAAAGTAACAACCGTGCTTTTTTGCTCTACAGACAGTGCAGATAGGTAATCCAGTAGGTTTTCTCGCAGTGATTTTTGTGTATACATGGTTATTTTTTTATTCATCCCCTGTGAGTTTAATGAAATGCTTTTTATAAATTTTATGGTGAACCTATAATCGTGGAGAAGCAGTAGCACATCCTCTTTTTTAATATGAAGGAGTTCACAGTCTGATGAACAGTAAATATTCATAGGATAGCAATTAGCATTGCCAAACAGCAAGTTTGCACCAATAATGCTATTTTTCTGAAATTCAAACAGCACATTTTCCGAACCATTTTGTGACAGTGCATAGGCGATTAAACTACCGGATAACACAATGTCCATAGTTAGGCATGATTTTCCCTGTGTGTGAACGGTTGCTCCCTTTGCGTATTTCTTTGATGTAAAGCAAACCTGCTCCAATATAGACGGACTTACTCCGTCAAAAAAGTTTATATCAATCACTCCATATTCACCTCAATAATTATTATAGTAAAAAGAAACATAGGTGTCTATTGTCAAATACTATGTTTTGCTATGATAAAAACAACACTGAGAAAAGAGGTAGATATATGGATGTTTTTACGATTGCCATTTGGGTAATTACCATTGGATTATTGATTTTTTCTTTTATTAAGGACAGAGAAAAAACAAAAGAGGCACTGAAAAAAGCATTTTTTATGGGCAAGGGTATGGCGCTTTCTATATTTGGCGTCATCTTTGCAATTGGCTTAATACTTGCACTATTACCGCCAGAGCAAATCGCTGATATTATAAGTAAACAAAATGTATACGTTGCTACCATTACAGCTGCAGCTTTTGGTACAATTACGCTCATTCCGGCGTTTATTGCTTTTCCCCTGATTGGTACATTAGCAGGTGCAGGTGTTGGAATTATGCCGTCTGTAGCCTTTCTTACCACTCTGACTATGGTTGGCATTGCAACTTTTCCTCTTGAAAAAAAGGAGTTTGGCACAAAGTTTACCATTACTCGCAATGTGCTTAGCTTTGTATTTGCCATTGTAATTGCAGTAGCTATGGGGGTGATTCTATGATGAGCAAAGCCTACAAATTTGTAAAAAATAATTTGTTTTTGGTGGTAGTGATACTTTCGTATCTGGTACTTACTCTTATAAATCGGCAGTTGGGATTGCAAGGAGTCAAGAACAGTGGGTACTATATCAAGGAAATGCTGATGATTATGCCGGTAATTTTTGTTTTGACAGCCTTGCTGGATTTGTGGGTCCCCAAGGATGCTATTATAAAATAC
>DAMCXN010000093.1:4260-4693 GCA_032096995.1 Aminipila sp.
ATACTTAGGGAAAAATGCTAAAGCAAAGGGCGTTGTTTTGTCCTTTGTGCTAGGCAGTATTTCAGCAGGACCTATTTACGCAGCGTTTCCTTTTTGCGTAATGCTTCACAAAAAAGGGGCGTCCATTAAAAACATTGTTATTATTTTAAGTTCATGGGCAGTTGTAAAAATCCCGATGCTTCTTAATGAGGCAAAGTTTTTAGGAATGAAGTTTATGCTTGTTCGCTGGGCGCTTACCATTATTGCAATTCTGACTTTTTCATGGATTACCGTAAAAATTGTAAAAGATGAGGATCTGCCCAATGAAAAAACAGCGCCCGCACAAGGTATTTCAATTAACAAAAATGCGTGTATGGGATGTACTGTTTGCAGCAAGAAATATTCCGAATTGTTTGAGATGGACGGCAAAAAAGCCTGTGTAAAGGAATATACA
>DAMCXN010000093.1:4703-5349 GCA_032096995.1 Aminipila sp.
TTTTGCAAACTGTCATTCAAGCCTGTCCTGTTAAGGCAATTGAATATAACTAAGGGAAGATGCCATTGGCCGACAGGGCTGATGGCATCTTCTATTCTGTCCCATTAAGTTATATTGGTATTTTATCAATCTACTATATCTAATTTAACTGAATATAGAAGTGTGTTCTATGTTCCCTCAGACTGAAGAGTTTGGGGGAATTTTGTTTTAGGGGTCATATTTAGTGATGTCAGTGGCTTATCAAGTAAAAAGGTACTCTTATTTGAGCTTAGCTTCTACTGGCACTATTATAAGTTGATTGTTTTCAACCTTAGTATTATTTTATATCATGCTTGTAAAAATAAACGTAAAAAATAAAAATAGCATATTGACACAGCTGCTACTGAGTGATACTATATAGTGGTAGTAAGTGTTACTGAATATCGGTCATACAGAATAGCAAGGAGGAGTTACGTTGGAGAACCTTACGGAAATGCTCAAAGGCGTGCTGGAAGGCTGTGTTCTTGAAATTATCAGCCATGAAGAAATATATGGGTACGAGATTACTAGGAGGCTGAACGCCCTCGGATTTTCGGACGTTGTGGATGGAACTGTTTATACCATTTTGGTGCGGCTAGAGAAAAATAAACTGGTGGAAATTACAAAA
>DAMCXN010000094.1:0-5180 GCA_032096995.1 Aminipila sp.
TTGAAAAAGAAAGGAGAGTATTGATGTATTTGTTTGTAAATACATCATACAAGTAGTATATGATATTTTGTGTTGAAGATGATAGCAGTATAAGAGAACTAGTTGTATATACTTTAAGAAATACTGGTTTTGAAGCAGAGGGGTTTAGGGAAGGTGCTGAGCTTTTTTCAGTTTTAACTAATAAAATTCCAGAATTAATATTGCTTGATATAATGCTTCCTGGTATGGATGGAGTTGAGATATTAAAAAAATTGAAAAGTAATAGATTGACCAAAGATATTCCGATCATAATGCTTACGGCTAAAGGCACAGAATATGATAAGGTTATTGGACTAGACAATGGTGCTGATGACTATGTTACAAAACCCTTTGGCATGATGGAATTGATTTCCAGAATTAAAGCTGTTTTGCGTAGAGTTCAGCCCAAAGATCAGAAAGGACAATTATCTTGCGGAGATATAGTACTTAATATAGAAAAGCATACAGTTACTGTATTAGGTGAACAGGTACAATTGACTCTTAAAGAATTTGAAGTTTTGCGTTATTTAATGGAGAACCGAGGAGTAGTTTTATCTAGAGATACCCTTTTACAGCGTATTTGGGGATATGACTTTGATGGGGAAACTCGTACTGTAGATGTTCATGTAAGAACCCTAAGACAGAAATTAGGTGATAGTGGAAAAATCATTGAAACCATCCGTGGAGTAGGGTATTTAGTTACAGAAAAATAAACGGAGATTTAATATGAAGAAAAAAATATTTAGGAATCTTTTTCTTCTTTCAGCAATTTCTATATTGATAACAACCCTTATGATTTCATTTGTTATGTATAAGGGTTTTTATAGAGATATGAAAGCAGAATTAAAACAGGAAGGTCAATATATAGCTGAGGCAGTAAACTTAAATAATCAAGCTTATTTAGATAATCTGAAATCAGCAGTTGATAGAATAACCCTTATTGATGTAGAAGGAAATGTTCTATTTGACAATCGAAAATCGCCTGAGAAAATGGAAAACCATTTAGAACGTCCAGAGGTGCAGGAAGCATCAAAAGATGGTAAAGGTGAATCTGTAAGATTGTCAGATACTTTAGGAAAACAAACATTCTATTATGCTATAAGATTGGATAATGGGAATATTCTTCGTATAGCAAATACCACGTCGAACGTGTATGCGGCCATGACGGAAAATATACCATATCTGATTGTTATGTGCATTTTGATATGGATTTTTGCTATTTTCATAGCTAAAAAACAGACTAGAGCTATTGTTGCGCCTATTAATGAACTAAACTTAGAAGAGCCTTTGTCAAATGAAGTATATGAAGAATTTTCTCCACTTCTGAGAAAGATGGAGCATCAAAATAAATTAATAGAAGAAACTTTTTCAATACTAAAAAAAGAAAGGGAAGAGTTTCAGTCTATCATACAGCATATGAATGAGGCTTTAATTGTTTTAAATTCCGAAGGTGAAATACTTATTGTAAATCAAAGAGCAACGGAAATTTTTGGTGAAGCAACAGAGGGACATTATTTAACTCTAAATAGAAGTATGGAATTTATGGAAGTTGCTGAAAAAGCTCTAAATGGACAGTCCGCAGAAAGCAGATTACAACAAGAAGGTAGAGTGTATCAACTGATGGCAACACCGACTTTGTCAGAGAATCTTGAGGACGGAAAACCAGAAGGTGTGGTAGTACTTGCTCTAGATATTACAGAGAAAGAAGAAACTGAAAGAATTAGACGAGAATTTTCTGCAAACGTTTCACATGAGCTTAAAACTCCATTAACTTCTATATGTGGATATGCGGAAATTATTCGAGAAGGAATAGCTAAAAAAGAAGATATTGTAGATTTTTCTTCTAAAATATATACAGAAGCTAAAAGAATGGTTTCCTTAGTAGAAGACATAATGAAGCTTTCAAAATTAGATGAAGGTGTTACAGAGGCAAAAGCTGAAACAGTAGATTTAAAGCAGGTTTGTTTAGAGGTAATAGAACGTCTTAAAAATAATGCTGAAAAAGCAAATGTCTCTATTGAATTTGAAGGAACAAAAGATGGAAATCCTGTTGTTGTGGCAGGAGCAAAGCGTATGATGGATGAGTTGATTTTCAACTTGTGTGAAAATGCAATAAAATATAATAAGTCAGGTGGAAGCGTTGAAGTTAAATTAGAAAATAATCCAAAGAAGCTTATTGTTAAGGATACAGGCATTGGAATAGAACAAGAGCATCAAATGCGCATATTTGAAAGATTTTATCGCGTAGATAAGAGTCATTCAAAAGATACAGGAGGAACCGGTCTTGGACTTTCTATAGTTAAGCATATAGTAAAACAATTAAATGCCACTATAAACCTAGAAAGTGAGAGCGGAAAAGGAACTACTATAGAAGTAGAATTTTAAAAATACTTTTATTATGTTTATCATAATATTAAAAAGCAAGCTTTAGCATAAAAGAATATGTCAAAGCTTGCTTTTTTATAGGACAAATATCATAATATATATGGCTCCAAAAAGAAGTAGAAAAATTTTTTCCACCTAGCAAAAAAATGCCTAGCTATTTGTTGCTAATAAAAAAATATAAACTTGAAAAGATTCTGAAAAGTCAATATAATATGGTATGACTTGTATATTTATAAATTTCAAAGGTGTATCAAATAAAAGGACTTTTACAAAGGATATCATATCAATTTAATAAAAATAAAAACAGAAATATTGTTTTTTTATAGTTTTACTTTTAATTATAGTTCTTATTTGGGGGCTCTTTTTTTATGTGGCACAAGAAGAACTTAAAAATCAAAAAAATCTTCAAAAATATTATAGAAAGAATGATAATTCTTTCCAATAATGGGAAACTTATTCTTGATAACAAAAAAGCATATATGAAAGATTCTTATGATTGTGTTAAAGATAGCTCATGCGGCCGACAAGATGGGATTAAGTAGGAGACAGTTTTTCAACAAAATTACTGAATATGGCATAAGGAATATATATAAAATTACAACTATTTGGAATAATTTATATGACCTAGATAAATAAGGAACAAAGTATTAGAATGTAGAAAATGGGGAAAGTTAAGTTAATTATTGTTTAATTGTTATTAATAGAAATCTGACCAAATGTAATTTATATAAAAAACGGCCAGATTGTTAAAGGGAGGATATCTATTATGAAAAAGAAACAAGAGTTACTTATTGAATTTATCAAAAAATTTGATGAGCATCCATTTTTGATTGAAATGGATGGGGAGAAAACTTTAATTGGCGAAGGTGAACCAACCTTTACTGTAAAAATAAAAGAACCAATTGAAGTGAAAGAACTAATGACAAGTACATCTATAGCTTTAGGAGAAGCATATATGAGAGGTGACCTTGAAATTGAAGGGGATCTTTTCACTGCTTTAAACAATTTCCTTGGGCAACTTGGAAAATTTTGTACAGATTCAAAAGCTTTAAAAAAATTAATGTGTACTTCAAAGTGTAAGAAAAATCAAAAGAAAGAAGTAACATCACATTATGATATAGGGAATGACTTTTATGAATTATGGCTAGATGAAACTATGAGCTATTCATGTGGTTACTTTAAAACTGAAAATGATACTCTTTATGAGGCACAAATGAATAAAATTCATCATATTTTAGAGAAACTTTATTTAAAAGAAGGAATGCACTTATTAGATATAGGCTGTGGATGGGGACAACTGTTAATTGAAGCGGCTAAGAAATATAAAGTCAAGGGGTTTGGAATAACTTTAAGTGAAGAACAATATAAAAAGGCTAACGATAGTATTAAAGAACAGGGCTTAGAAGAATATGTAAAAGTGGAGTTAATGGATTATCGTGATTTACCTAAATCAAAGCTTCTTTTTGATAGAGTGGTTAGCGTAGGTATGATAGAGCATGTAGGAAGAGATAACTATGAATTGTTTATGTCTTCTGTTAGTGAAGTTCTAAAACCATCGGGATTATTCCTATTGCATTATATAAGTGGTATGAAAGAGTGCCCTGGAGATGCATGGATGAGAAAGTACATTTTCCCAGGTGGTATGTGTCCAAGTTTAAGAGAAATAATAAATTTATGTGCAGAACACAATTTCTATACTCTTGATGTGGAGAGTCTGAGAAGACACTATAGAGACACTTTATTGCATTGGAATAAGAATTTCAATGAGCATAGAGAAGAAATTGAAGAAAAGATGGGAATAGAATTTACTAGAATGTGGGATTTATATTTATGCTCTTGTGCAGCTACTTTCAATAGAGGTGTTATAGATTTACACCAAATTCTAATTTCAAAGGGAGTAAATAATGAACTTCCTATGACAAGGTGGTATTAATTATTTTATGACTTTAAAATAATTAAAAGGGAAAGACAAAACTGTTTAGCTAGTTGCCTTTCCCTTTTTTGTTTAGTTAAAAAAGTCGCAAATTATGTTAGATATTAATTTATGTCCTTCTGAGTTTAAATGAAGCCCATCTAAATAGTATTTCGAGAAGGGCTGTTCAATTGCCAATTTAGGAAATTCAGTATAAAAATCTATATGCTCAATATTGTATGTTGAAGCAAAAGAAAGAAGCCAATTGCGGTATTGTTCATGCTTTTTATATACATCAATAAAATTGGTGAAACTTGCTAAATCACTACGAATCTCAGATGGAATACACTGAGGTTCTATACCAATGACTGGTATAATATCGTAATGAAATGATTGGTGGACAAGGGACATAATATTCGGTTGGATCATAGATGGTTGAGCATTACAAATAAAATCATTAAGGCCACCTGTAATTAAAACATATTTAGGTTTTTCCAAAAAAACGTCCTTATTAAACCTATATAGCATACCACTGGTTGTATCTCCATTAATTCCTTTATTTACAAAAGTATGAGGACTCATTGAAGATGACAAACTAACCCAATTTTCATTTTGGTTTACACCAAAACCTCTTGTAAAGCTATTGCCTAAACAAACTATCTTCATATAATTTAACCTCCATAAAATACTTAATACCTTCTATAATGATATAAGCATATGATTGATTATAGAAGCTGTCAAGGTAGATATAAAATAGAAAAAATATTTTTAAGAAATTAAGATAATAAATCTAAATATTTAACTAGTCCCTCATAGTGTAAAATTAGAATGGGAAAAATAAGAAAAAAATAAAATAAGAGTAGAC
>DAMCXN010000095.1:0-2137 GCA_032096995.1 Aminipila sp.
ATCCCTTGCTCAATCTCACCAACTTTAGCTCTCTGCATAAGTATTCCTAAGCTCACTCTTCTTTTCTAAGTTTTTATTCTTTCTAATATTAATTATCTATGCACTTTTCCAAAGTCACTTCATCATAGAAATCCAAATTTTATTTCATTCTCCCATATTTCATCTCTTTGCCTTGTTTGTCATATCTCTTTCTTTTAGATTTTATTTCTTCCATGCGGATTCTATATATATTCGTTCTTTTTAATCCAGCCTTAATTGCCATATCAAAATACTTCATCTTTGTCGGGATATATTTTTCACATATAAGCCTCATGGCTTTGATTCTTTCTTCCTCATCTTCAACTATTTCGACTTTGCCTTTTATTACTGCTGATTCATATTCAGTAGTAAATACACTGCTAATCAATAATATAGCTTTAGATTCATCAGATGCTATTTCTTTTAATTCCTCTTCAGTAAAGTTATCTGGAATTCTTATCTCCCCTACAAATGCTACACTGACACTCGGATTATTTGTCAATGTACATACCTTTCTTCCATCCTTAGCTGAATGGAAGTAAAGATTTTCTTCATGTCTTACTATGGACAGAGGTATCCCATATGGTTCATCACCATCTATCATTGAGAGTATTCCGTATCTAACCTTATCTATTACATAGTACCCAAAGTCCCTACCCATTTCTCTATCTTTTCTTCTCATGTTTATGAACTCCTTTTTACTATTTATTCTTCAAAGAATTAGATTATTTATATATCCATTTTATCAAGCCAAGCTTCTATTGGTATCCCTTTGAATTTATCTACATTATCCTTACTCAGTATTATAATATCCTTTACGTAATCCATAGCTTTTTGTACAGAGTCCTGTAAAGGTGCTCCCAAAAGCACTTTTCCCATCATTACTGATGAAAATATATCTCCCGTTCCTGGAAATCTGACTGCCACATACTCAAATGACAGGCTAAAATATGTATCTTTTTTGGAATCGTAGCCCAATACAGCAGTATTATCCTTAAGGTTTACACTTGTAATTACAATAGATTTAGAGCCTAATTCTCTTAATCTATCTATTAATTCATATCCTTCTTCCAATGATATTCCTTCATTTTTAATATCTACACCTGCTAAAAATGCTGCTTCTGTATAATTAGGAAGGATATAATCTGCAACTGAACAGAGTTGTCTCATGTATTCTATAGTTTGATTAGTTACTCCATTATATAACTTCCCGTCATCCCCCATAATAGGGTCTACAAATACTATGGTGCCCTTCTGGGATTGTTCTTGACAATAATCTGCTACAAGTCTTACCTGTTCCTCAGACATAATAAAGCCTGTTGAAATCCCATCAAAGTTAAATCCTAGCTCTTTCCATACAGATATTGTGTTTTTCATATATTCAGTTGTTTCCAATACTTCAAATTTTCCATAATCAAATGTGTTTGAAATCAATGCTGTGGGTAGATTATATAGATCAAAACCCATATGGGATAGTACGGGAATCATCGCAGCTAGTGCCACCTTCCCATAACCTGGCAAATCATTTATCAATAATATCTTGTCACTCAAATTATCCCTCTTTTCATACTGGTATAAAAGTTAGCTAATTAAATACTAATTCAGAACCCCGCTATCTCAGCATCAAGCTATCCTTGACATAGACCCTTACCAACTTGCTGATTTCTTTATATTGAATAATACATTTACATCTTGAAATATATATCATGCTCATTTGTATGCTTTTTCCTTTTATTAATGGTGTTCTGTCATCTTTATTAAAACTATACTTATAATGTTGATATTTACTCCCTCAAAATATCTTTTTAATTATAGTATTTTCCCGTTACCTCTAAAATATTAATCTGTATTACAGCAGTACCTTTAATCATAGGTTCAGGAAGTATCAAATCTGCTAAATGTGGAGTATACTTCTGAACTATATTTTGCAATCCTATTCTTTTTGCCTCTATATCCTCAACCAAAGTAGCATTTCCTGTTATAATTACACTTTCATATTCTGTATTGGTGTCACAGACCGCACCATTTGGGTCTAGAAGAAATCCCTGCATATCATAAGCTAAAAATCCAATCTTGTCATTGCGAATGCTATTGTCAATCTTTTGCCCTTTTGGTAACC
>DAMCXN010000095.1:2147-5005 GCA_032096995.1 Aminipila sp.
AGTGGAAAAACTACATATTTGTACCCTAAGTAACAAGTTCTTAATTTTTTCATCTGTTAATTGGTGTGTTTTCATTCTATATTACATCAAATTCCCTCCATATACTTTCTTTTACTTATAAGTATATTTTAAAATTGTTCCCGTATCAATGGACGGTTATTAACTTTTTTTAGGACACAGTTCTACTTCATAAACATAAAGAAGATGTAAATGCAAAGACTTACCTTAGCGATATACAGTCTTTTATTGTGGCAGTGTAACCTATCCAGATTATTTATTTTTTATGTCTGGTGTTAGTATAATATTGTAGACAGAGAAAGCCGAACACTTTAAAATAAATAAAAGAGAAGGAAGTGTTTATAATGGCAAGGGGTCAAAAACAATATACAGAGGAATTCAAAAACACAATAGTAGAGCTTTATAATTCTGGAAAAAGCTTAGCAGAATTAAGTAGTGAGTATGCCCTATCAAAATCAACAATATCAGGCTGGGTAAAGAAGAAAAAGTCAGTGACCCTGGATAAAAACACAACTATAACAGCTGAAGAGTATCAAGCAATGCAAAAGAAGAATAAGCAACTTGAAGAGGAGCTAGAAATATTAAAAAAAGCTATGGGCATATTCGCAAGGAAGTAACTACTTTATTTGAATTCATTACTAACAACAAGAAATATCATGATATTAAGCTTATGTGTAAAGTTTTAAAGGTTTCAAGAAGTTCTTACTATAAATATCTCCATAAGAAACCTAGTAATAGATTATTAGAAAATCAAAAGATTGAAAAAGAAATACTAAAAATCCATAAAGACAGTAAAAACAATTATGGAGCAATTAAAATAAATAAAGAGTTAAAAGCAAAAGGGATAATTATTAGCATAAAGAAAACTCAACGTTTAATGAGTAAATTGGGGATAAAATCTATAATAATAAAAAAGTACAGGCCTGCATCATCTAAAAAGAGAATAGAAGCTCAAGAAAACGTTTTAAAGAGAGACTTTAGTGCTACTACTATTAATGAGAAATGACTAATTATCCATTCTTTTATTGGTAAGGGTTGTCCCTATGATAATGCCTGTATCGGGTCTTTCCATGCCTCTTTAAAAAAGGAAGCCGTGCATCTTGTTAAGTATTTTGATTATGATGCTGCAAGACTTGCTATATTTGAGTACATAGAAGCTTGGTATAACAGAAAAAGGATACATGGTGGTATTGGATATTTAACTCCCCAAAAATGCGAAGATTTGGCTAGAAAAATCTCATAAAAAGTTCAACTTTTTGTGTCTATTATATTGACATTGATCCAAATTTGATAATGGAATAATAAGATTTTTTATATCATTTCCTGTATTTTTGTTATACCAGTACTTTCCATTCGGAAGAGGAATATTGTACTCTTTACATTTCTTTAATAAAGATGGATAGTTTAAGCCATATTTATTTGCTACTTCCCTCGCACTAACCTCCCAGATTTCTTTATACAATTGTTCTCTAGAGAATGTCATCGTCTTTTTCATTTTCTTCACCCACTTTTCCATTTAATGAGTATTTCAAATTACTTTCTTTGTATTTGCCAAGCGAAAATGCATATTCAAAGAGTTCTAATTCTTTGCTTCCTCGTTTTCGCTTAATATAAAAAGCAATTCTTGTTTTAGACTAGAAAATTCCTCACCAATTTTATCTAGTCCCTTTTCTATATTTTGAACATGAATTTCTGAGATAATCACCTGCAACCTTTAATGTTATCTTCTTGAAGCCTCTAATATCTTCATCAGTATATTTTCCCATCACGATCACCTTCCTAAGTTATTCAATAAAATATCTATAGTAATAGTTTACCTTCTAATTTTTCAATCAAATATGGCTTGATTGAATCCACAATAATTCCTCGAATCTTTGCTTCTTGCCTATCAGTTGGTCTGTTTCTTTTATTGAACATATCGAGCATAAATAAATAATCATTTTCACCATTGAAATTGTTATATTAATTGTCAATAAATGCGCCATCTTCATACAAATATTTCAATAGTTTTCTTGAAAAAAATGTTGAATTAAGCGTTATAAACCTACCTTCTTCTAAGCAATGCATAAGTTGAAACAACTTTTCGCTAACTGTAGCCTGTTCGTTTAAATCCGATCTTCCAAATTTCTTTATACAACTACTATCAATTGGATGTAATACATTACCATTAACTACATTTCGAATAGTGAATAAGTATCGGATATTCTCTTTTCCACAAATACAAGAAGATTCGTTATGGTCATCTTCCACACAATCATCTATTTCCCATTCAGTAACAGCTGAATCCCAAAAATAACTATTAGAATTATCTAAAACTGTTTGTATTAAATTTTCTCTATAAACACTCATAGAAGGCACCTCCATTATCTCTTCACATAATTTATCTCAATGTCATAGCCTAATTGTTCCATCACCTATATGAAGATCTTGTTTACAATACCTTCCCTTTTTTTAATGGATAAACATCAATATATTAGATACAAAAGTTGAACTTTTTGTGTCTAATATATTGACATTGATCCACTTAATAGGATACGCCATAATATATTTAACTTCTTACTGTGATGATGTTTTCATCTAGGGTTTGTTTTTTTAGCTTCACAGGTTTCCCTGCATAAGTGACTTTAGGCTTTACCATGTGATGATAATGGATTTTAGGAATCCATACGGCTTTTTATCGTCAAAGGTTTTTTGGCTCATGAACCAAGTCAGTCCTACAGGAATTCCAATGTATTTTAGTAATACAACGTCAATCATTGATAGCGGCGGCAAATTCCCAAAAAGTATCGCAATAAATAGTGACACGATAAACCATGTCATTTGGGTAAAGGTGATAGGAA
>DAMCXN010000096.1:0-4937 GCA_032096995.1 Aminipila sp.
TCAATTGGACCCCACCCCAACATTTGACATAGAGCCAAAAAAAGATGGTATTAAATGCACTTAAAGCCATCTTCATTAATAAAGTTTATATATTTTATATATTAAAAATCTATATCTTCCCCATAGAAGCAAGCTTTTAATAAATTTTCCATTTCTTCTTGATTAGGAATTCTAGGATTTGAACCTGTACATGCATCATTAATAGCCTGCTCAGCTACATGTGAAAGCTTTTCCATAAATTCGTTTTCATCAATCATTCCATCTTCATATTCTTTAATGCAAGAAGGAATATTCAATGTAGCATTAAGTTCTTTAATCTCTGAAACAAAAGCATCAACTAATTCTTCATCATTATCTCCTGATAATCCAATAAATCTTGCTATTTCAGCATATCTCTTTGCTGCTTCAGGATTCTTAGCATTGAATTGAATTACTCTCGGTAAGTACATAGCATTTGCACATCCATGCACGATATGCCCACCACTGTACGCTGCTCCTGTCTTATGTGCCATTGAATGGACAATACCTAATAGCGCATTTGAGAAAGCCATTCCCGCTAAACACTGTGCATTATGCATTCTTTCTCTTGCTTCCTTATCTCCATCATATGATTTCTTTAAGAATTCACGAACCATCTTAATAGCCTGAAGAGCAAGAGGATCTGTATAATCACAGTGTAAAGTTGATACATAAGCCTCAACAGCATGTGTCATTGCATCCATACCTGTAAAGGCAGTTAATTTAGCTGGCATCGTTTCTGCAAGTTGAGGGTCTACAATAGCAACATCAGGTGTAATATTAAAGTCAGCTAAAGGATATTTAATACCTTTTGTATAATCTGTAATAACACTAAACGCCGTTACTTCTGTAGCAGTTCCTGATGTTGATGGAATAGCACAGAATCTTGCCTTTGTTCTTAATTCTGGGAAATTAAAAGGTATAATTAAATCTTCAAACGTTGTTTCTGGATATTCATAAAAAGCCCACATCGCTTTTGCTGCATCTATAGGAGAACCTCCACCCATAGAAATTATCCAATCTGGTTGGAATTTCCTCATAGCTTCAGAGCCCTTCATAACAGTCTCAACGCTAGGATCTGGTTCAACATTTTCAAAAAGTTCAACTTCCATTCCTGCCTCTTTTAAATAACCTACAGCCTTATCTAAAAAGCCAAAACGTTTCATTGAACCTCCACCAACAACTAAAAAAGCTTTATTCCCCTTTAGATTCTTTAATTCTTCTAATGAACCTTTTCCATGATACAAATCTCTTGGTAATGTAAATCTTCCCATACAAACTTCCTCCCCTGTGTTAATAATTTAACATATCTTTTCAAAAAAAATATAGCCTCCATCAATCAGTATTTTTTGATTATACATTAGAGCTATTTTAATTGCAATTAAATTTCCAATTTTCTGATATACAAATATCTATTAGTTGCCATAGCTTTTAGTTATAGTTTCATAGGCTTTATTTCTGATATATAAGTTCTATATCTATAAATAAAGCCTATAAATTATATTTTAAAGTTTTATTAAACTATTCTTTATATTCACATCCACAATTCTTACAAATAAATTTCCCATTAATCCAAACATGTGAACTTATTTTATTACAATTTTCACACATCCTTAAATCATCACCATACCCTCTATTTTTTGTACTAGGATCAGAAACTATGCCTAGCAACACTAGAATAGAACAAACAGCAGTAATTATACCTGTAAAAATACGCATATCAATATTAACGTTTACTAGAACTAAGATAGTAAGAATCTCAGAGACAATACTTAATATAACTGAAGGGTTTTTTAATCTGCTTATTGCAATATGATGTTGTTGCATTAAGCCTCACCTCCACTAAAACTAGTTAGTCTATCTAGCACAGCAAAAATTTCCCCTTTTGTCATCGTACTATCTAGATTGTTTCTGTGAACCTCAGGATTCTTTATTAAGCCTTTTTCTACTAAACTATCTAAATGCTTCTCTGCCCAATGCTTTTTCACAGGTTCTTCTTCCCAAGGTATACCTAAATACTCTATAATACCTTTTGCATCTGCTTTTGCACATATTTCTCTAAAATCACTATCTGCTAATTTTTTCACTTCATCTTTATTGGTATAAAATCCATGCTCAATTAAAACTGCTGGTACTATTGTTTTGGTTACTATTTCAGCTATTCCATTTGCATTTTTAATACCTCTATCTCTTAATCCTAACATGCTAATACTATGATTGTGAATTGATTTTGCAAGTTTAGTTCCTTGTGCCGTAGAATCCTTTGGATTATAACAAAAAATTTCCCATCCATTTGCAGAATTCCAAGTGTTTCCATAGGCATTTGCATGAATGCTCACTACTAAATCGGGCTTTTTATTATTTATTAAACGTATTCTTTCATTTAATTCCCTAGTTGGATTTTCATCTTCAATTTGTTGCACCCATATTTCTAAATCGTATTTTTGTAAAAATTTTTTAATTCTATTTGCCACATCATAATTAAATTCATATTCATAAAAAGAGCTGTCAAAACTTCTTTTTCCAGGAGTTAACTTACAATGACCTGCATCTATACAAATATTCATTATTATCACTCTCCATCTTCATAATATGAAAAAATTAATTTAGTAGTTCATCTATATATCCTTAAAAATATCCTTTTCTTAATAAGATATGGCTTCTTCCAAAGCTTTTGGATTGTATTTTGAGGGATTTCTAAATGAAAATACTAATGTAGATATTTGCTCCGAAGTCAACCCTTTTGGATTTGTATTATAATAATATTCAGCAGCTTCTTTGACGCCATAACAACCATCTCCTAAGTATGTCACATTACAATATAATTCTAATATCTCTTTTTTAGAAAGCATTTTCTCTAGTTTAAAAGCCATTAATAATTCTGCAAATTTACGTTCATAGTTTTTTTCAGAAGAAAAAAACATATTTTTGGCAAGTTGTTGTGTAATAGTACTTCCCCCTTGTGCAAAATAACCTGCCTTTAAGTTATTATACATGGCCCTTGTTATAGCTATAAAATCTATACCAATATGATTATAAAATCTTTTGTCCTCAGTTTTTATAACTTCCTCTAAATACTCATTTGATATTTCTGATAAAGGAACATAATTTTCATCATTTTTTATTTCTTTTATAGCTACTTCAATACTTGTAGCCTTTAAAGTTTCATCATAAATCTGATACCCATCTTTCATAATAGGTAATGCTTTAGCTGTAATTGTTATGCCTCCAATAATAAATATAAAAAGAGAAAATGCAATAATTCTTTTTAATAATACTCTCATTTTTTTACCTCCTTTATCGATTGTAAATTCATTGTATCTATAAAGGAAAAGTTAATCCATCGATCTAACTTACATACACCTTACACTTTTGTAATATAAGAATTCAAATTCAAAATTTGCAATAAAAAAAGATTAATCCAAATAAAATTTGGATTAATCCAGTAAAAATACTATTTACATCATATAAAATCTATTTTCTCTTTTGCGCAATATCAGCAGCTGCTGTAAATAAAACATCTGTTGAAGAGTTTAGAGCCGTTTCACAAGAATCTTGAATAACCCCTACAATAAACCCTACACCTACAACTTCCATTGCAATATCATTTGGAATTCCAAATAAACTACATGCTAGAGGAATTAAAAGTAAAGAACCTCCTGCAACCCCTGAAGCCCCACATGCACTTAATGAAGACAAGAAACTCAGTATTATAGCTGTTGGTATACTAACGCTTATTCCTAAAGTATATGTTGCTGCTAATGTTAAAACTGCAATAGTAACTGCTGCACCAGCCATATTTATAGTTGCTCCTAAGGGTATTGATATGGAATAAGTATCTTTATCTAAATCCAATCTTTCACAAAGTTCCATATTTACTGGTATATTAGCCGCAGAACTTCTGGTAAAGAAAGCAGTCATTCCACTATCTTTTAAACATTTAAATACTAATGGATATGGATTTTTATGCGTCTTAATGAATACAATAATAGGATTTACTACCAATGCTACAAATATCATTACACCAACTAGTAATCCAATAAGTTTTATATAATCTTTAAATACGTCAAGTCCATTTTCTGAAATAGCAGTAAATACAAGTCCCATAACTCCAAGAGGAGCAAATTTTATAACCCATTTCACCATTTGTGAAACTGATGTAGAAAAGTCAGAAATCATAGTTTTTGTGTTATCTGATGCAAATCTTAAGGCTACACCAAGTAAAATTGCCCAAGTAAGAATACCAATATAATTCCCAGTTAATAACGCATTGATTGGATTATCAACGACCTTAAATACTAAGGTCTTTAAAACTTCAATAAGTCCTTCAGGAGCCGCTACAGATTCCGCGCCACCTACTAAAATCAATTTTACTTTAAAAATATAGCTAGCAAGAACTGCTGACAAACCTGCTAAAAAAGTCCCTACTAAATAAAGAACTATTATAGCTTTCATATTAGTTTTTTGACCTTCTCTATGTTGTGAAATAGCAGACATAACTAAAAATAAAACCAAAACTGGTGCAACCGCTTTTAATGCACCAACAAATAGTTGGCCTAAAATAGAAATACCAGCTAATTGTTCAGGTAAAAATCTCGCAAAAATAGTACCCAATAATAATCCAATTATTATTTGCTTCACTAAGCTGATTTTATTCCACTGCTCTAACAAATTTTTTAAATACATGATTTCCTCCAAAATTAATGTCATTTTATATTTTTATTTAAGCTTTTAATGCCCTGTTGTTTATCTTATATCTTTTTTTCATAATTTTCAAGAAAAATATATATGTTTTTTGGTTTTTTATCAAAAAAATCAGTTTTTTTTAAGGTTTTATAACAACATATATACTAGATACTCTTTATAAAATACTGTTGTAATATTTTTATAAATTAATTTTATTCATAAGAAATGTTTTT
>DAMCXN010000097.1:0-1609 GCA_032096995.1 Aminipila sp.
GCTATGGCAAATAGCCTTGACCCATATGAATATTTAACGTATATATTTAAAACAGCGCCTAATGTAGATATGTCAGATGTTAAAAATATACAAGATTTACTCCCTTGGAACGTAAAGTTATAGAAATCAGAATAAAATATTTTATACTATCTGTATTTAATTTAATAGGTACCGTCAGGTTTGACGCTTACCATTTTATTATCATTATATCTACTAAATAATTCTTTTTACTGTACTAAAAAAGTAGTAGCTATTACATCTTTAAGACATAAAAAGCTACTACTTATATTATCTTTATTTTTTTTAAATGGTTAAAAACATATATTGGGTAATAAATGTAATATTCATTGTATTACAATAGAGACCTTAAAACTCTTGATAAAAACTTATGTAGTAATCAAAAGTTTTCAATTAATCTCTCCCCTATTCTAACCATAAGGTTATTCATTAAGTAAAAAGTATAAAAACACTTAATCCTGATAAGATCTAAACGGTTCATTCTTTTTTGGATAACTATCTGGTTTGATAAATAATCCCATCTCCTTTTTTTCGTGATTCAATTCTAAATACAAAGAGACCATCATTAGTAGAACAATTATTGAAAAAGGCAGCGCTACAATAATCAAAATATTTTGCAATGCACTCAATCCACCAGCCATTAATAAAATAATTGCAATTAGTGAAAGGGTTATACCCCAAACTACTTTTGTTTTATTATGTGGATTCAGACTACCATTCTCCGATAACATCCCAAGCACAAATGTAGCTGAGTCTGCTGATGTAATAAAGAATGAAAAAACCAGAAAAATTGTGATAATTGATAATACAAATCCTAAAGGATAATAGTTAAAAGATCCAAATAATACTTCCTCTGTAGATAACGCGGTTAACTCCGAGCCGCCATTTTGCGCATTTATTGATAAGGTACCAAATGTAGCGAACCATAAGAAACTAAATAAAGTTGGAGCCAATAAAACATTCGTTAAGAATTCACGAATCGTTCTGCCCTTAGATATACGTGCTATAAAAACACCTACAAACGGTGACCAAGATATCCACCATGCCCAATAAAATATTGTCCAATTTTCGATCCAGCCATGCTGGGTAGAATCTAATGCTGCAGTTCTAAAACTCATTCTAGGAAACGCCTGCAAATAATTTCCAATCGTGTCCACAAAAGTATTCATAATTAAAACCGTTGGACCTGCAACTATTGCAATAGACATTAATCCAATTGCTAAAATAATATTAACATTTGAAAGAATCTTAACGCCCTTTCCAATACCAGATAAAGCAGACATAAGAAAAAGTACTGTTGTAACTGCTATAATAATAATCTGAACTATTAGATTTTGCGGAATGTCAAATAAATAACTTAAACCACCATTAATCTGCGCTGCTCCAAAGCCTAATGTTGTTGCTACACCAACAACAGTAGCAAAAACCGTAATACTATCAATTATTTTACCTAATGTGCCTTCCACTTTTGAGCCAAATAAAGGTTTTAATGTAACTGAAACAAGTGACCTTTCTTTTTTTCTAAATTTAAAATATGATAACGCCAATGCTACTACAGCATAAATTGCCCATGCGTGAATACCCCAATGAA
>DAMCXN010000097.1:1619-4793 GCA_032096995.1 Aminipila sp.
AGTGCTTTTTGCGTACCTATTTGCGCTTGTGGAGCAGAAATCGCATAATGAGATAGCGGTTCTGCAGCTCCCCAGAAAACAAGTCCTATTCCCATACCTGCTGAAAATAACATTGCCAACCAAGATGTTTTAGTATACTCTGGTTTAGAATCTGGATCACCTAATCTTATCTGCCCAATTGGACTAACGATAAAAAACAAGCAAAAGCATACAATCCCTGCAACTAAAAGCAAATAGTACCACCCAAAATTTGTACTAATACAATTCTTAAGTTGCTCTGATGCCATTCTAAATTTATTGGGAAAAATGCTTCCAAGCACAACAACAAACATAGACATACCTAACGATATCAAAAATACCGGGGTCAAATATTTAGTTTTTTTATTTGCCATAAATCCTCCTGTCATTATTAAATTATAATTTAAGGTAAATATCTAGACTATCTTTTTATTATCTTGTTGCTTAAACATTATAATAAGGTTAATAAGTCTAGAATACTCCTCAGAAATACGAATCACGTCTATAATAAGCCAAATCAGCCATATTTATATTACTAGTATTCCCTTTATTTAGTGGGTTATCCACCTGATGCATTTATATAATTAAACTAAGATAGGCAACATTAAATTGGTACTTGTCCTATAATTTGAAGCTCCTAATTTGTACATAAATGCGTAGGAATTTCATGTTTCCACGTGCAAAAAACGACAGTAAAAACTAAACTATTTGGTTAAAATAGCTTAAAAATATCATAGTCAGTATACAGTCTCACTAATATAAAAAGCTCTTTATATTGACTTAAAATAGGCTTCCTTAAATCAATATGAATTAACCCTATAGATAGTTTTTTATTACCATTTTAAAATATTCCTGTATAAAGTTTAACATTATATAGCAAATGCTTCAAGGTTGAATTTACAACATTTAAATAAAAAGGTTGTAAAACTCTTTACTGTAAATTGATATTTGATTATAATTTAATATAATAAGAAAGGATAAGAGTTATGGACAATTATTACGCTGGAAAATTAAATTCTCAAAACTTATTTCAGGTATATGACACTAAAATTCCACGTATCAAGCAGTACCTGCAAGCAGAAATAGATTTTGTTAAAGGCAATCTATCAAGTAAGCAAAACGTTTTGGAACTTGGCGCAGGATATGGTCGAATTGTTAGAGAATTAGCTCCTCACTGTGGAAACATTGTTGGGATTGATATTTCTCTTGAAAGTGTCCATTTGGGCAAAGAATATCTTAAAAAGCACTCTAATGCCAGCCTTATTACAATGGATGTTCACAGTATGGAGTTTACTAAACCCTTTGATGTTATTTTGTGTCTACAAAATGGATTGTCTGCCATTCATGCTGATTCAAGCCTCATTCATAATATTCTCGACATATTATCTGCTGATGGAACGGCTTATTTCAGTAGTTACAGTTCTAAATTTTGGGAGTCACGGCTACAATGGTTTGAAGAACAAGCTTCTAAAGGACTTTTGGGTAAAATTGACTATGCAAAAACTCAAAACGGTATAATTGTCTGCAAAGATGGCTTTAAAGCCACAACTCATTCACTTGAAGATTTTCAGAAGCTTGGAGAAGAATTAGGATGTCTCTATGAAGTAGAAGAGGTCGATGAATCTAGTAATTTTCTCATCATTCATAAGAGTTTGATTCAAGACCGCATATGAGCAAAACTATAGGCAAACCTGATATTAAGTCAGGTTTGCCTTTTTTATTATAACTAATTTACTTCATAATAAGCTCTTTACCTTTTATCTAAGTTTCATTTTTAGAATAGATAAAACAATTATAAAATATCAATATATTCATCACTTAAAGCCTTATTCATACTTCTAACAGCACAAAACTTACCACACATGGAACAAGTATCATCAAATTCAGGAGTTCTCTCATCTCGAACAGATTTTGCATGTTCTGGGTCAATAGCACATTCCCATTGTTCTTCCCAATCTAAATTTCTTCTTGCATCCGCCATTTTATCATCTATGTCTCTTGCATTTGGTATTTTCTTTGCAATATCTGCTGCATGTGCAGCAATTTTACTTGCAATAATACCTTGTTTTACGTCATCAACATTTGGTAAAGCAAGATGCTCCGCTGGAGTTACATAGCAAAGGAATGCTGCCCCTGCCATAGCTGCAACAGCACCACCAATGGCTGCAGTAATGTGATCATATCCCGGAGCAATATCTGTTACAATAGGTCCAAGCACATAAAAAGGTGCTCCCATACAAATGGTTTGTTGTATTTTCATATTTGCTTCTACTTGATCAAGAGGAACATGACCAGGGCCTTCTACCATAACTTGAACATCTTTTGCCCAAGCTCTCTTTGTTAATTCCCCTAAACGAACCAGCTCATCTATTTGACAAACATCACCTGCATCAGCAAGGCAACCCGGACGACAAGCATCGCCTAAGGAAATAGTAACATCATATTCTCTACAAATTTCAAGAATTTCATCATAATACTCATAGAATGGATTTTCATTTCCTGTCATACACATCCAAGCAAACACAAGAGAACCACCTCTTGAAACAATATTCATTTTTCTTTTGTGTGATTTTATCTGTTCAATTGTTTTACGTGTTATTCCACAATGTAAGGTTACAAAGTCAACACCATCTTGTGCATGTAGTCGTATAACTTCTATAAAATCCTTAGCTGTTAACGTTGCTAAATCTCTTTGGTAATGTATTACTGAATCATAAACAGGCACTGTTCCAATCATGGCAGGGCATTCAGAAGTTAACTTCCTTCTAAAACCTGTTGTATCTCCATGAGAAGATAAATCCATGATGGCTTCCGCCCCCATATTAACAGCTTCCATAACCTTTTTCATTTCAATATCATAATCCTTGCAATCTCTGGAAACTCCAAGGTTTACATTAATTTTTGTTCTAAGCATAGAACCAATACCATTCACGTCTATAGATTTATGATTTTTATTTGCACAAATTGCGATTTTGCCTTCTGCCACATGCTGTCTGATAAACTCTGGTTGTCTGAATTCCTTTTTTGCAACAATCTCCATTTCAGAAGTTATAATTCCTTTTTTTGCCGCTTCCATTTGAGTTTTATAATTCATCATTTTTTCTTGTATGATGTATTTACAAACAAATACATCAATACTCTCCTTTCTTTTTCAAC
>DAMCXN010000098.1:0-4392 GCA_032096995.1 Aminipila sp.
GAGCCAGTGTTAGTGGGAATATTCTCATATGGACAAGGAAAGCAAGCTGTACAAAAATATACGAATATCTTCTATAGCGATCTTATACGAGATATATGTAAGAAATATAATTGGGAAGAGCCGGAGGATGCTCTGCAATTACCAAGAAGTTTTGAACCTTATGCATATGATGCAATTGAGATAATTGAAAGTGATGAAATAAGGAATCAAATAGAGAATTTAATAAAGTACTTTATAGAAACAGGAATTGGACCAAGTAATTTAATAGATACAAAAGATGATCTACATGACATACCAAAATGTAATAACAAGGACAGGACTCGATGCAAAGAATGCTGGACAGCAAGACTACAATTAATATGTATCTTATCTGTTTTAAAGGTTAAGAGTGAAGAATTCAAAAGTCCTCAGGTATATATTAATGATCATGGTAACATTCCAATAGATTTCTTTTGTTCTGAAGGGAGTCAAGGAAAATCTAGGATAAGACATGTTGTTCGCTCTATTGTGGACAAGAAATATGCTTGGGATAGTAAGTTCAGGAAAAATTCAATATTGGTATGGGCTAGTTCGGGTAAACAAAATAAAAAAATTATGGAAAGGTCAGAATTCAATAATGTTGTAAAAGATATTTGTGATGATTTAGATTATAGAGTAAAAGGATATGATGCTTTATACGGTGAAAGTGGTGCTAATAATTTATCAATAATACATATAGATGAACTAATGAGAGTGGTTGATGCCAAAGATTTAGAAAGTGCTGCAAGTAATTTATTGGGGGTCTTAAGAGATGTCATCAGATAAATGGGATGAGTTGTTCCGTGAATTGAGTACAGTTCAAAATAAAGGCGTACAATTTCAGCTATTTGAAAAACAAATGATGAATTATAGTTCATGGGTTTTATGTTGTGGTATGGATAGCATTGGTACACTAGAGAACAAATGGGAAGACATTGTTGATTGTTTAGCTGTATATTTGCAAGCAAAGCTTACTTCACAAATTGAAAGAAGTAATGTGTATCTCATACTATTTATAGAACATGAAATACCAAATCATCTTAAAATGAAAATAGAGTATGATAGATACTGCTGTAGGAAGATAATTGTAAATGAGAAAATTCCAGAATCGGGTATAGATATAGAAGAAAAAATAAAAGATTTAATATTTAATATCAAAGAATATCAACAAGATGGTGAATCAAACACATTGAGCAATTGGTTAGAAGATAATGAACCATCTCTTTTAGAAATATATAAAGTATATGAAAATGAGCAGTCTATAGAAAATGCCTTTGGTTTATATAGTAGTATTCAGGAGGGTATATGAGGGATAGAAAACGCATAAAGCATGTGGAACTTAATGATTTTAGAGCGTATAAAGGAAACAAACCGTTTGATTTTACTACTGAATCAGGAGAAGTAGCTGATTTAGTAACGATATATGCTCCAAATGGAGTTGGAAAGACATCTTTTTTTGATGCTATTGAATGGGGAATAACAGGAAAAATAGACAGGTTGGAAAATGATATAGGTGATGACAAATATAAAGGATATATATTAAAAAATAGAGATTCTGAAGCTATTATAGCTGATGTGATAATTACGTTTGAAAATGGAAGTCAAATAACTAGAAGAACAAAGCAAGTAACTGAAACTCAAGTTCAAGACTACACTGCCGGGATCAAGAAACCGGTTAAAGACGAAGTTTTCAGCTTTAATAAATGGGATTCATTAATATTGCCACATAATCGCATAGAAAGTTTTGTTAAAGACAACACAGGAACTAAAAAATATGACTACTGGGGAAGTTATTGGGATCCAACGGGTGAGGAAAGAAAAAAGTTTGAATTTTTGTATAAAATGAAAAAACAAGCTTTTTCTAGATTGGAAAACCTAAGTTCGGAAATTGAAGTAAATAAACTTAAGTTAGATAATTTTGAGAAAACTGTTGAGATAATTGTTAATATAAACAAAACAATAAATAAATTCAACAAACTAGTAAATAAAAAGGATAGAATAAAGTACTTGAGTTTGAATTTTAGTGGTAAAGATTATAGTGTCTTAATAAATGAAATAGAATCGAAAAAGAAAAGCCTTGAATTAAAAAAGTCAAAGTATGAAAATACTATAAAAAACCTGGGCATGCTAGATGCAACTTTTATCAAATCCTTAGAAAGAAGTAAAAATCATCTCGATTATAATAAGTATAATTATCAGAGTTGGGCTCTTATTTCTTTAAAGGCAAATGAAAAGTTTAACTTAGTGGAGCAATCATATAGACTACAGGAAAGATTACTTTTAAGTAATAAATTGCTAGAGACGTTAAAAGAAATTCATGACGCTGGAGAACAATGGTTCAAATCGTATGAAAATTATAAAAATACCAAGTTGTTTATAAATTCTATATTAGATAAACGAAAAGAGTTAGAAAGTCAATTATTATACAATGATGAACAGTATAAGCTACTTTGTGAAAAACACGAAGGATTGATTTTAAAGAATGATTTAGAGGAGAGAAAAAATAAGCTAAATGAAAATTCTAGTTATTTACAAAAGATAGAAAGAGGAATTAAAAGGAATGAAAAATGGTTAATACGGATTGTAGAACTAAGCGGTAAGATAGAAAATCTATTAACTTTAGCAGAAAATACTAAAGTAGACGCAGAAAGCTCTATTGTAAAGGATATAAACAAGCTAAGATTAATACAATTAACTATGAAATCTCCTGAAATAGAAGAAAAAGATGATATTATCATGACTTTAGAAAATCTTCTAAATGAGAAGCAAGAAATTGAAAATAAAATTTCAGTTGAAAAAGGAAAATATGAGGCAGCAGAGAAGCTATCAAACGAATTGGCTGAGATTATTAGGATTGCAAGAATCTATATAAATAGTAAAAAAAGCAATGTATGTCCGGTATGTGATATGGAATACAAATCTAATGAAGAGTTATTGCAAAGAACTAACAAAACTAAAAGTAATACCGTAACTGTGTATTTAAACAACTGCAGACTATATGAGTGCGATCTAAAGGAAATCAATAATAAAATTCAAGAAGTTATTAAGAAATGGAATGACAATGTTAATATAATGCTTGAAGAAAACGAAAGAAATATAACTAAGTATAGGTCTTTTAAGAAGCGAATTAAATTGTTAAAAACAGAAAAAGAAAAAGCTGAAACCATTAACAGAAATGCTCATATGAGTTGTTTAGACAAAATAAGAACTTTAGGTTATTTGGAATCAAAAATCTCAATAGAGCAAATTGAAGAGTGGTATTCTAAGGAATTGAATAAATTCAACAGAGATTTATTTAATTTAACAGAAATGATAAGAAGCGTTAAAACAGAAGCGGAAAAAAATAGGGAATCATTAGGTGAACTTTTGAAAGAGTATGAATCAAAAAAAATTCAAAGTATAGATTTTGAAAGATCGCCTATAAATTTAAAATTCATAGATTTCTTGAAAAAAAATAATCTTGGAGAGAATATTTTAAGTATTAATGAAAGAATTACTAGCATAACTAGTGAGAATTCAGAGTTGAATCAAGATATTGAAAAAATAAACAATAAATTGAAAATGTTGAAATGGGTAGATCACAACAAGCTTAATTACTACAAAAATAAAGTTAACTTATATAATTCAATTTTAAAAGAAAAAAACAATGAATACGAAGAAATCTGCGATAAAGCGAGAAACATTCTTGGAAAAGGTGTAGTAAGTCAGAATAGGATTAATTATCGAATTAACAAATTAAGAAAGAGTATTGAACGTAATGACCAAAAGATAGATGCAATTAGATCAATACAATTTAGTGGAGAAATCCAAGAATATTTAAACTCAAGGGTGAGAATTGAAAATGATTTAGCAATGTTATCAAAAAGTCTTACAAAATGTAAAGAAATCTCAGATAATTTGGAAAAGGTATACGCAGCAGCAAAAAAAGTGGTTGAAGGTAAGATAAAAGCAGTCCTTAATACACCTTTAATGAACGATTTTTATAGAAAATTAGAACCACATCCGGTTATGAGAAATATGAAATATTCACTGAAATTCAACGATAAAGATAAGCCGGAACTTGAGGTGTTAGTTACAAGTGAGAAGGAGGAATACATACCTGAATGGTATTTTAGTTCAGCACAATTAAATGTAGTAGCCTTGACAACTTTCCTTGCAAGGGCAAATACAGTTAATTCTTCCCCAATAGATACAATCTTTATTGATGATCCTGTTGGACATTTTGATGAACTTAATATCCTTGCTTTCGTTGATATGCTAAGAGCTATGATAGAGAAAAAGAAAAAACAAATAATAATATCAACCCATGACGAGGTAGTGTACCATCTTATTAAGAGAAAATTACCGGAAAAGTACTATTTGACAAAATTCATT
>DAMCXN010000098.1:4452-4775 GCA_032096995.1 Aminipila sp.
ATCCCATAACGTATGTAGCTAAAATAATTTGAAAAGTATATCACATAATTGGAAATCAGCTGTACGGGTAATACCTATATCGAATGTACGAAGACTTTGAAGATTCTGATAATATATATCATTGGTTTTGTATTTAATCAAGATAATGAACATATTAATGGGATTTTACGAACTTTAGTGGATATCAATAAGGCAGTTATTATAAATTATTTAAATTAAGGTACAAGCGTTGAAGACTTTAAGGAAAGTATATATTCATTTTCCTTTCTTTTAGTAGTAATAATAAGCATAAAAAAACTCCTGATGATGTCAACTCATTAGGA
>DAMCXN010000099.1:0-2914 GCA_032096995.1 Aminipila sp.
TCTTCCTGCAGTACTGCGACAAAGATGCTATAGACTTCGAAACAGAAGGCACAACGACTAGCTCATTTGATACGATAAAGCAGTTTTCTCTGGATACTTATGAAACATTGGGCAATCTTATGATTGTCCCGGTTGCATTGAACAACATCAAGTATCGTAACAATTACAATCATTGCTCTGTTATGGGCGATCAGTGCAAAACGTTGGATGATTATATTGGTTTTCGAAAAAAGACCAGAAGATACCAATATTGTACTAATACTGAGCTCTACACGAAAGAGCTCCGAGTTATCCTCAATTCAGATTTACGAAATGCAATCGGTCATAACGATGTTGAATACGATACCGTGTTGCAGAAAATAACTTATACCCCAAATCCTAGTGATCGTACAAAGCAACAAAAAACATATTTGCTAGAGTTTGAAAACGAGGCGGTTCAACTGTTCCAAGCGATAGCCGTTATTTCTGAATACCTATATAAACTTAGGGAATTTGAAATGGTTAAAGATGGCCATATTCCCCTTCCGCCAATATCTTTCAAAAAAGTCGGGCGGAATGAACCCTGCCCCTGTGGAAGCGGGTTGAAATACAAAAAGTGTCACGGCAGGTAATTCTGATAATGTTTATTATGGACAAGCCTGTTATAGCAATACTGGGAAGCTCGTTCTGTTCAGGTGATAGCAATACTAAAGAATAAAATGTAAACAATATGGATTTTTATTTAGAAATGATAAATTAAATTGGAGGATAAAATGGCCAATAATAAAGCATTTATATTTGATACAAATTTTATAATACAAAATAAAAACTTGAATATTGTTGTTTCGAAACTTAAAGATGATTTCTTAGTTTATGTTACACAGGTATCTATTGAAGAACGAATAGCACAGACATGCCGTGAATTAAAAGATAAGTATAATAAGCTTCCAGTATTGCAAAAAGATTATAATAAAATAGCAAAAATTGAAGTAATGAAAAGCTATGAGGAGCTTGCGGAAAAATATCGAATTGCTATTCAAGCTAAATATGATAAACTTTTTGACACTCATGTTATTCCTTTTCCTAAAACTGTAGAATTATTCTCAGAGGTATTAGAACGTGCTTATAAAAAATTGCCTCCATTTTCCAATGCAGATAATGCTAGTGATAAAGGCTTTAAGGACTCTCTAATTTGGCTTTCTATGCTTTCATATTTTAAAGACAACGGAGAGAATACAGTGCTTTTTGTTACTGGCGATAATGGATTCAAAGGCAATGCTGATGCGCTGTGTATTGAATTCAAAGAGGCTACGGGAAAAACACTAGAAATAAAAGATAATTCGTACTTTAAAAATGTAATAGACGCCGTTTCGGTTGAAAAGGAACAACCTAAGCAGGAAAAGATTCCGGATATTGGCCTGCTCAGAGAGCGAATAAGAACTACTATTGAAGAACTGTGTGTCAATCAAGACGTAGACATGTGGGGTAATCCCTACTGGGAAAAAACTTTTACAATAAGTGAAAAAGTTGATGCTGATTATATAAAAATGATTTTCAATGGTTTAAAAAGTGATATTTCAAATCATATTTTTGATGAAAGCATCCCTGCATATGAAATTTTGGCGTTGGATGATAGAATTATAAATGGAAGTGTAGACATACCAATTGTTGCACTTGAAAATGCCTTGAAATTATATGATGACATAAAGAAGAAATATCCAGATTTCATAAATCAATTCTTTTCTACATCGGCCAACATATTTAATCAAAATTATGCTGAACCATTAGTTTTTGTTAGTGAAGATGACGAACTTCCTTTCTAAATAATGAGTAATCTGGCTGTTTACAGTTGTACCATAATGGGAAGTAGTGTACTGGAACGCTTAATTAAATAAAGTTTGTTAAAAAGTCAGTAAAGTACACTTTTGATGCTAAGTAATTAGACACTCAATTCTATATTTTGATAATAACTAATAAGGAGGTTAGTTCTATGAGTAATACACCTAAAAGTATAGACCGGTCTGTAATTGACTTTTGTAAATCCATTGTACCGACTTCAATACCTGAATATGTCTCATTACTACCTGAAGTGTGGTGTCTTGAGAATGATTGTTATAACAATGTGAAACTCAAGGTGAAGAAATGTGGGGGCAAGAAGCAGTTGGGCTGGAGAATTCAGGTTGTGCCTGACCCATACCCTAAGTTTATGATTGAAGCAGTACATCATGCTATATGGATTTCAGATAGTGGACAAAAAGTAGATATTACACCTCAGCCAGCTTCTGCAAATAGGATAGTCTTTATATCGGACGATACAACGGAGTTTGGAAAGTATAGAATTGGAGAAAAGTATCATGCATTGATTGATAGTCCAATAGTTAAGGAGTATGTGAGACTTTGTAATTTAGAGAGTGCAGATTATATTAGCAAAACCAAATTAAATAAACAGCCTATTACTCCACGGGAATTATTAGAGCATCAGAAAATGTTACTACATAAAATATTGTTTGAAGGTTGTAATTAGATAGTCCACAAAATCGGATGCTGAAATAATCGGTATAAAGAAAACAAACTTCACATTATGTTTATCGGCAGCATTATAATAAAAATGGGGAATCTTAAACTGTGAGGCTAATATATGAGTAAAGAATACATACTTAAAAAAATCTTTAATACGGCTAATGATAAATTCTTAGCCAAAGAAAGCAATCTTATTTTGGATGATGTTGCAGAAATGTGCCTTTGTGGTGACTTAAAATCGTATCTAGAGAGGGAGTTATCTAATACAATATATAGCGATTATCATGTTGATATAGAATATAATAGGAATTGCGGTAAGATTAAAACAACAATAAATGGTGAACATAAAGTGGTTAATATCCGATGCGATTTGTTAATACATAGTAGAGGCGAGAAAGAATTACAAGATAATTTG
>DAMCXN010000099.1:2924-4502 GCA_032096995.1 Aminipila sp.
GTAGCACTTGAGATGAAAAAAAGTTATCAAGATAAAAAAAGTAAAGATGAAGATCGTGACAGACTTCGGGCTTTAACAAAAGATAGACATAATTCTGATACTTATTCTTATGACGGAAAGACTTTTCCAAAACATGTTTGTGGATATACTTTAGGTGTTTATTATGAAGTAGATAAAGATAATGAAAAAATATTGATAGAATATTATAGTGAAGGAGAATTAGTTGAACAATATGAAAAGAAAATAAAAAATGCTGGTAAGAAAAAGCGACTTTGTTATTAAACCTTCATTTATCTTTTGAGTCTAAAAATTTCCCGTTTTGTTTTCACAGTGGAACCGGCTTTAGATACATATTTGTACCATAATGAGAAGCTAAGTTACAAGGGTAATTGCACTGATTATAGTTGTTATATTCAAAATGGCGGGAAGTTTCATCTCAACTATTTTCACAAAATTAGGAGGGGAATGATGGAGTTCATTTTTAAAATAATTGCGACGCTATTTATAGTTTTATCAATTACTAAAATTTGGTTGAAAGTCGCTGAGCATATAGGTGAAGAATTTAAAATTAGTTTTTGCATTTTTAAATTATGGAAAAAGATAAAGGGATTGTCGTTTAAATAAATTGAAACACTTAAAAAAATCATCATTTTGCGGGGGTTGAATTGCTAGAAATCTTTACACAGCTGAACCAACTTGAGAGGACACAGTTGTACCATAATGGGAAGTTAGAATCTGCAATTTGATGAGGAAAGGGAATAATCATAAATAAGAATTACTGTGTATATGAAAGGGAGACTAATGATTGGAGAGAAATATGTTAAAAATCAATTATACATCAACTATCTGCACTGATGTTCTAAGAGATTTAGAAAATTGTATGAAAACTGATGATATTGATACATGGTTAGAAAAACAAGTTCGGACTATTGATTTTAACTGCTATAACTTTCCAAATGATGAAGATTGTTGTTATGAGCATTATTTTGAATGTGAGGATGTGTATCTCGCAGCGAGTCAAATTTTTTATGTATTGAAAAAATGTATTAGTAAAAATAATCATATTGATGTTGGAATCTCAATCGTTAATAAGACGCTTGATGAAATCTGCATCTTATACAAATTATAAGCTTACCCATAGCAAATTCAATTTCCTGTTAAGGACAAGAGTATTAGAAATCACAAGAAGATTATTTTACTAGTATTAGTTGCATTTTATTGAAAATGTGTCCTACAATTAATTTTTGTAAAAAGAAATTAGGAGATTGATGATGGTAAAAAAATGATATTTATTGCTCAAATACTTATAGGTATAAAGTCCAATAATATTAGGTATAATTTTTCCGCAACCTGTATGGTATTTTGTCATTGATGTAGCTGAAAAACTTGAGTTATTTGGTGTTACACTAGATTTAGTAGGAGAACCAGCAACTATTGATTATGGAGCAGTTATTGTAGCGGTTTTATATCTAGGTATGATCGCAGCAATATCCTATGGTTTTATAACGAAAAAATATAAGGTGTTAGGTATAACCTTTTTAATAAGTGGTTTTTTTATGACAAATATGGTTTTTATAT
>DAMCXN010000100.1:0-3072 GCA_032096995.1 Aminipila sp.
CGTAGATATCATGGCCTAGATAATCATTTAGGAACGTAATAAGTCCTCTTACCTGTCCTTTTCCAAAACCGATTCTATACAAAAAGCTGATCATCGGACATATGGAATTTATACCCATTTCCAGGGCCATACTGTGTGTTTCCATACCATATGATTCTATCACGACTCCATTTTCTACAATTCTTGCAGACATATTGTGTCTGTTTTCTATTGCAAATTTAGAAAGGTTCGTTACGATTTCTTCCGGACGGTTCGTGCTTAAAAACGCTTCACAGTATCCTGGGACAGTGTTTTCAACAGTGCCCCCTTTTAAATAAACGATTCGTTCATCATCGTTTTGTGGAAAATCACCACGGTATTCAAGCATAGCAAGACCTTTTTCTGCATATACAACAGGAAAATGACCATCTAGTGTAAAGCCTGCAATGGGAGGCTTTTCAATTTGCAAGTAATGAGCCATATCTTTAAAATAACGCTCTTCATCGGTGCCAATGATAAGTCTAACTTTTTTATTCAATTTTCTTCCTGATTCCTTAACTGCTTTAAGAGCATATAATGCAGCAATAAGCGGCCCTTTGTTATCCATAGTACCTCTACCATATATTTTGTTATCTATAATACGACCTTCAAACGGCGGCACCGCCCACATATCTCCTGCGCTACAAATATCTACATGACTAAAAACGCCTATATATAAATCTTCTTCTCCGTATTCCACATATCCACAATACCCATCTAACATTTTAACATGAAATCCCATGTTCTCCGCTAAATCTAATACATAAACAAGAGCATCGTTCATTTCTTTGCCAAATGGCATTCCTTCAGAGCCTTCTTGTTGTATACTTATAATCTTTACTAAATCCTGTAAGGAGGAAATAATTTTCTCCCTCTCATCGTTTATTTCTTTTTTAAAATTCATGTCGTCACCTGCCATTTGTAAATTTAGAATGTTCCTATTATTGAATATTATATTTTCGGAGAAGCCTAGATGCTTTTGTCTGACTTATGCCAATGGCAGTTGCCAATTTATAGGTACTTTTGTATATTGAATAATATCTAAAAAGCAACTCTTTTTCAAAGGCTTCTACTTCATCTTCAAATTTAATGTTTTTTATTTCATTATTTTCTGCGACAGTATCTGTCTCATGGAAGCTTGGAATATCCCCAACAGTAATCTGATCGTCACGCGAAGTCACAACTAGTCTTTCCATAACGTACTGTAACTCCCGTATGTTTCCACTCCATCCCCCAGAACAAAGCAACTTCCTTGTTTCAAAGGTAATACTTTTGTTTATGTGGTATGTTTTGTTATATAACTGCAAAAAGTAATCTATAAGAGGATTAATGGCATCAACACGTTCTCGTAAGGGGGGCATATGAAATTCAATTACCCTTAAACGATAGAATAAATCTTCACGAAACTTATGCTCCATTACTTGTTTTTTTAGATTAAGATTAGTTGCAGAAATAATCCTTACATCTACCGTTTTAGACTTTAAAGCACCAATGGGGGTGTAAGTTTTTTCCTGAATAAGCTGTAAAAACTTCGATTGAAGCTGCAGCGGCAATAACCCTATTTCATCTAGAAAAAGGGTTCCTGTGTCTGCTGCTTCAACAAGTCCTTTTTTCCCCTTTTGACTTGCACCTGTAAAAGCACCTGCGACATAACCAAAAAGTTCTGATTCTATCAAATTTTCAGGGATAGCCGCACAGTTTATAGTAATAAATGGTTTATTTTGCCAACATACTTTTCCCTGTCCCTGATTCACCTGTTATAAGAATTGTAGAATCAAAATTAGATATTCTGCTTATTGTTTCGAGGATAGACTGCATTTTAATATCACCTAAAAACATATCTTGCGCAGGAGCTTCGGGTACATGTTCTTTAACTGGAAGGATGGGTGCTTTAAACGGTGTTGCAATTGTTTCAATAATATAATTAATTTCACCATTATGTAATATGGGAGCAGTATTAATATAAAACAACCCTAAATTTTCAATCTTTTTTTGATAAGACTGCCCCTCACTTGTTTCAATGACGGCTTTAATTCCAGTAACCCCTTGATACTCAACATTTTCAATAGAAGAAAAATGTTTACCTACAAATGCTTCTGAACCATGGAGATAAGCATTTTTAAAGGCCAAATTATAATATCTTATGATACCTTCTTTATCATACATACAAATATAAAAACCTATCGTATTTACAATATCATTAAAGTTGATTTTATTAAATTTCAAAATCACACCTCCGTTTTTGCACAACCTCTTAATAATATTGTAGCTGAACACATTATCTAATGCAATATATGTTACTAAATAATATTTCTTTCAAACTGGATTCGTGTTTACATCGAAGAAAACAAAACAAAAATTGCCACCAAATTCGTCACAAATATATCTGGTATTTACATTTTGATGTGCTAAACTTTCATGCCAGACATGACACCTTTTCTATCAGGCATCTGACTCAGATGTGGCGCAATTACAGAAAAAAATGTCAATGTAGTCAACCGTTGATTCCCATCAATCACATCATAATAAGGGATCTTTTCTTCTTTTTTCAACTATACTTCCAAGAAAATAATTATCATTCTTCTAGTCTTATTAAAATCCAAAAGGTAATCAAACAATATTTTAATTTGTTACTTTTTTCATTATGCAGTATATCTTCAGCCTATCCTTTACAACTGTAAAATGCACCCATCAGTAAAATCTAATGGGTGCATCAAACCAATTCCTATTTTATATAATACTCCTCAACCACCAAAAGCTAATCAGTCCACTCAATCCTAAGGATTGCCAGTTCCCAACAAGTGATTTTACAAGGAAATTCAAGAATTCATATCACAGAGAAATTTCATTCAAAAATTCGGAAACCGTATTTTCCAAGCTTTTTGCTCCTCTTACTCGCTCTACTAATTCCCTCTTGGTAGGTAAGAAATTCCTCAATTTTTTCAAGCCAAGCCATGTTTATGTTAAGTTAACAAAAATTTTGTCATAAGTATCGCTTTTTTATGTTTCCTCAAGATTTACAGAACATAATGTCTTTTTATTCCTATTTTCCGG
>DAMCXN010000100.1:3082-4318 GCA_032096995.1 Aminipila sp.
AAAAACATTATAAAATATGCTTTTAAGTTGTTTAAACTAAAACAGGCAATTCACAATCAAAGTAATTTCTATTTAACAGTCTTATTTCGTCCAGTATTTTTTGCCTCATAAAGCTTCTTATCAGCAAGCAAAATCATATCGTTTGCCTTCCAATCCATGTCATCATTAGGCATAGTACATATTCCAAAGCTAGCTGTGATCTTTATTTCTTGCCCTTCGTAAGTAAATATATTATTTTCAATACTTCTCCTGATTTTTTCCGCTATTTCATAAGCAATACTATTATCGGCATAGTTTAATACAATAATAAACTCCTCTCCTCCATATCTCGCTACCCAATCAATTCCTTCTCGTATCGATTTTGATAATATGTATGCAAAGTCAACTAAAATTTTATCTCCAGCTAAATGTCCATAATTATCATTAACAAATTTAAAATGGTCTATATCCGTCATCAAAATTGAAAATGAATTTTTTTCATTGCTGTTTTTTATTATATCAATAGGTAATCTCTCATTAATGTATCTTTTATTATATATGCCAGTTAACTCATCCTTAATAATTTTATTATTCATCTCTTCTATAATTTTTTGAACCTCGTCGACTGTTTTATTGACATAATTTTCAATAATCGAACAATCTGTTATATCTTTTAATAGCTCCAAAATATATTTATTAGTGCCAATGTTAAAAGGTGAAGCAATTACCATGTAAATTTTCTCTTTATTATACTCTATTTTAACAAAGGTGTTTTCTTCATTATATGCCCTCATCGATATACAGTTAGAACAATAGCTCTTGGATTTCCAAAGGTCAAAGCAATTACCAACTGTAGGAATGTAACCTTTATTATCAATAATTACTCTTTTATTTATAGGATCAACTATTCTTACCATTTCATATAAATTTTTGAAAACAGACAGATGTTCTAGAAGTACATTTACATTATCCATTATTTCATCTCCTAAACCTTAAGTATATATAAGAAATAAGCTTACAGATACTCTTCTCATTTTTAATAATGAAATTTCCATCATCTCCTATTCCTCCTAGCTTAGCTATTATTGTCTAGGTCAATCAAAATTGCACCACTACAGTATAAAATTTGCTTATAAAGCACATCGTGCAGCATAAGGCATCATGCCTCTCATATAAGGAGCTTTATACCTGCTAAAACAATGCAATTAGAATTCGCCTTTCCTCGTCCAACAATATTTTTGACACGCATGAACGATT
>DAMCXN010000101.1:0-4229 GCA_032096995.1 Aminipila sp.
ATTGTATATATTCTTCAACTGTAGGTTTTCTTTCTGTTACTGTAATGTTACTCATATTTATTCTCCTCTCAATGTCAAATTTTAATTATACCAATTTCATAATATAAAACTGATGTTTCAAAATATATTACAATTTTACCGAGGCTAATTCTGAGAATCTATTTTTTAACCTCCTCCATCAATTTCAATGACATTTTTGATATATTACTTCCAATATCTTCAGGTTTATGCGCATCAGAAGCTGTGAGTATCAATACACCTCGTTGCTTAAAGATATTAAGCATAACATCATTCATTCCTATTTCTGGATATCCATAGTTCAATGCAAGTCCTCCACTTTGTTCGGCATACATATTACTATTTCTTAATGCATTAGCAAGTTTTTCATATGTTGGAGTCAAATCAAATGACGGAAAATAATTAAAACATTTCACTGAATCAGGATGTGCAAGACCTGTGAATAATTTGCTGTCAATTAGTTGCAACATTAACTCATAATAGCGTTTATATAATTCATCCACATTTACACAGTTCCATAACTCCGCTTTATGGTCAAATCCGAAGCCGTCTACCCAATGTATGGAACCGGTTATAAAATCGAAATCAAAACTATTAATAATATCTGAAATTAGGTTTTCACTTTCAGGGAAATAACACACTTCCAATCCCCATTTTACTTTAACTGGAAACTTGTACTGTCGAATTTCTTCAACCAAGGATGTGTACTCCTTAAGTGATAAATAAATCTTTCTTTGAAACCAGTCTTTTTGATAATTACTATACTCTGCTACGAACTGATACATAGGTTTAAACTCCTTGAAACGATGCGAATGCTCCAGTAAATATATTTCATCTAACCCCATTTCAATAGCTTGATTAATAATTTTTTCAATCCATTCATTTGTATAAGGACCTCGTTCGATATGAATATGAGAATCAATCATTTTCCCCCTCCACTTTCTTGAATATATTAATTCACAATATTATTACTGTTGTGGATTTGATTAAACATACCAATTGCTATCATTGGTTCAGAAAATAATTGAGCTTTCTTATTTTATTTCTCTTGTTTTATTCTATTTTCAATATTATCTTACTATTGAATAACACTTTCATTATAGTTTTTGTCGTACATTATGCCTCTCACATTTTTATGAAACAACTTTTTCACATTTTCAGCACTATCATGTTCATCTCTAGGAAACTTGGAATTTGTTTAACTTCTAATTATGCTCATAATTTTTACTACGAATCATAGTTGCTTCTTTAAAGTATATAGTCTGATGTCATCGGGAAAACCATCGACTTCTCCGCAAATAACATATCCATGCATTTGATAAAAAAGCGGGGCTTGAAAAGAATATGTTGTCAGATGAGCAATCTGACATCTGGCGTTCTTTGCCTGATGCTCGATTTCTTTCAACAAATGGGATGCAATTTTATGACCTCTGTAAGCCTCCTGTACCCAAAGAACTTCTATTTCTAAAGATGATAGATAGGCAGACCCCGATACACCGCCCACAATAAGCCCTTCTTCATTGCGCGCTATATTCACAAGTTCCATATCTGGTACCTTTAATTTGCCGTTTGTTTTTTTCATATTGTACTCGAGTAAACCGTTTATACGAACTGATTTTAAAAACTCTTGCTCATCGCAATCATTGTAAATCGTAACATGCATTTTTATCACCTCCACAAAACAAATATAAATAATCTGTGCTACAAATTTACTATTTATCTTCTCTCTAAATTTCTTATTTTCCCAAAACAACTAAGTTTTCTAAGACTTTAAATCCATTTTTTTCGTAGAACTTGTAAGAGGGATAATCCCTTTCTGTATTTAGTATCATTCCTTCTACCTTTTCATCAGTCAATAATCCTTCTATCTCTTTCAAAAACACGCTACCAATACCTTTTCCTTGAAAATCATACCCTATGCAAAATTCATCTATATAATACTCCATTCCATGAATCCAAGGCTTTTTTAAGCCTACACTTAACGCTACAACTTTTTTATCTATTAATCCTAGATAGCCTAAAAAATAATTATTTTTCATATGATTTATAAAAAAATCCTTTACCTGTTGCCTGGAATCATACTCATCATTCCAAGGTTCTCTTGAAAATGTATCTATAAATAAATCCACACATTCTTCTAAATATTCCTCTGATAACTTAATTACTTTTAGTTCCATTTTTCCTCCCACTTTTCTTTACATTTACCATTTACATTATGTTAAACTTTTTACTCATTAGCTTCACGATAAGCCTTGGTTCTAAAATTTGTATAATGTTGTCTTAACTTATCATTAAACATTAAATTTTTCCTCTCTGTCTCCTCATAAGGACTTCTAAATGGATTACTATAATGTATATAGTTAAGTAAATTGGATCCAAGCCACACATTTTTCCTAATATTCAATTTGTAGAAAACATATCCTCTCTGCCTATCAGAACCAAAAGGATAATTTACAGCACCAGAAACTTTTGAGGACTGGTATTCATACCCAGACCAATCACTTTGTGAAACCATCTCATTCTTTAACCTTGGTATAGCTGCGGAATAGCTCGTACCATTCTTCTCATACAATAACCTTCCATTTATAAGTTCTAAATTCTCTAAAGAGCTGATTGTAAATCCATCATGCCAATATGCGCTTCCACTTATCCACTGAAAATATTCAATTGCATACATTCGACTATCCTTTAGTTCAACATAAATAATTGTTGTTTTCAAATTACTTTTTCCTGGTTTTTCAATAGTATTATAGGCACCATACTCTCCTTTAATAGTTTCTTGTTTGGAATTAAACATCAAAAGTTCACTAGAAACGTCAACATATATAGCATCCTTTAACATATCAACTTCATCATCTGATATATCTTTAAGAATAGCTTCTGGAAACCCCATATTCATGAGTGTATCTCGAGTTTCTGAAGCCTTTGGAGAAATAAATTCTGTGGAGTCCAATCTAATATGATTAGATCCTAAAATGCAAAGGATAACTATAAAAGCACACCCTATCATATATTCCAAAACATGCTTCTTACTCTTAAGCCTTACAGTTTCATCTGAATTTTTAAATTTAATATCACTTAAATAATCACCTAATTTATAAAGTGAACGGAAATTATAAAAATAAAAGAAAATTACTGGAACATATATAAACCAAATACTTCCCAACTCTTCTATAACCAAAATTAGAATAACAATCCTCCAAATAATCACCCCTAAAATAGGATCTTTACTGGGTATTGCATCAGCCTTTTCAAAAACCTTCTTTAATCCTTTTCGAAATACAAGAAGAAAGCTTACTTGAAAAGCAGTTAAAATAAGTATCATAATAACATTATTCTTAAAATTAACGTTTAATGGCGTATTTACATATATTAAACCCAATACGTGAACTACCATATTTATTATAGAAAAAATCCATGCAATATTAAGTTCTTTATTTTCCTCATGCAAATCACGAAAGCCAATATATAAGAGTCCTACTCCAATTGTTGGTAAAACATACTGTAAACTTAAAAAGTTAAAAGTCATTACAGTAAATACAAATCCCCATGTAATATTGCTCATGGGTTTACTCCAAGGATTGCTAGGCTTATATGATTGAAAATCAGTATTACTCATTATATCCCCCTCACCTTTTTAAGTTTATCTAAACTCCCATTTATCCATTTTTTTCAGAGGCTACATTAGAGCTCTAAATCACAAATTGCTATTTATAATAACTTACATTAAAATGAAATCTGGAATTTATCTCATTAATGTTTCTATGAAAACCTCTTTTAAAACAGTATGTGGTATATCCTGATTTAGATAAATCTGTAGCATTCCTTTGGGTGTAATCTTATATTGCTCTAATTGTGATTTGTACTTAATAATTGTGTAAGACTCAATATTAATATGATCCTTAAATGGAATGATTCTTACAAATTTTTCTCCTACATAATAACTCGGTAATTTTGCCCATAATTTTTCTTCTATCTCACACGGAACACTTTTAATGATAAGCTCTCTTATCTCAATAAAAAGTGATTGTATGCCTTTACAATATCCTTTAACATAATCCATAATAGCTTCATTCATTCACTAACCACCTCTAAAACTTCCACTTATCTGAATATTATTATAATGTGAACTATTAATATCTATAAAAACGGTTATCTTGATTATATGTAAAGCCAAATTTTTTATAGAACTTATCAAGTTCGCTTATTGC
>DAMCXN010000102.1:0-4216 GCA_032096995.1 Aminipila sp.
ATGGAATGGTAGAATCACAAATTGAAGAATTTACAAATAGTACTGTTGAAAATCAGCAAAGATTACTTGCTAATAATTATGTTTTTTTAACAAACAAAGAAATCAGAGAAATCTTTGTAAAATTATATTAAAAAATCCTTTTTTATTTAAAAATAAAAGATTGTCTTTAATAAGGAGAAATAACAAGTATGAAGGTTAATTGGTTAAAAAATCCCAATAATGTTATTAATGTAAATACAGAAATATTTGCTGAACATTTTGGCAAAGAAATTGGTATTGTAGATCTAAAATATCAAATAGAAGAATTTAAAGCAAAACCTATGAAAGAAGGAAAAATATTAAAGGGAGCAAAACGCAGTTCTATCAAACTATTTATTCCAAATTTGATGTTTAATGAATTTATAGAAAATGGGGAAAAAGTATGGGTTTATATAGGTGACTTTTATCAATGTTATGTTTTACATTAGATCGATTATAAAAGTAAAGCTGATTTTTATTATATATATGAGGAAAGTAGTGATTTTTTAGTTGAGTTTTTCATAATCTTCCTCAGAACACTATTCTATTGAATATATAGACATTTAATCTCAGACCAACAGTAGACTTTATATGAATGCAAATAATTGTTTAACACTCTGTTTGTTATTTTAAAAAGTGAAAAATAGTTTTTAATATTACACAATCCTTATATTAATATTACTTAAATATTAATGACGACTTATAGCTAAGTATGATTATCATTGAGATAAGTGGTTTAGTTATGATGAGATACGTTATAGGTTAAGTATATCTTGACAAAAATTACACAAAAGTGGTAATATTATATAGCGTAAAATTTAATAGTGCATTTATGTTCTGTATAGTATAAATCGATTTTATTACAAGCTAAATTGATGATAGCTACTACAAGTAAAAGGGAAGCAGGTTTAAATCCTGCGCGGTACCGCCGCTGTATTCGTGGAGTTTTTCCTATATACCACTGGGAGTTAGTTACCTGGGAAGGTTGGAGTAAATGATGATGCGTGAGCCAGAAGACCTACATAAAGTGTTTTCTTACAGATCAATATTTAGCTATTTTGGTTCTGGGGAGAATGTTTACAAAGGTATATGATGAAAAGGGCTTAAGTAGAAGTTTCTTATCTAGAACTACTGAAGATGGAGCAACTTTGTGGTCTCCAATGATTCCATGGAATGGTTGTGGTGCTTATCAAGCAGCTACTTTAGGCGTATCAAATTGGGAGTTTGCACCATATGCATTTATGAATTTAATTAATCCGGTATATGCGATAATCAGTTCATACTTTGGTATTGGAGTTAAGTACGCAGATGAATCTAAAAATCCAAAGAGAAAGATAGCCGCATAAAAAAGAGGTTGTTATGCAGAATATTTATACGTTAAATGAGAGAAAAAATAAAAAATCAACAAGATTAATTGCAATTATAATGGGAGTTATAATGTTAGGTCTAGGTATATATATAACTTCTATATATGGGATAATATGTGGGACTTTGATATTAACAACAGGATTCTTTAGAAAAACCACTTTTGTTAACGAAGAGGGGATTTTTATTACATATGACGCTAGAATTTATAAATATCATGAACTATGGTCATTTACAGATATTACAGAAGTTCATATGGAAAATGGATATGATAGTAGCAAAAAAAGATTGCATTTTACAAAAGGCTCTATGTCAAAAATGTTAGTATTTAATAGCTTAGATGCAAATAAAGTTATAGACATAGCAATAAAACAAAATCCTAAAATTCATTTGGATGAAGCTGTTTATAGTAGTTAAAGCTAAGAATAATGAAAGACAGAAAAGAATTCAATAAGAAAAAGGTGGTTGGAGGCAACTGCCTTTTTTATGTTATTATATGAGTATTATTATTAAATTAAACTTTTGCATTTAAGGTAATAGATGCTATAATAGACATAAAATATTGAATTTTTATAGCACAACAAGAAGGAGTGAATTAGGTGGTTATAATAGAAAAACAAAGTTGTATTGGATGCGGAAGATGCCAATTTGTAAGATTTTCTTTAAATTCTATAAAAGACGATGGAGTATGGGAATGCTATGAGGACCCAAGGCCAGAAGATATGAAATTTGTAGAAAATGCTATGGCTGAATGTCCAGCAAATGCTATTCTTGTAAAGGAACAATAGATTTATATTTAATAAGTGCGAAGAGAAATATGGCATTTCATGATTTGCACTTTTTTTATTGGTTAAAATAGTAGTTGCAGATATAAATTGTAGGAGGAATTATGAAAAGAATTGTAGCAATGGTTTTAGCAAGTATGGCAATATCATTAAGTTTTATAGGATGTACAGGTGAGTCGGGTTTACAAGAGATAGGTGAGTCAAATAAAGTAGATAATATAGAAAATAAAGATGTAGAAGCTTCGACTGAAAATGAAGAAAATTTGGAATTAAAGGGTCCATATAAAGTAGAGAGGGTAGTCGATGGAGATACTATAATATTAAATATTGATGGAGTTTCAGAGAGGGTAAGATTAATTGGTGTAGATACACCTGAATCGGTGCATCCTGATGCGGATAAAAATGTAGAATATGGAAAAGTGGCCTCAGAATATACGAAAAATGCATTAGAAGAGAAGTCTGTAATGATAGAAATGGATGTGCAGGAAAGAGATAAGTACGATAGAATATTGGCATATGTATATTTAGATGATGAAATGTTTAACTTGAAACTAATACAAGAGGGACATGCAAAAATTCTTACTTATCCTCCGAATGTTAAATATGTAGATGATTTTACAAATGCACAGAAAATTGCTAGAGATGAAGGAAAAGGTTTATGGGATTATGAAGAGGGTTCTTATATTGCAAAAGGTTATATAGGAAATAAAAATTCTAAGAAATTTCATGAATTATCATGTTCCTCAGTGAAGTCAATGAGTGAAGATAATATAGTTGAATTTTCTAATCGAGAGGAAGCTATTGGTGAAGGGTATGAACCTTGTAAAAAATGTAATCCATAAAAGCTTATAGCTTAATATTAAAAAGAGTCCCAAAAGAAGTAAATGTTGAAAATATTTCTTTTGGGACTCTTTTAGAATCAAAAACTATAATACAATTTATTAAAGTTTTAATTTGAAATAACTATTTTTCTATTGGGAAATATGGACGAAGTGAGTTGGCAACAGAATTAATTGGAAGCGTTTGGAGAATAATCTTTCCAGGGCCTTTAACAACTGTATTAAAAAGACCTTCACCTCCAAATAACTTGTTTTTTACACCCGGCACAGTAGTGATATCTATTGAGCAAGTAGAGCTCATAGCTGCTAGATACCCTGTATCTACTATCATAGATTCACCTTGACCTAGAGTATATTCTACAGTATGACCGTCAACTTCAATAAAGGCCTTTCCATTACCTGAAATTTTTTGCATTATAAAGCCTTCTCCTCCAAAAAAACCAGCTCCCATTTTCTTCTGAAAGAAAACTGATAAATCCACTGTTGATTCGGCTGCTAAAAAACCAGATTTTTGTACTACTATAGGATTTTCAGGAGTAATATCAAAAGCAACTATATTTCCAGGAAAACTAGAGGCAAATGCAATTAGTCCTTTGCCACCTTGGGCAGTATAACGATTTTGGAAAAGTGCTTCTCCTGCAAACATTCTTCCTAAGGTGCGACCTAATCCGCCATTGCTTGTAGTTTCCATTTTAACACTAGGAGACATCCAGCTCATTGAGCCTCTTTCGGTAATCATACTTTCACCAGACTCTAAAGTGCAGATAAGAACAGGAAGCGGAGCCCCTTTAATTTGATATTGCATAATAACCTCCTTTTATTTGTTTTTTACTTATTTTTATGATAAAATAACTTATAAGCAAATTATATAAAATTAGGATTTATTAATCAAGTGACGTAAAGTTAAACTGAAATGAATTTTAAATTTCCATTGTATGAATTTTTATGTTCTTTTGTATATTTTGTTATAAATAAATTTTCAAAAATTAGACATATTATTTAATATATTGTGCAAAACATAAGGAAAAACCTTGAAATATCAGTGCTTTTAAGTAAGTTAAAAAAATAATAAAAAAATGTAAAAAAATGTGTTGACTTTATAGTATTGAGATGGTAATATATTAAATGTTGACGGCGCAAAACGTTGGAAACAAGCACGTGGCGGTGTAGCTTAGTTGGCTAGAGCGTCCGGTTCATACCCGGAAGGTC
>DAMCXN010000103.1:0-3177 GCA_032096995.1 Aminipila sp.
AATTGGTACTTTATCATACTCTGAAATTGAAGCAGTACAACAGATTTTTTCTGAGTTAAAAGGAAATGAGGGACTTTTAGTTGCAAGTAAGATTGCAGATAGATCTGGAATTACAAGATCTGTTATTGTAAATGCGCTTCGTAAACTTGAAAGTGCTGGAGTTATAGAATCTCGTTCACTTGGTATGAAGGGAACACATATTAAAATTCTAAACTCTAAATTCCATGAAGAACTACAAAAAATGGCTATTTAATTAAATTCTTTAGCACAATATACCCTCGTTCAGAATATAATGACATATCTGTACGGGGGTGTTTTTTTATGCTTTGGTCATGCTCTGCAAAAAGATTTAGTGCTTGTGGTAATAAAAAAGGGAAAGGCATCAAATTTATAATTTTTGTGCTAATAGTTTTGATGACTATGGCAGCAATGTGTTGGCAGCTAGTTAAAGTAATACAACCTTCCATTGAAGCTTTGGCAGAGATAAAGGCAAAAGAAATGGTTTCTTACGCAATTAATGAAGCAACTTGTAATCAGTTTTTTAAAGAGGCAACAAACATAGAAGATTTACTTATTATAAATACTAATAATGAGGGTAATATAGAATTAGTGCAGTCAAATACTGTAGCGATGAATATTTTAGCAGCAGAATTGGGCAAGGAAATAAAAGAAATGTATAGAGCCATGGAACCAACAGAACTAAGGGTACCTTTAGGGACTGTTTTAGGTAGTCAATTAATGTCACAGGCAGATTTAAACGTAAACTTAAAAGTTTTACCTATTAGTGTATCAGATATTGAGTTTTTAAGTGAATTTGAGTCTCAAGGTATAAACCAGACAAAGTATAAAGTATATTTATCACTGACTAGTAAAGTTAGAGTTATGGCCCCATTCTCATCTAAGAATTTAGAAATACATAACATGGTTTTAGTTTGCGAAGCAGTAATATTAGGAAAAGTTCCAAACAGTTATGTTAATGTACCAAAAGATAGTATTTTAGATGGTATGGACACTACAGAATAATTGTTTAATAAAAAAAGGTATGGTAGAATAAAAATATGTTAAGATTTAATGAAAAAAATGAAGTATTACAAAACGAGGATTATAGAGCCATTTTAGTAGGTCTTCAATTAAATGAAGATATTACTTATTCAATGGAGGAATTGAAGGGTTTGGCTGAAGCAGCAGGTGTAGAGGTCTTAGGAAGCATGATTCAAAGCTTAGAAAGACCTAATAATGCTACTTTTATAGGAAAGGGAAAAGTAGAAGAACTAGCTGATATGTCAAGAAATATGGAAGCTGATACAATTATTTTTAATGATGAACTTTCAGGAATGCAACTTCGAAACCTAGAAGAAGCTTTAGGTGTAAGGGTAATTGATAGAACTATATTGATTTTAGATATTTTTGCAGCAAGAGCAATATCACGTGAAGGAAAACTTCAAGTTGAATTAGCTCAACTTCAATATAGGTTACCTAGACTAATAGGCTTTGGAAAAAGTTTATCTAGGCTTGGAGGCGGAATTGGAACTAGGGGACCAGGTGAAAAAAAATTAGAAACAGATAGAAGACATATACAACGTAGAATGGATGATATTAAAACAGAAATTCTTGAAATAAAAGGAAGCAGAAATGTTCAAAGAGCCAAAAGACAGAAGGCAGGGATTCCTATTGTCGCTCTTGTAGGGTACACAAATGCGGGGAAGTCTGCCATTATGAACAGATTACTTGAGGAAACTGAAAGAGACGATAAGGTCGTTTTAGAAAAAGACATGCTTTTTGCTACACTTGATACTTCTCAAAGGAGTATTAAGCTGGATGATAATTATGAATTTATATTGATTGATACGGTTGGTTTTGTAAGTAAGCTGCCACATTCTTTAGTAAATGCATTTAAAGCAACCTTAGAAGAGGTGAATTATGCTGACCTTCTTTTACATGTTGTAGATTCTTCTTATGATGCAAATGAGTTTCATATTGATGTTACAAATAAAGTTTTAAAAGAAATTGGAGCAGGGAATAAAGAATGCGTTTTGGTTTATAATAAAATTGACCTATTAGAAAATCAAGTTTGCCCTGCTACTGATAAAGAATATCTTTGTATTTCTGCAAAGCGTGGAGATAATTTTAATCAAGTTATAGATATTATAAAAAAGAAAATATTTTCTGACAGAATTGTTACAAAACTACTTATTCCGTATGAAAGAGGGGATATTTCATCATATCTTTGCGAAAAGGCTAAAGTTATATCAACGGAATACTTAGAAAAAGGAACATTACTTGAAGTTGAACTTAAAGAAGCAGATTATAGTAGGTTGAAAGAATATGATACGATATAGAACTATAAAAAATGAAGCTTGTGCTGAACAGACTATAGATAAGTCGAGATTTATAACATATGCTTGCCCTGTAGAGTCTAAAGAGGATGCTGATGCATTTATTTCTAATATTAAGGCAAAGCATAAAGATGCTACACATAATGTTCCAGCAATGGTTATTGGTGATAATTTTCAGATTCAATGGGCAAGTGATGATGGAGAACCTCAAGGAACTTCCGGGGCTCCTATGGTTCAAATGCTTGTAAAAGAGGGTCTAACCAATTTAGTTATAGTTGTAACTAGATATTTTGGTGGAATTAAATTAGGTACTGGTGGATTAGTAAGAGCTTATACTAGCTCTGCCAAATTGGGTATTGAAGCGGCAGGTATATGTGAAGTAAAAGATATGTGTATGCTAACTATTAAAATAGATTATACATATTTAAGTAAATTACAAAATTTATCGGAGAAATCTTCAGATATATTATTTAATATACAAGAAATTAGCTATGAAGATAAGGTAAAAGTTGTTTTATCGGTAGATCCAGAAAATAGTGAAGACCTTAAAAGTATATTAAACAATTTGACTAGTGGTACTGGAATGTTTTTAGAAGAAGAGATTATGCAAATAAAAAACCCAATATAGGTAAACTTTACAAGTGTTGGAATTTCAAGGGTTTGTAAAGTGGACGTAAAGTAAAAGATAAAAAAATATAAAAAAATGTAAAAAAGTGTTTGACATACGTATAGTGCTATGCTAATATAAATATCGTCGCTGATGCGCACCGCACTTGTCGACGAGGTTGTTCCAAGGTAGCTCAATGGTGGAGCACTCGGCTGTTAACCGATAGGCTGTGGG
>DAMCXN010000104.1:0-1895 GCA_032096995.1 Aminipila sp.
TAACTTGCTTTAATTTGAATAAATCCAACCAAAATAAATTGACGTATAACAGTAACAGTAAATTAAAGCGTGAAACCAAATCATAATTGCGGCAGTTTCCTTTTCGTTCACACCACAGATTAATACAATGATCTTTACTGTTTTCTTCCAAACCGTTATTTAACAGACTAAAATAGGTATCAGCACTACTACTTTTAATCCAATTTTCAAATGGCATATGAATAAATAGTTTATTTTCTTCTATTGAATAAATTTTTTCATAAAACATTTTATAGAAAGGAGATACTCTAAAAGGCAAACAAAATGATAGTCTTTCTATTAATTCACCATAGGCACTTGCTAAAGCTAATTCCTTCGAAATCCCCTTTCCGTTTGCTGTAAGTGTTGTGTTTAACACAATAATATGCACGCTAAATATACTAGAGCCAACTGAATTCCATAACTCTTGGACCCAAATACCAATTTGTTGTAAATCAAGTCGTGCTTTTAAAATACTATTAATGGGGAAATCATCTTTATTTTTAATTGATAGATCACTACTATTACTCATAACTTTCAATCTCCTCAATAGCGATTTTCTTATTATTAATTGTAATTAAATAATCAAACCACTTAATCATATTTGGCGACATTTGATGGGATATAATAATAACTGTACTTTTTGGACGAGATAATATCAACTCAAGCAATTCTTGGGTTGTTCCTTCATCAAGATTTGCAAAACTTTCATCATAAATTATCATATTTGGATTAAATAATTCTATTCTGGCTAATGCTATACGCTGTTTCTCTCCTCCAGATAAAGTAAATCCACTTTGCCCTATAACTTGATCCAATCCTTGTCTTGTGCGCTCCAAGATGTATTTCAGTCCAACTCTCTCAATTACATCATTTATTTCCTTATCAGTAAACTGTTCAGAAAACAGAGTAATGTTATTTCGAAGTGTTGCATTAAATATAAAAGTATTTTGTGAGCTTACTTGAAGAAATCGGTTATAATCAACTGGATTTAATTCAGTTATATTTGTATGATTGAAATAGATATTTCCATTTGTAGGAGGAAGGGTTCCTATTAATAAGTTAATAAGGGTAGTCTTACCTGACCCTGACTGGGCGGAGAAGAAATATTTTTTATTTGCAGCAATCTCAAAATTTACATCACTAAAAATAGTATTATCATCGTAATTAAAATCCAGATTAACTACTCTAAGAGCTTCAAAAGTCTTATCAATTTGTTTATATTCATTTAAGAATATTCCTGTGTCATCAAAATTGTTATGAAGCTGATGAATTATTTCTCGGGCACTTTTTATTTCACCTAAATCATCACTTAAACATACAAGGGGTGAACTAATGTACACTACAAGTTGGGATGCTGCAACAAGGGTTCCAACAGTTTCATATCCTAGAATAACAAGTATAGCTCCGATAAAATATATACCAATATACAGTATATTGCCCATAGTAAAAGACATTAGATTAGCAAAAGATGAAAGTAACCTGGAATGATATCTTTTTTTCTCCCAGTTATTATTTCTTTCACTCATCATATCAAAGGACTGGGCAGTAACATGAAAACATTTTAAAAGGTCCATTCCTGTTAAATGCTCTGATGCAGTGGTGGTAAATGATGAAGCTGCATCGGACATAATTCCTTTCGCTTTAGATAGGTTTTTACTCATTATTTTAGGTATTATTAATTGAATAAAAGTGATTAACAAGACAAATCCTGCAAGTATAGGTGATATAAGTAACAACAATAACAAACTAATTGTAAGTTCAAATATACTCTCAAGTAATCTAAAAAAAGCACTAAAATAAGATTCCTCAACTATGTCCAAATCGTTGGTTAGCAGAGATATCCATTCACCAGTATTTTTCTTATGAAAACTAAT
>DAMCXN010000104.1:1905-2648 GCA_032096995.1 Aminipila sp.
GGACAAATTTTGAATTTTCTTAAAAGTATCATCACGAAGATTTGATTTTGCAATAGATAAACATTCCCATTTTGATTTACGATATAAAAGATCAATACAGACGCACAACAACAAATACAGTAATAGCCAAGGAAGAAAATTCAGAGCTGAAGATAGTTGACCAGACGTGGCAAAGTCAACACATGTCATCATCACATAAGCTAGTCCCACTGCTAACAAACTATTAAAAGAACTAAATATTAGTGTTGCAAAAAAGTTTATTCTTTTCTTTATTAAATAATTTAACATATAATAAATCCCACCTTTTATACTTATATTAAAAAAATTGAGCCCTAGGGCTCAATTTTTGCCTCAATACAACAAGAGGATTATTCTCTTTGCTTTGACCAATGGCACTTTCCACAGCCCATAGGTTCAACAACTGTTGATTTCTTTTCCTCTTTTTTCTTGTCCTGCTGGTTAACATGTAAAATCTTCATAAATACACCTCTCTTCTTACAGATCATACCAAAATATAATATATATGTCAATAAATACATGATTATAAATTTATTGACATACAATCATAGGTTTTCATAGCCATATCACCATATTGCAATTTAATAGGTAAATTGAAAAGTTAAATTCCGTTTTTTAGCTGAAACAGAACTTACTGTTGCAAAGTGTTTGGTATAATTAGTTTGATATTTGTCCTGATTATATTAGGAGGATTAATTATGTCAAATTATGAATTAAGTAAAGGT